>NZ_CP044399.1:2029012-2705350 GCF_008931805.1 Moritella marina ATCC 15381 | reverse complement strand
CTAGCGCGATATTAGCTAGCGCAACATTAAGCGTTATGATTATCGATTTATCATTGCTGTATTATCAGTTTATTACGATCGCTATTAATTAATTTTAATAGCAAGTCGTAACATAAATTGTGCAGCAATGATAAATGACATAAAGAAGGGATTAAGCAGTAGAATTACTGATTTTGTGTTAGTCGCTGGAAATACCTAAACCGTTACGCAGCGCAAACTGGATCAGTTCAGCCGGTTTATCCAGTTCTAAAATATCTAACATGCGATATTTATGCGATTCGATGGTGCGTGGGCTTAAGAACAGCTTCTCTGCGCATTGTTTAGCACTATCACCCTGTGCTAGTAACGTTAAGACCGCACACTGCTTTTTACTCAGTAGTAGTAACTTTTCATTTTCATTTACATCTTGCTGTAAGTTGAGGGCAAGCGTTGAATGCTGCCAGTAGCATAACCACATTTCACACAATAGCTTCAGGCGTTTCAAATCCTCATTACCTAACGGCTGATCATTATTGCCAAATCGCGTGAAAGACAGCGCTCCCCATTGTTGACCAAACAATTGTAATGGAATAATGCAGTGCCAGCGTCCACCTTGCTCATGTAACTTATTTAATACTATGCACTTATCTTTTTGTAATTCCTGCGCGGTAAAGCTGATCCAATCATGCTTGGTTTTTAATAACTTAAAGTAATCCTGATAATTACCATCAATAAAATGTTGCTTAATTAATGGCGGAATGCCGGCTTTTTCGACCGACTCGGTTTTACCATCATTAAGTAAGATCATCGAGTTAGGAAACAGCGTAAGCCTATCAATATTAAAAAAATCTAATACATCCAATGATATTTTTTGCCAGAGTTGATTAAAATCTTTTGGCTTGCTAGAAATCATCATCGCAGATTGATTCATTAACAGTTGTTCGAAATCAGTATTAGTCGATTCTAGCATTATTCGTTCCATGTTTAACACGCAAATGGGAATGTGGCAGTGCTAGGATTAAAGTAATAGATTAAAAGCACTAGCGTAAAAGTACTGCAAAACAGACTTTGTGATCTTGGATTATGATTTCAGTGATGTAAATCAATTGACTATTTTATTCAGTAAATTTACTGCTTACTGAATACCTTAGCACATGGAGAATAGCCCGTGATGATTTTATTCACAAATTAGTAAAACAATCACAGGACATTATTATGTTTAAAAATAAGACGTTTTTGCAATTGTCGATAGGTGCTGTTCTTGCCTCTACTGCAACAGCAAGTTTTGCGACTACCGATGAAAGCCGTCCTAATATCTTAGCCATTTGGGGCGATGATATTGGTATTGATAACATCAGTGCTTATACGCATGGACAAGCAGGTCATTTTACACCAAACATTGACCGTATCGCCAATGAAGGCGTGTTATTTACCGATTACTATGGCGAGCAATCTTGTACTGCTGGTCGTGCTGCATTTATCACGGGTCAACATCCAATCCGTACCGGTCTTACTAAAGTCGGTATGCCGGGCTCTACACAGGGCATGCGTCAAGAAGATCCTACCATTGCTGGTATGTTGAAAGACAAAGGTTATATGACTGGTCAGTTCGGTAAAAACCATTTAGGTGACCGCCCTGAACAGCTTCCAACAGCGAATGGCTTTGACGAATTCTTTGGTAACTTGTATCACCTGAATGCTGAAGAAGAGCCAGAGCACGCAGATTACCCTAAAGGCGCTGGCTTTAAGAAACGTTTTGGCCCACGTGGTGTAATTCATTCTTATGCTGACGGCCGTACTGAAGATACTGGTGCGTTAACCAAGAAACGTATGGAAACAGTTGATGAAGAGTTCCTTGCTTCAGCACTTGATTTCATTGACCGTGCACATGAAGAAAAGAAACCTTTCTTTGTTTGGTTTAATGCCACTCGTATGCACGTTTGGACGCATCTAAAAGAAGACAGTAAAGGTTTATCTAAGCGTGGCGGTTTATACGGCGACGGCATGGTAGAGCACGACAACATGGTCGGTGTGTTACTAGACAAATTGGATGATCTTAAGATCGCTGATAATACAGTTGTATTGTATACCACTGATAATGGTGCAGAAAAATGGTCTTGGCCTGATGGTGGTTCTTCACGCTTTAAAGGCGAGAAGAACACTACATGGGAAGGCGGTTTCCGTGTACCAGCTATGGTACGTTGGCCAGCTAAGATCCCTGCGGGTCAAGTGGTTAATGAAATTGCAGCGCACAATGATTGGGCTACAACATTCCTTGCTGCAGCAGGCGAACCAACAATCGCTGCTGACCTGAAAAAAGGCACGAAGTTAAACGGCAAGAAGTACAAAGTACATTTAGATGGTTACAACTTATTACCAAAACTTATCGAAGGCAAATCAACAACAGCTGATGATAATAAAGATTGGCCACGTAAAGCTTATGTGTACGGCACTGATAGCGGTGATGTTGCTGGCGTACGTGTTGGTGATTGGAAGATCCTTTACTCATACCAAGAGTGTCACGGTATTGAAGCATGGCGCTGTCCGATGACAGAAGGTCGTATGCCGTATGTATTCAACTTACGTCAAGACCCGTATGAATCAGCATTTGATACTGCTGGTGCATATGAAACTTGGATGGTTGAACATCTACCGTATATGTATATGGGCGCTGGTTATACTTTCCAGTGGTTAAATACCTTTAATGAATTCCCACCACGTCAAGTACCTGGTTCATTCTCAATTGATAAGATTGTAGAGAAAATGCAAATTTGGGAACGTGCTCAATACCAATAATCATGACTAATTGATTATGCACAAGTAACGAGCTGCTTAGGTAGCTCGTTACTACAAACTAAGGAGAGTTTGCTACTACCAACACCACAGCATCGATAATTAAGTGAGATACCATGACTAACAATCTACAAACCATGACAGATAAGCTAACAGCGAAAAAAGACGTGTACACATATAATCCTCATGAACCAACTAAGCGCATGAATATCATGACTAAGCCAACAGGTTCAACGTGTAACATTGATTGCCAATATTGCTATTATCTCAGTAAAGAAGAACTGCTAGGTGATAAAGATGGCTGTAAGCCCGTCATGAAAGACGAAATGTTAGAAGATTATATTCGCACTTATATCGAGCAACAAAACCATTCAGAAATTGTTTTCCATTGGCAAGGTGGTGAACCAACATTACTGGGTGTTAACTATTTTAGAGACGTAGTGCGCTTGCAAAAAAAATACGCACCAAACAATGTCACTATCGAAAATAATATGCAAACCAACGGCATTTTACTCAATGACGAATGGGGCAAGTTCTTAGCAAAGAATAACTTCATGGTCGGTATTAGCATTGATGGACCTGAAATGATCCACAATACCTACCGTGTAAACAGAGCTGGACGAGGCACGTTTAAGCAAACATTTGCGGGCATCAAGATCCTGCATAAATACAACATCAATTTTGCCACGCTGACTTGTGTTAACAATTTAACCGGTGATAACGCACTGGAAATATATCGTTTTTTACGCGATGACGTTAAATCAAAGCAAATGCAATTTATCCCGATTGTAGAACCAAAAAGCTTTAAAACGACCGCACCACAACATTGGAAAAATGAAGAAGTCATATTCCAAGGTATGCCTGAAATAGATCCAAGTCACCCAAACTCTGTGGTTGAAAGCTGGTGTGTATCACCGTCGCAATGGGGCAAGTTCCTGTGCACAGTATTTGATGAATGGTTAGACAACGATATCGGCCAAATCAATGTACCTTATTTTGAAGCAAGTATCGAAGCATGGATGGGACGTGTAAACCCATTATGTACGCTTGCTCCTATGTGTGGCAAAGGTCTGGCTATCGAAGCCAATGGCGACGTATTCTCGTGCGATCACTACGTTTACCCTGAATATAAGCTCGGTAATATCAAAGATAAAACCCTCGAAGATATGCAATTCTCAGCGGGACAGGAAAAATTTGGTCGTGCTAAAGAAGCAAGGTTACCGAAACAATGTCGCGAATGTGAATATCAATTTGCGTGTTTCGGTGAATGCCCTAAAAACCGCTTTATCAAAACCTTAGATGGTGAATCTGGCTTAAATTACCTGTGTGGTGGTTGGAAGCAATTCTTCAGTCATATCGACCAATACATCATGATGATCATCGTGAGCATGGGTTATAACGTGCATAAAAAGATTAACGCCGACGCCATGAAAATCAAATTTAAATAAGGTACAAGCAATGAAAAAAATACTTATTACAGCGCTATTCAGCGTCGCTAGCCTATCGTTGGTGGGCTGCTCAACTGTGGCATCATTATTTCAAGAACGTGATAATACAGCAGAGCTAGCAATCGTCACTACTGACATTACTACTAAAGCGCTTAGTGACACGACTTATTTTCCTAGCGACATAGTCGAGCCGTTGATTGATCAATCATTCGCGACGATGGCGCGAGAATATAAAATGTACGCAACGTATTTCAATATCTGTCAAAAAGCACCTGATGACGCAGTATGTGAAGCACCGTATAAAACCGCAATGACACGCTACAAACAAACCAAAGCAAATCATGACGTATTAAGTCTGCTGTGGACTTCCGATTTGAAAGACATTGAGATCCCGCCAGCAGCAATGAATGAACTGGGTGAATTATTAGTGAAACTTGATTATTTGCCTGTTAATAAAGATCTAGAGAATAATAAAGAGCTGGAAAAGAATAAAGATCTGGAAAATAGTAAAGCACAGGAAGGTAGCAAAGGACTGAACAGTAATCAAAGCGGTAAATTTACTGTAGAGGAAATAAGCCAAGCTACTTATCATTGGATGCAAGATAAGGGCTTACCAAAGACAGAGAATATCTTATTATTACATGAGGTATTGATAAAGTCTGAGGCGCTTAAATTAACTATTTAGATTAAGTTAACCAGGAATGATTTATGATAATGAAATACGTTGTTAAGCAAACAATTGAGATGCCTGCTCGAGTCATTATGTCTGCAATGCAACTGGCTGTTAGTTTATTGATAGCATTATTGTTGACGACGAATGTCAGCGCGACAGAATTTGACAGCGTAACCTTATCTGAGATTTCACAAAATAAAGAGGCACCAATCCAGCAGCGTGTTGCTGCAACAATGGAATTGGGTAATATCAGCGATCAAAATGCGATCATTGCCATTGGTCGAGCAACGCGCGATGACGCGATTGAATTACGACGAGCAGCTATTTTTGCGGTCGAACATTGGCAGCCTTCAGCGCGTTGGGACATTATATCGCCACTATTGAATGATGCTGTAGAAAGCGTGCGATTTGAAGCTGCATTAGCTGTTGTTACTTTATGGCCTCTTTTGAATGAGGGCCAGCGACAAGTGCTTGATGAACAAATTGAAGCATATATGTTGGCACTGCCAGATGATAACGCAGCCTTGGCACAGCGCGCCTATTTATATCGCGTTCGCGGTGATTACGAACAAGCTGAGATAGTGTTTACAGTCGTGTTAAATCGCCACACAGGTAATAACGATAACTTCATGTATTTAGAATATGTGGAGCTGTTAAAAGCTACCGACAGAAACCAGCAAGCAATCACTTTACTTGAAGAGGTTGTGCAAACTCAGATCACTCAACAAGGTGCTGCCAGCAGTGAATTGTATTTTAGTTTAGGTTTAGCGCACTATCGTGAAAAAAACAGCAGTGCTGCTATCGCCAATATTAAACTCGCGCATGAGTTAAATAACCAGGATGCACAAGTCAGTTATACCTTGGCACTACTGACTAAAGCACAAGAGCCTATGGCGGCCGTTGAACTGTTGTCACAGGCTTATCAAGTTAATCCGCAACCTAAATATTTGTATAGCTTGTGCGAGTTACAATTACAGCAAGGCATAGATGCGAGTGCGTGTTTAAGTGATTTACGTTTGTTAATCCCAGAGCAGATCGTTGATGATTTAGTTTTGTCGGTTAAGTAGTTATCTTGTCGATTAAGTCGTTATCTTGTCAGTTAAATAGCTATCCTCGATTGTCATATTCATCTTATGTTCAGTGTTGGCATATATAATAGGTCTCATTTAAACTAAACTCTCAGAGAATAGTAATGAGCCTTGTTATGACAAAATATAAATTACGCTTAAGTTTGATGATCACCGCGTTTATCCTAATCTATGGCGCGGCGCTAACAGGGTGTAAAAGCACCACACCTGATGATCCTCATTACTTGACGGCAGACGCACTGCCTGAATTTGAGCAAGCGGATTTTGATCTTTATTTACAAGAAACAGAACATTGGTTACGTGCTAATCGCGTGTTTAATTCGGCTGATGAAGACAAAGAAATTAAAGCCAACCTACCTTACGAAATAAAACCAGAACACCCCAACGGCCAAGGCGTACTATTGGTACATGGTCTTGCTGATTCCCCTTTTTCATTTATTGATATTGCAGAGCATCTCGCGCAGCAGGGCTATTTAGTGCGAACAGTATTATTACCCGGACATGGCAGTAAAGTGGGGGATTTGATATTACCGACACTCGCTGACTGGCAAGGTGTTGTTGCGCATCATACGCAATTACTCAAGCAAGATGTTGACCAGGTTTGGCTTGGGGGCTTCTCGACGGGGGCTAATTTAGTCACATCACAAGCGATTAACGATGATGAGATCGCTGGGTTATTATTATTTGCGCCAGCATTTAAACCGGACGCGTTTGTCGCAGCTTTAGCACCTGCAGTAAGTCACTTTATTACTTGGGCTGATCGCGATCCTGAAGATAACTATACTCGATACAATTCATTACCGATGAATGCTGCCGCTGTTTATTATCAAACCTCAGAGATCGTGCGTGATGATCTAGAAAAAGCAGACTATGACAAACCGGTATTTATGATGATGAGTGAAGGCGAGCATGTTATTGATACGGCTTATGCACAGAGCGTATTTAGTCAAGTGATGACCAATACCAGTAACAAGTTAGTCTGGAAAGGTGAGGTGAACCAATGGACAAGCGAGCGGTGCGTTTTAGCATGGATTTACCCCAACAGAAAATATCCAACGGTTCGCATTTAGGCTTATTATTTTCACCGTTAAATCCCGTATATGGACCTGGTGGGGAAATTACAATGTGTGGTAATGGTCAGGGTGAAGTCGATGAAGCCAAATGCCAAGCTGGTGAAGAGGTCTGGTATTCCGCTTATGGTTATCAAGAGTCAGGTAAGATCTATGCAAGACTCAGCTGGAACCCTTATTTTGCAGAGAGTATGAGTGTGCTTGATGACGTGATGCAGCAAGGTCCCTTAAAATCATCAAAGGCATTAGCGGATCTTTTTGCTAAACCGACTACTTTAAGTATGTAATTAATTTAAGTATGTAATTAAATTTAAAACCTGTGGTTCGTCGGATAAATTCCTATTGTTTCGCTCTATTGTTTCTGATCTATAGTTGATTTTATTTAACAAATCGTTATCTTATACAAAATCATAAAATATGATTAACTATTTTATTTTGCAGTATTAGGTAGCAGAAATTAATTATGTATAAGAATAAGGGATTTACGCTTATAGAATTGGTTATCGTGATCATCGTGCTTGGTATTCTTGCCGCGGTTGCGATACCTCGATTTATCAATATTCAGCAGGATGCTCGAGTAGCCGCGATTAAAGGTATTGCGGGTAATTTCAGTTTTGTCGTCGACCAAGTCAATTATGCCGCGATCATGCAAGGTCTTGATGACCAATCCGGTGTTGAGGTTGATGTCGGTGGTGTTGCTATTAATACTTATTATGGTAGACCACAAGAAATTTGGGATGCAAGATTAGCAGAGCTTATGAATAATAATATGCATTATCTAGGTAATGGCTATCATAATTCAGCGGTGTTAGATGAGGTATGCTCACAAGCGTCGGTATGTGTTGTGGATCAAACCCCTGCGGGTAGTGTCACAGGTGGTTATACTCAAGGCTGGGGCATGCTTTTTGTACCTCAAGGTAAGTCAGTCAGAGAGCAGTGTTACGCATTTTATGCATTTGAGGTTGCTGGTGGTGCTATCGCATACAGTGAAGTATCAACTGTTGAAGATGGTTGTTAATAGTCCTTCCTTAATTATAGAAACAAGAAGGGGAGAAACAGTGACTGTTTCTCCCCTTTGGTTTGTTTTCTGCTAGCTAATGGCTATTTACTTAAAAGTGAATGCCGTTCTCTAGTGAACTGATACGTGCCAATGACAGCGTATCAATGCCTTTGTCTGCTAGCATTTTCGCGCCAGCTTGGAATGACTTCTCAAACAAGATACCCACGCCAACTAATGTTGCGCTAGTCTGTGCCAGAATCTCTAACGTACCTTCAACCGCATTACCGTGTGCTAATACATCATCAATAAATAATACGCGGTCATTGTCATTAATGTGTTCAACATTACAGTTCAATTCGTATGACGAGTTTTTAGTAAAGCTAAATACATTGGTTGTTAGGACGTTTTCAGGATCTAACATGCTGCGTTTTTTCTTCATTACCACTAATGGCACATTCAGTTTTAACGCTACTAATGTCGAGATGGCAATACCGCCGCTCTCGATTGTTAGAATACGGTCTATTTTAGCATCTTGAAAGTGGATAGCTAACTGTGATGCACACCAGTCCAAAATCTGAATATCAATTTGCTTAGTTAAAAAGCTACTTGCGTCTAGGGCTACGTTGTTCACTGATTTACCGTGCTCTAAAATCGCTTGTTCTAATAAGTTCATGTGTTCGTCCCTAAATTATGAAAGTGCTAAATAAACAATAAATAGTAGTGCTAGTGAGTAAATAATCGGATGAACTTTTTTGCCATCACCTTGCACTAACATTACGAAACAGTAGCTGATGAAACCCATTGCCATGCCGTTGGCAGGCGAGAAGGTTAACAAGCTGAATACCATGATAAAGAATACTGGAATTGCCGATTCTTTCTTGTCCCAGTTAATCATCGCTAAGTTCTTAATCATGTAAATACCGATAACCACTAATGCCGGCGCCACAATCGCAGTGGTAAAGATAGAGAACACCGGGAATAGGAACATAGAGATTAAGAACAGTACTGCAACCGTGATTGCACTGATACCTGTTTTCGCACCCAATGATGAGGCAACTGCAGATTCAGAGTAAGCGGTAATTGATGTAGTCCCTAATACCGTACCTATGATAGTACCACCTGAATCGGCAATTAATGCAGATTTCGCGTTTGGCACTTTACCGTCTTTACCGATAATACCCGCGTCACGACCAACACCCACAATCGTACTCAAGCCATCGAAGAAATCAACAATGAAGAAGATAATAACCAAGAAGATTAAGTCACTCATTTTTGGCATTGTCAGTTGTGACAAGTCAAAGATAGCACCAAAGGTAGGGGCTAAGCTTGGTGGCATAGAAAAAACTTCAGTTGGTATAGTTATTAAGTTACTACCTAAGAAGTGGTCGCTCAATAAACTTAAAATAATAGATGAGATAAACGAAATAACGGTCGCGAGTTTCATATCGCGAACTAAACAACCAATCGCAATAAAGATGCTGACCAGTGCAATGAACACTTTCGGGTCGTACACATCGCCCATGCTCACCAGAATAAACGGGTTGCTAACGATGATACCGGCATTTTTAAGGCCTAAAAATGAAACGAACAAGCCAAGACCAACAGCAATACCGAGCTTTAAATCTTCAGGTATGGCTTCAATCATCACCTTGCGAGCAGGTGTTAAGCTTAGAATTAAATACAGACAACCAGAAAGGAAAATAGCAAATAGTGCTTCATGCCAAAGTAATGAAATACCACCGCCTAATAAGATAGCTTTAAAAAAGCCATTCATCGACATGCCCGGCGCTAACATAATAGGGTATTTAGAAAACGCACCCATAATGAATGTTGCGATAGCTGCAGACAGTGCGGTAGCTGTAAATATTGAGCCTTTGTCTATCCCTTCGATGCTTCCTAAGATTGCCGGATTCACTGCTAAGATATAACTCATCGCTAAAAAGGTAATTAAACCCGCGTAGATTTCATTTTTTACAGTTGCGCCACGCGCAGACAGGAGGAAGTACTTGTCCATTAATAAACATCCATTACTATTAAGTTGGTTGATTTAAAATGACAATATTCCGAAGTATAACTTTGGGTAGGGGAACCATACCTAAAAAAGGTACAATTATCCTGCTTCATTGTAGGTCTGAAATTTACGGTTTCAGAGTAGAGACTTAAGGCCCATATTGCCAAAATTATACAACGTCACATTGCTTGCGGGGCATCTTAAAGATGTTGACGCGGTTGTCAATTTTTTTGTGTGGTAGCAATATTCAAAACTTGTAGATAACTCGTGGGTTAGCTGCTGCTATTATTATGTAGGACTGCTACTTATAGGGCTTTGAAGCGTTTTATCTAGCTAATGAGGTAATACTGAATTTTTTTTATACTTTCTTTATATTACTGACTCGGTGGTCAATGTTTGAACAGTTGCATAATATACTTTATCGTATTATTTTTGCGTGAAAAGTAACGTAATCGTTGCTGATTTACGCTTAGTAGTATGAAGATGTAGAATAAGGGCGGGTAATAACAGATGTATTAGCAAAGTATTGGGAAATCGGCGTTAACAATAAAGTTAGAAGCTTAAAACGAAAAATGGCGAGCCGAGGCTCACCATATCTATTGATACTGATATTAATTGGCAGGTATCAATATCTACATTTAAGATCCAGTGATTACACTGAGTACCTTAATGTGTGTTATTTTTTAAGTTCAGCGATTGCTTTCGTTAATTCGTCAACTTTAGCGTTTAGCTCGTCAACTTTAGTGCTATCAACACCAGAGATTTTAGTGAACACTTGATTTACACGTGTTTCTAAAACATCAGTAGAGATTTTTTTATCAGATAATTTTTCTTTTGCTGTTTCTTCAATTTTAGTGCCTTTAGCCACTAATTCTTCGAATAATGTTGAAGATTTATCTGATACTTTGTTCGCTTCATCAATGCTTTTACCGTATGCACCAAGACCTGCTAACCAAATATTTTTAGCAATTTCGTCTTTGCTGCTCCAAAGTTTCTTCGCTGTATCAACTACGTTTAATTGTGTCATGGTTTTATCCTTTCAGGGTGCGTTTCGATTTGTTGAAGCCAGAATAGGGTTTTAAATTAGAAAATGCATACAAATTGTGGATTTAGTTTTATAGAAAAATAAAGATTTATTTAGAATGGTTTTTCAGCTTATCTGTGGTTCAATTTAATCGTTACTACTGCTGTTACGCGTAACGAGGTCTACTGTTATCTTTGTCCGCATTAATTATGGCAAGCTACTAATTGAGCAGCTATCTTTCTATTTATAATCATATATTGTTTTTTATGACCAGTTATATTGTTTTAACTAAAATTTAATTATATTCAATATCTGCTTTTTAAGGATGACGACTATAATCAAGCAGACATAAATTTAACTGAGAGGCTAACCGTGGAATTTCATATAGTAACTAAAGATGGCTTGGCACTTATTTCACGCATAAAGCACGAGATTAGCTTTATTCGAGGTTGTAATTACACGCAAGCAAATTTAGATATTTTACACACAGCTTCTTTTAATTTAGATTCTGCAGCAGATTTATTGCATTACGCTAACGAACTTGCCTTAAATAATAATATTGCGGCAGGTGAAAAAGTGCTGATTGCCAGTGATGCGATCAAACACGTCCAGTCAATGTTATCGCGTCAATTTGATGCCGAGATAGACTGTGGCGAGAAACCTTGGTTCAAGGCCGTGAAAGAGAGTGTTGGTATCTGTGCTTAGTCATAATTGACTTAATTAAGGCCTAAATTAGATTGTGTTTTCTATTTTTAAATCATGTATTTGAGCTATTCATCATAGTTTTAATCAAAAAAAACCTGCAATGTAAGTGAATGTAAGCGCTCGCCGTTATTAAGCCATTATTCCATGTTACTGTACCTCGCGAAAGTGAGGGCAATGTAGCTAATAGGGAATGAAGGTTGTACGATGGATTTTATGAATGACTACGCTAGACTGCACCAAAACATCATCGATCTTATCGAACAAGACGCTGAGTATGGTTTCTACATTATCGACCAAGGCTTAACTTTTACTAGTGTGTTTCAACCCATTTTTGACCGCGAACATAATATCTATGGTGTCGAGGCGCTCGCCAGAATTTATGATGCCAATGGTATACCGGTTAACCCCCATGATTACTTTGAATCTATCCGCCATGATGACGAGTCCAGCGCGATTGCCACGTTAACGTGTGCGATTATCCATATGCTAAACTTTTCTTATTCCTGCCATTACGATAAAAAACTCTTCATCAATGTTACCCCGGTTATATTTGAGATCCTGTCTAATCATGACATTGCCGTTGATACCTTAGTCAGAGGATTAAAAAAGATCGGTCTATCGCCTGCGCAATTAGTGTATGAAATTATTGAATTTGAAGGGCGTAATCTCGAATCGGTATTAAACGGCATACAGAAACTTGCTAGCTTCGGTATCGAAGTGGCGATTGATGATTATGGTAGTGCTTATTCGACTGAAGAGAGAGTTAGAAGTATTAAACCTGATTATCTGAAAATAGATAAAAGTATTGTCGATTTGCTCGCGGCATTCAAGTACAGCAAGTTTCATCATGCCGTGAATCTCGGTCATTCGATTAAGGCGCAAACTATTGCTGAAGGCATTGAGACGAAAGCGGTGTTTGAGCGTTGTATGGCGTCGGGAGCTGATTATTTTCAGGGTTATTATTTGGCAAGGCCAGAGATATTGAAAAGTGTAGCAAGACCTGAGATATTAGAAAATACTGCTAGATTCAGAAGACGTAGCATTTAACTGGCGTATCGAAAGCAGAACGTTTAGTTAGGTTATGGATGTTGGCCAGTTACTCATCATAGCTGGCCAACATTGTCATTTACACTTCTTTATGACGCTCAGTTAAACCAAAATCATCTAAGATGCCATAGAAAGCCGGTAAGATTAAAATAACCAATAATGTTGAGGCTATCAAACCAAAGATTAACGCCACAACCAGTGGAATTATCACTTGTGCTTGGATACTTTGCTCCAATAGTATCGGCATTAAACCCGCAGCGGTTGTCGCTGTGGTGATTAAAATAGCGCGAATACGGTTGGTGGTTGCATGGATAGCCGCTTGCCTAATATCATTACTTTTCTCTAAGTTTTCTTTGATGAACTGCACCAGCAAGATGGAGTTATTGACCACGATCCCTGCTAACGAAGTAAAGCCGAGCATTGACGGCATCGTCAGATCGTAATTCAACATGAAGTGACCCCAGAATACGCCGATAAGCGCGAGCGGGATCGCTAACATCACAATGATAGGTTCTACATAACTGCGGAACTGAAAACTTAGGATCGCAAACACCACAAACAAACCTATCGAGAAACTCTTCACCATCGAGTTGCCTGTTTCAGCTGTTGATTCTACTTCACCACCTAAACGCACTTCAATACCCGGGTATTTCTGAGTCAGTGTTGGTACGAAGTCTTTTTGCATGCCCGCCATTAGCTCAACCGTATTGGCTTGTTCTTTATCTATATCGCCTTTTAACGACATAGTGCGAATGTTATTAATACGGTTTAACTGGCTAACACCACGGCCCCATTCCACTTTTACAATACTGGCCAGTGGCACTTGGCTACCATCGGCAAGGGTAAACGGGAAGTCTTCATAATAAGCCAGATCAGAACGATACTGTTCTGCCAATCTCACATCCAGTTCGACATTTTCACTGCCAATTTGTAATTCATCAACCGTGATACCAAAGAACGCGGCGCGCAGTTGCATAGCTATATCTTGTCCTGTGACGCCAAAGGTTTCAGCTCCGGGTAATAACGACATACGCAGTTCGGGTTTACCATCTCGTAGATTAGTAATGATGTTACTGACGCCATTAAACTGGGCAAGGTATTGCGCGAGCTCATTACCGGCATCTTTTAAGGTTTGAATGTCAGGATGGCTTAATTCAATATCAATGGCACGGCCAGCCGGACCAATCGCGGGTTCACGGACAATGAGGTTAGTAACCCCTGGAATAATACCTATCTCTTGCTGCAGACTGGCCATGTAATCCGCCATACGGGTGTCGCGTTTCTCCGACGTTAGTAGGTCTACAAAGATAGTCGCGACATGTTCACCGCTTTCACCCGCATCGGGATTGGTGCCACTTTGCACCGTAATGTATTTGAGTAGTGATTCATTATCTGGCTGTTCACCAAATTTGGCGCTGGTGACTTTAATATCCTGAGTAATACGAGCCACAACTTTATCGGTTTTTGCTAGCGGTGTGCCTGGTGGCATAAGTACGGTTATCTGTACCCAATCGCCTTCTACTTCAGGAAAGGCTGAGAAGCGTAACATGCCACTAGACGCTAGAGAGATAGTAGCAATGAATAAGGCTATAATGCCGGCAGTTACCATATAGCGACGGTCGACTACTGTGCCAATGATTTTGGGTAAAATATTAAACTGAAAATGCTCAAACTTGTTATTGAAACGGCCTTTAAAGCTGTTTTCTGCCACGCTGTCATCGCTATCTTTAACCGATGCGTACAAGTGATGCGGCAGGATTAAAAATGCCTCGACCAAAGACACACTCAAGGTGATGACTAAGGTTATCGGGATCACTTTCAGTACTTCACCCATGTCACCTTCAAGAAAGGCCAGTGAACCAAAGATAGCGACTGTGGTTAAGAAAGACGAAAATACGCCGTTTTTAACCCGATTAACCCCTTTAACAATGCCTGCTAGTTTGTCTTCGGTTTTCGATAATTCATGGGCGACACTTTCGGATAATACAATGGCATCATCCATTAACAAACCAATGGCCACGAGCAATGCAACCATCGACATCAGGTTTAAACTAATGCCCACTAATGACAATACATACATACTGGCAAGGAAAGAAACTGGCAAGCCCATGGCAACCCAAATAGCATAGCGCCACGGAAAGAATAACCACATCACCAAGAATACTAAGATGAACCCCTGCCAGCCGTTGGAGAGCAGCAGATCAAGACGGTCTTTCGCCACTGATGCCATGTCTTTGGTCAGTGAAAATTCGACACTGTCGGGGGTATTTAGCTTTTCATCAATGATAAATTGCTGTACTTCTTCAAGCACATCCAGTGAATCATCAGCTTTGGACTTTTTAATATCGAGCATGGTGCCTTCTTTACCATTAACCGATATTTTTGATTCGTCTAATTCAAAGCGTTGGGTGATTGTCGCGATGTCTTTTAATTGTATTTTACTGCCATCTTCGTTGCTTAGTACGATGATCTCACCAAGTTCACGCGGTGTATAACGCTGGGCGTCGAAACGCAGTAATATCGTGCTGCTTGGGGTATTTAAATTACCACTGGGCATTTTCACATTTTGTTTAGCAATTTGATTGGCGATATCTTGCACTGACACATTCAGTTGACGCAGGGCGACTAAATCCAGTTCGACGCGTAATTGTGGATCAGAGAAACCATTGATCTCAACTTGGGCAATGCCTTTTAAACGTTTCAAACGACGTTTTACATCTTCGGCATAGAGCTTGAGATCTTGCTTATCCATGTCACTGTAAATCACCAGACTGACCACATCATCATAAGTCATCAGTTCTTTGACTATGCTGGTTTCAGCTTCTTCTGGAAATTGGTCAATAGCATCCATTTCGGTTTTAATATCGGCAATAAACGTCGTGCCATTACCATCATGACTCATTTCAGCGGTGGTCACTGCGATACCTTCACTGGCACTACAGGTGAGTTTCTTGAGATTATTAATACCATCAAGGGCATCTTCAATGGGTAAACAAATGGCTTGCTCGACATCTTCAGGGCTGGCGCCAGGGTAAGGCACGCTGATCTGAGCGATAGTGACTGAAAAATCTGGGAATGTTTCGCGTTTCATATCAGGGATAGTGATCGCCCCTAGGGCTAAAAACATGACCATGACTAAATTGGCGGCTGTCGGGTGTTTGGCAAAGAAATGGATCATGATTATTTATCCTCAGCCCATACCACTGGCGTCAGCTTTAAGCCACTCGCCACCGGGATAATATCGGATAATACAATTTGCTGACCGGCTTTCAAGACGCTTGTATCCAGGGCGTTAGCTTTTAGACCCTTGGCTTTAATAGCTGCAACTTGATCGCGAATAAACAGGACTTCAACCTCTTGCAGCTGTAGTCTATTCTCTTCGTCAACCAGATATAAGCGGTTGTTATGCAGGGCTTGTAATGGCACGGTTAAGTGCTGCTGCGCTTGACCATTAACGGTTACTTCAACAAACATACCGGAGATAATAGGGCTGGCAGTAGGATCGTTACGTTTAATGAATTCAAGGAAATCAAAGTCAGCTTCTACCACTAATCCAGCTGTGCCTAAGCGCGCATCAATTTCCCCTAAAATCCGGGTTACCTTGCCTTGCCAATGGGTTTCTGATGACGAGTTACGCAAGGTGATTTGTGCCGTTAAGTTGGCAATGGCAATATCGGGTACTGCGTTGAGGTTATCGAGTATTTCTTGGTCTTGCTTTAAGCTGTGGATTAAACGGCTTAATTGGCTGGTGGGCATTTTTGCTTCGACTTCTAACTTTGATACATCATGTGCCAGCATGAGGCTAGCGCCTGTAGATACAAACTGTTGCAGTTCGGCACTCACATCAATAATACGACCATCAAATGGCATAGTAATAATGGTGTTTTCTAAATCCAATTGTGCTTGATCAACTTGACTCTGTGCTTGGGCTATTTGTGCTTCTAGGGCTTTTTGACGCGCTGGTAGTTGGTTTACTTGGGCTTTTAAATCATTTAGCTGTAGCTGAGTATTGTATAGCACCCGCTCTTGTTGTTCTAAACTCGATGCTGATATGGTGCCTTTTTTGTTGAGTTTAATATTACGTTGGTATTCTTTTTCTTCTAGCGCCAAGGTTTTCTTTTCGACTTGGTATGAACGTGTTAGACGTTGTTCTTCAATATCGAGTTTTTCAACTTCAGAGTTTATATTGTCTAAGTTCGCTTGTGCGGTGATGAGGTTTAACTGATAAGAAGCTGGGTCAATACGCAGCAGTTCTACGCCAGCATTAATAAAGGTACCACGCTGTAAACGTTCATTTTTGTAAATCACTTTACCGCTGACTTCGGTGATCCCTTGCCACTTATTTTTAGCCACAACATTGCCATAGCCTTTTACAGCTGGGGCTATGCGCTGGGTTTGTATCTGGCTGACATATACGCTTTGTGCTGGCTCAATCACTTCTAATAAAACGTCCTTTTTCATGATGGCATTATTGATCGCCATGATACCCAACCCTGCAGCAACGCCGATAGGTAGCCACAGTAGTTTAGATTTCTTCATGGTATTGCTCCGTAGTGATTGAGTTGACTAATAAAGTGAAATTTTGTTGTGCTAGCTGACGGTAAAATTGCGTGTCGATAGCTGTTGTAGTTAATTGTTGGATCAAAGGCTTAAATGCACAAGGAAAGATGCATAAACTGAGCATTTGTACGGTTAATATTTCCGGATCAAGTTCGGGTTTGATGTCACCCTTGGCTTGTAGTTTGATGAACATGCTTTTAATCAACTTGAAGGACTGTTGCGGCCCTTCTTGAATGATATGTGCTTTAATTTGCGGATTATCATTGCTGGTCATATTACGTCTGACGATATTGTGTAAGCTTTTATTTTCTTGCATGGTGGTGTAGTAAAGCGCAAAAATATCATGCAGGTGCTGTACTTGTGGTTTAGCAACATAACGTTTAAAAATATCTAACATTGGCTGACGGTATTGCGACATGGCAGCGTGAAATAAACCTTCTTTATTTTGAAAGTAATAACGGATCATCGCTGGTGTGGTATTGGCTGCCGCAGCCACTTTTCGGGTGCTGACTTGGTTATATTCATGGTTGGCAAAGAGATCAAATGCCACTGTCATTAGATGTTGGCGAATATTGCTGTCGGAAGATTTTGTTGGTCTGCCGATATTACGAACTTCGATTTCGCCGTTGTTATCATCTTCAGTATCATTGTGATCCATGTCTATACCATCCTTAATTAATCAATTGGATAATTCTGAACCTGTTTAGCTAAATTATCCAGATGATTAATTTTCCATTTTTGCCATTTTGGATAAATTAGGTAGTATAAAATATTTAAATGAAACTTAAGCATAAAATAGTGGAGCATAAGATGTCGAATAGCGTTTTTATAGCAACAAGTTTAGATGGGTTTATCGCAGATAAGCAAGGCAGTATAGATTGGTTACACATGATCCCGAACCCTGATGGTGATGACATGGGTTACGAGGCATTCGTTGAGCGTATTGATGCCATGGTGATGGGACGCAATACGTTAGACATGGTATTAAGTTTTGGCGTTGATTGGCCGTATAGAAAACCAGTATTTGTATTGAGTAACACCCTGACGTCAGTACCTGAAGGCTATGAGGATAAGATCTTCTTGCTCAAAGGTGACATTAAAGATGTTGTTGAACATATCAATGGTCTGGGTTTTAAGCGCTTGTATATTGATGGTGGCGTCACGATCCAACAGTTCATGCAATCGGATATGATTGACGAGTTAATTCTTACCACTATCCCTGTGGTACTGGGTGGCGGTTCTCGTTTGTTTGGTGATCTGAATGCAGCTGTTAATTTTAAATTGATGAACAGCGAAGTGCTCTTAGATACGATTGTACAAAATCAATTTGTGCGAGCTCGTTAAATATTGGATTAGTGATTAGTGATTAGTGATTAGTGATTAGTGATTACTGATTTAAGCCGAGTTGTTTTTGCAGCGTCTTAGTAAGCCCTAACGACACGATGCGATAAGACTCTTTAATGTAATAGCTTAACTCCTCATCCGTTGCTATTTTGCTTTCGTAGTGCTGAATCCATTTCATGCCACGAGAAGCAAAGTAGGGGGCTGGTTTATAACCGGCGAGATCACTTAAAAAATCAAAGTTAAGCTCGGAGGTTTTAAAAATGAACGCGGGTTGTTTATCTTTGCCCAAACCACCAATCGCGAACACCTTGCCGCCAATCTTCCACACATGTGAATTGTTCCATTGCATCACATAGGTACTAGCTGATAGTGATCCACAAAATTTATTGAATTCATCGTAAGTCATTAGTGAGTCCTTGATATGTTATGGGTGATACTTTGCTCGGCGATGATTAATAGACGCATGCAAAGTGACAATTAATTATCGTAATTCGATAATTAATTATTGAATTGTGATGTTCTGTACTTTAGTATCCAGTTATCAATTTAACAGGGTTATTTATTATGTCAAAAATTCAAACGCAAAGCCGTCGTGCACGTATATTTTTTCAAAGCCTATTTATTTTCACACCTATCGCAGTTTGTTATTACTGGTTAACAGTTGAAACATCATATGATTTTCTTACATCGTGGGGGATCATTCAGCTGAGTCATGATATCGATAGTTACACACAGTTACCGCTCACGTTAACAACGCGAATATTAGCGACCATTGCTAGCTTATTTTTATGTAGCATCATAATGTACGCACTTAAAGTATTGATTAATTTATTCCGTAGTTATGAACGCAATGAGATTTTTACGCTTGATAATGTGATGTGTTATCAAAAGTTAGGTTACAGCTTATTTTACTGGGTTGCAGCTTCAGTCGTTTACGGTGCATTGATGTCGGTTATCTTGTCGTTTAACAACCCACCTGGCGAACGCATGTTGGCGATTGGATTTGAAGGATTGGACTTTTTAACATTAGTACTTGGTTTTATCATCTTGATTATTTCATGGGTGATGAAGGAAGGTTATATTCTTGCTGATGAAAGCAGTCACACAGTTTAAGGAGGTAAAATGACTATTTGTATTAATTTAGATGTAATGATGGCTAAGCGAAAAATGCGCCTAAAAAGCCTGGCTCAAGAAGTCGGCATTACAGAAGCAAACCTCTCGATATTAAAAAATGGTAAAGCGAAAGCGGTCCGATTATCGACACTTGATAAACTTTGTGAAGTACTTGATTGTCAGCCTGGAGACATTCTTGAATTTAAAGTTAATAGTGAGGATTAGACTCTGTCAGAAGACACCAATCTAGAGTATTGGAATGATAGGTAAACGCTAGAACACTTGTTAATTAATAAATCATTGTGATGCGATAACCGAGTATTGAGTTACCGCATCACTTTTGGTTGTTAACGGTTAACCGCTAAGGTGAGCATTAAATCATCGGTACAATTGAAAATACCAACAAGCCCGCCATGCTGTAGTTAAACAGTTTAATGCGGTGTGGTACTTGTAAGCCGCTTTGTAATTTCTTTCCTGCCGCCGTCCACAAACCAACTGATGGTACAGTAATAAGTGCAAATACTAGCGATACCAGTAGGATATCTTGTAGCTCAGTAGAGGCTGCATACACGCTTATTGCCGTAAGAACCATAGTCCAGGCTTTCGGGTTTACCCACTGAAAGCTCGCGGCTGCCAGAAATGACATCGGTTTATAATCAGCTGCAGCACTGCTCATGGATTTGCTGGTGGCGATCTTAATCGCTAAATACAGCAGATAAAAAATACTGACAATGCGTAAACCTTGCTGCACAGCAGGGTAACTACTGAATAACCCCATCAAGCCAAAACCAACCAATATCACCATCAGACTGAAACCAAAAATAATGCCTAACATGTGTGGGATCGTGCGCATAAAGCCAACATTGGCGCCCGAGGTCATCAGCATAATATTGTTTGGTCCCGGTGAGACGGTTGAAACAAGGGCAAAGGTCATAAGTGCTATAAGTTGTTGATATTCCATTTTATACTCGCATTATCGTGATGATGTAGTGTTGCAACAGGGATGTCGTCGTGATGCCGTGCCGTTGTGTATAGTTGTATTTTAAATAACAATGCGGTAAATTTTGTGCCTATATTTGCTAAGATTGATTAAATTTCACAAGGAATGGTTGCTATGGATAGGTTTGACGACAGGATCTTGCGTGAGCTTAAATTAAACGGCAGATTGTCCAATGTGGAGCTTGCTGAACGTATCGGGTTATCAGCGTCAGCCACACTCCGCCGTGTGCAAGAATTGGAACGCAGTGATGTTATCCAAGGTTATCGTGCAGTGTTTAATGCCAAAAAATTGGGTATTGGTTTTATTGCTTATGTCACGATCGGTTTATCAAGCCACAGTAAGGCATCACAACGCAGCTTCGAAGACAGTATTATGGAGGCAAGCCAAGTGACCGAGTGTCATAACGTCACGGGCTCTAGTGAATATTTACTGCGAGTAGAGACGGAAGATTTAACGTCTTATAAACGCTTTCACTCCGGTGTACTTGGCGAGATCCCGCAAGTCTATTCCATCACAACCTTGGTGGTAATGGACACGCCCAAAGATGAAAGGACTTAATTACGACTGACAATCGCAGGTAAATCATTACAAATAATTATCAAAACCATCAAATATCATAATTTTATTATTAAAAAGTTTTTCTATACACTGCTGATATCGACACCAAGCAGGCTGCAAAGGGCTTGTTTAACGTCTACTAATTAACAGGAATGACAACATGAAAAACGCACTATTTCAAACAATCCAACTTGGTAAGCTTACGTTAAAAAACCGCATCGTAATGCCACCAATGACGCGTTCTCGTGCCAGTCAACCAGGTAATGTAGCGAATCAAATGATGGCTGAATATTACGCCCAGCGTGCTTCAGCAGGTCTGATTATCGCAGAAGGCACACAAATTTCACCTATGGGCCAAGGTTATGCTTGGACCCCTGGTATCTATTCTTCAGCACAAATTGCGGGCTGGAAAAAAGTAACAGATGCCGTGCACGCTAAAGGCGGGACTATTTTTGCGCAATTGTGGCATGTAGGTCGCGTAACACATCCAGACAATATTGGCGGTATGCAACCAATTTCGTCTTCAGCGATGAAAGCTGAAAATGTAAAAGTATTCATTGATAACGGCACTGATGAAGCTGGTTTTGTTGATGTAGTTGAACCGCGCGAGATGACTAAAACAGACATTAAACATGTTGTTGCTGAATATCGTCAAGCGGCATTAAACGCGATTGAAGCAGGTTTTGACGGTATTGAATTACACGCGGCTAACGGTTATTTGATTAACCAGTTTATTGACTCTGAAGCGAATAACCGTACCGATGAATACGGCGGTTGTATTGAAAACCGTTTACGATTTATGAGTGAAGTGATTGCTGCAATGGCTGACGCGATTGGCGCAGACCGTATTGGTGTACGTCTTGCACCGTTTACTTCATTGAACGGTACTGTGGATGCAACACCTGTGGCAAGTTATACCTCAGCGGCAGCTGTGTTAAATAACCACAAGGTTGCTTATATCCATATTGCAGAAGTCGATTGGGATGATGCACCAGAAACACCGGTGGCATTTAAATTGTCTGTACGCGCGGTATATCACGGGGTGATTATCTATGCAGGTCGTTATAACGATGAAAAAGGCGCTAAAGCGATTAAATCTGGAGTCATGGATATGGTTGGTTTTGGTCGTCCTTTTATTGCTAACCCTGATCTGCCAAATCGCATTAAAAATAACTACCCATTAGCCACGCACAACCCTGACACCTTGTTTGGTGGTGCCGAAGCTGGTCTGATCGATTATCCTGAATACACGGCGAGTTAAGTCTTACAGTTAGCGATAAAAATACGCTGCTAAAGATATTGATATTAAGAACAGATGAAGGCGGGGCAATAGCGATATTGTGTTCGCCTTTATTGGTTTATACGCAGTGTTCTAAAAGATCTGCGTTACATCAATCATCTAACGATTTTAATCATCTCAAGGTTAATACAATATTGGTTGTTATTGTATTAACTTTTAGTTGTTATTGTTCTTTATTGTTAAGTGTGAAATAAAACACTGTCTCAGCACATTTATTTAACATTTATTTTACTTTTATTAAAAATGAGATGTTACAGGGTGTTTTGTTTACCGTTATGATTTTTAAGCCTTTTTTTGTTATCTTTTAATATCTAATATGTTGTGTATACCTCTTTTTAGCTTTTTAACCCGTTATTTGAATTTCAGTTTGTTGCAACTTGGTTCTAATATTGTGTACAGTATTTAGAGCTATGGTTTTATAACCGTTTTTACTATCACTATGATGACAGTCCAGATGACTTTATTTATAGCAGTGTTATTACAACGTTATGACGGTAGTTGACTTACAAGTGGACAGCGTAAATCTTAGTTAAGCTTTGATTTACAGACTATTATCAGATTGAATTGAGGTAGGTATGAACATGGAAGGCAATAACTGTGATTTGTTGTATGGACTACACGATCGCCCCGAACCACTAAAAGCGTTGTTTGCTGCTTTTCAGCATATTTTAGCCAGTTTTGTGGGTATTACTACGCCAGCGTTGATTATTGGCGGTGTTCTTGGATTAGGCAGTGAATTACCTTATCTGATTTCCATGGCGTTATTTGTGTCAGGAGTAGGAACTTTTCTACAAGCTCGACGTGTTGGACCGATTGGTTCAGGTCTGCTTTGTGTACAAGGTACGAGCTTTGCTTTTTTAAGCGCGGTACTGGCTGCTGGTTTTATTGTTAAAAACCGTGGCGGTAGTCCAGAAGATATTTTAGCGATGATCTTTGGTGTCTGCTTTGTTGCCTCTTTTGTGGAAATCGCACTAAGCCGTTTTATCCATAAACTACAGCATATTATTACGCCAGTGGTTACAGGTATTGTTATTACCACGATTGGCCTATCTTTGATTAAAGTGGGGATGACCGATATCGCCGGTGGTTTTGGCAATGAACATATTGGCGATTCAAAATACCTTATTGTTGGTGCAATTACCTTAAGCACCATCATCCTCATTAATCGTTCAAGTAACCAGGTATTACGTCTTTCCGGCATCATGATTGGGATGGTGGTGGGTTATATTGCGGCTTATTTTATGGGCATGGTTAACAGTGATATTGCAGATGTACCTATGATATCGGTACCGTCGCCGTTTAAATATGGGTTTGATTTTGAGCTAGCGGCGTTTATTCCTGTGGCGATCATTTCTATTGTCACCGCTATCGAAACAACGGGTGATTTAACCGCTAACTCGATGGTATCGAATGAACCGACGCGTGGGCCTGTTTATATCGAACGTATCAAAGGCGGTGTGTTAGGAGATGGTATAAACTCTTGCTTAGCGTCTATTTTTGGTAGTTTTCCAATGTCGACTTTTAGCCAAAACAACGGTGTTATTCAGTTAACAGGTGTCGCAAGTCGTTATGTCGCTTTTTATATTGGTGGTCTGTTTGTGTTACTGGGCTTATTTCCGGTTATCGGTGCGGTATTGCAAACATTACCTAAACCGGTATTAGGCGGCGCGACGTTGGTGATGTTTGGTACTGTTGCCTCTGCGGGTATTCGTATTTTAGCCACTGCTGATCTCGACCGTCGCGACTTGCTTATCATGGCCGTTTCGTTTGGTCTTGGCTTAGGTGTTGTCGCTGTGCCTGAAGTAACAAGTTCATTTTCACCCTTGTTTAAGAGTATCTTTAGTTCTTCTGTTACCGTGTCTGGATTGTCAGCTATTTTGATGAGCTTGATCTTGCCATGTAAACGCAAAATAGCAGAAGATGAGGCTGTATTAAAAGTAACAACAGATATTACAGAAGACGTAGTATCTGAGGCTGCATCAACGGTGGCTAAGCCAAAAAGCGTCACAGTGTAACCATTGACTTTACCGCTGTATTTTGTTGTGATTACTTTAATCAGGTAGCGTTTACACGTTACTTGGTTAATTGGTTAATTGGAGGCTAGGTTAACTAGCCGTGATTTTAAATCAACTGATTGTGTACCTTTCCGGTTTGTGCACTTTTGGCTCCTACATCCGGGTTTGATTAATTAGGACTATTTAGTCTTTATTATTTTTTAAATCCTGACAATTAGGAGCTTATATGCAAGTTAAATCATTGCGCCTGTGGATCAAAAATCCACTCGACTGTTTAGATCCCGCTTATGCTGGCGGTATTGTTATTCAAGACGACATTATCGTTGAACTCGTGCGTGCTGGCGCAGAGCCAGTTAGTCCAGTGGCTGATATTGTTGATGCCAGTCAGCATGTGCTGATCCCCGGCTTAATTAACAGTCACCACCATTTCTACCAAACCCTGACACGCGCTTTTCCTGCGGCACTAAACAAAGAATTATTCCCTTGGTTGCAAAGCTTATATCCAGTGTGGGCCAAATTAACGCCGGAAATGATCGCCACCTCAACGCAAATTGCCTTAAGTGAATTATTACTGTCGGGTTGTACCACAGCCAGTGATCATCATTATTTATTCCCTGATGGCCTTGAACATGCCATCGACATTCAAGTTGAACAAGCCAAAAAACTGGGGATTCGCGTACATTTAACCCGTGGTTCAATGAGTCTAGGGGAAGATCAAGGCGGCTTACCACCACGTACTACGATCCAGAGTGATGCTGAGATCTTGGATGATAGTCTGCGTTTGATTAAGGAGTATCACCAATATGAAGATGGCGCGATGACCCGTATCGCATTAGCACCTTGTTCACCGTTTTCGGTGAGTGAAGAGTTGATGACGGCGACCGGTAAGTTAGCTCACGAAAACAATGTACGCTTGCATACTCACTTAGCTGAAACCCATGACGAAACTGAGTTCTGTATTAAAATGTTTGGCGTACGGCCTGTTGATTACCTGGAACGTGTGGGTTGGTTAAACGACCGTACCTGGTTAGCGCACGGTATCCATTTTAATGATGAAGAAATAACGCGATTAGGTGGTGCTGGCGTTGGTGTTTGTCACTGCCCATCATCGAATATGATCTTAGCGTCAGGGCAATGTCCGACATTAGCACTGCAAGCCGCGGGTAGCCCTGTTGGTTTAGGGGTTGATGGTTCGGCGTCTAACGATGGTTCTAACATGATAGGCGAAGTACGCCAGGCGCTGTTATTACAACGACTGCGTTATGGTGCCAGTGAAATCACCCACCAAAAAGCTTTTGAATGGGCGACAAAAGGCTCGGCAGGTTGCTTAGGCCGTGATGATATTGGTGAGATAGCCGTGGGCAAGCAAGCTGATATTGCCTTGTTTAAACTCGATGAAATTCGTTTTGCAGGTGCAGGTACACCGGTTGCTGCCTTACTACTGTGTGGCGCGACTAAAGCCGATAAAGTCATGGTTGCCGGTAAATGGCGTGTGCTTGATGGTGAAATCGTCGGGCTGGATCTAAACCAGTTGATAGCAAAGCAGATCATGCTGGCTAGCCAGTTAGCTAACGCTTAATTGCTATAAGCTATAAGCTATAGTTACATTTTAATCCTATATCTATTCAAAGAGCGTCGCCGTATTGGTGGCGCTTTTTTGCATTTTAAATGCGCAATTACTAAGTAAATAGATTTTTATTAATTACTTTATGATTTTTTACTAATGTTTTATTAATGTTTCCGCAGAAGACGCCGATACACAGTGGGTGTCATTGATGGATTATTCAGAACATTCTTATTACTAGGAAGTGATAACAGGGAATGAAAGACGTAAAGAGTATGAATGTATAAATTCGACTCTGCGTTGGTTAGGCACGACAGTTACCCCTGATCTATCTAATTGTGGAATAAAATAATGCTAAAAAACTTAGGTTTCAAAAAACTCATCATATTGTCGGTAATTACCTTACTGACCGCTATTTTACTTGTTGCAAATATAATCTCTTATAACATCATTAAATCTAAAACCATTGAAGATGTAAATTTACTATCTACTTCAATCGTTAGCTATGAAGCCAATAAAATTGAAAATTGGTTCACCGATAAAACCAAAGCATTAAATGTGATTAACCAAAAGTATAAGTCTAATAGCCTAGGTGATGATTACGTCACGATTGCACGATTGGTAAAAGAAACCAATGGTTTTGGAGGTGTATTTTTTGCTTTTGATGATGGTGTTACTTACTCCACAGCGCAAGACCCAAGCTGGGTTAATGGCGTCGCTATTACAGCGCGTTATGATGCCCGTCAACGTCCTTGGTATAACTTAGGTAAAAATGCAGCCACCTTCGATATTTCCGATGTGTATAACGATGCTGGCACAGGTCTGCCGGTTATCTCTCTTGTGCGCAATATGGGAAATGGGGTGTTATTGGGGGATATTGATTTAAGTATCCTTGAAGAAACCGTCAAAAATGTTAACTACCCAGGTTCTGTTACCGCGATCATGGATAGCGATGGTAATGCATTAGCCTCTAATTCAGCGACATTGAGAACAGGCGTCAACTTTAATGATGTTGGTATGGGCAATGTGAAAACCGGTATGTTAAGTGGCCGCTTGAACACGACGGCTTATACCTTGGGCGGTGTTGATAAACTTGCCTTTACGCAAGAGATCACCCTGATTAATGGCAAAAGTTGGTATTTATTCATTGGTGTTGATAAATCAGTTGCTTATGCAGAAGTTGATGAGGCATTAGAAACGTCGATTGTGGTATCTATTGTTATGCTTGCAATCGGCTTATTCTTGACTGTGACGGTAATGAATATCGTTTATCGTCCAATTATGTCGTTGAAAGAAGTGGTGACGGATTTATCTAAAGGTAATGGTGATTTAACACGTCGTTTACCGATTGAGAGCAATGATGATTTAGGTGATATATCGGCAGGTATTAATACTTTTATTATGAACCTGCAAACCCTGATGTTAGAGATCGATAATTCTTCACAGCATATTGCTGAAAGTGTTGGCAAGTTAGAGCAACAAACCACAACGAACAACCAAGTATTAGAAGCGCATTCCATTGAAACGGACCAAATCGCCGCGGCAGTTGAAGAAATGAGTGCAACGGCCAATGATGTTGCCAGTAATGCGGAAGAAGCGTCGCAGTTTACTGATGCGATGAATAAGCAGGTGGGTACGTCGAAAGTAACTGTCACAGCGACCACCTCAACGGTATCTAAACTGGTTGAGAATGTAGAAAACTCATCAAAAAGTATCGAAGACATTGAGAAAGATACGCAAGCCATCACTAAAGTACTGAATGTGATTGGTGCGATTGCTGAACAAACGAATCTACTGGCACTTAACGCGGCAATTGAAGCAGCCCGAGCGGGCGAGCAAGGTCGTGGTTTTGCTGTGGTAGCTGACGAAGTACGAGCTCTGGCAGCGAGAACACAAGTGAGCACGGCGGAAATTAAAGAGACGTTGGATGCTTTAACAGCAGGCTCAAGTTCTGCAATTCTAGCGATGAATATGACGCAAACAACTTGCCAAGAAGCTGCAGAAAGTACGTATGTAGTTGCGGCAGATTTGGATCATATTGCTACTTCTGTTACGCAAATTAATGATTTAAATACGCAAATTGCAACCGCAGCGGAAGAGCAGAGTAGTGTGTCGCTGGAAGTGACGCGCAACATGACGGCGATCCGTGAAATGGCGCAAGAGTTAGCGATAAATGGTCAATCTACCGCGCAAGAATCGGTAAATGTAGCTGTCGCAAACGAGCAACTGAAATCAATCGTAGGACAGTTTAAACTAAGATAAGCTTTCATCTTATCTGTTAAATAAGCTCTAATCAAAAGCCATTAAGTGTCATTACTTAATGGCTTTTTTAATGCGATTGATTTTTAGTTAGCTTGATGTGCTAACCAATCACGATCTGTCCTAACACATAACCAACCAAACAAGCAGAAACAACCCCGATTAAACCCACCGCCATGAACGAATGGTTGAAGTAGTACTTACCAATTTTAGTTGTACCCGAGTTATCAAAGTTCACCGTGGCAATATCTGACGGATAGTTGGGAATAAAGAAGTAACCATATACCGCAGGCATTAACCCGATCACCAAGGCTGGTTCAAGCCCCAACGCCAAACCAACGGGTAACATCATCCGCGCTGTTGCTGCTTGTGAGTTCACCACCACAGAGACGATAAATAGGGCTAATGCAAACGTCCAAGGGTGCAAGGTAACCATATCAACAATACCAGCTCTGAATTGCGGCATCGCGTATTGGAAATAAGTATCTGACATCCAAGCGATACCAAAAATAGCAATGGCAGCAACCATACCCGATTTGAATACCACGCCATTAGGTACATCGCGTGGATCTGTTTTGGTCGCCAACAAGATCACACCACCAAACGCTAGCATCATCATTTGGATCACTACTGACATTTTAATGGGCGCAGCACCTTCGCTGATCGTTCTAATCTCTGGGAACATGGCAATCACGACGATAGACACAATAGCACCTAAGAAGATAAGCACTGCGTTACGCGCTTTAGTCGGTAACTTTTCATCTAATGAGGTTGATGTGGTATTTAAGATCTTTTCACGCCAGATTGGATCTTGTAAGCGTGCTTGGTATTCCTCATCATCGTCTAATTCTTTACCGCGGCGTAAGCTATACAGCGCTAACATCAAGGTACCGAATAACGTCGACGGCACAGTCACCATCAAGATCGACAGCAGGGTAATAGATGAATCGATATCCACGAGTTGCGCTAAATAGAATACCACTGCCGCCGAGAGTGGTGATGCGGTGATCCCTATTTGCGAGGCGACAGATGCAGCAGCCATAGGGCGTTCAGGACGAATACCATTTTTAAGGGCGACATCACCAATGATTGGCATAATGGAATATACCGCATGACCAGTACCCAGCAAGAATGTCATGGTATAGGTAACAAAAGGGGCAATTAACGTCACCCGTTTTGGATTTGTTCTTAAAATACGCTCGGCAATTTGCAGCATATATTTAAGCCCGCCAGCCGCTTCGAGAATTGAAGCACAGGTAACCACCGCCAAGATAATCAACATTACCGTGACAGGGGGCGAAGTCGGCGGCATTTTGAAGATAAACACTTCAATCACCAAACCAATCCCAGAGACAACCCCTAACCCTATGCCGCCATATCGAGAACCGATATAGAGCACGACCAATAAAAATAGAAATTCAAAATACAACATAACACCACCGTTTGTATAACTTTATGGGTAGTAGGGTATCTTTTAAACAAGGTCGTTAAATTGAACTATTACTCAGTTCGAGCAGAAGAGGTCATTAATTAATGCGCGATTGATATGAAATAAGTTTTTGATAAATAATGTAATTATTCCTCCGTAATGTGAACGTCAGCGTAGATTTTATTTCATCACAGTTAACAGCAGCTTGATTTAGCGGTACCAGCGTATTTGAGTATTGGAAAAATCACCGCGGAGAGTGTTCCACATCAAAGCATTTTTCACTGCCTTTGTTAGATTGATGACTGAAATTAAATTATGTAGTTCAGAGATCTTTACGAGGCCACCTATGATAAACGTTACATTTAACGGACAGCAATTTACCGCCAATACCCAGCAAACCCTGCTTGAAGTCGCTACCGACTGTGATATTGACATCCCCTCATTGTGTGGCTTGAATAAAAGCGGCGAGAAAGTGCCGTGTGATCTCTGTGTTGTCGATATCGAAGGACAAGGTATTCAGCGTGCTTGTGAAGTACAAGCTACCGAAGGCATGGCGGTAACTACTGCCTCTGACACCTTATCGTCGTTACGCCAGCAATCGCTTAACCGTATTCTTTCAGACCACTATGCCGATTGTGAAGCACCTTGTCAGACAGCGTGTCCTGCTGGCGTTGATATTCAATCTTACCTGTATCATATTTCTCAAAACGACCACGCTAAAGCGGTTGAGGTGATCAAACGTACCTTACCTATGCCACTGTCGATTGGCCGTGTGTGTCCGGCATTTTGTGAAACCGAGTGTCGCCGTGGTTTGGTCGATGAACCGCTCGCTATTCGTCAATTGAAACGTCATGCTGCCGATATTGATTTAGCAGCGCAAGAGCAATACGTGCCAGTAAAAAAAACCGGACGAGGTGAGTCTATTGCCATTGTTGGTAGTGGCCCTGGTGGCTTAACCTGTGGTTATTACCTGACTAATGAAGGTTATGACGTGACGGTATTTGAATCTATGCCGGATGCAGGAGGGTGGTTACGTTATGGTATTCCTGAGTACCGCTTACCTAAAGCTATTCTAGCGAAAGAAATTGAGATCATGTGCCGTAATGGCATGCAGTTGCTGACCGACAAAAAATTGGGGCGTGATTTTAGCCTGACAGAACTGACTCAAGACTATGATGCTGTGTGTTTAGCGGTTGGCGCGTCACAAGCAGTTGACATGCAATACACGGGCAGTGACTTGGATGGTTGCTATTTAGGCGTTGATTACCTTAAAGATTACGTCACCGATGGTCACTACACCACAGGTAAGAAAGTGGCTGTGATTGGCGGTGGTAATACCGCGATTGACTGCGCGCGAACGGCTGTGCGTGATGGCGCTGATACGACGCTGATTTACCGACGAACTCGCGCTGAAATGCCAGCGGAAGATTATGAAATTCTGGAAGCGGAACATGAAGGGGTTAAATTCCACTTTCTCACTAATCCAGTAGAAAACATGGCCGATGAAAATGGCCGAGTACACGGAGTAAAATTAGAGAAAATGGCCTTAGGTGAACACGATGCATCAGGTCGCCGCCGCCCAGAACAAACCGGTGAATACTTTACCGAAGCCTTTGATACTGTCATTGCTGCGGTATCGCAAAAGCCCGATTTAAGCTTCATGGAGCAAGAAACCTTAGACTTGCCGCTAACGCGTTGGAATACCCAAGATGCCAATGAAGATACCATGCACTCGGGCGTGGGCAATGTATTCAGTATTGGTGATTTCCGCCGCGGCCCGGCAACCGCGATTGAAGCCGTTGCCGATGGGCGTATTGCCGCCGAAGCGATTGATCGTTACTTTGATGGTGATATGGAAAATATCCCGGTTAAACAATTCAATTCGAAGAAAGCCCCTAAGTTAAAACAGGTCGATACGGCGCAATTTGACAGTATTAAACAGGTCATGCGTTCTGTCATGCCTGAGTTGAGCCCACAAGCTCGTGAGTTAAGCTTTGCTGAAGTTGAAACTGGTTTTGATAATGATGAAGCAATGCGGGAAGCTGCGCGTTGTTTAGAATGTGGTTGTCAGGCCAATACCGATTGCCAATTACGTGATTTTGCGACTGACTATAAAGTCGCGGATGCCGATATTTATACCAAGGAAAGTCAAGCAAGCTGTCAGAAGTTTGCTGTGGATGACAGTTCAGAGTTTATCGTTTTTGATGCCAACCGTTGTATTAGCTGTGGCCAATGTGTCGATGCCTGTAACGAACAGGCGGTACATGGTGTGCTGAGTTTCATGAAGAATGATGACGGAAAGTCAGCAGACCGTCCTGCATGTCGCCCTGGTTTTGAACACGGTTTCACTATGGGTGATTCTGACTGCGTGCAATGTGGGCGTTGTGTGCAAGTCTGTCCAACGGGGGCATTAGTTGATAGCCGTGATAAATCCCAAGGCCGTATTGAAATGCTAAAGCCAGTCGATACCATTTGCACTTATTGTGGTGTCGGCTGCAAGTTAACTATGTTTGTTGATGAAAGTCAGAATAAGATCCGTTATGTGCAAGGCGTGAAAGACTCACCAGTAAACCAAGGTATGTTATGTGTGAAAGGGCGCTTTGGCTTTGATTTTGTTAGTAGCAGCGAGCGTCTTACCACACCATTAATTCGTAAAGGTGGCGTACTCCAACCAGCAAGCTGGGAAGAGGCAATCACGCTGGTGGCCGCTAAGTTTAATGCCATTAAAACCAAGCATGGCGGTAATGCATTAGCAGGTTTCTCGTCAGCAAAAACCACCAATGAAGATAACTTCGCTTTTCAGAAGTTCATTCGTCGTGAATTAGAAACCAATAACGTCGATCACTGTGCTCGATTATGCCATGCCTCGACCGTAACAGGTCTTGAAGCCTCTATTGGCAGTGGCGCGATGACCAATGATATTCCCAGTATTCAGCATTCAGATTTGATATTTATTATTGGCTCTGATACCACCTCTGCGCATCCGATTATAGCCTCGCATATCAAGCAAGCCGTGCGTCATGGCAATGCGCGTTTGATTGTTGCTGATCCTAAACGTATCGATATTAGTGATCATGCGCAATTGTATGTTGCCCATCGTCCGGGTACAGATGTGATGTTAATGAACGGTATCATGCAGCAAATAATTAAAAACGATTGGCATGATCAGGCTTACATTAACGATCGTACCGAAGGCTTTGCGGCGTTGAAAGCAGAAGTAATGTCTGACAGTTATGCAGCAGATAAAGTTGAGTTGATTACGGGCGTGAAAGCGCAAGACGTGATTAACATGGCAGAGATGATCGGCACAGCACAGCGCACCGCTGTGTATTATTCGATGGGCATAACCCAGCACACTACTGGGCATGACAACGTACGCTCAATTGCCAACTTACAAATGTTGTGTGGCAACATCGGTATTGAAGGCGGTGGTATTAACCCATTACGTGGTCAGTCTAATGTGCAAGGTGCTTGTGACATGGGCGCGCTGCCAGGTGATTTCCCCGGTTATCAAAAAGTGACTAAACCAGAAGTACAGGCCAAATTCGCCAAAGCGTGGAACAAGGCTAATTTACCTAAAGAAGCGGGTTTAACATTAACCGAGATCATTGATGCAGCGTGTCACGACGAAGTGAAAGGGTTGTATGTAATGGGAGAAAATCCCGTGTTGAGCGACCCCAATCAAGCCCACGTGATTGAAGGTATCGAGAAGCTTGATTTCCTAGTGGTACAAGATATTTTCTTAACTGAAACTGCGCAATATGCGGATGTGGTTTTGCCTTCGTGTTCGTTTGCAGAGAAATCAGGTCACTTCACTAATACCGAACGCCGCGTACAACGTATTTCACCAGCGGTTAAGCCACCAGGTGAAGCGAAAGAAGATTGGGTTATTATTCAAGATATTGCTAATGCTATGGGCAGTGACTGGGCATATCAATCGGTTGAGGATATTACCAAAGAAATTACCCAATTGACGCCTCAGTATGCCGGTATCCATTGGGATAGCGTCGGTAAAAATGGCGTGCAATGGCCCTGTGCAGATGGTGAATCTGAAGGTACGCGATTGATGCATACCCAACAGTTTACCCGTGGTAAGGGGGAGATGGTTGCTGTGCCATTCCGTTATGCCGCAGAGTTACCTGATGATGAGTATCCGTTGATCTTGACTACCGGACGCTTACTGGAACAGTTCCATACCGGCACCATGACGCGTAAAACCAAAGGTTTAGATAACCTTGCTGGACCACGGGCGATGATTTCGGTGGCGGATGCAGAGCTATTAGGCATTAGTAATGGTGACATGCTCATGGTATCAACACGCCGCGGCAGTATCGAAACCCCTGCGTTTGTGACGAAGCGTATGCAAGCTGGTGTGGTGTTTGTGCCATTTCATTTTGCTGAATCACCAGCCAATCGTTTGACCACTACAGCGACAGATCCACATGCCAAGATCCCTGAGTTTAAAGTGGCAGCGGTGAAGATCGAAAAAGTGCTGGAGGGCACTACTTCTGTGACAAGAGAGGCTGTAACCAATTAGCTGTTAGTACAGTGGCAGTAATTGCGAACTAGGATGCAATTTGACCTAGCGCATTTACTTTAAATTGACAGAAGCATATAATGAGCTCGCTTTAATATATGCTTCTTGCATAAAGTTACATAAGATAGTCACATAAGATAGTCACATAAGATAGTCACATAAGATAGTTACATTTAAGTCAAACCTAAGGTACCGAGATGACGCCGCCATAACGCTAGACCCCCTCTACACAATTTATATGACTTTTGTAATTAAAGTCAGGCTCTTACGCACCGTAAGATTATTATAAGTTGGACTGTATCAGTAATGTATCAACACTATATAAAACTATATTGGCTCTATATTAGTACTGGCATATTTATCTATCGAGATAATATGGCTTATTGTTGATGATCACTATTTCCTGACATATTTAAAACAGGAATTCTCCAGTATGGTATTTTTACCATCGCTATTTATCGTTTAAAAGTACATTAAATTGCATGCGGCTTACGTCGTGGAATCTGCCCTTCTTGAAGGTCATTTACTGTGGCTGAAATAGCATGAAACCATCGATTTAATGGCTGATCTAAACATAATATCCGCGTATCGCTACGAACTCTCGTGGGTAATCGATGCGCCTGAAAAAGGACAAGTATGATTTTTTTGTCAAACAAACAAGATTGGTTAGGTAATATTAAAGGCGATATACTCGCTGGTATTGTTGTTGCGTTAGCACTGATCCCTGAAGCTATCGCATTTTCTATTATTGCCGGCGTCGACCCTAAAGTGGGTTTGTATGCGTCGTTCTGTATCGCGACTATCGTGGCGATCACAGGTGGCAGACCAGGTATGATCTCTGCTGCGACGGGTGCCATGGCACTGTTGATGGTGACGCTGGTGAAAGAGCACGGTCTAGAATATTTGCTTGCAGCGACCTTGCTAACTGGCCTATTGCAAATACTCGCAGGTTATTTACAGCTGGGCAGTTTAATGCGCTTTGTCTCACGTTCAGTGGTTACGGGTTTTGTGAATGCACTAGCGATTTTAATCTTTATGGCGCAGTTACCTGAATTAACCAATGTGACTTGGCATGTCTATGCAATGACGGCGGGTGGCTTAGGTATCATCTATCTATTCCCGTATATCCCCGTTATTGGTAAAAGTATTCCTTCGCCTCTAGTGTGTATCATTTTCCTGACTGTATTATCACAAGTGATTGGCTTAGATATCCGCACCGTTGGTGATATGGGGGAATTACCTGATGCCTTACCTATCTTCTTATGGCCTGAAGTACCGCTTACTTTAGATACGTTGTGGATCATCTTACCTTATGCGTTGGGTCTGTCTGTGGTCGGGCTTTTAGAGTCGATGATGACAGCGACGATTGTCGATGATTTAACGGATACTAAAAGTGATCGTAACCGTGAATGTAAAGCACAAGGTATTGCTAATATCGGCGCTGGTTTAATGGGTGGTATGGCTGGTTGCGCCATGATCGGTCAATCAATCATTAACATTAAATCCGGTGGTCGTGGTCGACTATCGAGTTTTTCAGCGGGTGTATTCTTGCTGATCATGGTGGTTTTCTTAGGCGATGAGCTCAAGCAAATTCCAATGGCGGCTTTAGTTGCTGTGATGATCATGGTGTCGATTGGTACGTTCTCGTGGAGCTCGATTAAAGATCTTCGCTCGCACCCGATATCAACCAGTATTGTGATGATAGCGACGGTTATTACTGTTGTCGGTACCCATAACTTAGCCATTGGTGTATTTGTGGGTGTATTGTTGTCAGCGCTCTTTTTTGCGCACAAGATCAGCCGCTTTATGGTTATCAAAAACACCCAAACAGAGCAGCAAGTGCGTACTTATCAAGTCACTGGACAGATATTCTTTGCATCGGTAGATAAATTTGTTGATGGGTTTGATTTTAAAGAAGTGGTAGATACCGTGGTTATTGATTTATCGCACGCCCATTTTTGGGATATCAGCGCCGTTGGTGCACTCGATAAAGTGGTGATCAAGTTCCGCCGTGAAGGTGCAACCGTGAATATTGTCGGCATGAGTGATGCCACTGCCACCGTAATTGATAAATTTGCCATTCATAATGATCCCGCTGCTGTTGAAAAAATGATGGCTGGCCACTAAGGAGACGACTATGAACAACACCGTTAATAACACAATTAATAACACAATTAATAACAATATGAAAAAAATAATAGCTGGAATTGATGGGTCTAAATTGGCTCAAGCTGTTTGTGATACTGCTATCTGGGCGTCAAAACGTTTGGGTAATGGCATTGTATTTTTACACAGCATTGAGAAAAAACCGCAACATGGCGCCGATGATTTTAGTGGCACGATTGGTTTAGGGGCGCGCTCGGCGTTGCTTAATCAAATGACGGAACTCGATGAACAGCGCGGCAAAATGGCGATCCAATTGGGCAATGAAATGCTCGGCCATGCGGTGGATAGAGCTAATTCTGCAGGGCTAACGGACATTGAACCACTGCAGCGACACGGTGACTTTGTCGAAGCATTAGTTGGTTTAGAAACAGATGCACGTTTAATGGTGGTTGGGCGCTCTGGCAATGGTCATCAAGATGATTTTAAAGCCTTGGGTTCACATATTGAAACCTTGATCCGCCAAGTACATACACCAATTGTGATTGCACCGCAGGACTTCACCGAACCAACTAACTTTATGTTGGCTTATGACGGTTGTGAAACCGCAGACAAAGCAGTGCAACGCATCATCGAAGGTGGTTTACTCAAGGGCATGACGTGTCACTTAGTAACTGTTGAAAACAGTGATAAAGCCCAAAAGCAAAAATTTGAACAGGCTCAAGCACGACTCACTGCTGAAGGCTTTGATGTGATGGCGACGTACCTGAAAGGCGATATCTCTACCGTGCTGATGGATTACAAACAGCGTAACGAGATCCAGCTGGTGGTGATGGGGGCGTTTGCTCACTCTAAGGTAAGAAACTTTTTCTTGGGAAGTAACACCATCCGCATGATTGAAAACAGTCGAGTGCCGTTGATCGTACTTAGGTAGCACTAATATAGCACTTTGACCCCGAAGTGATTATTGACGTGTAGTGAGTCAGTATTAACTTTACTAAATGCTTTTCAGTTAACTTATATACAAGATATAGCTGAGAAGCATTTTTCATTTTGGCTGATAATATTATTTATAAACAGACGGCGAATCTGGATCTGGACGGGTTTTAAAGCGTCGATGTAACCACATATACTGAGCGCGTTCTTTATTAATGATCTGCTCGATAATGGCATTACCTCGTTTAGTGTCAGCGACTTCATCCTTGCTTGGGAAGTCCTCTAACGGCGGTAATATTTCGATGGTATAACCCTTATCATCAGCATTACGTACTACGCTGAATGGCAATACTTTGGCTTTCCCCAAACGTGCTAGGGTACTTGCGCCAGTGATGGTTGCGGCATCAGGCACTGCGAAGAAGGGCACAAAGGTTGCGCTCGAACGTCCGAAATCTTGATCTGCGGTATACCAAATAACGTCTGATTTACGCAGGCAACGTACCATCTGTCTCAAATCACGTTTAGGTACGAGTGCTTTATTCGATCTGAGTCGGCCTTTAACCTGCATGTACTCCATTGCTGGATTTTTATGTGGGCGGTAAACACCAACACCGGGATGGAATTGACCAAATATACGCGCACCCATTTCCAATGGTAAGCAGTGTACGGCAAACAACACAATGCCATGACCTTCGCTGAGCGTCTTGTCTATATGTTCTTGACCTTTGATGGTCATGTGACGCTGCACTTTTTCATCCGACCACCACCAAGCATTGGCAATATCGAAGATAGCTTTGCCGATCTCTTCGACGTTACGATCTAACAATTGTGCTTGTTCTGCTGCTGGCATATCAGGGAAACATAGCTCTAAATTACGTTGCGCGATCTTAACGCGACGACTAATCAGTTTTTTAATTAAACGACCGATGCTTGCGCCCATTTTCATTTGTTTGTCTAAAGGCAGTAATAGGGTTAGTCGTACCAAACCGGCAAAAAACCACAGTAACCAGAATTTTGGATGAAACAAGTGATTGGAGAACTGCGCTTTTTCTATCATAGAAGCCTCAAAATAGTGTCATGAATATTAAAACAGCCCCTGATCCATGAGTCTGATTCACTATTATATGATAGATAATAATATCTGGACTTGTTGTTTTAATTAATAATTTGATAATAAAATCGCTAGTAAGTCATATTTCAATGCAGCCATTTGCACTCGCTACCTAAAAACAGTAAGTTGAGACATCTGCAGTATTTAAGGAAGAAGTATGCAAAACGAATGCAAATTTGTGTTACCCGGTAATCACCAGCCTGAGCCCGCTGAAGTGTTTGAAACGATGGCGCTGTGGTGCCGCGAGCATAACGTCAAACATGATGTTTATGGCGAAGGTGAGCTTATTCAAGGCTTTGAACAAAAAGTGGCAGATCTACTTGGCTTTGAAGCGGGATTGTTCGTTATCACGGGCACCATGACTCAGCCAACCGCGTTGCAACTAGCCTGTCAGTCACGACACTGCTTTAATGTTGCGCTGCATCAGTCTAGTCATATAACCTTGTGGGAGTCGCAAGGTTATCAGATGCAAAACCGATTCAATGCCTTACCCGTTGGTTCGCCGTATACACCATGGCTGGTGGATGATCTTAAACGCATTCCTGACAAGTTAGGCGCTGTGCTTTATGAATTACCTATGCGTGAAATTGGTGGGCAGCTGCCCGCGTTTGATGCACTGAATGAGATCAAAACCTATTGTCGTGAACAGGATATTCATTTGCATATGGACGGCGCTCGCTTATGGGAAGCCGCCGCGTATTATGAAAAATCCTATCAAGAAATTGCTCAAGGGTTTAACTCTGCTTATGTCTCCTTATATAAAGGCGTGAATGGCTTAGGTGGTTCATTATTGTTGGGTGATAAAGACTTCATTGCTGAAGCGTCAGTGTGGATGCACAGACAAGGTGGGAGCGTGTATCAACGTTCGCCTTATGTGATTGCCGCTGCGATGCAGTTCGATGAACGATTAGCTGCAATGCCGGCATTATTTCAGCGCACTAAAACACTTTATCAAATGTTGTCTGAATGTAACCATATCACCGCAAATCCGCGAGCCCCACAGGCAAACATGCTGCACCTGCATTTACCGTTGAGCAAAGCTGATGCGAGTGAGTTACGTGATATGTTGGCCAAAGAATACAGCATTTGGATCGGTAACCCAAAACAAAGCGCACTGCCTAATCAGTCATACCTTGAATGGTATGTCGGTGATAATCTCTTAAATATGGATGATGATATACTGCGCCAAGTTCTTGAGCAGATTAATACCTTGATTGCCGCAAAAAATTAGCTTATTTGCAAGGTTATTAGGTTCTGCTTACTTTATGTATGTCTAATGCTTTGCTTTATTCTTGCTTTATTCTTGCTTTATTCTTGCTTTATTCTTGCTTTATTCTTGCTCGATTCACTCAAATAACCCACATAGCAACTAAGTTTACTAACGGTAGACACTCCCATAGCCGTAGCAAGCAAAGCTATGTTAATGTAGGGTAATACGAAAGACACTATCCTTAAATCTCCCATTTCATTTTTGATGCGGCAGAAATAACAACAATTTATTCATATTACTCTAGGCTTATTGCGTAACAGCCTTGTATATAACTAGGACATAGACATGTTTTTGCTAAATAATATACATGATAAAAATTATAAAAAATGTTATCCAACAGAATCCGATGTCATTTTTGACATTTCAGAAAAGCAGTTAGCTAGCGCTAAAAATGCAGCTTGGAACGAGCTCAAAGAAGGCAGTATCGTTTGTGTAGTAACAAGTACGCGACGAGTTAGCACTTTTTGCAAAGTTACAGCGATTAAAAGTGTCGAAGAGATAGATTCTGATGGCGGTGAAATGTTTGCTTTATTTGGTGTTGTGATTGCTAAGCTGATGCCAGAAAGCAACATGGGTTTATTACTGAGTAAGTTTAGCGTGAAGCATCAATATCTTCCGAGTAATAAATTTAGCGTTGGTTTCCATGTTGCAGATTTGGGTACCGAGTTAGATACTTTAAAAGTGAAAACTCGAAGCGGTGCTAAAACCATCAGCGAGCTTAAAGGCTAGAGCTTACATAATATCAAGTGGGGCGCGTTTAATCGCGCTCACCACCCTCTATTTGTGCCTCAATGCTATAATATTAAGACATAACATCAAGACACCACACCTACTTCAGACTTAACGGAATAGCCAGTAACTCACTGGGTCACCTGGACATTCAAATGGTCCACATTCAGCGAACGCATTCAGCATATTTGCTGCTGTCACTAGAAGTACCATGATAATCGCTATTTTTGCGATATTACCCTGCATTGAAAAAGGAATGTATTTTACTTTTTCATATTGAGCTGAAAAGGCCATCATTATCGCTGTACCAAAAATGATAATGACGAATGTGATGAATGCCCATGTATAAAAGTGCATACCTAAGAAAGGCGCGCCATAGCCTGGAGTACCGGGGATCACATGCAGTGACATTTGACGTAATGCGACGGCTGCACCGAAAATAGCGCTGATAATCATGCCGCTGTAATGCACCATTCGCGGACCAAAAATTACGTTACAGAATAAGCCAAATAAAACCGCAATAAAGCCAACACGTTGTAGTAAACACAGTGGGCAAGCGAGAATATCTTCTACAATTTGTGAATAGAATGCATACCCAAGTACTATTGATAATGCCAGTGCACCTAATGCATTTAGCTGGCGAGATAAATTATTCGTCATGATGTTTTCCTAAAGTAAGATTTCTAACGCGTCAGTTGCATGGTGTGAAAGCCAAAATGCGCTAACGACAAGCGAAAGTGCAAAGCTATAAAATGACCATTCTCGTTTTCCTTTTAATGCCAATAGCATGCTTACCAAATATAAGCCGAAGATCAGTGTCATCATCTTTAATTACCTTAGTGTTTCAATAAATTATATTATCAATATACTGATGTGAATCAAAGTATTCAATCGCAATTTGTGCTATTGGTGTATTTATTCTAAAGTGGAACTAGCTTATACCTTAATGGAATAAGCAGGGTTTTATGAAAGTAATACATAACGTTGGGCACAGTTGTTCCGGGGTTGCTTGACCTAAGTCTCGAATTAGTCTTTACTGCATACCTACATTGATATAGTTTGAGCTAGATCATAAGGTGCATTTTCAGTTAGCGGAACAATAGTGGTATTGGTAATTTAATCCATTATGGCTGTAGTGATATGACAGATAAAAAGCTTATCCGCATTTTGAAAGTATTTATTGTTATTGGTATCTCGCTAATACTGCTCGGTCACTATCTTTTATCGTACACAGATTTCACTCAACAGCATGGCGTGACAGGTATTATGATCTGTGCGGGCTGTATTGCTTTAGGCTTTGCGTTCTCGTTACCAACGAAGATGTATCTGACCTTTGTGCTGGTTAAACGTGAAAGTGAACAGTCGAAATAGTAATCGTCATAGCCATAATCATCATCAAAGGAGATTGTAAATTATGAAAGAAACGACACGGTATTTACTGGTATTAGTTATGTTTGTCGCTATTCAGGCATGTGATTAATCGTTCAAGACGTTATTCTTCGTTATAAATCGACTAACCGTCGTGCACGCATCGCCATTTCTTGGCGACTCGCACCCAATCGCGCTTCGTTGGCGTTTTGTTCATCAATCAGATGTTATCTAAGCAAGATCAAGCAGCTTAACTCAGTTATTGTCGTGATGGATGTCATGTGACTTATATCTTATAAATACAATGCCTTACAAATTAAAAATAACAGCATGGATATTTTGCATTTATAGTAGTCTTCATTAAATTAGTAGGCATGAAGCTTAAAATAGAATAGGGATCATTGTATGAAGTTATTTGAGGCAATTCCATTATCAGTTTTTGTTTTTTACATCAGATATATGGACCTTGATACTGTTGAAGATTGGAACCGCGCATTTTTAATCAGTGGTGTCGTTGCATTTTTGGCGACACTCTTTTTGATTACCCAGAAAATAAATCTTAGTCGCATCTTTCTTGGTGTTAATTTGTATCTAATCAGTGCTGCTATGGCTATTGTTAGCGAGCAGTTTTGGCTAAATGAAATTTATGCCGAACTCCATGCATCAGGTATGTTGATATGGGTAGTCATGGTTGGTTTGGGCAGTATGTTACTTAGTCCTCAAGGTTTTATTGGCGTTGATTCGCCGGATAAACAAAACATAAATAAGTGTTCACTCTTACTCTTATTTACAGCTATTTGTGCTTTTGGACTCTCTTTTACTTTCCGAGGTAATATTATTTTGTCTGAGGCTATTCCATTTATTTTAATATTTGCGATGCAGCATATACTCACCCGAAAAATGACAAGAATGAAAGGGCTAGTATGAAGCCCTTTCATTCAGTTCTTTAACGTTGCTATTTTAAGCCATTATTTAAAGCCGAACGGCATTAGATGTTAATCAATTCTTCAGACCACACATCTTGTATATCAGGCCAACCCCAGACATTTATCGACACGCCTTTGAGTACGCCTTGGAAATACAGCGTCTGTTTGTGATGGAGCATAGGTATCATCCAGTGTTCTGTGATCATCGCCGTGCTAATCGATTCCAACTCGGTAAGGTAGTTGGTTAATTGCTGCTGTTGGCGAATGTTGATTAACTTGGTTTGCAGCCAATCACTGGCTTCTGCAGATAGGCTTTGATTAAGGATCGCATTCGATAACATCCAGTGAAATACCGAAGTCGGTAGGTTGTCGTCCAAATCCAAGCTTATCAATATCAGGTCTTCAGTTAAGTTATTGGTACTGGCTTTTTGTACGAGTTCCTCAAAAGAATAGACGTTCACCTCACACTCAATATCAGCTTGTTTAAGTAACTTAACCATCGCCTGAGCGCATTCCTTTAGCGTATGGTGCTCGAATATGGCAATGGTCAGTTTGCTCGGTAAAGGTTGCTCTGCGGTGCCTATCGAGATGACTTTTAACCAGCTAGACAGTAGATTGTATGCTGGGATCGCTTCAATTGGATTGTCTGATCGTTTTAATTCGGCCATCAGTTTATCTGCGGTGAGGAGTTGGCTGAGGTATTTACGCTGCAGTAAAGAAAGATTTGCTCTGCTGTTAATCATCGCGAGCAAACAGCCATATTCGATTCTGCTTTTTTGAGCTTGATTGTCAATTTCTTGCTCCAGACTGCTTACCTGCTCAAGGCTGCTTCCCTGTATTAGGCCATTAGCAGCATAATTAGAGCGGATCTGACTGGTTTTTTGTACCACATTAGCTTGTATCTCAGTGGTACAGGGCGCGTTAGTCTGTGGTGGTGTCACTTGCCATATCGTCACTGTATCAGTGAGTGCGCGATGGCTGTAATAGTTGTCGTAAGCCTGTAAGCGTAAATACTGTTGTGTATGCTCTTGTACTCTAAACGCACCACTGCCGACAATCGCCTTCGCGCTATTAGACTGCGAGTTCGGGTAAGCATGTAAGTGAGATTGTAGCTGTGATTGTAGCTGAAAGTAGGGCTGAATCGAGTATTTCACATCTGCAAGCAGGCCAGCAAGGCCAGGATCGGGTTGGTCTAATTGAACATCAATACACAGTGGGTTTATCGCGGTGATATGACTTACATGTGCCAGTTCAGTGTTGTAGGTCGGCAGTCGCTTTAGACGATTAAATAATTCAGCTACCTGTTCGGCATTAATGGTACTGCCATCATGAAAGGTCAGCGCAGGGCGTAAGTAGAAACGCCAACGCAGTTGTTCTGCGTTATATACCCAATGATGAGCTAACTGTGGTGTAATAATGCCATCTTTATCGCATTGTACTAAGCAACAATACACCTGACGTAACAGAAAGCGTTCGCTGTTTCTTAATGCGATATGTGGCAGTAGCGCAGCAAAAGAACGGCCATAAGTTAGCTGAATATGTAACCGACCTTCACGCTGTACTGCACCCGATGTATTTTGCAATAAGCGCCCAAATAACACTTGGTCATGGTCTATCAGTGCCAATGCTTTCTCGTATTTACCAATCGCAATCAGCTGCTGTGCAAGTTCTGCTTTTAACTCATCGATGGCATAATGCAGACAGAGCGTTGACCGCTGATTACGTCCAGCCTTTGGCGTCCACTCTAACCAACCTAAATCGCGCAATTCGTTTAGCTGGGTGCGGCAGTGTCGGGTGCTGGTGAACATGACTTCTGCGACGTCTTGCAGGGTGATCGCTATTTCTTGTTTTTCCCCCAGCTTCGTTAGCCGAGCGTAATACAGCATTTTCTTATCATTATTCAAAACAGGCAGCATATTATCATCTCGACTTCCGCGTTTAGACCGTAAATAGGATTTAAAAGACATTATCAGCAAGGTTACGACTTTAAGCGGAAGTAAAAAATATTATTCACTCTCTTTTTTAGTTCCTGTTATTGGCGGGTACTTACCTCATCATTTAAGCAACGCGTAACGCTTAAATCACGCTATAGCAATATAGATAGAAACATTGATAGAAATAGAGGTATGAGCATGTTTAAGACAATTAAAGCAATCTTTCAAGGCTCGGCAAGCAGCACGCTTGCTGAATATTATCAGGCTCGTCTGCAAACCTGTAAAAGCGCTGTGGAAATCGAGGCTATCTTTAGCCTAAATGCATTTATGTCATTCAATGAAGCAGAAGAACAACAAAATGAGGTGCTGAAATGAGAATTGAACATGTAGCGATTTGGTGCAAAGACCTGGAAACAATGAAATGTTTTTATACACATTTCTTTAATGCCAAAAGTAATGCTAAATATGAAAATACACGTAAAGGTTTTCAGTCGTATTTCCTGACTCTGCCAGATGGTCCACGCATTGAATTGATGCAAATGGATTCTGTGTTGATATCTGCAGCAGATGTATTTCCACAGTTCACCGGACTCGCTCACATTGCCTTTGCTGTCGGTTCAGAGGCCAAGGTCGATGCGATGGCCATAGAATTTATAGCGCAGGGTTATGAGGTGCTCGATGGACCACGCCGCACTGGCGATGGCTATTATGAATGTGTGGTATTAGATCCAGAGTGGAATCGAATTGAGATAGTGGTGTAACAATCATCCCTTTCGGGTTTCTTTTATTTTGAGGCTAAATAGTTATCCCTACATATTTCTATTTAGTCCTTAAGGTCAATATTGATAATTTAATGTGAATACAAATACATAGGTCTGGAGCGCAGTCTCAAAACCAAGTCCTTTATAATTAATATTAATAGTGGGAGAAATTAGGGGAGTAACATTAAATAGCTGAACACTATTTTCCTCCTTTGAATACCCAGTAATACCACCTAACCCAAAGCCTAAATCAGCCCAGTTATTCACAGGCCACTTCTTGTGATAGGAAAACATATACGAACGGCTGTAGAACGAATTAACCATGCTCGATGCTTCAAAGCCTTTATAGCCAACCCCCATGATTTGATTGTCTTCATTACGATCTCGAGAGGTGAGGTGATAGGTTCTACCTGTGTAGGTTAAAACAATGCCCTTATCATCATAAAAAGAGTTATCGATGAAATCATTATAAACGGCGGTGAAGAAAGACCTTTTATCATCTTTAGGCTCCGGTGTCTGCGCATATAGGGGTAAAGATAGGCTGCAATGTATACATAAGCATGTGTAAAAAAGTAGAACTTTATTTGTCTAACCCTGCTTACAAGTCCTTACATATATACCGTTTACACTCGCTATTAACTGACATAGCATCCGTCATTATATGGATATCATTCACTGGTATTAACCCAGCAATAATGTAATTTGAAATGGATTAAATGAAAAACAAAGGTTTCACACTCATAGAATTAATTATATCTATTATCGTCATAGGTATTTTAGCGGCAACAGCAATCCCTCGATTTATCAATATTGATACCGATGCTGAAAACGCTTCACTCATCAGTCTAAAGGCTGCAATCGAAAGTGCGATTAATATCTCTCATAAGAAGATGGTCATTGACGGTATGGAAAATGATGCAGCGCTCACCTATGCAGAATCAGCAGCATTTTATGAAGGCTGTGAATGGTGTTCTTTTGACTATGGTTACCCCGTTGCTGATACCTTGACCTTGAAATATTTAGTCGATGGCATCGGCATTGTTGAAGATGATGATAGCTTTGCTTTGGTTGAATGGACAAAAATATGGGCTGGCGCAGTTGTACTTATCACGCCAACGGACAACGCCAAACGATTAGCCAATAATTATCCAGTCTTAATAGAAGACAACTGCTATGTAAAATATACCAGTTATGATCAGGAACCTAAAAAACCACTAATCGAAATAGTGGCATGTGATTAATGGTTTTTTAAAACCGATTATTGCACCAACGCCGAAAAGTAAACGAACAAAAATCATTACAATAAATTATCAAAAACATTAAAATTGATAATTTCACTTAATGGTTGTCACTGCCTATACTTACTCCATCAAAACAGACAAACAACTAACAACGCAAAAGTGAGTATATTATGAAAATGAATCATGTAGGTATTATGGTTGGCGATATGGATAAAGCGGTTGAGTTTTACACTAAAGCGCTTGGTCTTAAAATTGTAATGAACAACACTAAAGTACTTGAAGAACGTGAGTCTGCGATTGGTAAAATGTGTGTAGCAGTATTTGGTGAAGGCTTTAAAGGTTTTAACATCGCTCACTTAGTCACGACTGACGGCATTGGTGTTGAAATTTTTGAAATGAAAGAGCGTCAAGAACGCCACGAAGTTGATTTTTCACGCCTTGGTATTTTCCACTTCTGTCTGCAAACAGATGATTTTGAAGGTGCTATGGCGCGTACTGAAGAATACGGCGGTAAAGTGCGTATGGACGTTCATCGCTACCACCCAGAAGACGATAGCAAACAAGCGAAAATGGTTTATCTAGAAGACCCGTTTGGTAATTTATTCGAGCTTTACTCACACACTTATGAAGAAACGTACGCTTCTGAATACGAATAAAATAAACTTATCATAAAACGAGCCTCCTTTATTGGGGGCTTTTTTGATCTTGTATTATGTCGCTTTGATCAACAAAGTGTCGCTAGTAAAAACACCTGAAATAAGCCGTTCGACTTGTTTATATCACCCTGTAAATATCAAATATGTATAATCCAGTTTATATATGGGTTAAGCCTATAAATGATTATACAGAGATAGTTATTATCCTGCTCTAGCTTGGTTAAATAGCGAATTTTACCAAGGTGCAACGGATTTCATTGCGATTATGGATTTAACTGATTTAGGTATAAGCGCATATTTGATGATGTTGGAGTGAGATAATGACGACGAATATGAATAAACTGACTTATAGTGTGCTTATTGCTTTTGTTATAAGCCTCGCATTCGTCAGTCTTTATGGCGCGATGAATTATAATAAATACTTCCACAGATCATACTCTTCTTTTACTAGTCGAGTGAATGAAGTCAATGCCAATTTTGATAACTACGGTTATATCCTCAACCTCGTCACTGATTTGTGGGATGCGAGTACCCATAAGATAAATTCGACACGTGATAATAACGATGGTCGATTTCTGCATCATGCTTTGGAAGGTCAAACCAAGCAGGGGGTTAAGGTGCTTAATTTTATGAATTCTTTGGACTCGAGAATTTTAAAAAAACTGAATGATAGTAAGATCCGCACATTTGTTCGCAGCATGGATAGCAATGAACTTATCGCGTTAATGGATTTTTCTGACGAAGCGTTACAAAAGGTATTTAGACATGATCGGTGTGTAGAAACAGGATCTTGTGGTGAGAATACCGATGAACTTCATTATTCTAATGTACACAATACATTAATCGATGGTAAGCCCAGCGTGATTATAATGAAACGACTTAAGGGCACATCTTTTTACATTATGTTTCATATGTCGTTAGAGGATATGAGCGCGTTTAGCACTGATTTAATCCTTGATTCGCTAGAGTTTGAAGATAAACCGTTTAAGTATGTTGAGCTTTATGCTGATGATTACACATCCATTTTCAATCGAAATTCGGATGTTGTTTTTTTCATAAAAGTAAGTTTGGTTACCTTATAACGGAAAGGCACGCACTGTTTGCCCCCCTCCAAAGTATCATTCCGTTGTTCATCGTTTGCTGGTTATTTTTGGCGATCATTTTCTATATGTTATTACATCTAAACTTAAAAAATGCGCTCATTAGAGAGAAAACAACACGTTCAATTACTGATAAATTGACGGGTGTTTACAATCGTGAATTCATTGAATTAGCGTTAATGAAAGAAGGTATGTTGAATAGTGGTGGCACAGTTATTTACCTTGATGGCAATAAAGTTAAAATGATTAATGATAAATTTGGCCATGACTACGGTGATATCGCGATTAAGATGATTTGTGATGCGGCGAACTCTTGCATCAGAAAAGAGGATTACATTATACGCATGGGCGGCGATGAATTTGTCGTTGTACTTAAGGGTTGTAATGAGTCCGCTGCGGTTCGTGTGTTTGACAGCATATCCACCGTACTAAGATTGCAATCAAAGAGTAAACTGCCCTTTATTGAAAGTGGTGTTTCTGTTGCGCCGGGTTATTGTGAGTTTACCAACAGCACAGATTTTGAAAGTGCCATTACCAAGTCCGATCTGGAAATGTTGAAACACAAAGACGCGAGTAAACAAGGCTGTAAATAGAAAGCGTTACCCTTTTCGAATTAGACCTAATATGTCGGTATACAGATACTTACAGAGTCTGTGCATTAACCCTTGGTGTTGATGATGAGATCCCAACTAAACTACTTAAACAGCAAGATATTTAGCTTAAAGAGTTATCTATTCCAGCCTGCTATCTGTAATAGATATCGCAATTATCTGGGGTTGTGTCTTCGCGCCCCTGATCTGTATTTAGAACTGCAAGTACGGAATTATTTCTGTGCTCTTCCTGACACCAATATTTCGCGTAGTCATCAGGTTTTGATGGATTGTATTCATGATAAGCGCATGATGCGAGCAAATTGGTAAGCAGGGATATAAACACAATCTTTTGTATACGGAACATCAATTTAACCTGAATTAAGCATGGAACATGATGTTACATGCGTGTTTTAGCAGAGTACATTATTGAGTTGTAAGAGAATGTCAGGATTGGTGTTAGAGGTGTTGCTATGCATTTACTAACCAAGATCAACACATCTTCAATCAACCTTAACGCTCGACATTGAATTAAGGCAAAGGTTAAAATAGTCCCATATTAATTTTAAATGACTCTTCTATATAAGGTATTACCATGAACGTGTATCAGTGTTGTGACAAAGTCCGTGAGTTGTATTCATTAATTGGCAGTGGTGATCAGGGTTATATTCCAAAAGCGATTGGCTGTGCGATCAAAGCATTAAACGATGTAGCTAGTAACGAGTCTTTACCTGACGATGTTCGTGACAACGCGGCCTTTGCAGCTGCGAATCTACTGATTTCAGATTTTGAAGATTAGTGCCTAAACCCAAAAATGCGAGCATGATAATGGAACATTTATTATAAAATAAATCCACATTATGCTCGCCTTTGTTAGCTTAAAGACGCAAATCATTTAATGATGAGCCTTGGATTTAATCAATCGTTCAATTAATCAATCAATCAGTGCAAGAGAATCTAAAATACCCTTACCACTGTGAATACCACCTTCGTTCTCACTCGCTGGTTTACTGCGGATCAAATACCCTGCATAACCTTTATATTCAGTTACTGGCTCACCATTGTAGTAGGCGGTAAACAGACCTATTTCACTGACTAAATCGTCGATTTGAGTTTGCTGGCCATCACGCACTGCAATAGTTGGCGTCTCGCGTTCATGTGGATGCAAACGTAACATTAACGCCCATGCGTCGTACTCAGTTGGGTTAAGTTGATTTAACTTATCGCTAATATCGTCACCAAAAATGCAGTGACCACCACCTTCACCTTGATTCTTTAATACCCATTGTTGTTTGTCTGCTTGGGTGTTAAACCAAGTGATGGTGCTTTCATTCACTGGCTTCATTTCTGCAAGCACACTTTTGACTAATAGCGCTTCTTCCAGCGTCAGTCCCCAGCGTAAATAGTCTTCAGCGGGCATTATCGTGAGCAACATTTGTATGGTTTTACTGGTGGCTAACTGCTGACCGATAGTGGCGTTCATCGCTACATGATGTTGTTCGATAAACAATCTTGTCTGGCTTAACGTCTGGCAACATACCGATTCATTACGTTTTGGAGAATAGTAGTCTGAATATTGGTAGCCAGCGCGTAGATACACTACGTCGATAGCACCGACACCTGCTAGCATTAAACGTTGGTTTTCGCCTGTTGTAAGCTGGGTACTGAGCTGCTCAAACGTCCGTCTTACTGTGCGTAAGCCATTTTTCTGCAGCGCGATTTCAAGCAAGTGTTGGTCGTAAACATTATCTTCATTGTCTTGAATTACCATCAAAAAGGTTGGCTTAGCTTGGGGCGTATCGGTAGTAAAGGTCGCTTGGACTTTTTTAGCTGCTTGGGCAATACCATAAGCGAGTTGTTCTAGGCCTTGATTCTCTGCTGGTGTAGCGGGGCTATTTTTAGAACTATTTTTAGAACTATTTTCCGAGCTAGTAGCCGCCCATGTGCGATAAACGGCAGGCCATTGGTTTGCCATAAAGGCGTGAAACTCTGTCGCACGTTGACCAAAGGGTGCCATGCCCGCTGCGATACCATTAAATTCGATGACTTTAGCGCCGTGTTCACGGTCATCCATAAAGTCGGTGCGCATTAACAGTAATGGTGTACGTGCCGGATTAAGGCGTTTGTCTGTTTTACCCTGTTTTTTATCATAGTGCGCCTGCTGATGGAGTGCTAATAAGCGACCGAAAAAGGGATCGGCTTTGGCCATGTCTTGTAATGATGATTGCAGGTAATCATGGTCTTCAGACAGGTTGCTGATTAGTTTGGTGATCAGCGGCGTTACTTTACGCAAGTGTTCATACACTTCACGTTTCATTGTCATTGGCGCAATGCTAAAAGGGCAGTGTCTTGCGGTATTGTCTGCTTGACGAAATGCGACGCCATGCATAATTGCCCATTCAGTGGCGTCTTCAATTACATGTTGTGGGATCATTATGTTTGCTTGGTTATTCATTTTTGCTCCAATAAAGGGTCACATTTAGGTGCGCTGCCGGTATCTTTTCTGGTGTAATCGACAATACCGTTTTGGTCTACTTCAAAATCACAACATGCCATCATTTGTTCGCGAAATTTGACTCTGCCTCTTTGCACACGACTCTTGGCTCCAGAAAGTGATAAACCCAGTTGTTGGGCTATGTCTTTTTGTGAAACACCCTCAAGCTCTGCTAAGCGCAGTGGGATGCCGTATTTTTCTGGTAACTCGTCAATCAAGGGGCGCAAACATTGCGCTAATTCTTCGCGAGCTTGAATGCCTTCATCTTCCTCTTCAGCGACGAGATCATCGGGTAGGGGTTCATAAGGTTGACGCCCTCGATAAAAATCCATGATGGTGTTGTGCGCAATACGATAAAGCCAACCTTTGAGGCTGCCAGTAGATTTTAATTGATGCAAATTACTGCTGGCTTTGATGTATACATCTTGCAGGATATCGTCAACAGCGTCGGCATCATCGATGCGCTTGCTTACATAACCGCGCAGTTGCGTTTTGTGATTTTGCCATTCAGATAACATATTTACGGAGCCTCAATTTAATCGATTTACGCTATTCATTATTTACAGTGCTCTTTATTTACAGTGCTTATAGCTAGACGGTGTTATTCACCAAAAGACGCAAAAAATAACTCATTTTGTATATTTTATTTGTATCGGCAGGATTGATCACCTTTTTCTATCTTTAAAATGCCTTATAATATCCCTCTATTTTAGCAATACTTATCGGCCGGGCCGTCATGGATCTTATTCAGCTTTCTCGACTTAATTTTAAGCATCTGACTGTGTTACATGTCATGCTCTCCACACAGTGTTACCCGAAGTGCTGATATATTGTGTATGGGCGTATCGAGCGTCAGTAAAACCTTGTCTCAACTGCGAGTGTTATTAAACGATGAACTATTTTATCGTGATGGTACCCAGCTTATTCCTACCCCCTACGCAGTTAGTGTAGGACCAACCCTGCACCTTATTATAAATAATATGAACGGGTTATTGAATCAAACCACATTTGAGCATCAATCTCTAAATATGGGAGACTTGCTTCTGCTTCTAAGGCTAAATATTGCGATTTTTGCTTTGCTGATAAATTGATATCAGTGATGATACTGTAGAGGCGTTCCTGATGCATAACCATTTCCCATAATTAAAATATGGTTATTGTAGATGCTTCAGACTACTTTCTGTTAGTGAAATGAATAGAAATACTCATTTCCTTTTTGGAAACAGTAGCAGCAAAGGTTAGCGTTACTAGGCAAGTCGCTTGGTAGTTATGGTACGACAAAGTCCCTTGGTGTTCACAAGAGTTGGAGCGATAACACTAAGCCATTGATGGACAGGAATGGCTTAGATCTATTGTACTACCGATGGTAAGACACGTTAGATTTTATAGGGTAAGCGAAGACGTCTAACTAACGCCCTCACCCCGATTAAACATAACATTTTAATCGGGGTTTAACAGGTTATGTAAGTCACAAATGTTGCATATATATCAGACGACCAAGTTATGCTGAATGCGATTACACTCGCTTACACTACCTTGCTTTACACAATCAACTCGTGGGTTTAATATCAATGGCTATAAATACCAGTAATGATAAGACAAGATGCCGTCCAAAAAGGATCATTAATTACCTATTTAGTACTAACTATATCAATATGTTATGAGGTTTACATGCTTAAAATATTTTCAACAGTAGCGCTTCTTCTATTTTCATTCAACTCTTTCTCTGCCCCTACCCCAGCTGAGATCTTCTCAACCCTTAACCTGCGTTTGAGTTACATGGAAGATGTTGCCCTTTATAAAGCAAACAATAATAAAGCAATAGAAGACATTCAACGCGAGAAACTTGTCATAGGAAAAGCAAGTCAATCGGCAGAAAAAGTAGGCTTAAATAAACAAAGTGTTGTAGGATTTTTTCAGACTCAAATCTCGGCAGCCAAAGCTATACAATATAGATATCGTGCAGATTTACTAAGCCAAACCGAAACTGAAAAACCTAGAGATTTAAAAACTGTTATTCGACCAGCACTGATAAAATTAGGGAAAGAGATTAATGCTAAACTCGCTCAATACCTAAAAGATGGTGGCACATTTACCGCTCAAGACTGGGCAGCATTCGAAACGACAATTGATTCTCGCTATTTAAAAGATACAGATAAAAAAGCGTTATTTAAAGCGCTTACTCAAATACGACTTAAGTAGGAAGCTCATGTTAGGGCACAATTGTATAGTGGGTAATTGAAACTGGCCTCCAAGTTGGAGGCTTTTTAGATCTAGGGCTGAAATCGTCCCTGAGCGGCCTATTGAACATAAAGGTGATAATTGTCATTTCACTACTCAGTAAACAAGTCCTCTCTAACGCTTACTTTACCCCTTTAAAACCAATTTTAACCCATAATTCTGGATGGATAATTTTGCACTGTCTTAGTGAATATCCCTTTCGCGTCGATTCTAATTGAAATGCTTATTTCTAATGCTTTTGTAATATGAGATATGAGATACAAGTCACTATAGGAGGGAGAGTGCCTTTGCATAATATCTAACCAAGGCAGGATCACAATTGAACTCGCAATAGGGTTCACGTGTGCTGTTGTGATATGACAAACTCCTCACATGAGCAAATATATGGCAAACCAATATAAACATATTTCGAGTGAGTTAAAGCTCTAAGCCAAAAGGGGGCAATTTCGGCTTAGATCTTAATCAATCGTAATTGAGATACACTCAGAACTGAGTCTACTTTATAGCTGAACGGGTATAGTGCTTTGGTAACACCAACAACTTGAATCAATTTTTGCTGCGAATAAGCAAAATTATAAATAGCCCAAAACGCAAAAAGGCGAGCATGATAATGGAACATTTATAATTAAATAAATCCACATCAATGCTCGCCTTTGTTAGCTTAAATACGCAATATTAAAATTGCATATTTACACCAATTTATTCTTTACCGAATACGTTGTTTTCTTGCTCAAGTACACGGATAAAGGTAGTACGCTTGCTTAGCTCTTTTAATGAAGCTGCGCCAACGTATGTACAAGTAGAACGTACGCCACCTAGGATATCAAAAACAGTGTTTTCGATTGGACCACGGTAAGGAACTTCTACAGTTTTACCTTCTGAAGCACGGTATTTAGCAACACCACCTGCGTGTTTATTCATCGCAGTTGTTGAGCTCATGCCATAGAATTTTTTCGTTTTCTTGCCATTAACTTCGCACAGCTCGCCGCCACTTTCGTCGTGACCAGCTAACATACCGCCAAGCATAACGAAGTCTGCGCCGCCGCCAAATGCTTTAGCAACATCACCAGCACAAGAACAACCACCGTCACCAACAACCATGCCTGAAAGGCCGTGAGCAGCGTCAGCACACTCGATGATTGCAGAAAGTTGTGGGTAACCAACACCTGTTTTAACACGTGTAGTACATACTGAACCAGGACCGATACCAACTTTGATGATATCTGCGCCAGACAGAATAAGTTCTTCTGTGATTTCACCAGTAACTACGTTACCAGCCATAATCGTTTTAGTTGGGTATGCTGAACGTACTTTACGTACGAAATCAATGAAAAATTCTGAGTAACCATTAGCTACATCGATACAGATAAACTGTAGACGATCATCTAATGCTAGAACTTGTTGAAGTTTTTCGAAATCTGAATCAGATGTACCTGTTGATACAAAGATATGGTCAAAGATTTCTGGGTTTGCTTCTAGGAATTCTTTCCATTCAGCGACAGTGTAATGCTTATGTACAGCTGTTAGCATTTTGTGTGCAGCAAGTTCTTTCGCCGCTTCAAATGTACCTACAGTATCCATGTTTGCAGCAATAACCGGTACACCTGTCCAAGTGTATTTGCTGTTAGGGAAAGTGAATGTACGCTCTAAGCTTACTTGTGAACGACTCTTAAGAGTTGAACGTTTTGGGCGGAAAAGTACATCTTTAAAACCTAGCTTCAATTCTTGTTCTATACGCATGACATCTATCTTCTGTTTGTCTGCACAGGCTCTTATTCTTACGCGATGCCATATAGCAGGCGCAAGGAAAACCCTAAATGAATGGGTTCATGGATGGTACTGTGCAAAAAATTATAAGGATTTTAGTTTAAGCGGTACAAGCGAATCGTGTGTGCGGGTAAGCCGCGTTTATCCAACGCGCTTATACGGACTGATATTAGTCTAAGGGTTGTTATCTTGTAAAGTCTTTATTTTCCGGTTGAAAGGGGGAAACTGTCATTTCTTGACTCAAAAGTCAGTATTTATGCGGCTCTAGAGGGGGTAATAATAATTAAAAATAATTTTAAACAAACAAATGGCTAACATTGGTGGGATTTATGAACCGTAAACATCTTTATATCACGCTAAAAAAGACCAAGCCCCACAGTATTGAATGCGAACTGTGGGTGCTTGGCCAAGGGTTTTATTATGAATGACGAACAGGAACCAACTAGCCGCGACAGGCTAGGCTCGTCATTTTAACGAGCTACGCTGTTATAGCAGCGAGAACAAGTTCTTCACATCGCTTAGATCTGGTATTAATTCCATTTCGCTGCCGATGTTGTGTTGCTTAGCTAGTTTGTAAACTAAACGTAGTACCGAGTAATCTTCTAGGGCGAAGCCTACTGAGTCATACAAGATAGTGCCGTCTGTTGCCACGTTCAGCGTTTTCTCGCCTTTAATAATCTCGTGTAGTTCTGTACACGTGAAGTCTGCACCCAGTTGTTGGATCTCACCTTCAACACGAGATTGCGGTAGGAACTCAACCACAATCGTTGCGCTTTCTACGAGTTCTTTTTCGATTTCAGTTTTACCAGGGCAATCACCGCCAAGACCGTTAATGAATACGTCTTTGCTGATCATGTCTTTAGTTAATACTGTTTGGTATTTTTTGTCTGCTGTACAAGTGGTAATTAAATCAGCACCTTGAACCGCTTCTCTTGCGTCTTTACACGGTGTTAGGCGAATATCAAAACGCGCCATGTTCTGCTCGAATTTACGCATTGCTGCAGGGTCGGTATCAAAGAAACGTACTTCTTTTAAATCAAAGATGAACGAGTAAGCAAGGAACTGGAATTCACTTTGTGCGCCAGTACCAATCAGCGCCAATACTTCAGAATCTTTCTTGGCTAAGTGCTTTGCAGCCATTGCAGATGTTGCCGCAGTACGGAAACCAGTAAGCAAGGTCATTTCTGAGAACATTAGCGGTTCGCCAGTTTCAGTTAACGATAATTGACCTGTCGCCATTACTGTCATTTTGTTTTGTGCTGGGTTTTTTGGGTGGCCATTTACGTATTTAAACGAGTACATTTCAGCATTCGAAATTGGCATTAATTCGATTACGCCGTCTTGAACGTGATTCGCAACACGTGGGCTTTTATCAAAGTCGTGCCAATTTTTATAATCTTCAGTCAATGTATCGTTAAGCTGAGCAAAAAAGTCTTGGTAGCCAACTTTCTCGATTATCGCTTTAATATCTTTTATCTCTAATACAATCATGGTGATCCTTGTTAAATTCCGTCTAGGGTAAAAGAGAAAAATCGAATTTTTCCATTACAATCATAGCTATATTAATAATAAACATATAAATCAATGAGTGGTTTATCTAATACGTTTTATAATTAAGATACACAGGTGTTATGCGTATCGGTTTAAGTGTTATGTGCATAAATTTAAGCTTATTAAATTGCCAGCATCACGCCCTAGGGGTATGATTAATTTTCATCTATTCGACTCACCTTATACTCAAATACGGATTAAATACCTGCCTATGCCAGCGAAAGGAACAAAAGGTAAAAACCGTAAACAAGAGTTAATCAATGCCACACTAGATTGCATTGCTAACGAAGGTTTACAAAAAACCACAGTACGTAATGTGGCTGAATATGCCAATGTCACCAACGGCCTGATCCGTTTTTACTTTTCTGGTAAAGACGAGATGCTACGGGCCGCGTATTCGGCATTACTCGAGATCATGTACGTTAACGCCCGTGTCGAAATTAACGACCAAGACGTGTGTGCTAAAACTCGATTGCAGCACTTTATTCAAGCGACGTTATCTGCGCCAATTGTGTCACCACGTACCGTATTGTTATGGGCTAATTTCTTACCGATGACGTACATCGACCCAGAAATGGCTGCCATTCGTACTAATGAATACGCTAAAACAACGAAGATATTAGCACCGTTGATTAGTGCGGCATTAGCCTCGGATGGCATCACAGTTGACCATCATGAATGTGAAATACTAGCTATTAAAATCAATGCTTTGATTGATGGTTTATGGCTAGAGGGCAGCATGGCCGCCTACAAATTCAAAGATAATGAACTGGTCAATATCGGTATCGACAGTGCATCTGCAATCTTGTCTATTAAGTTAGATAACATTTAATTTAATAGACATAATACAACGCACTGTCGGTAAATATTTAGTGACGTTCTAGTGGGAACGTCATGCAGTGTGGACCACCGCCTGTTTTCAAAATTTCCGTCGAATGCAACTCAAATACGGTGAAACCACGTTCACGTAATTGTGCGTTTACGTCTGTATTCGCGCTTAATGAGATGATGCGTTTGTTACCTAACGCTTGCAGATTACAGAAGTGCTTAAATACGCCTGCTTCTTCAATTTTAATTAAGTCGTAACCGGCTTCATCAAGGTAAGCTTGGAACTCGGGCGGTAAACCGTCGTAATAGGTTACGGCGGTCTTTTCTCCGACGATATTAAAGATCATATCAAGGTGTAGGTATTCTGGTTTCGAGTTAACCGAAATGATGGTGTAGCCTAATGGTTCAAGCTGCTCACGAATACTTTGGATGCCTTTTTCATCAGAACGTTGTAGCGTACCAATGGCGAGCGTTTTTTCATCAAGCTGCCAGAAATCACCACCTTCTAATACACCTTCATGGCAAGTCGCGATGATTGGCACGCCGAGTTCTGCCAGTTTTTCGGCATACAGTAGGCTTTCTGCGTGACGTACTTCTTCTTTAAAGCGGCCAAGTACATAACCTTCTTTAATGTTGAAACCAAAGTCACGGGCAAATACTTGGCTTGATAAATGTTCTGTCGGTGCAAGCACTTCAACATTAATACCGTTGCTTTCGTAAATGCTGATCAGCTCTTGGTGTTCGTTTAAGCATTTTTGTTGATCGATCTGCTCGCCTTTCTCTAACCAATCTTCCGCAATCTTGTTGATTGGTGAAAGATTCAGGTAGGTTGGCGAACAAAGTAATACTTGCTTCAATTCACCGGTCGCTGATTTTACATAACTGGTTTCCATAACCTTTTCCTTTTCCATAAGTCTTGTCTTTTTAATTAAAATTATTACTGGCTGAAGTAGCGTCATACTAACTGCGTATTGTTGCATTCAGACTGCGTTGCAGCTGCTTAGTCGGCTGCTTACGATTTAGTTACGTTCTTGGGCTGAGGTGGATCCCTGCGATCATGCAGCGAATAGAACCGCCAGCGAGTTCGATAGTTGGAACACTAAAGCCTAAAATTGTTGAATGTCGTTCGATGCGCTCTACTTGGTCTGGTGTTAATGCGTCTTTTGCACGTTGTGACATCACCAAGTGGCTTTTACCATTACCTGTTAACTCAATAGCGTTACCAGCAAAGTTATCAATTTGGTCAAAACTCAGTTCAATGACTTCGATGTCAGATTCTTCTAAACGTTGACGAACAGCAGCGCGACGAGCTTCATTTGGGATCATGTCCAAGCAAATAAGCGCGTATTTTGAAGCCACACACATCATTACATTAGTGTGATAAATTGCGGTTCCAGACGCATCTGCGGTTTCAAACGCCATTGGTTCGTATTGGAAGATAGCGCAGAAACGTTCTAAAATAACTTCGCTAGAACGGTTTGATTTAGCGGTATAGGCGATACGGTTAACGTTGTCTAATACCATTGCACCAGTGCCTTCAAGAAACAGGTTATCCCACTCTAAACCAGAGAAGTCGATAACGTCTTGTACACGATAGTGCGCTTTTAACATTTCAATAATGTCACTGCGACGTTCACGGCGGCGGTTTTGTGAATACATTGGGTACAAAGCAACGTGGCCGCCACTGTGGGTCGAGAACCAGTTGTTGGGGAATACTGAATCGGGTGTCTCACGATCACCAAAATCATCAAATACGTGGACGTTGATGCCGTGTTCGTTTAATCCTGCAACGACGATGTCAAATTCATTTTTAGCTTGCAGTGATATACCGCTACGATCTAACTCGAGTGAGTCTTGTTCATCGAGGCCAGTTTTTTGAAACGCATTATCGACTGCTGTTTCTGGGTTCGAGAAAAATTTCCACGGTCGAACCATCACTACTGAATTTGGCGCTTGGATTAAAGCCATACAACTTCCTTTTATGAAATCATGTTTAACAAACATGTCATTAACAACATTAAACAAATAGGTGTTTTGCAAAACTATGCAACTGCATAAACAATAATTCAGACATTGATTAAAGTCAATAAATCGGCGGCTTAATGATTGGGTGTTAAGGTCTATAAAGTGCCATAAACAGGTATTCTAAAGATGTTAATGTATTGTAAATATTGAATTTTTACTATTTGTTAATGGATTATAAAATTTGTTATGGAATGTGATGGGGTTATCGGTTTTATATAGCGGCTGGAGGTAGTAAGCTAGGTGATTGTGGTGTAAATATGGGGTGTTTGTGGTTTTTTACAGGGCCATAAAATGGCTTGAACTGAGTCCGTCCAAGCCATTTATGCGATAATTTCGCGTTACTTTACTCGCTATTCGAGTAAGAAAATAGCGCGTTACTTAGCTAATAATTTTACTAATGTTTGCTCGTAAATGTCTGCTAATTGCTCAATATCCGAGATCTTTACACATTCATTTACTTTATGAATAGTCGCGTTTACTGGCCCTAGTTCGACAACCTGTGCGCCAGTTGGTGCGATGAAACGTCCATCTGATGTGCCACCAGAAGTAGACAGTTCTGACGGATAACCACACACACTTTCAATTGAATCGGTGATTGCGTTTAACAAATTGCCCGGTTCAGTAAGGAAAGGTTGACCACTGTGGATCCAGCTGATCTCGTAGTTTAAGCCATGCTTTTCAAAGATGCCTTCAATACGGTATTTGATTAAATCCGCTGTTAGCTCTGTTGAATAACGCAGGTTAAACTGACACGTTGCTTCGCCTGGTACGATATTACTTGCACCTGCGCCACTGCGGATATCCGTGATTTGTAGTGTTGTTGCAGGGAAGTAGTCATTGCCTTGATCCCAGACCACTTGACTAAGTTCAGACAAGGCTGGGGCTAACTTGTGAATTGGGTTTTCGGCCAGGTGTGGGTAAGCCACGTGACCTTGAATACCTTTCACCACGATATCGCCAGTGAGTGAACCACGACGACCATTTTTAACGATGTCTCCGACTTTGTTGGTGCTTGATGGTTCGCCAACAATACACCAATCGATTTTTTCGTTACGGGCTTCAAGCGTATCAATTACACGCGTTGTGCCATTGATAAACGGGCCTTCTTCGTCACTTGTGATTAATAACGCAACCGAACCTTGGTGATCGGGATGGGCTTTAACGAAGCTTTCTACTGCCACTAAGAAAGACGCAATCGAACCTTTCATGTCTGCAGCGCCACGGCCGTGTAAGTAGCCATCGATAATAGTTGGTACGAATGGGTCGGTATCCCAATCTTCGATTTTACCGACAGGTACAACGTCGGTATGACCAGCAAAACAGAATACTGGCGCGGTGGTACCACGGCGAGCCCAAAGGTTAGTCGTGTCTTCAAATACCATGGTTTCGATAGTAAAACCCAGTTCTTCAAGACGGGTGATCATCATTTGCTGACAACCTGCATCTTCGGGGGTCACTGATTTACGGCTAAGTAGGTCTTTGGCAAGTTGTAGTACTAAACTGTCTGACATGAGTAATTCCTTTTTACAGCATTTTTTACAAGATATTGTTAGCGCTGACTTACGTGGTAAGCCAATGCTATAAGTAATTGATTTCTGGATAACGGTTAGTTACTTTACTTTTTATTGGTCTTATTTACTTAGCAAAAAGCGCCGCATAAGTGTCGGCTTTAAAGCCTAATGTCAGTTGACCATCGACATCCAAAATGGGACGTTTGATCATCGCTGGCTGTTCAATTAACAATTCAATTGCAGTCGCTTCTGTTAGTGCTGCTTTTTGTTCATCGCTTAATTGGCGGTAGGTGGTGCCACGTTTATTAACGACTTGTTCCCAACCTAGCGTTTCACACCAAGTGATCAGTTGTGCTTTATCTAAACCATTAACGCGGTGATCGTGAAATGTAAATTCAAGTTCGTTTGCTTCTAACCATTTCTTGGCTTTTTTAATAGTATCGCAGTTTTTAATTCCGTACATCACAGTCGTCATTTCAATTCCTATTGGCTTTCTATTTTTCTGTAAACGTTATACGACCAGTATAAATAACTGGCTGATAATTGGTAGTGTTAGTGATGGTAACAGTGCTGATTATCAGCGATTGTGTTGGATCTAAGCCCCGTGGATATTTTATGTCTGTAATTTGGGAGCTAGCTCCTTTCAAATCGTCGCGCTATTTCTTACTCTGTCAGCATTATTTATACAACACAGGACGTGGAATTTATGCCGCAACAATCAGTGATTCAGGTCGCGCTTATTGAAGACGACGAGATTGTGCGTTTGGCTATTAGCCAACGACTTCAGCTAGCAGGTTATGATGTTATTGAATGTGCTGATGGTGAGTCAGCATTAAACAGCATACCTGCGGCCTTTCCTGGTATTGTCATTTCTGATGTACGCTTACCTGATATCTCTGGGTTAGCACTGTTACCACAGTTATTAACAAGCAATCCAGCAATGCCGATTATTCTGATGACTGGCCATGGTGATATTAATATGGCCGTGAATGCACTGCGTGATGGTGCATTTGATTTCTTAGAGAAACCTTTCGATCCCGATAAACTCATTGAAACCGTCGGCTGTGCCATTGAAAAAAGGCAGTTACAACTCGGTGCCAACAAGCGTGAGGAGTATTTACAGCAGGCACAAGGGTTAGATCAGATCTTAATTGGCTCGAGTCCTGCCATGGTGGAGTTACGTCAACAGCTGGTTAAAATTGCGAATATTGATGCCAATGTCATTATCTATGGTGACACTGGTTGTGGTAAAGAGTTGGTCGCAGATTGTTTACATCAAGTCAGTTCACGCTCGCAGGGTAATTTTGTCGCGTTAAACTGTGCTGCAATACCTGAAGCATTATTTGAAAGCGAATTATTTGGTCATGAAGCTGGAGCGTTTACTGGAGCAATTAAAAAGCGTATTGGTAAACTAGAGTATGCAGATAAAGGTACTTTTTTTTTAGATGAAATCGAAAGTATGCCACTTAACATGCAGATAAAAATGTTACGTATTTTACAAGAGAAGCAAGTTGAACGTGTAGGCGGTAATAAGTCGATAGCGATTGATGTGCGGGTGATTGCTGCGGCCAAAGAAAGCTTGAAAGACAATGATGCTTTCCGCCAAGATCTGTTTTATCGTTTGAATGTCGCCCAATTATATTTGCCACCGCTGCGTGAGCGTGGCGAAGATATTTTATTGTTATTTGAGCATTACGTTAATTTGGCTAATACAAACGCTAAGCAGCTGTCGGGTATGGATGAAAAAACGTTATTGGCGTACGGTTGGCCAGGTAATGTGCGAGAGTTAATTAATGTGGCGACGCGTTTTGCCCTCGATGCGACGCTAAGTGTTGCTGATATTTTGCTGACTAAGCCGCTTGCCTGTATTGATACGGGCTCTAGTGAGTTATCACTGGCTATGCAAACCCAAAATTTTGAGCGTAAGGTTATTGATGAAGCGTTACGAACTCATAAAGGCAGTATTATTGAAGTGATGGATATGCTTGATTTACCACGCCGAACTTTGAACCAGAAAATGCAAAAGTATGACCTACAGCGTGCTGCTTATATTTAGTTAAGCGGTTTTATTCATCTCTTTCTTTATCTAGACGTCTATTTACTTATCTACCTTGTTAGGTCAGTGGCAATATGATTCAAGTGGCAATATCTTGCTTATTGCCACGAATTTATCCTCTCTTTGTACTTCTTTGATTGCATAACTTAAATTTATAGCTACCTCTTAAGTATATGTTTTAGGCGTTTTTATACTCCATTGCAGTGTTACATTATAAATCAATTATGTTTTTGTATTGTTAATGTGATGTTTATATCTTTAACAATATGATGAGCTGTTTTTTGCTCATATAAAATAACGCGATAGGCGTAATCTTGCTTGTTAATTCAGGTTTATTTATTTTAATCGTTATTTAACAGTGGTTTAAATTGTGGCATTGTTGTTGCAATATGTCATGTATAACGAAAGTGAGTAGGTTGCCTTGTATGAGAAAGCGCGGTGCAAAGTAATTTAGCGTAACAATAAAAATGAAATAAACAACAAAACAACAAGGAAAGAGCATGTTTAAAGGAATGTTAAAAAAATCATTATTAGTATCGAGTGTCATTCTTGGCTTAGTAACAACCTCTGCAGTCGCTGAACAGAAGCGCAGTTATATTCTTGCAACGGCATCGACGGGGGGGACTTATTATCCAGTGGGGGTGGCTTTAGCGACGTTAAGTAAAATTAAATTGGAGCCGAAATATAAATTTTCATTAGCGGCGATCAGCTCTGCCGGATCGGGTGAAAATATTAAATTACTCAGTGACAATGAAGCGCAATTTGCCATTTTGCAAGGTTTGTATGGTGCTTGGGCTTGGCAAGGTGAAGGACAATTTAAACAAAGTGGTCCACAGAAAGACCTGCGTTCGGTGAGTATGTTGTGGCAAAACGTAGAACATTTTGTAGTGCGCAGCTCGCTCGTTGAAACGGGCACCATGAGTGATTTAAGTAACTTAAAAGGTAAGAAATTTTCTATTGGTAAGAAGAACTCGGGTACTGAACATTCTGGTCGTCAGATCATGCGTGGCGTGCACGTCGATCCGAATAGCTTTAACTTAGCTTATTTAGGTTATAGCTCAAGTACTGACGCAATGCAAAATGGCGCGATTGATGGGATGAATATTCCTGCTGGTATGCCCGTTGGTGCGATCACACGTGCTTTTGCTGCGATGGGTGATGACATCTCTTTATTACAATTTACTGATAAGCAAATCAAACAAGCAAACAGCGAATATCCACTGTGGACTAAATTCACTATTCCAGCAAATACGTACCCAAGTCAGAGCAAAGCGGTTACCACTATTGCGCAACCGAATTTCTTAGCCGTGCGTGATGATGTATCAGAAGAAGATGTTTATCTGTTAACTAAAAATATCTATGAAAACCTACCCTTCCTAAACAGTATCCATAAAGCCACGAAAGCAATGGCGGTAGAAAAATCAATTAAAGGTCTGCCAGTACCATTACACCCTGGTGCTGTGCGTTATTATCAAGAAATTGGTTTAACAATCCCTGCTGAGCTATTACCGACGGCACTGTAACTGACGACGTTAAGTATTGATAAGAAGGACTGCTACCACGATGGTAGCAGTCAAAAAGGAATTTGTTATGGACAAGCAAGTCGAAGAAAAGTTAGAACAATTTGAGTCAGCCACCCGTACTGATTTCCCCTGGGTTACGGCGTTTATATCTGCCTGTGGTGTTGTGCTATCGGTTTTACATATTTGGTTTAATACCTTTGCCACGATCCCTGAGTTATGGGCATCAGCGACTCACTTCGCTGGATTTTCGGTTGTTTGTGCGTTGTGGTATCCAGCACATCGTAGTCTCAAAAGCAGTCGATTGGCACTGGGTGTTGATATCATTATTGCCCTCGCGGCACTTGCTTGTTTAGCCTATATCCCTTTTGCTGAAGATGCTTTGTATGAGCGTGGTGTACGCTTCATTACTAGTGATTGGGTGTTTTCGATCATGGCAATTATCATCGTACTAGAATTGATCCGCCGTACGATTGGTTGGTTTATTCCGGTGTTAATTGTTATTTCGTTAACTTATGTGGTGTGGTGGGGACAGTTAGTACCGGGCATGTTCCATTTCCCTGGATTAAGTTTAGAAACATTATTGTATCGTAGCTTTTATAGTTCAGAGGGTATGTTTGGGGCTATCTCGCGTATCAGCTGGAGCTTTGTGTTCATGTTCATCTTGTTTGGTGCTTTTTTGGTGCGATCTGGAGTCGGTGATTACATTATTAACTTGTCGCGTGCGGCGGCCAATAAAGTGATTGGTGGTCCGGGGTTTATTGCGGTATTAGCGTCAGGATTAATGGGGTCTGTATCTGGCTCGAGTGTGGCTAATACGGTATCAACGGGCGTTATTACTATTCCGTTAATGCGTAAAGCGGGTTTCCCTGCTCGTTTTGCTGCTGGTGTTGAAGCCGCTGCATCCACGGGTGGGCAAATTATGCCGCCAGTGATGGGGGCGGGCGCGTTTATTATGGCTTCTTATACGCAGGTGCCTTATGTCAGTATTATCGCGGTATCTGTTGTTCCGGCATTAATCTATTTTCTCTCCGTTGCATTTTTTGTACGCATCGAAGCCAAGCGCAGTAACATTCAACAAGTGAATGCGTCTGATGATTCATTCTCGACCGTATTTTTAGCGGGTTGGTATAATCTGATCCCACTTGGAGTATTGGTGTTTTTATTAGTGTCTGGATTTACCCCGACTTATTCAGCTGGTTTATCGATTATCTCGGTTGTGGTTGCATCTTGGTTATCACCCAATAAGATGGGATTCAGAGCGGTATTTGAAGCTTTAGAGCAAGGTGCTAAGAATATGGCGACGACGGCGGTATTACTGGTTGGTATTGGCTTAGTTGTTAATGTGATCAGCACGACGGGCGTGGGTAATACCTTTTCATTAATGATTAATGATTGGGCTGATGGTAGCTTGATGTTGATGCTAGCTTTGATCGCGTTGGCGTCACTAATCCTTGGCATGGGCTTACCCGTGACTGCGGCTTATATTGTTTTAGGCACGCTTTCAGCACCTGCGTTATATACGTTACTCGCCGAGAACCAGTTGGTACAAATGTTGATGGATGGGCAACTGCCTGCACAAGCACACGGTATATTCATGTTAGCCGCTCCGGAGCAAATAAGCGCATTAACTCAGCCGATGACACAAATACAAGCTGAAAGTTTATTAAGCTTGGTACCGAGTGATTTCATGGGGACGCTATTAGAGCAAGGTTTAGGGCTGGAGAAAGTGGCGTTAGCATTACTTTCTGCGCACTTAATTATTTTTTGGTTATCACAAGACAGTAATGTCACACCGCCCGTTTGTTTAACTGCATTTGCTGCCGCTACTATCGCTGGCACACCACCAATGCGTACAGGTTTAACGGCATGGAAGATCGCCAAAGGCTTATATCTTGTGCCGATACTCATGGCTTATACCTCGCTAGTGAGTTGGGATATGATGACGGTTATCACGGTGGGCTCTTTCGCTATCGTAGGGACTTATGCATTTATTGCCGGGATTGAAGGTTACCTAGAAAGTGAATTGAATATCCTCCAACGTGGATTTTCGTTATTACTTGGTTTAGCAATGACATGGCCTGATCTTCCTTTAGTATTAAGGGGCGTGGCGCTAGTTAGTTTCGTTGGCTTGTTTGTGTATACGAATCGCCGTTATAAACCTGTGGTGACAACATCTACCGCTGCAACGGCTTATTAAGGCAAAGGATAGTAATATGACGTTAACGACATCGAATGTGGCGACGGGGACGGATAACAATCACTATGATTACATTATTATCGGTGGTGGTATTGTCGGTGTTTCAACGGCTTGGCAGTTGCAACAGCGTGAGCCAGCAAAGCGTATCTTATTAATTGAAAAAGAAAGTAAGTTATCGCAACATCAAACCGGTCATAACAGTGGTGTGATCCATGCTGGTGTGTATTATGAACCCGGCAGTATGAAAGCCAATTTTTGTAAAGCCGGTGTAGCGGCGACGAAAGCATTTTGTGCTAAGCATGATATTCCGGTTGAAAATTGTGGGAAGCTACTGGTAGCAACCAATGCATTAGAGTTGCAACGTATGCAGGCATTGTATAAACGTTGTAGCGATAATGGCATTGAGGTTGAATTATTAGACGCTACGGGACTTGCTGAAAAAGAACCTCATATTACAGGATTAGGCGCAATTTTGGTGCCTTCTACCAGTATTGTTGATTACAGCTTAGTGACGGAAAAAATGGCGGAAGCGTTTTGTGCGCTTGGCGGTGAAATAGCCTTAGAAACTGAAGTCACCCATTTAATTGAAAGCAGTGAGCAGATTAATGTGCAATGCCAGCAGCAAGCGCTGTTGGGTCATTCTTTTAAAGGCCTGAACTATGTTACTAAATTCTTGATTACCTGTTCTGGCTTAATGGCGGATCGGGTGACTAAGATGCTGAACATTGATACTGAGTTTCAAATAATTCCCTATCGTGGTGAGTACTACCGTTTGCAGCCTCAGTATAACAATATTGTCAATCACCTGATTTATCCTATTCCCGATCCAGAACTGCCATTTTTGGGCGTACATTTAACCCGTATGATCGATGGTTCGGTGACGGTTGGCCCGAATGCCGTGCAAGGCTGGAAGCGAGAGGGCTATGGTAAAGTTAATATCAATTTACGCGATATTAGTGACATGCTGAAATTTCCTGGCTTTTGGCGAGTGAGTGCTAAAAACCTAAAAACTGGCTTAATTGAAACGAAGAATTCGTGGTGGAAACCGGGTTATTTGAAGCTGGTTAATAAATATTGTCCAGCGTTGAAAGTCTCTGATTTAGAAAATTATCCAGCGGGTATTCGCGCGCAAGCTGTGTTGAAAGATGGCAGTTTAGTACACGATTTCTTATTTGCCGAGAGCCCACGTAGTTTACATGTTTGTAACGCGCCATCACCTGCCGCCACGTCTGCGATCCCAATCGGTGATTACATTTGTAATAAAGTACATAATAAGAATCTAAGGCCTGCATTAGATGTAAATTAAATCGAGTGCATAAAGTCGTGTTTTAAAATTAGCTTTACCCTGCTGGAGGGATTTTAATAGCGATGTACCTTAATTATAATAAAGTATATTATAATTAAGTGTATTATAATTAAGTATATTATAATTAAGTATATTATAATTAAGGTACATCGCTATTCATGAACGGAATCCATTTTGCAACAATTAAACTATAAAATCCTCTCGTTAGTGTCTTTCTTTTTTTCTCTTAGTTTTCAATTACAAGCAGCAACAGAAAGTGACTGTATTAACAATCAAGTCGCGTATAGTGCTGCAGAAGTAACATTAGGGGAAATCAGGACAATATGTAAAGCGCAAAGTGATCTTGAAGAAGACGACTCGGTCATTATTCGTGGTAAAACAGTGCAAGCAGGTTTGATGACAAAACGAGTGATTGAAGAGCGTCAACATGATACTTCTGAATTTGTACTCACGCCGTACAGGATGAATTATATTTTACCTGTTTATACTACCAATCAGATTAACCCTGAAGTCTATCGTAATTTAGATGCCCGTGATGAAGGTTATAAAGAAGTCGAGGCTAAATTTCAATTAAGCCTGAAACTGCCATTAAGTTATCACTCTTTATTGTTTGACGGCGATCGCATCTATGCTGGTTTCACCCTCGAGGCCTGGTGGCAAGTGTATGCGGATGATATTTCTAGCCCTTTCAGAGAAACTAATTATAGACCTGAAGTATTTTATGTTACACCACTAGATTGGCATCCTAATGATGCGAATACGGCGATGACGGTCGGATTCGAACATCAATCGAATGGCCGTTCAGGAACCGCTTCTCGTTCATGGAATCGTGTTTATAGCGAATTTATTTATGAGAAGGGTAATTTGGTTTGGAGTATTAGACCTTGGTATCGTATACCTGAAGATGCTAAGACAGATCCGAATAGCCCGAGTGGGGATGATAATCCGGATATTACTGATTACATGGGGCATGTGGAATACGCTATCGGTTATGCTTTTGGGAAGTATGAATTGAGTACTGAAATACGCCAGAATTTTGCAACCAGTAAAGGCGCAGTGAAAGTGAATTTCACGACGCCTTTATATGGAAAGCTGAAAGGTTATTTCACTGTATTTAATGGGTATGGTGAAAGTCTGATTGATTATAATCATAGTCAGACGCGTTTCGGTATCGGAGTCGCGCTTAATAACATGTTTTAACTCGGCGACTCGGTGTTCAGTCGTGATGGTATTATTCATCACGGAGGTAGGGCTTAAGCGTTAGGGTAAATGTCATCCCTGCTTGTTGTAGGTTATTGTGTGCAAAGATCTCACCTTGCATATCACGCATAATATTCGCAGTGATAGCCAAACCGAGTCCTAATCCCTCGCCAATTTTCTTGCTGGTATAAAAAGGTTCGAATAGATGTGCTAGCGCATCATCATCTACGCCTGGGCCATTATCCATGATCTTGATGTGTATTGTGTCTTTAACCCTGTTGGCACTGATCATGAGTGTTGGTTTTGATATTTGTTCTGATGTTTGTTGCAGGGCGGCCGCAGCATTGCTGATTAAGTTAGAAAATACTTGGTGTAACCTATGCGGCTCTGCGAGTACTTGTGGCAATGAGTCTGGAATATCAACCGTCATGGCGATGTTCGCGAGTTTGTTTTGCTCTAGTGTAAACACGTCGTTTAATACATCTGTTATTGACGTGGCAATTAAACGCTCTGGACGATTGAAGGCGAAGACTTTCAGTTGGGCTGTCATTGATAGCATACGCTTAACCAGTTTATCGATTAAAGCCATATTGGAAACTAATACCTTGGTATTACCTTGTTCCAAAAATAGCAGATTACTGGATAACAAGGTTCTGATACCGGTTAAAGGTTGGTTTAGTTCATGATTGATTGCGCTAGACATACGCCCGAGCGCAGCCATTTTACTGCTTAATAATAATTCTTCTTGCGCGGCATACAGTTTTTCTGTGGTTTCTTGTACTCGGGTTTCAAGTTGCTCATTTGCTTGTGATAGTGCGTGTTCTGCGCGTTTACGTTTACTGATATCAACAAACGTCATTAGCGAACCACGTCGTTGTGACCAGGCCAAGGGAGTGATGGACAGCAAGGCTGGGAAGTCATCACCATGATGATTATGGGCAAACACTTCAATGCCAGTGAAATTTGGGGTGATTAACAGGTCATTTAACTGGCTAACGACGGCGTCGTTGTCTTGGTGCCGGGTGAGTAATTGGCTAGCATATAACTTATGAGCGTTGCTATTCTTATCACTTTTATCAAGATTGTCATTACTTAAGCCAAAATAACGCATTGCGGTTGGGTTGATATAGCTGATGCTGCGGTCATTATTAAGTAATACTAATCCAACATTGGTGCCTGCAATCATCTGTTTTAATGCGGCGTGAGAATAAAGCTTTTGCTTACGTTCATAACGATACAGCAGTACAGACAGTAACAGTGACATTAATATCGCGGAAATAAAGCCCGCCATATTCACTTTTCGATATAAACCATTTAATGGTGTCAGGTAGTAAATATGCCATCTTAGATCGTCTAACTGCACTTGTTGTACTTGATAGTCACGGTTCGCGATCACCCAGCTGTAGATATTTGCGTTATTACTGAGCTGATGCGTGATGATGTCAGCCGTGCCTAAGCTGTTAATTTCCGTCGCCGATATTTGTGGGTGGCTAGAGAGAAAGAATTTATTTTTGGCATTACTGATAAGGATGAAATCATTTTCTGCCAACCAAGGATCACTTAATGCGGTTAAGTCGACTTCGATGACGGCAATACCGATTAATTTATCTTGATGGTTTATTGGCAAGCTTAAATAATAATTGGCGCTACCATTGGCAATATAACTGGAGGTGAGTACGCCTCTGTCTTTATCCAACTCACCGTCTTGATTACGTAAGTTACTGGTAATGTTCAGGGCTTTGTTGTAATCCCAATTGGTATTGTGACGGCTTGATACTAACAAGGAACCATCTGGCTTAAGCAGGTACCAACCTTTGGTATTGGCCGCTTTATCAAACTGGGTGAGTGTTTGCTGGAGCTGTGTTGTTGATACCTGGGTATTAGTCAGGACAGGGATAAGACTCTCTTGTTCTGTGATCAGGTAAGGCAGGTACTTGTAACTGGCGAGGACACGCCTTATATCGACAACATAAGTGAGTAGTTGGTTTTCTGCTTGTTCACGATTGGAGTCTAATAGCCAGTCTCGGCATATCTCGCGTACGCTAAAGGTTGTGACGATCACGCTACATAAAATAACAGCCACTATAATTTTAAATTTGTTCGACACCGACACACCGCTGATAGAAAGCGCATAATAAGAGAGTTCGTAGACGTTTTGTCATCAAGAACTCATAACTAAGCGCTAACTTAACAATTTTTCGCTAATAAAACTGGATCTGCAATCACGTTACACCGTATTTACACCTTGTTTCTGGGTATTTATATGACGTAATTTAGTGGGGATTTGTGGGTTTAAGTATATAGTGGACTATCTTATTCAAGCCATTGATGATTTGAGCCATTCATGACTCGAGCGATTTATATTTAATATCAGTGGCAGATGCTGTTGGAGAAATGAAAAAGTGAACATGATTTCCGGTCTTAAAGACATTATTAACGATTTTGATACTTTTATCTTGGATCAATGGGGCGTACTGCACAATGGCGGTGATGCTTTTCCTAACGCGGTTGCGACATTAGAATTTTTACAACAACACCACAAAAAAGTCGTGATCTTATCGAACAGTGGCAATACCCACAATTTCTCTTATCAGCGTTTAACCGATTCCGGTATTCGTCGTGATCTGTATATTGATGTACTGACATCGGGCGATCACATGCGCCACAATTTCAAGCAAGGTAAATTTGACCATTTAGGCACTAATGCCTTGGTGTTTGGCTGGGGCGAGGGGATCAACGGTACTGTACTCGAAGATTGCGGTTTAACCAGTGTGGTGATTGAAGAAGCGTCATTTATCATGTGTTATGGCGTTGAACGTGGCACGGTTGCTGATTATCAAATAGATCTGGATATTGCTTTTGCCCGTGGTTTAGAAATGGTGGTGAGTAATCCTGATTTAGTGGCGATGAGACCGGATGGTGGCTTAAATTTATGCCCAGGTTCTATTGCCATGGCTTATGCTGACATGGGCGGCACAGTATATTGGCACGGTAAACCACAAGCGCAAATCTATGCCATGTGTCATACCTTGTTAGGCGGTTGGGATAATGCCATTGCTGTAGGCGATAGTTTAGAACACGACATCCGCGGCGCGAATACAGCAGGTATCGCTAGTTTGTTTTTAACCACGGGTATTCATGCTGATGATCTTACTGCTAAAATGGCAAATAAAGAATATACGAATGATGATGATCTAGTTGCTGATTTAAGCCGTGAGTTTGACGTAATGCCAAGCCATTATATTGATTGGTTTCAAGTCGATTAATTGATGTTTATGGTTTGTGGATTCAAATTTCAGCAGGTAATCTCTTAGTTAACTATTAGACCATATCTAAATGGGTAAGCCTTAAGTAGGTAATATCTGTAAAGGAAGATCTAAAAAATAACTAAGGGGTACTGATGGAATTGGACGTAAGACAAACTGTGATTGTGGCGATTTTGGTGCTGTTTATAGGTAAGTTCCTGACACGCAAAGTCGCTTTTTTACAAGAATATAATATCCCCGAGCCAGTTTCTGGCGGCTTAATAGCATCTATTGTTTTCGCTATTATTTATGGCGCATTTGATATCGAATTACAATTTTCATTAGCGGTACGTGATACGCTATTGATTGTGTTTTTCACTATTATTGGCCTGTCCTCACGCTTTTCAACGCTGCTTAAAGGTGGTAAACCGTTAATTATCTTGTTGGTGATTGCGGTCATTTATTTGTTTTTGCAAAATTTCACAGGCTTAACGGTTGCACAGTTTACCCAGCAATTACCAGAAGTCGGTATTATTGGTGGTTCTGTGTCCTTAAGTGGTGGACACGGTACCGCGATTGCGTGGGCGCCGCTGTTTGTTGAGAAATATAATATCAGCAACGCGATGGAAATTGGTATTGCGTGTGCGACCTTTGGCCTGATCCTTGGTGGCGTTATTGGTGGTCCGATTGCCAAGTATTTAATCAGCCATTATAAGCTGGAACCGAGTAAAGAACCTGAGCTCACCGTCGGAACCTTGCATGAACTTACACAGCATCAAACTAAGCAGACTAAACAAACACAGGCGAACACTGCGGCACCGATAGATTATCACCATATGCTGAATTCAATATTGATTATCAGTGTCAGTATTGGTTTAGGACTTGGGCTGAATGTCATTATCGGCAACCTAGGCTTACATTTACCTGAGTTTGTTACTTGTTTGTTTGCGGGCATTATCGTCATCAATTTAGGCCCGTTAATATTGCCTAAGTTGACATGGCCTGAGCGTAGTCGTTCGTTAGCCTTAATTTCTGATTTAAGTTTGGGCTTGTTTCTAGCCATGTCATTAATGAGTTTACAGCTGTGGACATTAGGCGGGCTAGGTGGACCTATATTAATCATGCTTGCTGCGCAGGTACTTATTGTGACTGGCTTTGTTATCTTTGTGGTCTTTCCGTTAATGGGTAAAGACTATGACGCAGCAGTGATGTCAGCTGGTTATGCGGGATTGGCGTTAGGTGCAACACCAACAGCGATTGCCAATATGACCGCGGTAACCGAGAAGTTTGGTGCTTCTGCAAAAGCCTTTGTTGTTGTACCGCTGGTGGGCGCATTTTTTATTGATATTGCCAATGCCCTGATTATTCAATTCTTGTTGGATATCTTTGCGGTGTAATTTAGCTTATATTTAGGATCCGTTACGCTAGCTATCATCAATATTTATAAGCATTTTTGTGTCTTTTATAAGTTGTTTTATGTGTCTGGATTGATCATTTTTCAAGTGGGGGATATTTGTTATTTTTTTTTAACTTTTCAAGTGCTTGCATTACTTCTTCTTTGGCTTTATCTAGGCTTTCTTTACTTGAATCATTCATGGTATTTAGTTTGTCGTTTTTGGTTTCCTATTTAACAACATGAATATATTGGCCTTCAATAATAAACTAATCATATAGTTTTAATATTCCTTTTATCTTCCTTTTTTTAATGAAGAGGGCCTATCATCACAGATAGGCCCGCTTTTATTAGCGTTGATAAAGACTGACTATCTGGTGTTAATTAACATGACCCCAGGTATTCACTAATTCTGTTAACCCTGCGCCAACGCTGGTATCCGGAGTGATGTAAACATGTGTCGGCTTGTTAGCTGCACTTGCTTGTTCGTTCGCTAGTGGCATTAATATGTCATTAATGAAGGGCGTTAAGTAATGACTATCCGCCGGATTTGAGCCTGGTGCTTTCGGGAAATAAATCATGTTTTCGTTGTGACGGCCAGAGAGTGTCGCAACCGGATCCTTTTCACGAACCATATTAATGACGTTGTTGTAACGCATCTTATTGGCAAAAGCGTGAATGTATTTTTCGATGATACGGGTTGCTGGTGATGAGAATACGCGTGCTAATACACCCGTTCTGACACTCGCATCAATGGCGGTATAAGCACCTAATGAATGACCTGTTAATACCACATTATAACTTGTCGCTGCGCTTGATGCTTGGTAGCCACGGGTTAATGACGCTGCATTTGCAGGGTATTGTGCAAGAATTTGTTGCGTAAAATTATACGCATCAATTTGCCAGTCTTCATCCGTTTCTGAAAGGTTGGTCAGTACGAGTTCGATGTCTTGCATTACATCCCCGCCGTTACTCGTGCCTTTAAACGCAATAATGATCTCTTGTTCGAGGTTTTTACTTGGCACCGCGGGTACTTTAATTGCCACACCGTGAACACCACTGTCACCAACATAACGAGCAATAACATCCAGCTCGAGGCTATTTTCGTTTAGCATTAACTGTTGGAAAGTCGGATTGTCGGTAAATGAGAACGGTGACGATCCCTGTTCAGTACTGTAGACATAACTTGATGCAAATGCATAACGCAGCATATTGTTGTATGTGACGGGTAATTCGCTATTGTTGATAGCGAGTGCATCAGTTTCGGTCATGACGGGATACTCATAACCAACCGAACTGTTGGCCGCAAAATAAGTGACATTACTGGTGTACTCGTTTGAGTATTTGTTCGCGAGGGTATTCTTACACATACTGGCTAACGTGCTGTGTACTTGAGCGGATGTAACGGGCTGTGAATCAATCGCTTTGACGATGAAATAATTTTCAGTGTCAGCATTGTAACCATTGTCCTTCCAATAACCGTCAAGTTTGAGGTATTGATTGCTAGGGTTAACTGCCCATGATTTTTTGATCAAATCAGAGCGTGCGGCGAAACTGTCTTTGACGCCATAACATTGTAAATAAGTACTATCGAGGGCAAGGCTGTTAAAACTCAGGGTTGATATTAATAACGTCAAAAAAATGCGCATTTAAAACTCCATGTAATAGCTATTGTAACTAAATTTGACCAGGCGTAATTGCAGCACTGTTATCGCTAACGGCGAGTGTGCATTACGCATCACAAATGTTGATTATTTGTGAATGAAGGGGAGGTTATCGTATCTTTTTCATTTATTTTTCAATCGAGATCGCATATTCACTTAATGAATAGAGTTTTTGAGACGGGTTGTTCTATTTTGTCGTTGTTTTGTGATCAACAGGAATAATTAAGCGTACAAGTGTAGTTGTAAAGCGTATCGGTCTTGAAAATTGGCGCTGTTGTGAATTAAGTTAGGCTATTATGCTGTGGTTGTGAATCACGAGTACCGTGAGTAATGTCCCACTCAGAGAGTGGTTTAGGGCGAGCATAATAAAAACCTTGTGCGTAACGACAGCCTAGGCTTTTAAGGTGGTTGGCTTGTTCAATTGTTTCGACACCTTCTGCAACAATGTCGGAGTTGAATGTCTCTGTCATCGTAATAATGGCGGCTATGATCGCTGCGTGGTTATCACTGTCGAGCATTTGGCTGACAAAAGAACGGTCTATCTTTAATGAATCGAACTGCAGCTGTGTCAGGTAAGCCAGTGATGAATAGCCAGTACCAAAATCATCAATGGCAATATGTATGCCTAAATCGCGTAGCTCACCCAGCAATTGATTGGTTAATAATGGCTGACTGACTAAGCGTGATTCGGTTATTTCGAGGGTCAGATTCGCGGCTGGTAATTGGGTTAACGCCAGAATTTCTTTCACTCTTAATACATAATTTGGGTGCAGTAATTCGCGTACCGACATATTTACGTGTAGAGAGAAATCACTTGGCCACAGGCCGCTGTCTATTTGCATTTTAGTGTCAGTACAGGCTTGTAATAAGATTTGCTTACCAATATCGACAATCATACCAGTGTCTTCGGCGACGGGGATAAAGTCTAGTGGCGATACGAGCCCTCGAACTGGGTTGTGCCAGCGTACTAAGGCCTCGGCGCCGGCAATGGTATCGTTAGTTAAATCAATGACTGGCTGGTAATATACGGCAAATTCATTGTTGCTGATAGCACGCTGTAAGTCGGCTGTTAAGCGGGTTTTTTCTTGTGAGGCTGCGATCATGTAATCTTGATAATGGCAGCATTTTACTTGTTCTTGCTTCACGGCATAGGTCAGTGCGAGGCTTGAATTTTGTAACCATACATCGATCTCAATATTATCGAATTGACCACTCATTATCCCTGCGTCAGCACCCACTAATACTTCGGTACCGTTAATGGTAAAGGGATTTTTAAAGTCGGTTAGTAACTTTTCAGCAACTTGATGGCTATGAGAAAGGTCTATAAAGTCAGGATAGAATACCGCAAAGGTATCCTTATCAATGCGGCTGATGGTTACTTTGTCTGCCGTACTTTGTTGCAAGCGACTGGCGATAGCAACGAGTAACTGCTCACTTTTATGTTGGCCTAAACTATTACTGATGTGACGGAACGAGCGTAGCCCAAGCAACACCAAGATCCCTTGCTTTTGTGAGGTCGGGTTATGTAGCCTTTCCACAAAACCATCACGACTTAATAGCCCGGTCATCGTGTCTGATAGCAGCTGCTTACGCAGTGTAGTAAACGAATGTTCTAATCGTGATGACATTGACTTGAATGCAGAAATAAGCAGAGTTGTTTCATGTAATTTGATGCCTTCATCGATACTGACGTCCCAGTTGTTATGGTCTAAGTGCTGTGATACTTCAGCAATATCCATAATCGGCTGCGTGATAGTTCGCAGTAAAAATAACCCCATTAACAAGCCAAAGAAGGCGAGGACAAGTGCTGCTGCTACACCTAAACGCTGCTGGCTTGGTAACCCTCCGAGTAAGACGTCTTCTGGTAGTGTAACGACAATATACCACTGCAAATTGTTATTGTTATAAGCGCTGATACGACTGAAATAACGAATGCTGTCATGGCTGAATTCGAATGTTGCGGCATGTTGATCTGTTTCTAATTGTTGCTCAATAATTTGTGCTGCATTAATTGCGATGAGTGTGCTATCACTATCAGTTGCTAAGATATGCTGGTTGTCTGGATCGATTAATGGAGCTTGTAACGAGTTGGCAATTAAAGCGCCATCGGCATTGGTGATATAGGTTAAACCACCGAATTCACTACTGTCAGGTTTGATAAATTGTGACAGTTGCAGTAAGTCGATATCAGTGGCGACTACACCTAATAATTTATTATCGCGTATAACCGGAGCTGCACTGGAAATCGTAAAGGTCTTTTCGGAATCAATATTACTGTAGATGTTTGCCCAACCTGCGGCTTTGTTTTCAGCAAAAGGTGCATACCAAGGTCGTATTGTTGGGTCGTAGCTTTGGATACTGTGATGAATCTGTGTATCAATGGTAATGCCATTATAAAAATCAAGGCTATTATTGGTGCGCTTATCTTGCAGCATTAAGCTAAGTGATTTGTCGCGGTGCAGACGAAAACCGACGTAATTTTGGTGTTCATCACCAAATGCAATGGTGCTAATTTGTTGTTGTGAACTATAAATATCAGTCATCGCGGCATGCAGATAATTTTCGATTTTACTTAAATCTGCCGTTTGATCGAGTTGATTACGCTGGATGCTATCGGCAATCGTGAGCGTGGTATTAAAAGGCTGCTCTAAAAATCGATCTAGGTTGTTACTGATATTTTCTGAGTAGGAGCTGAGTAATTTGCTACTGATTTCATTGAGCATTCGTTCATAATTACTATTTTGAACAAAAGTGAGTACGGCCACAGTAAGCAAAAGCAGTAAGGTGAAAGGGAGCATCACCGCTTTACGAAGAGTTTGGGGTTTTGAAATTGTCATTACTGCGATCTTAGATCATTTATAGGGTTGAATACACAACACTATGTTCACTTATATTTGCTGTTTATGCAAAACTTCAAATTTATAATGAGAGTTTTATCACAAAAAATGGATGTTTATATTAGCTAATTATTGCCGTTATCCCATAAGTGGTATACGCAGTATATTGTAGTATTAAGTTCTTTATATTTATTGTATTAATTATACTCTGTTTTTATTTTTATCGTATTTACGGTTTATTATTTTTACTTCGGTTGATACCACCTTATATAAAATAGTGGTATCAGTGTCGCTGCAAGGTATTCAATAACGATTTCTTAAATTGGGTATGTCGGTATTATATTGTACAAACTCCACTTCATAGCCATTTGGGTCGAGGAAGTAAATATTTTGGCGATATTCATCCTCCATACCATCTTTGGCAATAGCAAAACCTGCGTCGTTTAAGCGGTTGATTATACCTGCAATATCATCGGTGACGTAAGCGAAATGTGCTAGTCCCACTTGGTGGCCAGCTAAATCTCGATTGTCACCAACCCCATTATCACCAAAAGCCAGATATTGGTAATCATCACCAAAATGAATCCAATTTCTTGGTTTACCTGACCATTCACCTTTGTCACCACCTCGTATTGACCAATGTGGAAAAGCGGCGCGGTAAAAGATAAGTGTTTCTTCGATATCGCGTACAATTAAATTAACGTGTTCTAGTTGTATCATGATGATGTCCTTAAGTTTTGTAAATGAAAGCTATATATGTTTAAACTGTGCGTCTACATGCCGTAACTGTACTGCTCTTGCTGAGCATAAGGTTGTTGTTGCTGACACTGACGAATTTTCCCCAATGCTTGGCTGTACAGGTGCAGTGTATGTAAGCTGTAGCCAATTCGATGGCGGATACTCTTGTCTCGGTGGTGAATGCTTTGGTCTGGTTCGTGACTCAAGGCCTCATCTGCTAAAGTATTTAATACATCACCGACATTACGAATGATTAAGTGATCTGGTATTGCTACTAACTTATTATTTTTACAGCCATTCATTCTTAATTCTGCTATTGGATTAGCACCACTAACACCACCGACGACTGACACTAACAGTGCGGGCTTATGTGCTGTGTCATCAGGTGTGCACATCATCAAAAAGTTCTTTAATATGGGGGTTGCCATACCTTGCCACTCTGGGGTGATAAGCACGAACGCATCGGCCTTAACCAGTGCTTCGCTAATGACTGGCCAGTCACAGCCTGGCGCAGATTTACTTTTGTCATCGCCATCCCAAAAGGGTAGTTGGTATTTACACAGCTCGATATGTTGAACGGTTTTATATTGGCCTGCTGCACTGGCGATGTACGCCGCAACTTTTGCACTTTCTGAATGTTGACGTTGACTGCCACTGACGATAATTAATCTCATATTAAGTAAACCTTTTTGTTTATTAACTGTTTAATAAGGTAATCGCTTTACTTAAGTTTGTAAAGCCTGAATTGAAAATAAAGTAAATAAAAAAGTTTACTTAATATTTATATCGGCAATAATACAGCTATAAATGTACCTGAATAAACTTGTTCATCGCATATATAAGAGTGGCCGTCATTGGGCGTGGAATAGTTGGAGTTAATATGAAAGAAAAAACCAGTGAGAAAATTCTCAGCTTATTAAAGGTCGAAGGGGCATTAACCGCCAAGGTACTGGCGAGTGAATTAGGCTTGACGACCATGGGTGTTCGCCAGCATTTACAAGCGTTAGCCGATGACGGTGATATTAGCTTTGAAGATAAGAAAGCCGTACGAGGCAGACCAACACGTTATTGGGCGTTAACGGAGCAGAGCAATAGCCACTTTTCTGATCGCCATGAAGAGTTGACCGTACAGCTTATTGATTCAGTGCAAGTGATATTTGGTGATACCGGGCTTGAGCAACTTATTGCGCACCGAGAACAGGCATCGTTTGTACTGTACAGCGACAGACTAGCAGGTCATTCTGATTTATTGGGTAAGCTTGAAGCCTTGGCTGAATTACGCAGTGAAGAAGGTTATATGGCAACAGTCATGATAGGTGAGGATTGCGGTGTTATCACCGATGATAGCAACATTATTAAAGATAATTGCAAGGTTTCTGACGACAATGTGGATATAGTTAACTGCGGTAATATTTATTGGCTGATGGAAAACCATTGTCCGATTTGTGCTGCTGCATCGACATGCCTTAATTTTTGTCGTTCTGAATTGAATTTATTCCAAAGCTTGTTAGCGGGAATGGCGACTGTTGAACGTGAAGAACATATTGTCGAAGGTGCAAGACGCTGCGCGTACAAAGTGACAGCGACCAAGTAATAGAGATTATTGGCAGTAAGAAAAAAGCCCACATTAACATAATTAATGTGGGCTTTTTTCATTGTACACTTAACAGATTAGATGCTTTTAGCTTCTGCATCTGTTAGGTAACGCCATTCACCTAATTCCAGTGTTGGGTCTAATACGATCTCACCGATTTGCTCGCGGTGTAAACCAACTACGCTATTGCCTTGGCTGGCAAACATACGCTTAACCTGGTGGTATTTACCTTCTTGGATAGTAAGCAATACTTCTTTTTCGCTTAAGATCTCAAGTTTTGCAGGCAGGCAAGGTTTGTCTTCGCTACGCAGTTGGATACCGGCTTCAAAATCAGCAACAGCTGTTGGCGAAATCGCTTCAGCCAGCTGTACACGGTAACGTTTGTTACATTCACGCTTAGGTGATGTAACGCGATGTGACCATTGGCCATCATCTGTAATTAATACTAAACCTGTGGTATCAACATCAAGACGACCTGCGATGTGTAATTCATCTCGCTTGTCTGCTTCGATTAAGCTGATCACTGATTGATGCTCTTCATCTACTGTTGAGCAAATTACATCGACTGGTTTATGCATCATGATATAACGCGGTGGGCGTTGGCTTAATGATTTACCACTAAACCAAACATCCATGTCAGCTGTTACTTTATAGTCTGCTTTACGTACAACTTCGCCATCAACTTTTACGTTGCTGCGTGCAATCTCACGCTTTGCAAGAGTTCGGGTCAGGTTAGTACTTTGGCAAATAAACTTATCTAAGCGCATTTATGTTCAACTTTTGTCTGGTGTTATAGGAATATATCCAAACTGAGTTAGTGTTTAGCTCGGTTTGGATAGATGGGCTGATTATCGGCCTTTTTCACTGTAAGCGCAAAGTATAGTGAACAATATCTCAGAATTCGGAGAATAAGCACTAAATGATTTACTTAAAGTCGCGTATTTTGGGTTTTCGATTACAAACTACGATATAGGCTGCTGGCGATCAACCACATAATACAACCGACTGTTATGTCGATAACACGCTGTACCTTTGGCTGGTTTAACCAAACTGAAAACTTTGCGGCACTAAAAGCTAAACCATAAAACCATAAAATGGAGGCTAAGATCGTGCCACCCGCAAAAGCCAAACGACTATCACCGGTGAACTGATTACCGACACTACCTAAGACTACTACGGTATCTAAATACACATGGGGGTTGAGCAAGGTAACTGCGAGGGTGGCCATGATCACCATTTTACGAGATTTATGCCCGCCACCTAAGGCTGTTTTACCATATTGATAGCGCCATGCACTGCGAAATGAGAGTGCACCATAACTGGTTAAAAATACAATGCCACCCCAGGTGATAATGTGTAATAAGTTGGGATTTAATGCCAATAAACTGCCCGCACCAAACACACCTGCACTAATTAACAAGGCGTCGCAGATAATACAAATAGTCGCGGTTAAAAAATGGTGATTACGCTTTATGCCCTGATTTAAGATATAGGCGTTCTGCGCGCCGATAGGAATGATCATGCTACCGCCAAGCAGTAGTCCTTGAATTGTTGCTGTTATCATAACGAACCTCTAGAAATTAGGCTGTCGAGATTACAAAACATTTCATGATAAGTATAATTAATAATTATTATGATTGATAAATTTAACTTATGTTATAACGCTGCGTCAGAGCAATAACAAAAGGGGATGCGTTGTGGATTACAAATTATTACATGCCTTACAAGTGGTGATTGAGCAGCAAAGTTTTGAACGTGCGGCGAATGTACTGTGTATATCACAACCCGCGGTATCGCAGCGGATCAAGTTGTTGGAAGAGTTTGTTGCGCAACCCGTGTTGATCCGTAGTCAACCGATAGTCGCGACAGACATTGGTCAACGTTTGCTAAAACATTACAAGCAGGTGCAACATTTAGAAGCTGAGTTATTGCCAAGTATTAGTGCAACCTCGACGGATAAATCAGTTGTGATGGCAATTGCACTGAATGCGGATAGCTTAGCGACTTGGTTTATTCCGGCGTTAGCGCCTTTATTAAAGCAATACCCGATAGAGCTGAATCTGCATATTATGGATGAAGCGAGAACCTTAGAGAAAGTCAAAGCTGGTGAGGCGTTTGGTGCGTTGAGTTTACAAAATAAACCGTTACCAGGTTGTGAAGCGAAATTATTGGGTGAGTTGAATTACGCGTTGGTGGCGACACCTGAATTTGTACAGCAGTATTTGCCTTTAGGGATCACCCAGCAAGCATTATTGAAAGCACCAGCGGTATCGTTTGATCATAAAGATGATATGCACATCAAATTTATTCAGCAGCATTTTAATTTAGCTGGAGGGAGTTACCCTTGTCATATCGTGCGCTCGTCAGAGGCATTTGTTGCGATGGCGAATGCGGGTGTTGCCTATTGCTTGATTCCAGAGTTGCAAATTAAGGCCGAGTTAGCATCGGGAAAATTGGTTAGATTAACCGATAAACAACTGACAATACCACTTTATTGGCATCGTTGGATCTTGCTAAAAGGTTTATACAAACAAGTATCAGAACAGATTATCAACGCAGCTAAATTGGCCATTTTTTAGTTACATATAAATTAATCGCTATCAAGGCTGATTAAATGCATCAGCGATGTGAGCGCCAACCAAACTGACTAGATCTAGTAAGGCGTCGAGAATCTGTCGACTATCTTGTCCCGTGCCGTAACTATATAAAAACATGATGCCGAGAAAAATAAAAAAAGGTGAGATGACTCTTAATAATAATGAAAACATAGTCCAACTCCTGAAAACAAAGCTGTAGCAGTTCAATACTTCAAATAATCTAATATGACAGTATAATTGATATTGCCAAATTCGCCTGTTTAGAGATTAAAATAGGCAGAACAAAATGGCTATAAATTATAATTTTTTGTTATTTTCCCTACGTTTTTTAATACGCTAGTCTAGGCAGCATTAAAATAAAATATGCTATGTTATAGTTGTTTAAGCATGCATATCCTAGGATGTGGGTTGCAGAAATAGTTGGATGACAAGGATGAAGGAATATTATAATGGATAAGTTTGAGAATAAGCGCATAGTTGAAAGGAAGCTGACTCTAGCAAGCAATGAGCAACAACAAACTGAAGTAACGATAGATGAGCTCACTGCGCAAATTAAGCGTATGACCGACTATGTTCAACAACATAGCCAGTCAAATACAGCCGCGGTACACAAGACGCTCAAAGCAACAATGCGTTACCGCGATAGCTTAGTGGCAAGCCTTAATCGCGAATCTAGTGCGACTAAACCGATTGCGTGACTGGGGTAGTGTGGCTGCTATTATAGCTAGTCTGTTACTAACAGCCTGGGCCACAATCCATACAATGTTTAATCATGTCTGGACCTAGGTGTAATTTAGCGTTGAGGTCACGTAATGCTGTTCTCACCCCTTCTTCGATGACTGGGTGGTAGAATGGCATGTCTAACATTTCCGACACGGTCATTTTTTGCTGATGCGCCCATACTAATAAGTGCGCTAAATGCTCTGCATCTGGGCCTATCATTTCAGCGCCTAAAAACAATCCTGTCCCGTGTTCTGCATACACGTGTAGTAAGCCTTTATTACGTAGCATTACACGTGAACGGCCTTGGTTTTCGAACGATACACTGCCTGTTTCAAAACAACCACAGTTACCTAGACGGGTAATTATCTGCTTGTATGTTTCACCAACCATCGCAATCTGTGGATCGGTAAATACTGCCGAGATAACGCTACGGCGGAGACCTGCTCGAATTTGTGGGAAACGTCCGGCGTTATCACCGGCAATACGTGCTTGGTCTGCCGCTTCGTGTAACAGTGGAATTTGATTGCTGGCATCACCAGAAATAAAGATACTTTCTACCGATGTTTGCATCGTGTAATAATCCGCTGTTGGTACGCCACGCTCGTCTAATTCAAGGGTGGTATTTTGCAGGCCAATTTTATCAACATTTGGACGACGACCTGTCGCTGCCAGTACATATTCAACATTCACTGTTTGTAGCACTTGGTTTTTATCTAAGTATTTAATTTCAACATGCTCACCTTGTCGCGTCATGCTTTCAACTTTAACGTCGGCATCAAGATAGAATTCTTCATTAAAAGCTTTATTCGCATAGGCCATGACGCCTGGATCTGTCAATGGACCGACTTGCCCGCCTAAACCGAACATGATGACTTCCACACCAAGGCGCTTTAGTGATTGCCCTAATTCTAAGCCAATCACACCGGGGCCAAACACCGCGATTGATTTTGGTAGATCGTCCCATTCAAATACATCGTCATTAATAACGAGACGATCGCCTAATTCATTCCATACCGCAGGGTAAGCAGGGCGTGACCCCGTCGCAATGACGATGCGTTTGGCATTAATTTGTGTGTGGTCGCCAACCAGTAGGGTATTGTTGTTTAAAAAGCTAGCGTAGCCTGCAATTTTATCTTGTTCTGGGATTTCATCGACGCCTTCCACAACAAAGCCGACAAAGCGGTCGCGTTCACTTTTCACTCGCGCCATGACTTCAACACCGTTAATTAAGGTTTCACCTTGTGGGTGGATACCAAAGCCCGGTGCTTTGTTAATGTGATGCACACTTTCTGCTGCGGCGATAAGCAGTTTTGATGGCATGCAGCCAACACGGGCGCAGGTTGTACCATAAGGGCCACCTTCGATGATCACGACACTGTCTGAGTGTGACTTTGCTGCTCGATATGCACCAAGTCCAGCTGTACCACCACCAATTACTGCTACATCTACATTTATCATATTCATTATTAAGCCTTAGAAAGCGTCTGCGAAAACGGTTGTCGTTTGTCGCGCTTATTTTGTGTAAACTTGGTTACGAAGACTGTACTCCGTGTTGATGTGACTATTATGCAAAATTTAAATGTATAGATATAATCGATTAAACTGCTAGGTTTGATAGTTATCGTCTATCGCTATTGTCTATGGGAATACTTAATTCCATTGGCGTTAGCTATTACGCGATATCCTTATGGTGATTTACATTTGTACGTTATTTCAAGGGTAATAATAGAACGAGTTAATTCATTTAAGTAAAATTGATGTATATCATTATGTTTTATAATTGTTTATACAATTAACAAATAAATAGGTATTATTCTCAATTATATGTTGTGGCGTGCTGAGTAAGCGTGCAGCCATTTTTAAAATTAAGGAAGTGTGATGAAATTTTCAGATATCTCGTTTAAACATAAAATTATTATGTTATTGGCTTTACCTATGTTGGGTTTTTTGTGGTTGAGTGTCTCTTCACTTTCACAAAGTTTAGCAACCAGTAAAGAAATGTCTGTTTTAACTCAGTACACAGAGCTTTCTGTTGAGTACAGTGAGTTAGTCCATGAGTTACAAAAAGAACGTGGCATGACCGCTGGATTCATTGGTTCTAACGGCACTAAGTTTAGCAGTAAACTGCGTAAACAACGTGCTGATACTGATGTAAAGCATGCTCAATTGATGCGCTTCTTACAGAACAACCTAGTATCTGACCGCCAAATTAAACAATTACAAACAAGCATTCAACAAGACTTAACTATGCTGAAAGGTATCCGTAATAAAGTCGATTCGCAGAATATTCAATTAGGGGCGGCACTTGGTTATTACACTAAGTTAAATGCCAAGTTATTGAGTGTGTCTGGTTTGATTGTTGAGATGAGTTCGGATGCGAGCATTACGGCTGAGACTGTGGCCTATTACAATTTTTTACAAGGTAAAGAGCGTGCCGGTATTGAACGTGCTGTGTTGAGTAATACCTTTTCTAAAGATCACTTCGGCCCCGGTAATTTTGTTAAATTTATTGGCTTAGTGATTGAGCAAGAAACCTATTTTGATAATTTTAAAATCTTTGCAACAGAGAGTAATAAGCAGTTCTTTGAACAGCAGTTAAATAGCGCAGCGGCTAAAGAAGTGCTGAAGTTAAGAACGATAGCTAAAACCAAATCAACGGACTTTAATGTTGATGCAGAGTATTGGTTTGCACAAGCAAGTACGCGTATTGGCCAGTTAAAAACGATCCAGGATGCGTTAGAATTATCCCTGTTGAATTTGGTTGAGCGCAATCGTGATAACGCGATGATAACGCTGACGAGAAATATTGTATTTAGTCTGTTGATTATTGTGATTTCAGCGATGATTAGTTTTGTTACTATACGTGATTTATTGGCGCGGGTAAAAGAGCTGATGAATGTGATGACCGAAGTCCGTGATAATAATGATCTGACGGTACAAACACAGCTTGCAGGAAATAGCGAACTCGGGCAGATCGCAACGGCGTTAAATTTGACGTTATCGCAATTTTCAGGGGCGATGGATAACATTTCAACATCCAGTATTACCCTCGCATCGGCAGCAGAAGAAACTGCACAAACCTGTGCATATAGTTCTACATCATTAGTAGAGCAACAAGATGGTATCAGTTTGATCGCGACTGCGATTGAAGAGTTATCTGCCACAGTCAAAGAAGTCGCACATAATACTCAATTAACGGCTGATTCGGCAAAAGAAGTTGATACACAAGCCTCGGATGGGGTCGAGATAGTACAGCAATCATCACTGTCAATAGAAACATTAGCGAGTGAGATTGATAGTTTAGCCCAGCGTATTACCAATTTACATAACAGCAGTAACAACATTACCAATATGGTCGATGTCATTAAATCGGTTGCTGACCAAACAAACTTACTCGCGTTAAATGCGGCGATTGAGGCGGCACGTGCGGGCGAGCAAGGACGTGGCTTTGCTGTGGTTGCGGATGAGGTACGCACATTAGCGAAACGCACTCAAGAATCAACCGCCGAGATTGAGAGTTTTATTAGTGCGTTGCAAGCAGATGCAAATGCGGCCTTTAACGTGATTGAAGTGAGTCAAAGTAAAGCGGCGGATGCGGTTGCTAAGTCGAAAAGCGTAGCACAAACATTGCAAGATATTACCGCAGCAGTAAATCAGATCTTCGCGATGACAGAGCAAGTAGCTACTGCGATTGAAGAGCAGTCTGTGGTCACGCAAGATGTTGCTGAAAACATTGTTAACGTCAAACAAAAATCAATGGAGTCGGCAACGGGCGCGAATCAAATTGCCATGACTGCAAGAGAACAAGCACAATTGGCTACGTCATTACAAGATGTTGCTAGAGTATTTAAGATTTAGGCGCTAACGAATAATCGGTAGAATGACTGGTTAGGCAGTAACCAACGACTTGCTTAACCAGTGCTTGTGCGGTAAATTCCCTATCCTTAATTAAGCAGTCAATATCAATTTTTAGAGTTTATGAATCGTTAATGGAACCCATGCCTGTAGTCTTACTCGACTTGTTTACCATCACCATTTTTACTGCGATAGGATTGTCATTTTTAGCCGTCATCATGTTATGTACTTGGCTTGCTAATCGTCGCTATGACGGGGTCGGCTATTGGCTTATTTCCTCTTTACTGGTGCTAGCTTATAGCTTTATTATGGCGGAGCAATTATGGTTATTTAAGTTAGAAGGTTATGCTAGTCATACTTGGCTTAATGTCATACGCCCCAATATATTACTCTGTTTGGCGGTTTGCCTTATCGCACATGGTTTTCATCGTTTCCTACAAATAAACCAATCGTTATTGTGGCTCTACGCGACACAATGCTTACTGATAGTTCCTTTTTATGCATACGCTTTAAGCTTTGAGTTATTACCATTGTATACAACGGTTTTGACGACTGCCTCCACGAGTATCAGTTTTCTTTTTATCTCTCATTATTTAATCAGTTATCAAGCCAAGCAATATGGTATGACACGCGTTATTTGTCTGTTGACCTGTGGGTTATCGTTGCTGTTAAGTGTGACAAGGTTAGTGCTGTTAGTACAAGAAGAGCCTTTACTTAATTGCGTAGAGATCACGACGGCGATTGCTTGTATTAACATGCTAATGACTCAGTGTTTTCTTACTTTCTGTTATTTGATGCTCTGTACTCAGCGTAATGCTTTTTCATTACAGCATATGTCGTTTACTGACCCGCTCGCTAATATTTATAATCGCCGTGGTTATCAACATGCTATTGCCGCTTTAGCACCACATAAAGAAGCGGCTGTGATGATTTTGGATATCGATCATTTTAAGAATATTAATGATGAGTATGGACATGCGGTGGGGGATTTAGTGATTAAAGACATCGCCAATATTATTGCTAGTAGCTGTGGTTCTATGTGTGTTTATGCACGTACAGGCGGCGAAGAGTTTAGTATTTATTCACCGCTGATATCTGCCAGCAAAATAGAGAATTTGGCAGAAGAAATTCGCCTGATTATTATGGACCATACAACTGTTAAAGCAGCGCTAGCGATAAAGGTAACGGCGAGTATTGGCATTAGTGTTGGGCAAAGCGTTAATGTCTTTGCCTTGGAAGAAGAGGCTGATAAAGCCTTGTATCAAGCTAAACGAGATGGTCGTAATTGCACTGTGATGCAATTATCGATGGCGAGTTAAGCTGAATAGCTGAAATGTTATCAACACTAAACGCAGACGAAAAAAAAGAGCTACTTATAGCTCTTTTTTGCATACCTAGGTTATTGTTAAGAACAAGTCTTCAATAACGTTAAGTACTAGTCCTTAATAACTTTAAGAACAATCGTTTCGCCTAGTGCAACTGAACCAGAGAATTTCTCCATGCTCTTAATTTCATCCATGTTTGAGATGATGCATGGTGTAATTACTGATTTAGCTTTTTCAGTTAGTAGTGCTAGATCGAATTCAATGATAGTTTCACCAGCATTGATATGTTGACCTTCCTCAGCGATACGTGTGAAGCCTTCACCGCGTAATTCAACTGTATCTAAACCGAAGTGAACTAGAACTTCTAGACCTTCGTCAGAACGAATTGCGAATGCGTGGTTAGTTTCGTAAATTTTTACGATCTCACCTGTTACTGGAGCAACTAGTTTGTTACCAGTTGGGTTGATAGCGATACCGTCACCAACAATTTTCTCAGCAAAGATAACATCTGGCACATCTTCGATAGCAACGATTTCACCGGCTAGTGGAGAAACAATGTGTAGCGTATTGCTGTCATTACTGTCGTCTGAAACCAGTTTTTTTAGTTTATCGAATAATCCCATTTTTAACTCCTAGCAATTTGGTAGACATAGTTATTGGTTATTTTAAGTGTGCATAACCAATAACTTTACGTTGTCATCATAGCATTATCTTACAAGATTAGATGCTATGAAAACTGAAATAATTAGCAAGCAGCGCGTTGTTTGGTGAACTGAGCGATTAACTCTTGGATTTCACCTGCAGTTGCACAGCTTAATGCTTGGTCTGCTAACTCTTTAACATCAGCAAAGTTAGCATTACGGATTGTTTTCTTTACTTTAGGGATAGAGATGCCACTCATAGAGAACTCATCTAAGCCCATACCAAGTAATAGTAGTGTTGCAGTTTCATCACCCGCAAGTTCACCACACATACCTGTCCACTTGCCCGCAGCATGTGAAGCGTCAATAACCTGTTTAATCAGCGTTAGTACCGCTGGTGTAAGTGGGTTATATAGGTCTGAAATCATTTCGTTACCACGGTCTACCGCAAGTGTGTACTGCGTTAAATCGTTAGTACCAATACTAAAGAAGTCTACTTCTTTAATAAGGTGATGCGCAATGGCTGCAGCTGCTGGTGTTTCAACCATTACACCTGTTTCGATTGCGGCATCGAAAGCGTGACCTTCAGCTGTTAATTCAGCTTTCAGTGTCGTTAGAATGTCCTTAAGCAGACGAATTTCTTCAACAGAAATAATCATCGGGAACATAATGCGGATTTTACCGAATGCAGATGCACGTAAGATAGCGCGTAGCTGTGCATTCATAATTTCTGGACGGTCGAAACAGATACGGATCGCGCGCCAACCCAAGAATGGGTTCATTTCTTTTGGTAAGTTTAGGTATGGTAGGTCTTTATCACCACCGATATCCATAGTACGGATGATCACTGACTGACCATTCATGCTTTCTGCAACCGCTTTGTATGCTTCAAACTGTTCATCTTCAGTTGGTAAGCTATCACGGTCCATAAAGAGGAATTCTGTACGGTAAAGACCAACGCCTTCGCCGCCATTACGGATTACACCTGCACAATCTTTTACAGTGCCAACGTTACCACATACTTCCACGTGCTTACCGTCAAGTGTAATTGCAGGTAAGTCTTTCATTTTAAGCAGCTCTGCTTTTTCAGCAAGGTAATGGGCTTGAGTTGCTTTGTATTCTTTAATTACGTCTTCTGATGGATTAACAATAACACTATTGTTAATGGCATCAAGGATAACGAAATCACCTGATTTGATAGTTTCAGTTACGTTGCCTGTACCAACAATCGCTGGAAGTTCTAATGAACGCGCCATGATTGATGTGTGCGCGGTACGACCACCTAAGTCAGTGATGAAACCTAAGATTTTATCTAGGTTAATCTGTGCTGTTTCTGACGGTGTTAAGTCGCTAGCAATTAGAATGACTTCATCTTCAATTGCGCTTAATGAAACAATTTCCATACCGAGTGCATTTTTTACGATGCGATTACCGATATCACGGAAATCTGCAGCGCGTTCTCTTAAGTATGGGTCATCTAGTGCAGCCATCATTTCAGCATTTTCTTCGATGATGCTGTGAATAGCAAGATCTGCCGATGCTTTATTTTTCTTAATAAAGGTTACGATATCGTCTTCTAACTCTTCGTCTTCTAGTAGCATCATGTGCCCTTCGAAGATTTCAGCTTTCTCATCGCCAAATGTTTGGCGTGCCATTTCCGTGATAGCTTCAAGCTGTATCGCAGACTTATCCCTAGCAGCTAAAAAAATAGCTATTTGTTCATCGATCTGTGCAGTTTCAATAGTTTGTTGGTTAAGAACAATTTCTTCGTTAATGAATAATTGTGCTTTACCAAAAGCAATACCTGGTGAGGCGAGAATGCCTGATATCATAACCTTTCCTTACTTCAATACAAAAAATACGTTAATGACAAATGGGATCTATTCTAAGATATCCATAAGAGCAACTAGCGCTTCAACAGCCGCTTGCTCGTCAGTACCTTCAGCAGAAATAGTCATAGTTACACCTTTAGAAAGGCCTAACGTTTGTAATTTAAATAAGCTTGTAGCGCTTGCAGATTTACCGCCAGCTTCAACAGAGATTTTTGACTCGAATTCTTTTGCTTTTTTTACGAAAAGAGCAGCAGGGCGAGTGTGAAGACCGTTTGGTGCGATAATTTCAACTGATTTTTGGTACATGACTTTTCCTTAAAATAACGATTCTAAAAGAGTGTTTTACTATAACCATAAATGTAAGTGTAATCTAATTTTACAGAGTAAAATAACTATTTTTTATAAAAAATATGGGTATAGATCATGTTTTCGTAAGTTTTACTACAAAACAATGCGATGTAGCTATATTACCCCTAATTCAGGCCATTGTTGTAGTTTAATTACAACAAAAATGGCAAAGTGTGACGGCTATCAACAGGAATAAAAAAAATGCTTTGTATAAAAAAAAGCCGCTAGTGCGGCTTTTGTTAATCTTGTTAATTTATTGTAACTACAACAGCATCGTTGTGACTATTATCGTATCTTTATGTTTATTGTTGGAGCTCTTGCTCAGTAAATACACCATCAAATAATGCTGTACTTAAATAACGTTCACCTGAGGACGGTAAAATAACAACAATGTTTTTATCGGCATATTCAGGTAATTCAGCTAAGCGTGCAGCAGCAACAACCGCTGCACCTGATGAGATACCCGCTAGGATGCCTTCTTCTTTCATTAGACGTTGTGCCATTTCGATAGAATCTTCGTTTGAGACGAGTTCTACACGGTCAACCATTTCTAAATCTAGGTTACCTGGGATAAAACCAGCGCCAATACCTTGGATCTTATGTGGACCCGGCGTTAATGCTTCACCTGATTTTGCTTGGCTAATCACTGGTGAGTTAGTTGGCTCTACCGCAACCGATACTAAATCTTTACCTTTATTCAATTTAATGTAGCGGCTAGTACCTGTGATTGTGCCACCTGTACCTACACCAGCGACTAATACATCAACTTGGCCGTCTGTCGCTTCCCAAATTTCTGGACCCGTTGTTTGTTCGTGGATCGCTGGGTTAGCTGGATTTTCAAATTGTTGTAATAAAATGGTTGTTTCAGGATTTGCATCTCGGATTTCAACCGCTTTATCAATAGCGCCTTTCATGCCTTTTGCGCCATCAGTCAACACAAGGTTAGCACCTAATGCTTTAAGTAGCTTGCGACGTTCAAGACTCATTGTGTTAGGCATCGTTAATGTTAGTTTATACCCACGAGCTGCGGCAACAAATGCTAATGCAATACCAGTATTACCACTTGTTGGTTCTACAATCTCAATACCTTCTTTTAAGATACCGTCTTTTTCTGCCTGCCAGATCATATTAGCACCGATACGGCATTTAACGCTGGCACTTGGATTACGACTTTCAATTTTGGCAAACACGTTACCTGTAGTCACTCGGTTTAAGCGTACTAGAGGTGTATTACCGATAGATAGTGTGTTGTCTTGTAAAATTTGGCTCATGGGATTTCCCTATATAATGATTACGCGTAACTTATATGTATTTAGTAACGATACGTATCTGCTAATTGTTTTTTGTGAACGAATTAATTAACTTATGGTTTAAGCATACTGATAAGTTAGAAAATTGAAAATGCTGTTTTGTTATATCGTTAGGTTCTAAAATGATAAGAACTTATAACGATTAGTTATGCATAGTGTTTAAATTCCATTTTTACCACCACTTAATAAAGCTGATATAAAGCATTCACATGCGGTTGTATGGTGCTGAGACCTTCTTATATATAGACCAAATTGCGGTGATTAGTTCCAGCGTACAAGTTAATTTAGTGTTCACGCTGTTTTTTAAAGTATTAATTTGATTACAAAGGGACTATTTTTTCATTTTTGTCGGATGCGCTGCTAGATCTAGTACACAGTTTGCTTTAGTTTAGTTAACTCTGTATCCCAATTTAGCTGATAGTGATTCAACCCATGGGTCGCTAAAGGACAATGTAATGAGTAATGTAGTAATTAGTGGTAGCGGGTTATTTACCCCTCCAGATGCAATCAGTAATGATGAACTAGTAACAAGCTTTAATCGTTATGTAGACAATTTTAATGCTGACAATGCCGCCGCAATTGAAGCGGGTGACGTAACAGCTAAAGCACACTCAAGCAGTGAATTTATTGAAAAAGCATCGGGTATTAAAAGTCGTTTTGTGATGAGCAAAGCGGGCATTTTAGATCCTGCGATCATGCGCCCAGTATTTCAGCCTATTAACGATGACGAACCGAGTATTACCGTACAAATGGCATTGGTTGCGGCAAAGCAAGCACTCGCCGCTGCAAATAAACAAGCAGAAGATATCGATTTAATTATCTTTGCCGCGTCAGGTTTCCAACGTGCTTATCCGGCAATGGCTGTTGAACTGCAACACTTCCTTGGTGCTAATGGTTTCGCCTATGACATGAGCGTGGCGTGTTCGTCTGCAACGTTTGCTATTGCCAGTGCGATGGACGCGGTTAAGTCTGGCCGTAGTAAAGCCGCATTAGTGGTGAACCCTGAAATTTGTTCAGCGCATTTAAACTTTAAAGATCGTGACAGCCACTTCATTTTTGGTGATGTGTGTACAGCGGTAGTGATTGAAGATAAAGCCACTGCAACCAGTGAAACTTGTTATGAAATTATTGATAGCAAATTGTTTACCCAGTATTCAAATAATATCCGTAATAACTTAGGTTATTTAAGCCGTAGTGAAGGCGCTGATATTAACGCTGATTCCAGCTTCTTTATGCAGAATGGCCGCAAGGTATTTAAAGAAGTATTACCGACGGTATATAACTTGATCACAGAGCAGTTAAGCGGTTTAGATTTACAAGCAAGTAACTTTAAACGCTTGTGGTTACATCAAGCCAATATCAATATGAATAATTATTTAGCGAAGAAGCTAATGGGTCGTGATCCATCTGCGACTGAAGCGCCTATTATTCTAGATACCTACGCTAATACGGCGTCAGCAGGTTCTATTATTGCTTTCCATTTACACCAAGACGGTGTGGAGAGTGGTGATCTGGCATTAATCTGCTCGTTTGGCGCGGGTTATTCAGTGGGCTCACTGGTATTAAAACGCTGTTAATCGTTAACACTAAAACCTCGCTTAAATAAAAAGACCCCGTTGCTCTGATAAATACAGAGTTTAACGGGGTCTTTTTGTTTTTAAGTCTATGTCTATGTCGGGGGTCGTAAACTACTGCGAGTTATCGCTATTACTTACCCACATCGCTGTTGCACCACAAACAGCAACAGGCATGATCATGAAATTAACGATTGGGATTGATTGGCACAATGCCACCATAGAACCAAAGCTTAATGACTGCATACGGTTTGATGATAATTCACTACGCATTTCGTCAAAGCCGATTTTGTTATTATCAAATGTGTAATCAGCGTATTGGATCGCGAGCATCCAAGCGGTGAAGATAAACCACAATACCGGTGCGACGGTTTGGCCGACAACGGGAATGAAAAATAACAGCAGTAACCCAATCGCACGCGGAATGTAGTATTTTATCTTTTTTAGCTCTCGCGTCAGTACTCGTGGGATATCTAACAGGATCTCTTTGATACTCATTTCTGGTAGCGGTTTATTACTTAATAATAGCTCAGTTTGTTCTGCCAATAAGCCATTAAATGGCGCCGCAATAATATTGGCGATGGCACCAAAAAAGAAACCAAAGACCAGCAGTATAACAATAAAGGCGAGGGGTTTTATAATATAAACCAACCAGCTCAACCAGTCTAAACTTGCTTCAAGCTGCAGCAACCAAACGTCGATTTGTTGAAATAAGAAGTAAAAACTAACCGAGAACAAAATCAAGTTAACTAATAATGGGATCAATACAAAAGGTCTTAGCTTAGGTTGACGGATCAAGTCAAATCCTTGTAGGAAATATTGAAATCCCGATAACGAGGGTTTTACTGAAAGCATATTCTATGGAGCCTATGTAAGTGGTTTAAGTGGCATATCTTATCATGCTGTGGTGATGGTGCGGCTATCATTGCATCTATCATTTCACTGTCATTGTAATAAAGAGACCTCAATTGGCGTAAAAAGTGCAGTAAAAAGCAACAGCTTTTATATTCTACCTAGACGAATCTTTAATATTACACATACATCTGCTAAAGTTTTCTGGTTATTCTATCTACGTTGTTGGCTATGTACCTTAAAAAGATCAAAATATCAGGCTTTAAGTCGTTTGTTGATACCACGGAACTGCTTTTCCCCTTTGATATGACTGCGGTTGTTGGCCCCAATGGCTGTGGTAAATCCAATATTATTGATGCAGTCCGCTGGGTACTGGGCGAAAGCTCGGCCAAGCACTTGCGTGGTGATGCGATGGCTGACGTTATTTTTAACGGTTCAGTGGCGCGAGCACCAGTTTCAAGAGCCAGTGTTGAACTGCTGTTCGATAATGCCAAACAACGCATTGATCATGCTTTATTACAATATAACGAAGTGTCTATTCGCCGTGAACTCTACCGTGATGGGACGAATCAATACTACCTCAATGGTAAAAAATGCCGCCGTAAAGATGTCACTGAACTGTTCTTAGGCACAGGTTTAGGACCACGTAGTTATGCGATTATTGAGCAGGGTATGATCTCGCGTTTAATCGAATCTAAGCCCCATGAATTACGCCATTTTATCGAAGAAGCGGCTGGCATTTCTAAATACAAAGAAAAGCGTCGTGAAACCGAACAACGGATTAATCAAACCAAAGATAACCTTAATCGACTTGCAGATATTCGTATTGAATTAGGCGTACAAATTGATAAGTTGAAAGTACAGTCAGCAGTTGCTAAGCAGTTTCGAACGTTAAAACAGCAGCAACGGGAAGCGAAAAGCCGCCTTGGATTAGTGCAAATATACGATGTTGAGCGTTCTATTAATCAGCTTGCCCAGCAAAAATTAGTGTTAACGAATGAACAAGAGAAACTGACGGCCACGGCGACGAAATTGCAAACTCAGGTCACCGATTTGGATGTACAGTTAAACGAACTGTCGATATTAATTGAAAATCAGCAACAAGCGTTTTATTTACAAGGCACAGAGCTAACCAAGATTGAGCAGAAATTACTGCATCATAAAGCGCGTAAGCAAGAATCAGCGGGTAAACAACAAGACAACCTACAGCAAAGCGAAAAGTTAAACGCATTACTGCAAGAAGAACAAATGCAATTAGAGGTTCATCAGCAACAGGCTTTATTGACCGCAACTGACTATAACCGACTATCTGCAGAATTAGTGGTGATTGAGCAATCCCTTGCGACGGCGACGATCACGAGCGATCAGGCGATTGCCCAGCATGCGGTATACCTTGAAAAAGTACAACGCTTTAGCAGTAAACTGGATGTACTGACCAATGCGGTGAAAAGCGCTGAGTCAGTCTTAAATAAAAGTAAACTGCAGCGTAGTGAGTTAGCTGAAGAGCAACGTCAATTTGTTCAACATAGTAAACAAGTTTTAATCAGTGATAAAACCGTTGAACAACAACAGCTACAATCACAAGAAACACAGCTAGCACATGAATTAGCGGGCTTGCATAACGGCGCTCAAGGCATTGATAAACAAGTATCAGAAATCGATAAAAATATAGCTCAAAATGCGGCTGAAAAAATTGAAATTAAAGCATCACTCAGTGTTATCGCAGAACTGTTACGTAAAGCGGAGCATGCCGACCACGCCCAGACTTGGTTAGAGTGTAATTTCGATTCTATTCCGTTAAAATTGTTACAGCAGTTAGATGTTGAACCCGGTTGGGAATCAGCTGTTGAGAAAGTATTGGCGAATTGGCTTGATGCTTACTGTATTTCGGATGCGCAACTGGCTCAATTTGATCTTGATGCACTACCGGCTTTGCAGTGGTTTAAACCGAGCCAATGTGACGTGCGGCTTGGCTCGTTAGCCGATAAAGTCAAAAACAATCTATTTAACCGTCAGCTAAATCAAGTGACTTGTGTCGCGAATATTAACGACGCGAAAGCAGGCGTGGAAAATCATAGCGAATACAGTTATATCACTGCGCATGGCGATTGGTTTACCGACGAAGGTGTGTGGCTATCACAGCATGCCAAAGCAAACGTATCGTCACCACAAGGTCGAATTGAAATGCAACTGCAAGCATCTCAGTTGCAGAACCGTTTAACGACCATTGAAACCCTGATGGATAAACAACATAATCAATTAATCGTATTGAAGGTGACTCAAGACGAATATCAGCATCAAACGGAGCAGTTGCAAAATCATTTATATGATAAGCAAAGTGAGGTGAAACAGTTAACCGTTGAATTGGTTTTATTACAGCAACAGCAAGCGCAATGGCAGCTTCAGCATGATCAATTAAATACCCGGTTATTAACGCTGGATAATTTACTCGCAATTGAAGCGGAGGAAGTGCAGCGCTTTAACGAGCAGATAATGTCGACACAAACTGCAATCACTCAGCTCGCGAACGATGATGGCTTGATTCAAAAAGCGGAATCAGCGAAAGCAGACAAAGCTAAATTTTTACAAGAACAACAAGTACTGGTTACACAAGTACAAGAGTTGCTCTTGGTGAAAACTAAATGTACCGTTGAAATAGAGAAACAACAGCAGCTTATCGCCAAAACAAATGCACAGTATCAAACTATTTTACAAGATATTGCTGCATTAGGTGACGACTCATTATATGCTGAAAGCTTACAGCAACTAGAAACTGCACGCGCGCTCGCAGCTGAAAAACAAATTGCTATCGAAAGTGACAACAACGCGAAGAAATTAACCCGTACAAAACGGGTTAATGATAAGCGTGATATTGAAGAAAAACGTGCTAGGATAATGTCAAGTAGCTTAAAAGTGAAAGACAAAGTACAGCAGTTAGATTTAAAGCAGGCGAACAACAAAGCAAGAGAACAGCTATTATATCAACAAATTGCGGATGACCATGTGGATGTAGACACATTGAAACGTGAGTGTGTTAATATATTAACGTTAAAAGAATACCAGCAACAGTTGAAACAACTAGAAGCACAATTACAAAAGATAGGCGCTGTTAACTTGGCGGCAGTCGAAGAATTTGAACAACAATCGCAGCGCAAGCAGTATTTAGACGAACAAACTGATGATTTAGAGAAAGCTATCGAGACGCTCGAAGCGGCGATTGTTAAAATTGATAAACAGACTCGTGCTCGGTTTGCGACAACGTTTGAAAAAATAAACACCGATTTTAAAGCACTATTCCCCAAAGTATTTGGTGGTGGTGCTGCTTGGTTAGAGCTTACATCAAGTAATTTATTGGACTCGGGGGTCACCATTATGGCGCGCCCTCCAGGTAAAAAAAATGCGCGTATTTCATTGCTTTCCGGTGGTGAAAAAGCCTTAACTGCATTGTCATTAGTGTTTGCGATATTTCGATTAAACCCTGCGCCATTTTGTATGTTAGATGAAGTGGACGCGCCACTCGATGAGTTAAATGTCGGGCGTTTTTGTAAACTGGTTCAGGAGATGTCAGAAACAGTACAATTTATTTATATTAGTCATAATAAGTTAGCCATGGAAATGGCTCAGCAATTAATAGGAGTGACCATGCATGAACCTGGGGTCTCTCGAATCGTCGCAGTCGATATATCGACAGCGGTAGAACTTACAGACAATTAACATTAAGAGATAGGCTGTTATGCAAGATTTGCGACTTGTTCTCATCATATTAGGGTTTATTGCAATTGTTGCTTTAATTGCCCACGGCCTTTGGTCGAATAAAAAGAACGAAGTAAAACCATTAAAAGATAAACCGTTAGGTAAAGTTCGTCAGAGCGTTAAAGATGAACAAGGCTTTGACCTTGATGGCATCGGTGAAAAACGCGTTGTGACTAAGTCTGTCGAGCCGACGATAAACTTAGGCCGTGAAGAGTCGACACCTGTCGCCGTTGAAAAAATTGAGCCGCAGTTTAATAGTGCTATTAAGATGAGTGCTGTAAGTAATAGTGGGCTAGCGAGTTCGTTTTCTGCAACCGATGTTGAAGGGTCTTTGACTGCATCCGATGGGAATAACAGTGTTAAAAACGATTTAAGTTATGATGTGGTTAGCGCGGAAGTTGTAAACAATGCTGAACATGAAGCGATAACAGGGGATGATGACGAAATTCGCCCTGTTATTAGACCTGTCGCTCACGTGGTGCATGATACCGCCCCTACCGTTGATAATGACGAGAGTTTAAACCACATTCAAGCTGTTGAACACGCTGAGATTGTGATTGATACAGTGCGTGAAGATAGTGCTTTTTCTCACAACGTTGTTGATCATACGGCTGTTGATCATCTGGATAGTCTGACTAAAAATGATAACGATACAAGCGCTCAACCTGAAGAAATATTGCCAGATGAAGCTGTATTTGTAATCAATATTATGGCGCGTGAAGGCAAGAGCATTGCTGGCGCCGCATTATTACAAGAGCTATCTGCCTTTGGCTTCAAATTTGGTGCAATGGATATTTTCCATCGCCACGTGGATGCTGCAGGTAAAGGCGCAGTTATCTTTAGCCTTGCGAATATGGTTAAACCAGGTACGTTTGATATTGATACGATGGAGCAGTTTGAGTCTCCAGGGGTATCGCTATTCATGATGTTTCCATGTGCAGGTCAAGCATCACATAATTATGCACTGATGCTAAGTGCAGCAGAGCGCATTGCTGACGGCGTTGATGGTTTATTAATGGATGGGTCTCGTAATCCATTATTAGAAGACGCTATCGAGCAAGATCGCGCGTTTATTCGCAAATTAGAAAATCGTTCATTAGCGAAATAAATCATGTTATTCAGATAAATGCCTCACCTCGGTGGGGCTTTTTTTGATCTTCGGAATTTTTTATCTTTGGAAGTAAAGATGACAGAACAAGCAAAGCAAATTCAAACCTTAACACTTCAGTTAGAAGAATATAATCACCAGTATTATGTGCTGGATGATCCGACTGTGCCGGATGCGGAATACGATCGTTTATTACGTGAATTAAAACAGTTAGAAACAGACCACCCTGAACTTGCGTTAGCAACATCACCAACACAAAAAGTCGGTGGCGCAGCGTTGACTGCCTTTAGCCAAATTAAGCACGAGATCCCGATGTTGTCATTGGATAATGTGTTTTCTGCAGAAGAACTATTGGCGTTTGAAAAGCGTTTACAAGATCGTTTATTAACTAAAACCGAGATCAAATTTAGCTGTGAACCAAAACTCGATGGTCTTGCTGCCAGTATTTTGTATGAAAATGGTCACTTTGTTCGTGCAGCCACTCGTGGCGATGGCCAAATTGGTGAGGACATTTCTGAAAATGTAAAAACCATTAAATCAATTCCACTGCGTTTACGTGGTGATGATTTTCCAGCGCGTTTAGAAGTACGTGGTGAAATATTTATGCCGAAAGCTGGTTTTGAACAACTGAATATTAATGCCAAGAAGAAAGGTGAAAAGACCTTTGTGAACCCACGTAATGCGGCAGCGGGTAGCTTACGTCAGCTTGATCCTAAGATTGCAGCAAGTCGTCCACTAGCGTTCAATGCTTATTCATTAGGTGTGGTGGAAGGCGAGGTTGAAGGTAAAGGCTTATCCAATTCTCATGCTGAAAACTTACAAAAATTAAAGCAATGGGGTTTACCTGTTTGTGCCGATGTCACTGTAGCAACTGGTTATCAAGGTTGTTTAGATTTTTATGAAGACATTGGTCAGCGTCGTGATGCACTGTCGTATGACATTGATGGTGTTGTCTATAAAGTTGATGATTTAGAGCTGCAAAAAACACTTGGTTTTGTTGCGCGTGCGCCACGTTGGGCAACTTCACATAAGTTTCCTGCACAAGAAGAAATTACCACATTATTAGATGTTGAATTCCAAGTCGGACGTACAGGTGCAATTACACCAGTAGCACGTTTAGAACCCGTCTTTGTTGGTGGCGTCACCGTGAGTAATGCTACGCTGCATAACTCAGATGAAATTGCGCGCTTAGGTATTAAAATCAAAGATCAGGTGATCATTCGCCGCGCAGGTGACGTGATCCCACAAGTTGCTCGCGTAATGCTAGAGCGTCGCCCTGATGATGCACAAGAGATTGTATTCCCTGTAACATGCCCTGTGTGTGGCTCTGAGGTAGAGCGCATCGAAGGTGAAGCGACGGTGCGTTGTACGGCTGGTTTGTATTGTGGCGCACAACGTAAAGAGGCGATTAAACACTTTGCTTCGCGTAAAGCCCTTAATGTTGATGGCTTAGGCGATAAACTAGTAGAACAGCTTGTCGATGCAGAGTTAATTAAAACGCCTGCCGATCTATTTACAATGACCTTTGGTAAACTAACTCTGCTTGAACGCATGGGGCCAAAGAAAGCCACAAATTTACTCGAAGCGTTAAAAGTAGCTAAGCACACTACACTCGCTAAATTCCTCTATTCTTTGGGTATTCGTGAAGTCGGTGAAGCGACGGCAGCTAACTTAGCCAATGACCTATTAACGTTAGAGTTCATCAAAAAAGCCTCGGTTGAGCGTTTGGTGTTGATTAGCGATGTGGGTGAAATCGTTGCGAAGCATATTTATTACTTCTTCCGCGAAGCGCATAACCTTGAAGTGATTGACCAGTTAATCGAAGCGGGCATGACTTGGGACGATGTGGCAGTGAAAGAAGAAAGCCAGCAGCCATTACTGGGTACTATCTATGTGATCACGGGTACATTAGTGAATATCTCGCGTGCAGATGCGAAAACACGTTTACAAGACTTAGGCGCTAAAGTCGCTGGCAGTGTGTCGAAGAAGACAAGTGCGTTAGTGGCTGGTCCTGCGGCGGGCTCTAAGCTGACGAAGGCGCAAGAGTTAGGTATTGATATTCTCACTGAGGACGATTTACTGGCACTCTTAGCAAGACATAGCAGCACATAGTTAGTTTATGGTAAAAGTTGATATCAGTTTCGATAAGCAAACTGTATAGAAAAATGTTATTGCTATCGCAAACATACATGGCCATGGATGGCCTTGTCTAAGCGAACATGGATGTCTTGAGCGGTTTGCAGGAGTAATAACATTTTGAACACTTAATTTTAGTTCGCGTGTTGTTAGTTTTAGCTTTAATGGTAAAATGCGCAGCATCATGTGCTTAACCTGTTGGTTGGTTAAGCGAATCATATAATGTAAAAGGTATTGTGAGACTTATGACTGTTAAGACTCGTTTTGCACCTAGCCCAACTGGCTACTTGCACGTAGGCGGCGCACGTACAGCGCTTTATTCTTGGTTACATGCAAAAAGCCAAGGTGGTGAATTTGTATTGCGTATCGAAGATACTGATTTAGAACGTTCTACTCAAGAAGCGGTTGACGCGATCTTAGAAGGCATGAAATGGGCTGGTCTGGATTGGGATGAAGGTCCGTATTTCCAAACTCAACGTTTCGATCGTTACAACGAATTAGTTGATCAACTGCTTGCAGAAGACAAAGCATACAAATGTTATTGTTCACGTGAACGTCTAGACGAGTTACGTGCAGCGCAAATGGATGCGAAAGAAAGCCCACGTTACGATGGTAAATGTAGCCACGGTGACATTGAAGACACTGGTGCTGATTTCGTTGTGCGTTTCCGCAACCCGAAAGAAGGTTCTGTTATCGTTGATGACAAAATCCGTGGCAAAGTTGAATTTGCCAATACTGAATTAGATGATCTGATTATCCGCCGTACTGATGGTTCACCAACATACAACTTCTGTGTTGTTGTTGATGACTGGGATATGGGCATTACGAATGTTGTTCGTGGTGAAGATCACCTGAACAATACACCACGTCAAATCAATATCCTAAAAGCACTTGGCGCGCCTGTTCCACAGTACGCACACGTTGCAATGATCTTAGGTGATGACGGCGCTAAATTGTCTAAGCGTCATGGCGCTGTTGGCGTTATGCAATACCGTGATGACGGTTACCTACCTGAAGCACTACTAAACTATTTAGTTCGTTTAGGTTGGTCACATGGCGATCAAGAGATCTTCAGCACTGAAGAAATGATCAAACTGTTTAGCTTAGATGCAGTAAACAAAGCGCCATCAGCGTTTAATACTGAAAAGCTACAATGGGTTAACCAACATTACATCAAAACACTGGCGCCTGAATATGTTGCATCACACCTAGAGTGGCACATGGCAGACCAAGGTATTGATATCACGAATGGTCCAGCGCTGGCTGAGATCGTTAAGGTACTTGCTGAACGTGCTAAAACACTGAAAGAACTTGCTGCATCTAGCCGTTACTTCTTTGAAGACTACGCTGATTTTGATGCAACTGCCGCGAAGAAACACTTACGTCCAGTAGCAAAAGATGCATTAGTTAAAGTGCAAGAGAAATTAGCTGCTATTGCAGATTGGAGCGATGCTGAAGTATTACACGCTGCAATTAACGACACTGCGACTGAGCTTGAAGTTGGCATGGGTAAAGTGGGTATGCCATTACGTGTTGCGATTACTGGTGCCGGTCAATCTCCGTCATTAGATGTAACATTAAAGCTTATCGGCAAAGAACGTAGCCTTGCTGGTATCGACAAAGCGTTAGCATTTATTGCTGCACGTGAAAACGCCTAACGGTGTGTGAATAATAACCTTTCTGTCGTTTGGTCGTGATTTTATATTGTAGATATTGACACTAAAACGGCAGATAGAATATTATCTCTGCAGCAACACCAAGTTGCTGCAGAAATGGGGCCATAGCTCAGTTGGGAGAGCGCGACACTGGCAGTGTCGAGGTCATCGGTTCGATCCCGTTTGGCTCCACCATTTCTGCTTCAACTATATGATTATCATTCAGTTAATCATCTTCAGTTCAGTTTGTAATGTCATTTGCACTCATTTTGCACGCAAACCATCAATATAATATCATTATTGTTTTTACCCTGTTAAGGTTATATTCATCAGTCATGCCGTAGACTACTGGCGACTATGAGCTCCTTAATGAGTAACTATGAAACTTATATTAAACGAAAATAGCCAAATGCGTAATTTGGTGATGATAGCTGCGGTGATCATTATTCTTGGTGGTATTAAAATTGCCACTCCGATCATCATTCCATTTTTACTGGCGATATTTATTGCCATTATCTGTAATCCATTAGTCGAGTTGATTACACGTTGCCGTATACCACGAGCAATCGCCATTTTCGTGGTGTTGATTGTTGCGATCATGATTGGCTTGACAATCACCAGTGTGATTGGCTCAAGTGTACAGCAGCTCACCAGCAATATTGGTGACTACCAAAGTCAGATCAGAGGCCACTACGGAGACTTGGTGGTGTTTTTGAATAAATACAATATTCAAATATCGTCAGATACCCTACTCGAATACTTCAATCCAGGTACGGCTGTAACTATGGTATCGAGCATGGTCAGCAGTTTATCTGGGGTAATGGCTAACATCTTCCTGATCTTGTTAACTGTGGTGTTTATGTTGTTTGAAGGTGATGTATTACCGAAGAAACTACACTTAATGTTTAAAGACCCAGATTTCAAATTAGCACAATTAGACAAGTTCTTAGACTCTGTGAATAAATACGTCGCGATTAAAACCTTAGTCAGTATTGCCACGGGGATGTCTGTTGGTTTAATGTTGTTTTTAATGGACGTTGATTTTTACCTACTATGGGGGTTAATCGCATTCCTACTTAACTATGTACCGAATATCGGCTCGTTAATTGCGGCAGTCCCTGCGGTGATCTTGACTATGTTGCAACTGGGTTTACCGGAAGCGGGTGCTGTCGCTATTGGTTATGTGACGATTAACTTGGTCATGGGGAATGTGATCGAACCACGCTTCATGGGCAAAGGTCTGGGTTTATCGACCTTGATTGTCTTCTTATCATTGATCTTCTGGGGCTGGTTGCTTGGTCTGGTCGGTATGTTATTGGCTGTACCACTGACGATGATTGTTAAAATTGGTTTAGAAACTATTAACGACAACAATTGGATGTCGATACTGATCAGCAGTGATGTCGATGTGAAGATAAACCGTGATGTTGAAGTAAAAAATAACCAAGAGGCTTGATCGCAATTTAGCGTTAATCAAGTATAATACGATGAATTGAAGAAAGGGATGTACAGTGTGCATCCCTTTTTGTTTTATACGATTAATTAAGGTGAATAAGATTGTGACTGTTGCTATGCCCGAGGCTGATAAGAAATTGCCGCTTGAATTTATTGACTTCTCTGCTGTTGCAGAAGATGCCTGTCGCTTGTTCCATGGTCGTGGCCATACGTATGCTGGTTTCGAGCACATGAATATCGATTGGTTGTCACCAGTTGCACTTATTACGTTATACAAAGAAGAAGACAACGATTACTTGATACTGCTCGCTGAAGCATTACAGGCGCAACTCGGTGAACAGTGTAAAACGGTATTAGTGCAATTCCGTTGTCGTGAACGTGCACCGACGTCATTGTTTCTTGGTGAAGAATGTAATCGCACCGAGATCACTGAAAATGGCATGACCTTCAATCTTGAGTTTGGTCGTGCACAAAACACTGGCTTGTTCCTAGATATGGCCAATGGTCGTCAGTGGGTTAAAGCACAGTCTGAGAATGCTAACGTATTAAACTTGTTTTCTTATACTTGTGCGTTCTCTGTTGCTGCGTTAGCGGGCGGGGCAGACAAAGTGATGAACGTCGATCTTAGCCGTACGTCACTGACTATGGGTCGTGATAACCACCGCAGTAATGGTCATGATCTTAAGAAAGTTAAATTTGAAGGTGTTGATATCTTTAAATCATATGGGCGTTTACGTAAGCATGGTCCTTATGATTTGTTGATCTCGGATCCACCGTCGTTCCAAAAAGGCAGTGTCGATATTAAGCGTGATTACAGCAAGATCATTAAACGCATTCCGCAGCTGATGAAACCGGGCGGTAAAGTAATGTTATGCTTAAATGCACCAGAGCTTGGTGAGCAGTTCTTATTTGATAATGTTGCTGAACATTGCCCTGATTGTGTGTTCCAAGAACAACTACCAACGCCAGCTGTGTTTAAAGAAGCAGAAGTGGGCAAAGGCCTTAAAGTATTAATCTTTATTTACTCGCCGAAAGCAGAGTAGTCGATTTTAGCGTCAAAAAACACCCATATTACTTTTTGGTATAACTTATATTAAGTTGTTCTATTTTGTTTATTATCGTTCAGTTTTAGCCTCGTTATTGTATGTCGAGGTCGTGATCCCTTTGTTATTTCGTCTGTTTGCTTTCATATGAAGAGCGCACAAGCAAAATGTTGATAAATAATTACAGAATGGATTTATTGATGAGGATCAATATTTTCATCGAGAACAACAAATATTGCGGACTTAAAATGCTGTGTTAGGATTAATACATGGACTGGGCAGAAGGTTGTTCCAGGGAAGTGTGATAAGCGGATTATCGATTATCGGCATATTTTAAAGACGTACTGTTAAGTACTATTAAGGTGGTTATGATGGACTATAATGAAAACGATTTATCGTATTATCAACTTCAAGACGAATTAAAACAAGAATTGGAAGCGGAATTAGGTGACCAACTTGAAGATGAGTCAGGCGTTAACTAATCTGCACGACAGACTAATGTTGCGATAGCAAACTGATTATAAAAAGCCTCAATTTGAATTGAGGCTTTTTTTATACCTGTTTTATCATAATTTGATGCCTTTTTTATAGTAAATAGTTAATTTGAATCGGTCTATTTTAGCTGTTTATATGACTTGCCTGATACCTGCACTTTACTTCACTTTTAAATCATCATGTTATACACAGGTTAGTATTATTTATGTATATACACGCTTAGTTGTATTTAGCGTGTGTATAACTTTAAGCATTAAACACGTGTTGTGGACTAAATTAGTTATATACCCTAATCGTTTTGTTAATAATTGACTTTTTTGTTGGGTTATCCACAGATTCTGTGGATAACCATGTGTGTTAACTTATGGTGAATCTGTAAGTTGTTGTATTAAAATGATTTTACTTCGTTGCATTTATATTTCATGAAAAATCAAGAAAAAATTAGAAATTAAATACGACTAAAGACTGAATAATTTAGTTGTTTTTGTTATATAAAATAGCCTCATAGGACGCTGCAGCGGGCTCTTTTAGATTTGATATACAAGGGTTGAATATTTAGGGTTAATCGCCCTGAGCGTTATTGTAGACAGCGTATGTAAATCAATGTCGATGTGAGGAAGATAAGTATCAAAATCTTGGGTAAAGAAACGCTATACCATATATTAATTGTGAGTTAATTAATGAGGAATAGCCTAAAATATGAATGGGTACAAAAAAGGCTTCCCGAGGGAAGCCTTAATACACGTTTAACAGATTTTCAAACTAGTTGCTTAATTGCTTAGCTTGAATTGCTGTTAGCGCGATTGTGTAAACGATATCGTCTACTAATGCGCCACGTGATAAATCATTTACTGGTTTACGCATGCCTTGCAGCATTGGACCAATAGAGATTAGGTTTGCAGAACGCTGTACCGCTTTGTAAGTTGTGTTACCAGTATTAAGATCTGGGAATACAAATACAGTCGCTTTACCAGCAACAGGGCTGTTTGGCGCTTTACTTTTTGCAACATTTTCCATAATAGCAGCATCGTACTGTAATGGACCGTCGATGATTAGATCTGGGCGACGTTCTTGTGCAAGTTTAGTTGCTTCGCGTACTTTTTCTACATCACTACCTTGGCCTGATGAACCAGTTGAGTAAGAGATCATCGCAACGCGAGGTTCAATACCGAACGCTTTAGCAGAATCAGCAGATTGAATTGCGATATCAGCTAGTTGGTCAGCATTTGGATCTGGGTTAATTGCACAATCACCGTACACTAATACTTGATCTGGTAGCAACATGAAGAAGATCGACGACACTAGGTTTGAACCCGGTGCCGTTTTGATCAACTGTAGTGCTGGACGGATTGTGTTTGCTGTCGTGTGAACGGCACCAGATACAAGACCATCAACTTCAGCTTGTTCTAACATCATAGTCGCAAGAACAACACTATCTTCTAGTTGTTCACGTGCTACGACTTCAGTCAGGCCTTTCGCTTTACGTAGTTCAACCATAGGCGCAACATATTTTTCACGACATGTTACTGGATCTACGATTTCAACACCGTCACAAAGCACGATACCTTGGCTTTCTGCAACACGTTTAATTTCAGCAGGGTTACCCACAAGTACTGGGATCGCGATACCGCGTTCAGCACAAATGTTAGCCGCTTCAATTGTACGTGGTTCTTCACCTTCAGGAAGAACAACACGTTTCTTCGCTTGACGTGCTAATTCTGTTAACTGGTAACGGAATGCAGGCGGGGATAGACGACGAGTACGCTGTGTACCAACTGTTAACGTTTCAATCCATTGCTTGTCGATATGACTTGCGATGTATTCTTGAACCGCTTCGATGCGCTGTTTGTCATCTGCAGGGATATCAAGATTGAAGTTTTGAAGCGTTAATGCTGTCTGCCAAGTGTTTGTTGGCGTTAACATGATTGGTAAACCTGTTGCCATCGCTTGTTGACAAAGTTTTAATACACTTTCGTCTGGACGAGCATCACCAGTTAATAGTAATGCGCCAACTTTAACGCCGTTCATTGCAGCAAGACATGCAGCAACAATCACGTCAGCACGATCGCCAGAAGTAACTAATAAGCCACCTGGACGGAAGTGCTCAAGCATGTTCGGGATAGAACGTGCACAGAAAGTGATACCCACTAGACGACGTTCTTCGATTTCGCCTTCGTTTAGGATTTCAGCATTTAAGTGTTTAGCGAGATCTTTTGCACGTGGTGCAATTAGCTCAGCGCTCCATGGGATACAACCCAGGATAGGCATTGGGCTTTTGCCAAATACTTGTAGCACTTCTAGGTTATGGCTAGCATTACCTGTGTTTGCTTCAAACATTTCAGCAAGATCTGGACGGCTACGGCCAGCTTCATCAAGTGGTGCGCCAACTTTGTTGATCACACAACCAATGATGTTTTTGTTTTTGCTGCCGCCGAAATTAGAACAAGCGATCTCTAAACGATCTTTAAGTTGCTCTGAAGAATCTGTGCCAGGGTTAGTCACAAATACCATTTCAGCGTCAAGTGCTTTAGCGATGTTGTAGTTAACATCGTTAGCAAATGGTTGTTTTGATGTTGGTACTAGACCTTCAACAACAACGATTTCAGCATCAACCATGTGTGATTCGAAACGTTCAACGATATCTTCAAGAAGTACGTCAGTTTTACCAGCACCGATTAATTTTTCAGCGTGTGATAAAGTGAACGGTGTTGCAGGTGATGCATTCGTTCCTTGACGGATAATTTCAGTTGAAAGCTCTGGACCTTTTTCGCCTTGGCGAGGTTGAGCAACTGGTTTGAAAAAGTTAACGTTTAGGCCGTTGCGTTCAAACGCACGAACCATACCTAGACTAACAGAAGTTACGCCTACGCCTACGCCAACTGGGATAAGCATTATAGTGCGAGCCACTAGCGTCCCCTTATATTGGGATTGAGAAGAAAGAAAGGTGCGATGACACCTTTCTTATAAAAGTTAAACTTAGTTAAGTTAACTAGCTAATTAGATTAAGTTTACTGCGTCTTGTGCAATAACTAATTCTTCATTAGTAGAGATAACCATAGCTTTAATTTTACTGTTTGCTGTAGTGATTGTACCTTCACTGCCGAAACGTGCAGCTGTGTTTGCAGTTTCATCTACTTCGATACCGAAGATAGAAAGTTGGTTAAGAACGATTGAACGGATAACGTCAGAGTTCTCACCGATACCACCAGTAAATACGATAGCGTCGATACGGCCTAAAGCTGCTGCGTATGAAGCGATGTATTTAGCTAGACGGTAGCAAGAAAGTTCCATTGCGCGTACTGCGCCAACTTGACCTTCTGCATGGCCATCTTCGATAGCACGGCAATCGCTAGAAATTTCAGACACACCTAGTAAACCACTTTCGTTGTTTAGCATGCTGTTCACTTCTGCAAGCGTGTAGTTACATTGTGTAACTAGGTGGTTGATGATGCTTGGATCAATATCACCACTACGTGTACCCATTACTAGACCTTCAAGCGGAGTCATACCCATGCTTGTGTCTACTGATTTACCATCTTTAATTGCACAAACAGATGCGCCGTTACCTAGGTGACAGTTGATGATGTTAGTTTCTTCAACTTTTTGACCTAGAAGTGCTGCTGCTTCACGGCCAATGAATAGGTGGCTAGTACCGTGCATACCGTAGCGACGTACGCCATTTTCGCGGTATAGTTTGTACGGTAATGCGTATAGGTATGCTTTTTCAGGCATAGACTGGTGGAACGCAGTATCAAATACAGCAACTTGTGGCAGTGTTGGGAATGCAGCTTGTGCAGCACGGATACCGATAAGGTGAGCTGGGTTATGAAGCGGTGCTAATGTTGCACAGTCTTCGATGCCTTGCATTACTGCATCATCAATGATTACTGATGAAGTGAATTTTTCGCCGCCGTGTACAACACGATGACCGATCGCTACGATAGCGTCGCTCATTTCTTTTTGGTCTTTAAGAATGTTATTTACGATGTATGCTACAGCTTCTTTATGTGAAGCGCCTGCGCCTAGATCGGCTGTGCCTTTATTGCCGTCAAGTTTCCACTTGATGCGTGCGTTTTCTAAATTAAAGCATTCAGCAAGACCAGATAATTTTTCATCACCTGATACTGAATCAAGAACTGCAAATTTAAGAGAAGAGCTACCACAGTTTAGAACTAGAACGAGTTTATTCATGCGTAAAAACCTATTATGAAATAATCAATAAAATAACTGATAACAATACCTAGCGATTTTCGCTCTGGTATCGTATCTTTATTAAAGCAGAGAGATTGTCTGTGCTTAGCAAATTGGCTGACACTGTCATTTTTACGTACGATGTCGTAGTTGATACGACGAATGTTCGTTACTAAATATCCATCTTAAAAAATGACGACTTGTTAAAACTGTGAGTTGTATCACTCACATTTTCCCTTAAAGTGTTAACTGCCTCATAGTTTACTTGCAATGGGACGATATCTCAAAGTATATTTGTAATAAAGTTGATCTAAACCATTAACGTGACATTCATATACTATTTTACCTGTACCACGACATAGTGTATGGTTTGAATTATAGAAAACTTATCTTTTTATGGGAGGATGCTGATGGGTGTGTTTAAAGATACGCTTTATAAAGGTCAACATTATATGGCGCGCTGGCCAATGAAAAAAGAATTGGCAGCCCTTTTTCCTGAAAATAGAATTATTGCTGCGACTCAGCTTGGCTTTAAGACAATGCCGCCACTCGCTATTTTAACGGTGATGATGCAGTACCTTTATGGGGACATGCAACAATTACCTGCAAGTATTGCGATTGCATTATTATTGATTACTTTACCGATGCAAGGCTTGTATTGGTTAGGTAAACGCTCGAGCGAGTTATTACCTGTTTCACTTGCTACTTGGTATCGAGAGTTATATCAAGGATTAGTGACGCAAGGTTATGAACTAGAGCCTGCAGCAAAAAATCCACATTACAGTGAATTGGCTGATATTTTAGAAAGTGCATTTAAACGTATGGACAAAGCCTTTATGGCAAAATAAGGTATTGCCTTATAGATATTATGGCTAGCCTTGCTGATAGCCTAAATTAAATACCGATATTATCGTTAATATCGGTATTTTTTTATCTGTAAAACGAGGTGTTCATTCAATGAAATAGAACCGTTATGCCGTACGTTTATACAAGGTAATGTGAAAGTCTAACGTAAGGGTTAGGTCTGCGGCATAGAGTACTGCTTTTTGTTCATCGTTCATTTTCCACGCAAGCGGCGTCATTTCTAATAAGTTCTTGCTGTCTTTAGCTTGCGTCAGAGTGATCACATCTGTTAAACGTTGTTGTTCAACGAGGGTAAATCCTGCAATCTCTTCAATTGTCATATCGTGCTTTTCTGGCGTTTGATAAATCTTCTGTTTTAATTCAAACAAATGCTCGGCAGCAGGGGTTACTGTGATTAAGTAACCGTCAATTTTGATAATGCGCGCTAGTTCGGCATCTTGTGATGGTGCATAAATACGTGTGACTAAATCTTGGCTGGCATCAGCAAAGGGGGTCGCGTATGCACTTGCCACACAAAAGTTGATGCTTTTATAGCGTTTTGCAGCATAACGGATCGCTGATTTAGAAATATCTAAGCCGGCAATTTGTGGCTCTGTATTTGATATGACTTGCGCTAAGCGATGGGTGTAATAGCCTTCGCCACAGCCTAGGTCGAGGACATTCGGTGCGCTGACAGCGGTTAGAGCTTGCTGAGCAATGCTATTGACCTTGTCTGACAGTGATTGATAGAAGCCTTGGTCAAGAAATTCTCGACGCGCTTGCATCATTTCTTTGTTATCACCTGGATTTTTCGATTTTTTGTTTTGTACCGGCAGTAAGTTTACGTAACCTTCTTTTGCGAGATCAAATTGATGGCGTTGCTCGCAAGCGAGACTTTTATCGTGCAAGGATAGCGGACCCGCGCAGATAGGGCAAAGGTAGGTAGGGCAAAGGTTGTTCATGTGATCTCATTATTCTGATGGCGATTAGCAAAAAGGCTAAAACAAAAAACCGATCATAGCATAGAGCTAGGATCGGTTTGAAATAGAATTCTGTTTGGACGATTAATAAATTACATTATCTTTATATTCTAATAAGATAGCTTGAATGCGGTCCATGGTGCCTTTGCTTGGTGGCGGCACACCGTCGAGTGGGTAATCAAAGCCCATTGTTTTCCATTTATGCAAGCCTAATTCGTGATAAGGCAGTAATTCTACTTTTTCAATATTATTCATGTGCTGAATAAATTTGCCTAATGCATGTGCGGAAGCATCATCATCGGTAAAACCTGGGACGACAACATAGCGGATCCATGTTTTTTGATCGCGCTTGGCTAAGTACTCGGCAAATTCAAGGGTGCGTTTATTACTGACGCCAGCGAGCTCTTGATGGATCTTGTCGTTCATTTGTTTTATATCGAGCATGACTAAATCACTGACATCGAGCACTTCATCAATCACATCGCTGTATTTACGAATATAGCCGTTGGTATCTAAACAAGTGTTAACCCCTTCAGCTTGCGCAGCGGTGAAAAAATCACGGACAAATTCAGGTTGGAGCATTGCTTCACCGCCTGATGCGGTGACACCACCACCGGTAGCGAGCATAAATGCCTTGTATGAAACCAGTTCACGCATTAATTCATCAACGGTGATTTCTTTACCTGAATGTAAATCCCATGAGTCACGATTGTGACAATAGAGGCAACGCATTAAGCAGCCTTGCATGAAAACGATGTAACGAATACCAGGTCCATCTACGGAGCCAAAAGATTCGGTAGAATGAATGCGTCCGACTGTGCTACACAACTCGGTAGAATCAATAGGCTTAATAAGCGACATAATATCTCCAAACGATAGGGCTATATGACTATTATAAATGTAAAAGCGATTATAAATACAAAAGCCTTACATGTGTAAGGCTTTTCTTTATTGGTAGGATTAAAACAACTTAAGTCGTTTTATCCTACGATTCCGACACTCTTAGAATGATTGTTGGAATGTACGTGTAATTACGTCTTGCTGTTGCTCAGGTGTTAGCGAGTTGAAACGTACCGCGTAACCAGACACTCGAATGGTCAGTTGTGGGTATTTTTCAGGGTGCTTAACAGCGTCAAGTAACATTGAACGATCCATCACATTTACGTTTAAGTGCTGACCACCTTCAATTACACTGCTGTGCTTGAAGTAACCATCCATTAAACCAGCAAGGTTAGTTCGACGAATATCGTCAGTTTTACCTAGTGCGTTTGGTACGATAGAGAAAGTATAAGAGATACCATCTTTTGCGTATTCAAACGGTAGTTTTGCAACTGATGTTAGGGCTGCGATAGCGCCTTTCTCATCACGACCATGCATTGGGTTTGCGCCCGGTGCGAATGGTGCGCCTGCTTGACGGCCATCTGGTGTAGTACCGGTTTTCTTACCGTATACAACGTTTGATGTAATGGTTAGTACAGACTGTGTTGGTTTCGCATCACGGTACATTTTGTGACTAGCAACTTTCTTCATGAAGGTTTCAACAAGGCTACAAGCGATATCATCTACACGTGTATCGTTGTTACCAAATTTAGGGTAATCGCCTTCGATTTCAAAATCAGTAGCAATACCATTCTCATCACGAATTGGTTTAACTTTCGCGTACTTGATTGCAGAAAGTGAATCAGCTGTAACAGATAGACCCGCGATACCACATGCCATTGTACGTTCTACGTCACGGTCATGTAATGCCATTAGTGATGCTTCATACGAGTATTTGTCGTGTGAATAGTGAATAGAGTTAAGTGCAGTAACATATGTTGTTGCTAACCAATCCATCATTTTGTCTAAACGTGCAGCTACGTCTTCGTAATCAAGAACATCATCTGTGATCTTGTCTACAACTGGACCAATTTGTACTTTTAGTTTTTCATCTACGCCGCCATTGATTGTATATAGCAATGCTTTAGCAAGGTTACTACGAGCGCCGAAGAACTGCATTTGTTTACCAACAATCATTGGTGATACACAACAAGCAATTGCATAGTCATCATTGTCGAAATCGGTACGCATTAAATCATCATTTTCGTACTGGATTGATGAAGTATCAATTGATACTTTCGCACAATAGCGTTTGAAGTTTAATGGTAAGTTTTCAGCCCACAATACAGTGATGTTTGGCTCTGGTGAAGGACCCATAGTGTACTGTGTGTGTAGTACACGGAATGATGATTTAGTGACTAATGAACGACCGTCTGTACCCATACCTGCGATAGTTTCTGTAGCCCAGATTGGGTCACCAGAGAATAACTCATCGTATTCAGGAGTACGTAAGAAACGTACCATACGTAGCTTCATTACTAGGTGGTCAATCATTTCTTGAGCGTCAGTTTCAGTAATGATGCCTGCTTGTAAATCACGTTCGATGTAAACATCTAGGAACGTAGTTACACGGCCAAAGCTCATTGCTGCGCCATTTTGTGATTTAACAGCAGCTAGGTAGCCGAAGTAAGTCCACTGGATTGCTTCTTTTGCGTTTGTCGCTGGGCCAGAAATGTCGAAACCGTAAGTTGCTGCCATCGTTTTGATGTCGTTTAGCGCACGATACTGTTCTGAAATTTCTTCACGTAAACGCATTGTTGCTTCTAGATCTTCACCTGAGTAGAACTTTGCTTCTAATGATTTTTGTTGTGCAAATTTGTCTTTCATTAGGAAGTCGATGCCGTATACAGCAACGCGACGGTAATCACCAATGATACGGCCACGACCATATGCATCAGGTAAACCTGTTAAGATACCTGACTTACGGCATTTCATGATGTCGCTTGTATAAACGTCAAATACACCTTGGTTGTGTGTTTTACGGTATTCAGAGAAGATTTTCTTCGTTGTTGCGTCTAGTTCTTTACCATAAGCTTTACAAGAACCTTCAACCATACGGATACCGCCATTAGCGATAATCGCACGCTTTAATGGTTTCTCAGTTTGTAGACCAACAATTGTTTCTAAACCTTGATCGATGTAACCAGCGGCATGAGAAGTAATTGTTGATGGTACTGCAGTATCAAAATCAAGTGGCGCATGTGTGCTGTTCTCGATTTTGATACCTTCCATGACATTCTTCCAAAGCGTATCTGTTGCTTTAGTTGCATCAGCTAGGAAAGATTCATCACCAGTAAACTCAGTGTAGTTCTTCTGGATGAAGTCACGTAAGTTAACTTCGTTTGTCCATTCACCAGTAGTGAAACCTTTCCAAGCTTGATCAAATATTGTTTGTTCAGTCATAAGTACACCTAATCTATTAATATTCTAAAAAATGTAATTTCAAAGTTTGTTATCCGTTGTTAACAACAGATATTAAGATTCTTTTTTACAGTAGATAGCCCAGTAAGTGAGGCCAACTAATACGCCACCACCAATAATGTTACCAATGGTGACCGGTATAAGGTTATTAAATACAAAGTGAGATAATGTTAAATCGGTAAAATCTGCTGGGTTAGCGCCAGTTGCTAGCCAAAACTCTGGGCCAGAAAAGTTCGCAATAACATACCCGAGTGGGATCATAAACATGTTAGCAATACTGTGTTCGTAACCTGATGCAACGAACATGCTGACAGGTAATGCCACGGCAATAAACTTGTCAGTAATGGAGCGCGCTGCGAAACTCATCCATACACCAAGACAAACAAGTAGGTTGGCAAGGATGCCGAGTGTAACAGCTTGAATAAAGGTGTGATGTAATTTGTGTTGAGCAATCTTCATGGCATTGATACCCCAAGCACCGTCAGCAACGAGGTGCTGTTTGGCTAAAAACATGAGCAAGACAAAGAAGATACAACCAACAAAATTTCCAGCGTAAACAACGGCCCAATTCTTTGCTAATTGCAGGGTGGTGATCTTGTTGTTAGCGCGGGCAATAATAGTCAGGATTGAACTGGTAAAAAGTTCACCGCCGCAAACAACGACAAGTAATAGGCCAAGACTAAAAGCAAATCCACCTAGGAATTTTTTTAAACCGTAAGCAACATCGGTTGTGCCTGTGGTTACTGTAGTATAGAAGGCAAATGCGATGGAGATAAATACACCAGCTGTGATAGCAAGCATGAAGGCTTGTTTAGGTGCTTTAGTTGCTTTTGCTACACCGACAGATTCTGCTTTAATTAGCAGTTCAGCTGGTAGAATGGCATCAAATGGGCTTACTGTTTTCATTGTTTAGTCTCAATAAATAACCTACGCACATTATTACCTAACTAGTGGTATTTATAAAGTGATCTAGATCAAATATAGGTTGTTTTGTGTTTTTTTATTACGAAAATAATCAATCTTAAACTTATTACCCCTTACTGGGTGTAACTTAATTACAGTATTGATGCGATCTTGTAAACTTTATTTTAAATATAAAACAAAAGTTTAATAAACTATGTAAGTAAATTTAAAGCCTCATAAATACCAATATAGGGGTGCTAGCTGGTGTTATCTATTGTCAACGTTAAATCCTGTGTTTTTATTCTACCTGGAATATAAGACCTTATCTTGTCTTTAGCATGGAGTTAATGACTAAATTCAAGTCGTTTTATGTTATCTGAATTGCTAATTTGTTATGTTAACTGTTGTTTTTATGTTGCAGTCTTTAATGATAGTTTGAATTTAAGCATTGCACATGTCTTATATTGTTATAAAGCGTATTTAGGATGAATAGAATGAGTAGCAGTCCCACATTAGACATCAAGAATTTACATAAATCATTTGGTGACAATGAAGTCTTAAAAGGTATCGACCTGACTGCGAATAAGGGCGATGTGATCTCAATTATCGGTTCTTCGGGATCGGGTAAAAGTACATTCCTACGCTGTATTAATTTGTTAGAAATGCCAACGTCGGGTGATATCTCGGTTAATGGCGAATTAATCGAGATGATGACGGATCGTGACGGTAACCCTAATATAGCGAATAAAAAGCAAGTTCAGCGTATTCGCTCGCGTTTAGCAATGGTGTTTCAGGGCTTCAATTTATGGTCGCACATGACGGTCATTGAAAATGTGATTGAAGCACCAATTCATGTTTTAGGGCTCTCGCGCAGTGATGCATTGGCGAGTGCAGAACAATATCTCAAGAAAGTTGATTTGTGGGAAAGAAAGGACTATTACCCAAGTCAGCTATCTGGTGGGCAAAAACAACGTGTTGCGATCGCCCGTGCACTAGCGGTTGAACCGGAAGTATTGTTATTTGATGAACCGACTTCAGCGTTAGATCCTGAACTCGTCGGTGAAGTATTACGTGTAATGCAAAGTCTGGCTGAAGAAGGTCGTACTATGTTAGTGGTTACCCATGAAATGGCATTTGCACGGGATGTATCAACTAAGGTTATCTTTTTACACGAAGGCCAGATTGAAGAGCAGGGCGATCCAAAAGCATTATTCGATAATCCGAAATCAGAGCGTGTTAAGCAGTTCTTGGCACCGAAATATTAAGAGCTAGCACCTAAGTATTAAGAGCTGGCACCGAAATATTAAAAACCAAAACAACACAACACGGGTCATTGATTGACCCAATTATAATAATAGGGAAATATGTATGAAAAAATTAGCGACTTTATTTGCAACAAGCTTATTACTTTCTTCAGCTGTGGTAGCGAAAGAATGGACTGATGTGCGTTTAGGTGTTGATGCACCTTACAAGCCGTTTGAATACAAAACGCCTGATGGTGAGCTAACCGGTTTCGAGATCGATTTAGGTAATGAAGTGTGTAAGCGCGCTAATTGGAATTGTACTTGGGTTGTACAATCTTGGGACGGTATTATTCCAGGTTTATTATCACGTAAATACGATGCTATCTTCTCGTCAATGTCGATTACTGATGCACGTAGAAAACAAGTGCTGTTCTCTGAACCTTACTACAATACGCCGAGCGGTTGGTTTGCAGCGGCAGACTTTAAACTGGATGTGACAGATAAAGCGGCCTTTAAAGAATTACGTATTGGCGTGCAGCGCGGCACAGTACAAGATACACATGTCACTGCGGAGTATGCTAAAAATAACACTATCAAACGTTACAATACCAGCGGTGATTTATTACTGGATCTTGAAGGCGGTCGTTTAGACATGGTATTACTGGATTTCCCAGTTGGTGATACCACGTTATTGATCCCTGAAAAGAAAGGTGCTTTTACTGCTGTAGGCGATACATTCCAATTAGGCGAAGGCATGGGTGTTGCGCTGCGTAAACGTGATAAGTCACTTGCTGCAACGTTTAATAAAGTATTAGCTGAAATCAAAACCGATGGCACATACGAAACGATCCAAGCTAAATACTTCAGCTACAGCATTAAAATGTAGTTTCTTTATCGCCGCGCAGTTGCGTGTGACGATAATAAAAATGGGTGGACTCTTTGTGACATTCAGTTATTAGCCAAGGTTATTAACTGGGCTATTAGCGAAGGGTTACGCCCACTGCTTTCTGGGAATATTATGTTAGATCTTCAAGGTTATGGCCCAAGTATTTTTAATGGCGCTATATTAACCGTTAAACTTGCCATTTTTTCATTAATTATCGCTGTGTTACTCGGGTTAATAACCGCTGTAGCACGCTATTCTGGCGGTAAAATTTCTTCTGCGCTTGCACTTACTTACACGAGTTTGGTTCGTGGTGTACCTGATCTCGTGCTTATGATGCTGATTTATTTTGGCTTACAAGTGGGCTTAAACAATTTTTCAGAATGGTTGTATGAATTACATGAAACTTACGCCATCAATGCATTTTATGTTGAGCATGGTTGGTTAACCTTGTCGGCGTTTTATGAAGATGGCTTGTATTTTAATATCGATGAGTTCACAGCAGGTGTGCTGACTATTGGTTTCATTTTTGGTGCTTACATGGGTGAGACGTTCCGTGGGGCATTGTTATCTGTTGATAAAGGCCAATTAGAGGCTGCGACAGCGTATGGCATGTCTGATTGGCAAGTATTTCGTCGGGTGATGTTCCCACAAATGATGCGTTTTGCCTTGCCGGGCATTGGTAATAACTGGTTAGTGCTTGTTAAAACAACGGCACTGGTCTCTGTGATTGGTTTGTCGGATATGGTTAAGCTAGCGAAAGAAGCGGCGATGACAACCTATGAACCGTTTTTATTCTTTATTCCTGTGGCGTTTGTGTATTTAGCCATTACCACGGTGAGTGAGATTGTGCTGAAATATTTAGAACGTCACTTTAGCAAAGGTGTAGAGGGTCATTAATATGTTAGATCAACTGATTGCTTTGCTTGAGCAAAATGAAATGTTTACCCCGAATACCTTAAGTGAGTATTGGGATGGTACGGTCTTAACGGTACAACTGACGTTCCTGTCGGTGGTGATTGGTTTTTTTTTAGCGGTGCCATTAGCTATCATGCGCACCAGTCAGTATGTGTGGCTGTCGCGTAGTATTTGGTTATTCACTTATGTGTTCCGTGGTACGCCATTATTGATCCAGTTGTATATGATTTATTATGGTGTGACCATGATTGATGGTATCCAAGACAGCTCAATTTGGTTCTTACTTGAAGATGCATTTTATCCTTGTCTGTTAGCGTTTGTGTTAAATACGGCGGCGTACAGTACCGAGATCATACGTGGCTCATTGGTGACAACGGATAAAGGTGAAATTGAAGCCGCGCAAGCGTATGGGATGAATTATTGGCAGATCTTGCGTCGTATCATCTTACCGTCGGCATTTCGCCGTGCATTACCTGCGTACAGTAATGAAGTTATCTTTATGCTGCATGCCACGTCTATCGCCAGTGTCGTGACCTTGGTTGATATTACCGGTGCGGGTTATAATGTGTATTCCCGCTTTTATGCACCGTTTGAAGCATTTATCTTTGCTGGCGGTATTTACTTGTGTCTCTGTTTTGGTATTTTTGCGGTATTCAAACGCTTAGAAAAACGGGCGTTTAGACACTTAGCTTAACGGTGAGTGTAGGTTATAAAATAGCAGGCCGTTGTGGGCTCCATAACGGCTTTTTTGGCTCTGAAGTATTAGCGCGTGTTTGCAACTTGCTGCTGTGCTAATTGCGTTTCGTTAATTTGATAACGGGATGCGAGTAAATAGGTGATGTAAAATTTATAAATGTTGTTTACATAATCCACCGTTTCTCTGCCAATCACTTCTGCTGCAACTTTCTCGACATGATTAAACCAAATGTTAGGGTTTAAGCCTTGTTTTATTGCCCGCTTTCTTAATCTAATTAACTTTGTTGGACCGGCGTTATAAGCGGCAAAACTAAGTAATAATGAATCTAGTTCAGTAATATTGTCATGGTTAAAATAGCGCTGATGCATAAAATGTAAATACTTCACTCCGGCATGGATATTACTGTCTACCTTGTTGATATTTTTAATATTGACATAAGGCTCGTTAGCCGTTGAAGGTAATACCTGCATGACACCAACAGCACCACGATGGCTAATGGCTTTTTGATTCAGGCGTGATTCTTGATAAGCTTGCGCCAGAATCAGTTGCCAGTCAAATTTGTACTGTTTAGCGTATTTTTTAATGATTTTTTCGGTTTCCAAATAGCGATTTTCAAATTGTTGATGAATGACTTTTTTTAACCAAGGGTGTCTCATCAAGTAGCGGCGGTGCAAGATGTTGCCGATCTTGGTGCCCTTTTTATGTTTAGCGATAAATTGATTTAAGCTATTGGTTAATTGTGGGGTGTTATTCCGCACTGCCCATGTACTCGGAATGTGGCTGCCGACGGCTAATTCAGTATGTATTTTTATATTTTTATATAACCGTTTCCATAAACGTAAACTGTGATTCGAGATCATCGTCATGAATATCTGTTTATTATTGACCATGGCTAATATTTCGAAATCCTCCAGTTCATCACTGACAATATGGATGTTAATAGGTGGCTTGTTGTGGAGGAATAACTGCTTGTTGATATGCTTTAATTGCTGGTGATAAATACTATTTCGGCGTATCCATATTTCTTTACCTGAGAGCTGTTTTATATCTTTGTACGCCGTTGTCGATTTATGGCTGACGACTAATAACTGATTGTCTGTATAAATAGGCTCGGTATGAGTCACTTGATTTTGCTGGCGTAGTGGGGTCATTAATGGACCGATGGCGATATCGCCATAACCTTGTTCAAGCAAGTTGATTATCTGGCTGCTTGGTACGGGAATGAACAAGATATTTAGTTTTAGTTTAGTGTCTTTGAAGTGTCTTTTATTTAAGCGTTTTTCGTATTCCCGCATCATGTCATAGGCAAGCCCACGTGGGCGGCTTTGATAAATAAAATAATAAGCAGGGTGGTTCACCACGAGTACTTTGATGGTACGTTTTGCTAATAGCTGGGGAAGGTCTTCAAAGCTCGGTTGACTATGAATATCAAGCTGCTGCTGGGCTATTGTGTAAGGTAATGTTGGTGCCGGGAAGTGAGATATCACATCAGGAACATGAGATTTTATATTAGCGGAATACTGGGCATTAGCGGGAGATATGTTCACTAAAACACTGAGAATTAAACTGTTGGCTGTTGCACGTATCTTGGTCCACTGCATCGTCATTATTGCATCTGATATCTGAATGTCTGGGTAATATTAAGGTTAGACACATATTTCTAAAATGCGTTTTTGATATGTTAAATAGCCTAGGGACTTGCTCCTAGGCTATTGTCTTACATTGATAAATGTTGATCAATATTGTTAACTAAAAGTCGTCCAGATTGGAGCGTGGTCAGATGGTTTTTCGATGCCGCGCAGTTCGTAGTCGACATCACTTTCAACCACTTTCGCATTCAAGGTTGCAGTCGCTAAGATCACGTCAATACGCAGACCTCGGTTGTCAGGGAAGCCTTTTGAGCGGTAATCGAACCAGCTGTAGCGGTCGCTTACTTCTGGCTTAATAGTGCGAAATGTATCGTGTAGACCAAACCCTTGCAGTTTTGCTAACCATTCACGTTCTTCTGGCTGGAAGCTACATTTACCGGTTTTTAACCAACGTTTGGCATTGGGTTCACCGATGCCAATATCTTTATCTGCAGGGGAAATGTTGATATCACCCATGACAATCACATCGTCTTCTGCTGTGTGATTGTCATTAAGGTAGATATTCAAATCTTGATAGAATTTACGCTTGTATGGGTATTTCGTTTCGTGGCTGATGTTCTCGCCTTGTGGGAAATAACCGTTTAATACTGTGATTGGTTTGCCTGATGTTTGGTCAAACGTCACCATGATCATACGTTTTTGCGCTTCTTCATCATCGGTTGGGAAACCGTATTGCACTTTAATCGCTTCTACGTCAGCAACGGTGCTTTTTTTCACCATCATAGCAACACCGTAATGCGCTTTCTGACCGTGAAAAAAGACGTGATAACCCATGTCTTCAACGGCTGCTACAGGGAACATCTCGTTGTGCACTTTGATCTCTTGTAGGCCAATTACGTCAGGCGAATGCTTGTCTACAATCGCTTGTAATTGATGTAATCGAGCGCGAAGGCCGTTTATGTTGAATGAGATTATTTTCATTGGTTTTTTAACCCTATATGATCTACAAAATTATCTAAAAGCTTTTTATGCCTATAGCATCTATTATTCATGCATAAGTTGCGAGGCAAATCTTTATTTTTTATGTTTTATTATTTGAGCGGGAATGAACTACTGTTTAATATTCCTTTATCTTAGCAGTCGGCTCTGTGAGTAAGGGCTTAGCTATTTGCTCTTTTCTTTGCTTGCATCCGTTGGATGTTAAACTCTTTTCTTAGTTCCGCTTTACGTTCGCTTTGTTGCTCTGATAATGGAAAGTCCTCAAGAGCAATAAATGTCTCTGAAATATTCTTGGTTATTTCAGGCCATGGGCGGTCAACTTTAACGAGTAGGGCGAGACATACTTGCACTTTATTAAGCGCAGCGCCTGTATTGAGAGGGGCAATAGACAATGCTGTTTCAAAGTGCTCTAGTGCCACTTCCAACTTCCCGTCTGAGAACGCTTCAATACCCAATTTGTTGTGGTGCTGAAATTGGATTTCTTTACTGTCTTCTTCACCACTGATGTTAGCAAGCAATTTTTCACTGTGGGTACTGGTATGTCTGATATAAGGCTTTAACCTTTCAGCAAACTCAAATTCTTCTAATTCAATAAGTAAATTAGCGAGTTGTGGTCCTAACCATTCAGGTGTGATCTGAGGTTCGGTTAAATATGTTTCATTACTTTTTAATAAGGTATTTTTCGCTTTTACTTGATTACCTTTTACATTGTGAATCGATGCTAAGCTGTAACCTTCCAGCGCCAATAATTCTTCTTCTTCTACATAAGGGTGCTGTTGAGAAGAACGATGAAACAAACCACTAATCTCTTGTAATAATCGACCTTGTTTAAACTGGTCACCTTCGTTTTTAGCCAGGAGAATAATGGATTGAACGTAATTAATTAAGTGCTGTGGATCTTGGTGGATCGTGTTTTTAGTTTGCATTAAAATGGCGAAAAAAGCCTCTTTGGCTACCGCATTCATGTGGGTATCAAGGGCTAATTCAGCAAGTAATTTTTGGCGGTCTAATGACAAATGCGAATGTTTTATTGCACGCTGCACGATTTCTAGTGCTTTTTCTGTATCGCCACCTTCTTTAAAGCATTGCGCTAACCAATCGTAACCATCTAATATCATAGGGTTATGTTTTACTATGTCAGACAGTAATGGGATCGCTTGTTGGTATTTTTTCTCTAGGCAATATACTCGACCTAGCAATAGCTGTGCTTGAGTGTGCGGGTGATCTTCAATGAAGTCTTCTAATATAATACGAGCTTCGTCATACCTTGCTTTTTCAATGAGTAGGTCGGCTTTAAACAAGCGACAGTAATTTCGATAACGCGATGAATAGATGATCGCGTTGTCACATTCTTCCATTACTTGGTCAAAATCATCATTCTTAATGGCTTGGTAGATCGGTAGCAGGGTTTCTTTTTTATTGAATGCTTTTTGAATACGTAAATTAAGCTCATTTTGAGAAAAAGGTTTCATCAAATAATCATCTGGTGTCATTTGAATTGCGCTTAATACAATGGCTTTGGAGTTATCACCGGTAACCAAAAAAAAGACGGTATGGATAGGCAGTAAATTATCCATTTTGAGTGCTTCAAATAATTGGCGGCCGTTAATACCTGAACCCAAGTTGTAATCAACAAGCAATAAGTCAAAGCTATCGTGGCGACATAGTTTTAATGCGTCTTCTGCACTGCCGACGTGCGTCACGTCTTTGGCACCAAAATTAATTAACATGGTTTTGAGCATGATCTGAAAAGCACGTTGGTCATCAACAATGAGTACGCGTTTATTTCGATAGTCAAAATTCTTATTCATGTTTATTAAATACTCAAGCTTAATAGATAAGTTTAGGTGCTAGAAATTAGCGTTAACCACAATAGCAGGTATGCATAATACTGTCTTGAGAGGTGCCTGATTTTGTTACGCTAAGCAGTAAACTGCGTATTTTTTGTGCGACAAAAATAACGCGAGTTGATTCGGTGTTACCTATCAATAACCATACTTTAAATGTGTATAAAATACTTTATGGGATTGAGTAGTTAGCTTATAATGCGATTGTTAAAGATTGTAGTGATATTACAAGCTAGTTTGTGAATTAAAATAAAGGATAATATGGGGTTTAGAGCGAAAGGTTTTACTCTCATTGAGATGACAATTGTTATTGTCATCCTTGCGATTATATCGGCAATTGCAGTACCGAAATTTGTTAACTTATCCGGAGATGCTAAAAAAGCTAAGATTGCCAGTGTTGCAGCAGACTTACGGACCGCGATTAATTTGATTTATTATAAGTCGTTAATTTTGGGATTGGAAAATGAATGCCATAAAGCTATAGGTAAAGAAGTCATCGTTGATGGTTTTTTAACGTGTAAGGGCTATCCAATAGGATACATTAATTCGATTAAAAAACTGTTAAATTTGGGTAGTGATGATGGATTTATTTTTAGTAATATTTTTGATGATAAAAATCAGCGGATTTTAACTATTTCATTAAATGACAGTTACGCTAAAAAGGAGCCTGCAAACATTGCCACTGCTGATTATTGCCAGTTAATTTACCAACCACACGAAATAACGAAAGTCGTGCTATTAACTCACGGTTGTTAATAGTGAATCTCTATTTTTAGTTTATGATAATGTTGCTGAACAAGTGGCATTTTTTGCGCGTAGATTTATGCAATATATATTAATGCTGTAAACAGATGTTTTGATATTAGAAGTATTGATAACGAATTTGTAGATGTCTAAATTTTAAAGATAAAAATTGAAGTGTAACTAGAAATGGAAGGTAGGAATAAATGGAGAGTTAATTATTATGAATAGAGAGTGGTGGAGGGAGAAGGATTCGAACCTTCGAAGGCTGAGCCGTCAGATTTACAGTCTGATCCCTTTGGCCACTCGGGAACCCCTCCACATATTTCTCTATTTTTTCATCTACTCGATGGCAGATGTTGTATTCACTTCGATAATATCTTTAATCAATACATTGGCCACAATGCTTGAATTATTCAAGTTATCAACAAAGTTGAATGATGGTGGAGGGAGAAGGATTCGAACCTTCGAAGGCTGAGCCGTCAGATTTACAGTCTGATCCCTTTGGCCACTCGGGAACCCCTCCACGTAATGCTTTATGCATCTACTCGTCATGGCAGATGTTGTATCACTTCATTTATTGCTTAAATCCTTACATTGGCCACAACATATGATTTTATTTAAAGCAATCAATAAAGCTAAATGATGGTGGAGGGAGAAGGATTCGAACCTTCGAAGGCTGAGCCGTCAGATTTACAGTCTGATCCCTTTGGCCACTCGGGAACCCCTCCACGAATACTGTTTTCATCTAACGATATAGATGTTGTCTTTCAATATGTCGCTATTAACTCAATTAATAGTGCATTAGCCAATAATGCGAGCGACATAGTATTAATAATTGGTGGAGGGAGAAGGATTCGAACCTTCGAAGGCTGAGCCGTCAGATTTACAGTCTGATCCCTTTGGCCACTCGGGAACCCCTCCACGAATACTTTTTTCATCTAACGATATAGATGTTGTCTTTCATTATGTCGCTATCGATTAACTAATAAATAGTGCATTAGCCAATAATGCAGTAATAGCAACATAATACAAATTGTGGTGGAGGGAGAAGGATTCGAACCTTCGAAGGCTGAGCCGTCAGATTTACAGTCTGATCCCTTTGGCCACTCGGGAACCCCTCCACAAGTACGAAACGGATAGTATCAGAAAATGTCTGTTTGTGAACAAAAAAATCGAATAAATAGCTAAATATTTGGAAAATTAAGCCGATAACTTACTAGTTGATAATTTAGCGGCAAAATTTGGTTGTTCTGCGCGCAATTCTGTACAAGAGGTAACTTATTTACGTTCAATCGATACGACAACACGCTTTAATTGATGAGCTGCAACTTGGTCAGCAATTAAATAAGTGTGCTTTAAATGGTGATAGAGCAAAATTTGCTTTGCTATTAAGTATGTTGTCATCTGACATTTCTGATCAGAAACAAATCGAGATTAAACAACCTGTCGTTGATACGTCAGCGTACGATGCTGCCCGAATGGTGCGTTTGAACGAATATGCCGCGACGAACAATATGGCAGCGATGCGTTTAGAAATCTGCTTTTCGCCAGAAATCGGCGTAGCGGTCGGCGATACTAAATATGTACCTGAGTCTGTAGTACAAAATTCCTCATACCTATTACAACAAAAATTAGCGCATGCGACGTTAATTAAACCGACGATGAGTGATCTTGCACAAGCTGGATCACCATCCGACCCCCTTCAAGATCAACTGTTTCCTGCTAACATCGCTTCAAGCACGGCTAATTTATTAGATGTGCTAAACAGTTATGATGCTAACAAACCATTGAAAATTAGAGAATGCAGTTAATATCTATCATTCTTTCAATATCGATACTTATATAAGACAGATTTAATATAAAAAACGGGTCTAAAGCATCGCTTGCCAAAAATGGTGTTTAAGCTCTAAAATAACGGCGTAAGGTGATGGGGTGCCACCTACTTAACCGCCAATCTCTGGCTGATGACTCCTATTAAATTTGAGAACAAGTGAATCTGTAAAATAACATCTAAGTCATAGATCTGCGTTATGCATACTATTAACTGAATTGTTATTTAATCTGTGATGATGCCTTGTTTTCCTAAATCTAATAGGATAATTGTATGCACTACTCTTCTGAAATCCAATCTATGTGCCCGATCCAACGCGGCGATCTTCACGCATCAGCGCCAATTCCAATCGAAGGTCGAATGATCAATCCTAAAGCAGTGATTGCGATCTCTGGTTTAAGTCATGGTGTCGGTACATGTGCGCCACAACAAGGTGCAGCCAAACTCACGCTAAATGTTAAAGCAGGTATTATTGAAGAAGCCTTAATTGAAACGATAGGCTGCTCTGGTATGACCCAATCAGCGGCTATGGCGGCTGAAATCATGACTGGTAAAACAATACTTGAAGCCATGAATACCGATTTGGTCTGCGATGCCATTAATGTTGCGATGCGTGAAATATTCCTCCAATTTGCTTATGGTCGTACGCAATCTGCTTTCTCTGAAGGTGGGTTAGAAATTGGCGCGGCTTTAGAAGACCTTGGACAAACTCAACGTAGTCAAGTTGGTACGAGTTATGGCACGAGTGCAAAAGGCGTTCGGTATCTGGAAATTGCCGAAGGTTATGTCACTAAATTAGGATTAGATGATCATAATGAAGTGATTGGTTATGAATACGTCAACCTCGGAAAAATGATGAAAGCGGTTAACCAGGGTTTACAAGCTGATGAAGCGATGAAATCTGCTACAGGGCAGTATGGTCGCTTTGACGATGCAGTTAAAACCATTAATCCACGTGAAGCTTAACCTGAGGGCACTATTATGACCGACCATATTATGACTAATCAAACTATGACTGACGACATTGTGATAAACCGCATCACTACAAATCAAATTACCGCACTACTAAGCGAAATGAACTTATCGTCGATTGATGACGCTTATCAATACTGCCTAGCTAAAGGCGTCGACTCTAAAGCGTTAGTGATGGAAACCCAGCCTATTGCATTCGATAGTGCTGCTGAAGCATATACCATCGGCACTGCGTTGGCGTTATACCGCGCCGCGAGTTCTGCTGAGGAGGCCGCCAATATTATAGGTGAAGGACTACAAGCATTTACGAAAGAGGGCAGTGTCGCTAAACAACGTCAAGTTGGACTGGGTCACGGCGCACTTGCAGCGCGATTATTGAATGAGAAGAGCCAATGTTTTGCATTCCTTGCTGGCCATGAGTCTTTCGCCGCGGCAGAAGGTGCTATCAAAATTGCGCTGAATGTGAATAAATCACGCCAATCACCGTTGAAAGTGATCCTGAATGGCTTAGGTAAAGATGCCGCTTATCTTATCTCGCGTATCAATGGCTTCACGTATGTTAGAACACAATTTGATTATGATACAAATGAGTTAAAAGAAGTGAGCCGTCGTGCATTTTCAACGGGACCTCGCGGTGACATTCTTTGTTATGGCGCAGATGATGTGCGTGAAGGTGTCGCGATCATGCACACTGCGGGTGTTGATGTGAGTATTACGGGTAATTCGACAAATCCAACGCGATTCCAACACCCTGTTGCCGGCATTTATAAATCAGAATGTATTCGCACGGGTCATCCTTATTTCTCAGTCGCATCTGGTGGTGGTACAGGCCGTACTTTACATCCGGATAATGTTGCGGCAGGTCCGGCATCGTATGGCATGACAGATACCATGGGACGCATGCATGCTGATGCACAATTTGCGGGCAGCTCATCAGTCCCATCTCATGTTGCGATGATGGGATTTATTGGCATGGGGAATAACCCGATGGTGGGGGCGACTGTTGCACTCGCGGTGACGGTTGATCAGATACTGAATCGATAACGTTAACTGCTAGCAAGTAACATAAAACCGATGACGCTAAATCATCGGTTTTTTTATATCCGGTTTTAACCTGTCGTGTGTTTACTTAGATACATTAAGTCTGTTTAAACATTGTTTTGAATTTTTTTGAGATGGTATACAAGATAAGGCTAGATTGTTACACAGCGTTAACATATTATGACATTATATCAATAAATGTCAGGTTATAACGGTACTTACTTATATCGAGATAACCAAGTTGGATTAACAATGGTGAAAATAATGTCTGATCTCAGTAGTTCTGTTGAAGCAGAAGGCAAGTCAGGCTCGATGCCTCAAGACGATAAAGTTTATGCGCATATCTTTGATGCTATTCTTGAACGTCGTCTGCCGCCTGGCACTAAGTTAAATGAAGAAGCCTTGGGTGATATTTTTAGTGTTAGCCGGACGATCATACGTCGTGCACTGTTACGTTTATCGCATGAACAAGTTGTGGTCATCCGCCCTAATCGTGGCGCAGTGGTGGCATCGCCTTCTGTTGAAGAAGCAAAGCAAGTGTTTATTGCCCGCCATACCTTGGAAGATGCGATAACTAAGCTGGCCGTTATCAATGCAACGAGTAAGCAGATCAATCATTTACGTAAGTTAATCGTCGCTGAAAATGTCGCTACCAAACAAGGTGATTTGGGTAAAGCTATTCGCTTATCGGGTGAATTTCATTTAAAACTGGCAGAAATGTCGGGTAACGCGCCATTATTTAACTTCCAACGTAGCTTGGTATCACTGAGTTCGTTAATCATTGCTCAGTATGAAGTGGCGACGAGTACCCATTGTGTATTGGATGAACACAGTGGTTTACTTGATGCAATTGAAGCGAAAGACACGGAGCAAGCCTGTTTACTCATGCGTGAGCATTTAGAACACATTGAATCTAAATTAAATTTAGATGGTGAAACGGTTTCAAGTGACCTGCATGTTGTGTTTTCTAACGTATTAAGTAAAAAATAAGTAAGCTCTTACTCCTCGAATTGTATACAAAAAATGCCAAGTTCAGCGTAACTTGGCATTGTTATTTCTGCCTCTCTTTTCTATTTTCTTAGCTAATCTTCACTATAATTGTCTATATAAGCGCTAAATTATTTGATTAAATTGTGTCTCAATTGTTATTTTTATGTAACAATAAGTTGACTCTTGAGTCAGGTTTGGGGTTTTAGAGCACAATTAATGTCTTAAACTTATGATTAAATGAATAATTTAAAATAGCGCTAATAACAAAAATAATAGCAATCAATGTCAATGTTACGGAACAACGCAGGAGGTACGACTTGATTAAGTTTCTACTTAACCAAAAGATGTGTCAGGTATCTGACCTTTCACCCAATACCACGGTACTGAATTTCTTACGCCAAGAAGAAGCGAAGAAAGGTACTAAAGAAGGTTGTGCATCAGGAGACTGCGGTGCTTGTACCGTTGTACTTGGTGACGTTGTCGATGGACGGATCCGCTATACATCCGTTAATGCGTGTATTACGTTTGTATCCGCATTACATGGTAAGCAGCTGATCACGGTCGAAGACCTTAAAGCAAAAGACGGTACCTTACATCAAGTGCAACAAGCGCTGGTTGATTACAACGGTACCCAATGTGGTTATTGTACCCCCGGCTTTGTTATGTCGATGTTTGCATTAAGCAAAAACACGCCTTCAGCCGATAAAGAGGCCATTTTTGAAGCGCTAGCGGGTAACTTATGCCGTTGTACGGGTTATCGCTCCATTATTGATTCTGCGATGTCTTTGGCAGAGCAGCCGCACGTTGTTGATGCTTTTGAACGTTTAGAAGCTGAAACGGTTGCGAAACTTAACACCATTGAATGTAGTGGTACACAAACGCTATCAGGTAATGGTCAAACGGCTTATTCACCGGATAATGTAGCGGATTTAGCCACGTTATTGGTAAAACATCCAGATGCACGTATTGTGGCGGGTGGCACCGATTTAGCTCTCGAAATAACCCAGTTCCACCGTCCTATCAATACCCTTATTTCGGTTGGTAATGTCGCTGAAATGAAAGACATCACAGTGACTGACAGCCATATCGAGATTGGTGCAGCAAGAAGTTTAACGGATAGCTACAGCACATTAGCGCAATACTTCCCTGATTTTGGTGAGCTCTTACACCGCTTTGCGTCACTGCAAGTTCGTAATCAAGGGACGATCGGTGGCAATATCGGTAACGCGTCGCCAATTGGTGATACACCGCCAGCTTTAATTGCCCTTGACGCTCAAGTTGAACTGCGTTGTGGTAACGACGTGCGTTTAATGGATCTAGACGATTATTTTGTTGGCTATAAACTTACGGCACAAAAAGCGGCTGAATTTATTACCAAAATTATTATTCCATTACCGACTGATGCGCAAATATTCCGAACGTATAAATTGTCTAAACGTCTTGATGATGATATCTCTGCGGTACTTGGTGCGTTTAATATTACCTTAAAAGATAATATTGTTACTGACATTCGTATTGCGTTTGGTGGCATGGCTGCGACGCCAATGCGCGCGCAACATGCAGAGCAAGTATTACTTGGCGCAGCGTGGGAATACCAAAATGTAGCGGCTGCTATGCAAGCACTCGCGAAAGACTTCTCGCCACTCTCTGATTTCCGTGCCAGTAAAGAATACCGGGCATTAACAGCGAAAAACTTACTGAAAAAATGCTATTTAGAATTGCAAAATACAACAATTGAAACGCGGGTAACGTCTTATGTCTAATCACAATAAAGTACAACTATCACAGCAACAATTGTTAGCACAAGCGAATGGTTCAATCAAAACCGGTGTCGGTAAAAATGTGAAACATGATAGTGCTGGTATTCAGGTAACTGGCGAAGCGGTTTATGTCGATGATCGTCTTGAATATCCAAACCAATTACATGTCTATGTACGTATGAGTGATGTGGCACACGCTAATATTACCAAGATCGATTTAACACCTTGTTATGACTTTGAGGGGGTTGAATTAGCTATCCAAGCGAAAGATGTCCCAGGTGAATTAGACATAGGTGCTATTTTACCGGGCGATCCATTATTAGCTGATGGCAAAGTCGAATATCTTGGACAAGCAGTCATTGCGGTTGCGGCAAGTTCGATGGAAATAGCGCGCCAAGCAGCGCAAGCGGCAATCATTGAATATGAAGAGCTGCCAGCTATTTTATGTGTGGAAGAAGCATTAGCTAAACAGAGCTTTGTGACTGAGTCGCACCAACAAAAACGTGGTAACTCGGTAGCGGCATTATCAGCAGCTAAGCATATTCTAGAAGGCAGTATTCATATTGGCGGCCAGGAGCATTTCTATTTGGAAACGCAAGCAGCCTCAGTGATGCCTACCGAAGATGGCGGCATGATTGTTTATGCTTCAACGCAAAACCCAACTGAAGTGCAAAAACTGGTGGCGGAAGTTATCGGTGTACCTATGCATAAAGTCGTTATTGATATGCGTCGAATGGGTGGTGGTTTTGGTGGTAAAGAAACCCAAGCAGCAGGACCAGCCTGTCTCTGTGCGGTATTTGCTAAGCTAACAGGGCGACCAACTAAGATCCGTTTACCACGTGTAGAAGATATGATGATGACAGGTAAGCGACACCCGTTCTTTAACCAATATAAAGTCGGCTTTAATGACGATGGCCAAATTAATGGTATTGAAATTATTGCCGCGAGTAATTGTGGTTATTCACCGGATCTATCGAGTTCTATCACGGATCGGGCCATGTTCCATTCCGACAATGCCTACTATTTAGGTGACGCGACTATTACTGGTCATCGTTGTAAAACCAATACCGCATCAAATACCGCATTCCGTGGTTTTGGTGGCCCACAAGGCATGATGACGATTGAACACATTATGGATGAAATTGCCGGTAAATTAGGTAAAGATCCATTATCTGTACGTAAAGTCAATTTTTATGGCATCGAAGACCGAAACGTTACGCATTATTATCAAAAAGTAGAAGACAATTTTATTCATGAGTTGGTGGCGGATCTTGAAGCGACAAGTGAGTATGCGCAGCGTCGAAAGGCGATTGATGAGTATAATAAAACCAGCCCTATTTTGAAAAAAGGTATTTCGTTAACACCGGTTAAGTTTGGTATTTCATTTACGGCGACGTTCTTGAACCAAGCGGGCGCACTACTGCACGTTTATACAGATGGTAGTATGCAGTTAAGTCACGGTGGCACCGAAATGGGTCAAGGGCTTAACACTAAAGTTGCGCAGATTGTCGCACAGGAATTCCAAGTAGATATTGATAATATTCAAATCACCTCGGCGAATACCAGTAAAGTCCCCAATACTTCGCCAACAGCGGCGTCATCGGGCACTGACTTAAATGGTAAAGCAGCACAGAATGCAGCCCGAACCATTAAGCAACGTTTAATTGATTTCTGTGTCGCACACTTTAGCGTGACTGAAGAAGAAGTGACCTTCCGTAATAATACCGTGACGGTTCGTGAACAGATCATGACGTTTGCAGACCTGATCCAACTGGCTTACTTCAATCAAATCTCGTTATCGAGCACTGGCTTTTATAAAACACCGAAGATCTATTACGATCACGCAACAGCAAAAGGACGCCCATTCTATTACTTTGCGTATGGCGCATCCTGTTCTGAAGTGTTGATTGATACCTTAACAGGTGAGTACAAAACCTTACGTGTGGATATTCTCCATGATGTTGGCGCGTCACTTAATCCTGATATTGATATAGGCCAAATCGAAGGTGGCTTTATCCAAGGGCTAGGTTGGTTGACGACTGAAGAGTTAGTGTGGAATGACAAAGGTAAGTTAGCGACAAATGGTCCTATGGGTTACAAGATCCCCGCAATTGCCGATACGCCAATTGATTTTAGAACCCACTTGGTTGAGAACCGTAGCAACCCTGAGCAAACGGTTTACAACTCTAAAGCGGTCGGTGAACCACCATTTATGCTGAGTATGTCAGTGTGGAGTGCATTACGTGATGCGGCTGCGAGTGTTGCTGATCATCAATATATGCCACATTTAGATACACCAGCAACACCAGAGCGTGTGCTGTGGGCAGTCGAAGAGGCTGAAAGCTATAAGTACAAAGCGGCACTTGCTGCGGAAGTGACTGAATCCAAAAAAGACAGTGTGACTGTGTAGGCCTAAATCGTTAACAACGCGGTTCGTATCGTTGGGCTGTTAGTAAGGAGATTGATGATGTTTGAAGACAATTGGATTGACCCACTTGCGACGCTAAAGCAGCGCGGTGAAGCATGCATCATGGTAACAGTGCTTGAGCATCACGGTTCAACACCGCGAGATTCGGGCACTAAAATGTTAGTAACACAAGATAAGCTATACGCTACCATTGGCGGTGGTCATTTAGAACATCTTGCCACTAAAATGGCACGTGAAATGCTTGATAGTGGTAAAGATTCGCTTGTCGTCGAACGCTTTGATCTCGGCGCACGCTTAGGGCAATGCTGCGGTGGCAGTGCTACCTTGATGTTTGAACCAATTGGCCAGTCACTACAGCATTTAGTGGTATTTGGTGCTGGGCATGTGGCGAAAGCCTTGTTACATGTTGTCGCGACCTTGCCATTCCGAGTCACCTGGATTGATGAACGTGATGAACAATTTCCAGCGCAATTACCGGATAATGTCACCAAATTATTGAGTGATGATCCGGTAGGTGACGTGCGTGATATGCCTGCAGACAGTTATTATCTAGTGATGACGCATAATCATCAGCTGGATTTTGATTTAGCCAAAGCCATTTTAAAGCGCGGTGATGCTAAGTATTTTGGCCTGATTGGTTCGCAGACGAAGAAAAAGCGTTTTCAATATCGACTACGAGCGCGTGATTTCACCGATACCCAAATTAATCAGATGATCTGCCCGATAGGTATTAGTGCGGTGGCAGGTAAACATCCTGCCGAGATAGCTATTTCAGTGGCAGGTGAGCTGATTGCAATTTATCAAGGCCGTGCATTAGAAAACAAACAAAAACCTAATCTAGTGCAAGTAAATAGCGACATAGCTAAGTTAGCCTAGTAATCGACAGTGTATAATTATAGACAGGCTATCTTGAGCGTATTAGGATAGCGCGAGATATGATGCAGTAGCATAATGAAGGAAGTTTTAGATGAGTACAATTCGAACAGCATACCGATCAGCAATATTACATAGCATTGGCGATCCCGATAAAGTCGGTATGGAAAATTCGTATGAATATTTTGCTGATGGCGCAATGATCATTGAAAATGGTATCGTGCAAGGGGTTGGTAACGCAGATGAGATCCTGGCTAATGAAAGCAGCGATATCACTGTAAAAGTATATGAGAATAAGCTCATTACATCGGGTTTTATTGATACCCATGTACATTACCCACAGACGGGTATGATTGCGTCGTACGGTGAGCAATTACTGGATTGGCTAAATAACTATACTTTCCCTGCAGAAGGTAAGTTTGATGATCCTGAGCATGCGACAAAAGTAGCTGAGATCTTCTTAGAAGAATTAATGAGTAACGGTACCACGACAGCGTTAGTATTCGGGACTGTACATAAAGCATCGGTTGATAGCTTCTTTACGCAAGCGGAATTACGTAACTTACGTATTATCTGCGGTAAAGTGATGATGGATCGTAACGCGCCTGATTTCTTAACCGATACCATTGAAAGTTGTTATGAAGACAGTAAAGAGTTGATTGAACGCTGGCACCATAAAGGCCGCTTGCACTATGCGGTAACGCCTCGTTTTGCACCGACAAGTACGCCTGAACAGCTTGATGTTGCGGCGCGTTTGTTAAATGAATACCCTGATCTGTATATGCACACCCATTTATCAGAAAACTTAAAAGAAATTGAATGGGTTAAAGAACTGTTCCCTGAGCGTACTAACTACCTGGATGTATACGATCATCATGGCCTGTTGAGTGAACGCTCGGTATTTGCACACGGTATTCATTTGTGTGATAGCGAATGTCAACGCTTGGCTGATACGGGTTCTGCTGTGGCTTTCTGTCCTACTTCAAACTTATTCTTAGGCTCGGGTTTATTAGACTTACCGCGTTTAGAAAAATTCGGTGTTAATGTTGGCATGGGCACAGATGTGGGCGCGGGTACTTGTTTTTCGTTATTATCAACGATGAATGAAGCATATAAAGTAATGCAGTTGCAAGGACAGGCGCTAAGCCCATTTAAATCACTTTATTTGGCTACGTTAGGTGGTGCAAACGCATTACGTTTAGAAGACAAAATTGGTAACTTAGCCGTAGGTAAAGAAGCGGATTTCGTGGTGTTAGATTTAGCTGCTACGCCGTTACTTAAATTCCGTATGGACAACTCAACGTCATTAGAAGAAACCTTGTTTGCATTGATGTTGATGGGTGATGATCGTGTTGTATGTGAAACATACGTATACGGTGAGAATCGTTATAGCAGTCTGTAACATTTAAGCTAGTGATAGCGCGGTAAACTGACGAGTGTACCGCGTTATTTTTATTTCCTATTTCCTATTCTCTATTTCTTATTCTTTATTTTACCTTTTTACTATTTATGTCTTGCAGCAGCTAATTTAACTAGCACAAGCCTCAATCCAATTTGATAGGCTCTTCGCTTGATTTAAAGCATCAAAGTTATCTTCTATATTTGATCTTGCTAAACGCCTCATATCTTCACGTTTTTCTGGTGAATAATTGATAAATTCAGTAATTGCGAGACTCAGTGATGGGCTATTTTTTTGTTTTACAATCAAGCCTGTTCCTTGTGCGACTATCTCTTTGCAACCCATTAAATCTGTGGTGATCACGGGAATACCGACAGCCATGGCTTCTTTTAATACGAGGGGACCAGTATCAACACAGCCTGAATGTGAGACGCAGAATGGAGCAACGAGACAATCAAAAGTGGCAAGATTACGGCTGACCCAGTCGGGGGATTTAGACCCGTGAAAGCGGACAAACTTCGATAACCCTAATTGATATACTTGCTGTTGTAAGCTTGTGCGCAATTCGCCATCACCAATAATATCGAGAGTAATTAACTTGTGTGTATTTAATTCTGCGAGACTTTGGATCAAGTAATAAACGCCTTTTTGCTCAACTAATCGACCTAAGAATACCAGTTTAATCGGCGTGCCATCTGCGGGTTTGCTGGCAGGTAACACTGGCGGTTTAAATTTATTGGTTTTCACCCCACAATGTAACAACCTTATCTTAGCGTCGTTTATTTTCTTTAAATCATTCTCCATGTCTTTGCATACCGCGACCACAAAATTGCTGTTATTTACCTTTAAATCGACGTCAAATGGTGCTTCATATAGATCATGGCCATGAGCAACAAAAGAGTTACTGATGCCCATCATCTTCGCAGCTGCAATCGCATGTGTGCAGGTATGCTGGGCAAAGTGAGCATGGACATGATTAACGCCTGCTTTTCGCATTTGCAGAGCAAGCTTGAGGCTATATCGGAATAACGATAATTTGGGCATTGAACGTTGTTTGGTGATGAAATGTAATGCTTTTAATATACCGAGAGGGCTAAGAGTGTAGAGTAAATAAAGGGGGGAGTTTTCGCCGATCACATGAACATCATAGTTGAACTTTCCACAGTCCGGATATTTTATAAATGTCATGACACATACATCATGGCCATTAGCACGAACAGAATCAATTTCCGTCCGAATGAATGTTTCACTTAGCACTGGGTATGAAGGCGCTAAAAATGCCACTTTTTTCATTCTACCATCCGCTTTATACATATGTTCGTTCATCCCTGTTTATTTAAACGATAATAATTATCGTACTTACATTCAAAAATTAATTTGTTAGCTAGGCTTATCAACATAGCTAGAATAAAAATAAAGCCGCTAACTAATGATAGTATTTATCAGGACAATTGTTTTTTAGGATGTTACATACAGGTATCAGCAGATAACATAGGGTAGTGTTATGGGATATACAGTTTCAGTGATTATTCCGAGCTATAATTGCTTGGCCTATTTACCAAAAGCGATAGAAAGCATTTTGCAACAAGACCGAAATGATGTTGAGATCATTATTGTCAATGATAATAGCACTGACGGCACGGCGGAATATCTTGAATCTTTGCGCCAGCAGGAACTAGGTATAAAGGTGATGACGACCAAAGGGCTTGGTGCTTCAGCTGCGCGTAATATCGCGATAGAACACGCGGCTGGTGAGTATATTGCATTTTTAGATGCGGATGATTATTGGTACCCAGGAAAATTAACGGCGCAGTTAGCGTTGCATGACGCGGATCCGAGTGTCGCAATGTCATTTACTAATTATGATCATGTGAACGAAAAATATCAGTACATTGTTGATTGTTTTGGGTATTGGAATCAATTTAAAGAAGTGACTACACCTAGCTATGGTATTACGCAGCCTTTAGCACTGGTATTGGCTCATAATGTGGTTGGGACATCGACGGTGATGGTGAAGGCGTCGGTATTTAAGACGGTTGGAATGTTTGATGTCGATATGAGCTATTGCGAGGATTGGCAGTTATGGCTAAAAATTTGTGAGCAGTTTGAGATAGCACTATTAACGAAAAGCTACACGGGTTATCTCATGCGTAGTGATTCGGTGACTCAAACTGACAGTAAGCGTCTACAGCATCTTGAGTGTATCGAACATATTATTAATGATTATAAACAGCGAAAACTGGGATTAAGCAAGCATACATTTGCTTTGGCAGATGCCAAGTTGAAAGAAGGTTATGCAGATTATTACCGAACACAAAGAAAATTTATCAATGCGCTGTGTTTTGAGGGTTATGCGTTCTTGCTTAACCCTCAAATTCGGCGCATTAAAAATGGCTTAGGGGATATAAAAAAATTAATTTTAACTCCGCTTCGCTCATATTTATAAGTAAGCGGCTTTAACTGGCTGCTGGCACTGTATTGTTGCCACAAGATTGTACATTACAGCCTTTTAGAACCAGCTGGCTGATGAGATGTGCAGCATCATCATAATCACTCGCTGCGAGTGATGATTTACCCATTACGGCGTTGATCTGCCAGCTAAAGTCAGCATAAGTTTGGGTCGAAGACCAGATCATAAACAATAAGTGATGTGGTGATATGTTGTCCATTTGGCCCGCGGCAATCCATTGGCTAAATTTATCGAGTAAAAAAGTACTCTGATTCATTAAGCGTTGGCGTATCTCTGGTGATAATAATGGCGAACCTCGCATGATCTCGTTGGCGAATACTTTCGAAGCATATGGGTAATCGCGTGAGATGAGCAGTTTAGTCTTAATGTATTCAGTTAAGGCTATTGCGGGGTTATCGATAGTTTCAATTGGATGGGTTGCGCTGAGTAATGGCTCAATGATCGTTTCTAATACAGCTGAGTATAGTGTCTCTTTATTACCAAAGTAATAATAGACGTTGGCCTTAGGTACACCGGCAAGTTTCGCGATATCAATGGTTTTTGTTGCTGCGTAACCTTCACTGGCAAACACTTGACTTGCAGCCTTTAAAATCTTTGCTTCGTTTTTCTTCCGTATGGTAGACATACTTATATTCATCCCTTCGTAATTATTGATATAAAGTTATAAAGCTTTACAAAAAAGTAACAAAATACACATTAAAACTTGACCTTGTGGTCAGCTTTTTGTTTAATAGTCTTAGCACGGATACTCAAGCTTCGCACGAGCTTGAGTTTTATGTCTACTTATTTGGCAAGGGTATTTTAATTCCTTTCGACCGTTTGCCTAGCAACAGCTATTTGAATATTTTATATCAAAGAAGTAAGTATACTTTATCCTGAAATTTCCAGCTAGGTTGGTGATGTATTCAGGCGTAATAATTTTTGACTATTACGGTAGGAGTAGCGTTTGCTACTCCTTTTTTTTACCTAAAATTTAGGGGTGAAGTTGTAGTTATTGATAATGTGATCGTATTTTTTATGTAAATCTTGAATTTGTAGCAGTAGATTTTTATTTTTTAAGCTGAGTTGCTGCTGACTATGAGTGAGTTTTGACGCGGATTCTTGGCTTATTGTTAGTTGTTGTTCGATCTCACTGATGTGTTGTAATAATGCGACTTGTTCGTGTATTTCTGTTTGTTGGTTTTGTAGCATCAAGGCTTGTAACTTCGCTCGCTTTTGTTGCTGGTTTAAGCTATTCGGAGCGATGACGTGAATAGGGATTTGTGGTAAAAACGGTGTGGTTTTTGACTCGCTCTTAATCTGTAATAGTGAGTTGTATTCAATTAGTTGCACTTTTTGGTTGTTAAATTGCGTCCTCGGCTGTGCCCTCGCTACATTTTGAAGGCTATCATTGCCTTGCTGATAACCTGGTAATCTAAGCAGGCTTCCGGTTTTGAGCTTATTCTTATTCTGATTAATAAAAGCCTGTGGATTGAGTCTAAAAATCATCTCTATGTATTGGTTTCGGGAGGTATTTTGGGGGGCGCGTTGTTGCGCTATCGATGTTAATGTTTCTCCTTTGCGAACGGGTCCATGTTGTAACTGGCTATTCACTCCTGCGGTTAATCGATTGATAATCATATCTTGCGAGGGATTACCTTGTGGCATGTGCGCTAGTGAGTCATGCGCATACACTTGATTCATAGTGAAGCTATAGACGATGACCAATTTAAGCCATTTAGTGAGCTTAAATTGGTCATGTAATCGAGCGCTATTCAACATTTTATCGCCTTAATTTATCATCCTATAATGATAATAATATTAGCGTATATTTTTCTTGTCGCTGCTCTTCGCTAATGTTAAACACTGATTTTTCATACTTTATGGGGAATTAAGGTCGCCGCATCCCATTGCTGACTAAACTCGATAAACGCCGTGATTAGTGCGCTTTTGTATTTTTGCTTATGCATGATTATCTTATATTGTCGCTCTAACTTGCTATCGAGTGGTAATATGCGCACACGACCATTCGCGAGGGCGTGCGTAGCACTGAATTTAGATACGCAAGCAAGGCCTAATCCGGCGGCAACAAAGTTAAGCTGTGCTTCAATCGAATTGAGCTGATAAGCCAGTTGCCATTGCCCGATTGCAGGCGCAACATGGATATCAAAGAAAGCGCGGCTCCCTGATCCCGCTTCACGGAGTACCCAAGCATGATCAGCTAAATCGCTTAGTTGTAGGCTTAATGTCGTCAATAAAGGGTGATTCGCAGCGGCAATGATACACATCTCATCTTTTAACCAAGGTGTGGCTTCAATATCATTGTGGTTAACATCACCTTCAATAAGGCCAATGTCGAGCTGGTAGTTTAATATCATCTCTGCAATATGCGCGCTGTTACGGATGTGTAAGGTTTGCTGGGTATGCGCGGTCTGCTGTCGAAACTGTGCGAGTAACCAAGGGCATATCTGATTGCCGATGGTTTCGCTTGCGCCGATAGCGAGATCACCAATTAATGCGCCAGACTGTTGAAATAGTGTATCAATACTGGCAGCTCGATGTAGTAATTCATCGGCGATGGGTAATAAACGTTGGCCATATGGATTGAGGTGTAAGCGGTTGTTCGTTCGATCAAAAAGCTGTTGGCCTAATTGATTTTCAAGTTCGCTTAACGCCATACTAACCGCGGCTTTAGTTAGAAATAAATGTTTTGCTGCGTGAGTAATACTTTGTTGCTGGCTAACGGCAACAAATACACGTAATTGTCTTAACGATAGGTTCATGTGGGTTCAACTTATTTTAACTTCATGTTAAAAATATACAGATTTTATTAACCTAAAGCTAGGGTTATAATCACTACATCAATAAGTGAGGTGTATTATGTTAAACCAAATTAGAATTAACTTTAAATTATTACCAACGCCTGTCGCCGGTCTTGCTTTAGGGATTTCATCTCTCGGGGCCTTGTGGGAGTCGGCGTATGATTTTAATGGCTTTATACAGAATGCGACAGCAACGATCGCAGCGGTCATTTTACTCACTTTATTATTACGGTTTATTATTCATCCACAAACACTTTGGAATGATCTTTCTCATCATGTTGTTGGCAGCGTTGTTCCGACATTTGCAATGGCGACCATGGTGGTATCAAGCTCGTTAACTGCTGTTTATCCAGCCACTGCGACGTTTCTATGGCTCGCCGCAATAGTGCTACATATCGTATTTTTGGTGTTGTTTTTATATCACCGTTATCAAGATATGCAATTACAGCATATGGTACCAAGTTGGTTTGTGCCACCAATTGGTTTGGTTGTTGCGGTATTTACTTGCCCGCAGCCTGAGCTGTTTAAACCGATTTGCTATGCCATTTTAGCGTTCGGCATTATTAATTACGCGTTGTTATTACCCGTGATGATTAACCGTCTTATTTTTGGTGAAAAAATCCCAGCAAGTGCGAAACCATCCATTGCTATTTTAGCCGCGCCAGCAAGCTTATGTTTAACTGGTTACTTGGCTTTTATGGCTGAGCCATCACCTATTATTGTGGCGGTATTGTTGGGCATTGCATTGTTAATGACCGTGGTTATTTATATGGCGCTATTACATTTATCTCGTTTAACCTTCAATCCTGGTTTTGCTGCATTTACGTTTCCATTGGTTATTAGTGCTAAAGCTTTGTATAGCACAGGTGGTTGGTTTGCGAGTATCGGTATTGCAGAGCAATATATTTCCCAGCTACATGTGGTTGCTTTGTTTGAACTGTGGGGGGCAACGGCTATTGTGACTTGGGTGAGTATCGGTTATTTAAAATTCTTCATCACCAAACTGCAGATGATGCACATTGCGCATAAACTAACTACTGATGGCTCACTATAGCCAACTGTATAGTTATTAGGTGTATTTACTCAGGGGATGGTGCTAAAGTAACTTTTTACCATGACTACTTTTTTGAGCTAACTCTAATGTTTATAGAACAAGATATTACCGAGATTACTGCAGGGACTTACATTGAAAAGATCACTTTGCAAACTGGTAGTTTTAAGCTGACAAAAGCGGAATGGGTGAAAAATGATGTTGTATTAAACAAATTGATTGAATTGGGTATTAAACGCGTACTTGTTGATGCATCAAAATTTGATGCTAAAATGGCGGCAGATGCGGCTGCTTTAAAAGCCAACATGTACGGACGTAAGCAAGCATTCAACGTGAAAATGGTGCAAGCCAAGGCTCTCATTTCAACATCTAAAGACGTACAAAGAAAGCTATTCACGCATATCGAAGAAGGCACTGAGATTGATCTTTGTTCAGTTAAAACGCTGACTTCTGAGTTAATCGATACGTTATTCACCGATTCTGACGCCTTAATGTGTGCCATCAATATCCGCCAAAAAGATGAATACTTACTCGAGCATTCTTTTGCTGTATCTATGCTGATGGCCTTATTCTGTCGCCACCTTGGTATTGAAAAAAGTATTATTAGGGAGTTGGCGATAGGGGCATTTTTACATGACATTGGTAAGATACGCACGCCAGATGAGATCCTCAATAAGCCTGGTAAATTAACGGCTGATGAATTTGACATCATGAAGTTACACGTTAATCACTCGATTGATATTATTAAATCGATTCCGGGTATTTCTAAACTCAGCTTGGATGTTGCAGGTTTGCATCATGAAAAATTAGACGGTGAAGGTTATCCTTATGGTTTGGCTGGACAGCAAATTTCTCGCTATGGTCGCATATTGACTATCTGTGATATCTACGATGCATTAACGGCAAATCGCTGTTATAAAGCAGGTTCTACTCAGTTAAAAGCATTTGGTATTCTCCGCAACTTGGGGCAAGCTGGGCAAATCGATTTAAGCTTGGTTAATGCCTTTATTAAGTGTATGGGGGTTTATCCTGTAGGCTCTTTGGTTAAATTGAATTCAAATCGATTGGCGATCGTTGAAGGCTATAACCACGCCGATCCAATCCGCCCGAAAGTAAACTCGTTTTACAGCTTGGATAAACGTGATTTTGAGCATGCAAATCAGATTGATTTATCGATGGGTGATGATGAAATTGCTCAATCGGTCAGAGCGGATGATTTTAATTTAGACATGGAAGAAATCATGCGTTTCTTAGTGAGCGAAGCCTAATACCTGCAAAATAATACCAGCAACACCGGATGTGTCGCTGGTTTACGTTCATCAATACGCGATATACTGCTATCCCAGCTTATCCGTTAGGCGTGTGCTAATCGTAATCATCAGATTGTAAATACCAGCCAGTTTATACCGCACTGTGTGTACAAGCAGTGCTGACATCATCCCCATGGCGGATGCAGCTGCAATATCGAAAGGATAATGTACGCCGATATATACTCGAGATAACCCTCCGATAATAGCGAATACCGCTAAGCCTAATGCTAATTTTTTTGTTGCTTTATGCAGTAATAAGCTAAAGGCGATACAAAACATAAATGTTGTGTGATCTGAAGGGAATGATGAATTTGGTGTATGGGCAACAAGCGTCGTGCCCAAATCATTCATAAAAGGCCGTGGGTGAAAATAAATTTGTGCAATAAGTGCATTGATCACGATCCCAACGACAGATGTCAGTGTGGCGCCAATAAGGTAACGTTTCGTTTTTTCGTCACAACGAAACCAGAGGGTGATGACCAAGATGATAAACAGGTAGGGCATGGCTTCGGCAAAGAACATGAAGATGTAATCAATGAGTTGGTTTTGCCCTGCGAATTGATTAATACTTAAAAAGAGTTGCTTGTTTAACTGTTCCATTACGCCCACTTATAATTATTTTATATAGCGCTATGACATTTTTATTGGATTTTTGTTCCATTAAAAATGAAAACCCCGACTTATACTGCAGTTAGCGTGCTGTAAATCGGGATTTTTATTGTTATTACAAGCGAGTCAGTGACTTGTTATTATTAGTCGCTCTTATATTGCTACATTTTATGTCACTCTATTATTGCGCCTTGATTGATCCAGTTTACGACGACTGTACGCTCATCATCCGTCATTTTAGTGATGTTACCTTGTGGCATGACGCGGTTACGCACTGCCGACAATACCCTGTCTGAATTCAGTTTAATGTTCTCAGGAGAATCAAGATGGACGCCTGCCATTGGTGCAACGCCTGTTGTGGCATGACACACGGCACAGCGTTCAGCGACAATTGTTTGTACGTCACTAAAAGCAACTTGTGGTGCGCTATTATCTACCGTTGGTTTTGTCACATAAGCTAGCGTGATCATTGCAAAGGCGGCAAACGGTAATGTCCAGGCGTATTTCTGATGCTGGTGGCGTGTATTAAAGTAATGACGCACTAGCACACTGATAATGGATACAGCAGCTAATATCAGCCAGTTGTATTCACTACCATAAGTACTTGGGAAGTGATTACTGATCATAATAAACAGCACGGGTAATGTTAGGTAGTTATTATGGCGTGAGCGTAACAATGCTTTGGCTGGATCTTTTGGATCCGGCGCGTTACCTTTTGATACAGCTGCAACCATTTTACGCTGACCAGGCATGATCACGAAGAATACATTACCTACCATGATAGAGCCGATCATGGCACCGACATGGATATAAGCAGCTCGTCCTGTGAATACCAGTGATAGACCATATGCGACAGCAATGATCATCAGCATTAATACCACACCCATCAAGGCTGGTTTCTGAGCCAGTGGTGATTCACATAACAGATGGTAAACAATCCAACCGACAACAATTGTCGCGATACCAATGGCAATACCTTGCCATTCGACTAAGCCAGATTCTGGTGCGATTAACATCGACTGAGCGTTAAAGTAATAAACCACAGTTAATAGTGAGATACCACTTAGGAAAGTGGTGTACGCTTCCCATTTAAACCAATGTAATGTTTCTGGCATTTTGCTTGGCGCTAGTTTGTATTTTTCTAAGTGATAAATACCACCACCATGAATAGCCCAAAGGTCGCCTGCTAGCCCCGTTTTTGGGTTAACCCGATTAAGGTGATTTTCTAGCCATACAAAATAGAATGAGGCACCGATCCAAGCGATACCAAAAATCATATGCATCCATCGAATCGCAAGATTCAGCCATTCCGTAATATGCGGATCCATAAATACTCCCTGTATATTCACGTACTGAGTACGCTTAATTTAATGTGATAATGTGAATTACAATGCGATTTATTCTTAAACTGAACACGCTGGTTTTGCAAATATGCGTTTTTCAGCATCAGTGAAATGAACTTCTTCACAGTTATTTCCTGGCCCTGCACGATCGACGATCAAGAATTGATCTTGGTCGCTTAGTGCGAGGATTGGGTGGTGCCAAACTCCTTTATGGTAATTGACACCTTGTGAACCATCGCTAATAAAACCACGAATGGTTTGGCTATCTAATCTATCTTGTTCTAGATCACCGGTTGGCGCGGCGACTAAAATTAAATAAGCATTGCCAAGTAAAGGAATGAAGGCTTGCGAACCGAGCGGGTGGCGTTCCATCATACTTACCGATAGTGGGTAAGCTAATGGGGTTGCTTGGAAAATACTGATAATAGTGCTACCACCTTCTGTTTCAGTATCGACATTCGCAAGTTGATGATAACGACGGGTTGAACCATTATTGATCATGAAATAATCACGGTCAGCCGTTGCGATCACATCGCCATAAGGTTTAAATGCTGCAGCAGTTAATGGCTCAAGTGTTATTGTGTTAGTCATCATTAAGTCCTCTAGATAGACAATATTGTTGTTATTTATGTACCGTTATTTAGATACAGAACCAAACATACGCACACGGCTAATGCCACCATCTGGATAAATGTTGACGCGGATATGAGTAATATCACCTAGCGTATTCACTTGCTCTTGATAGTTATGGATATTATCTGCAGATAATTTTTGTGCTGGTAACAGTTCGCGCCAGAATAGACTCTGTGCTTGGATTTGTTCTTCGGTGCCACCAGTGACACAAGCTGCTTGGATGTTGACTGAATCAGGGTAGTTACCTTTAAAGTGCGCAGTATCGATTTCGATGCGATTAACACAGCCTTTATTACCTAAGGCGATAATGACCCAATCATTGCCTGGTGTACGACGACGTGCCGTTTCCCAGCCATCACCCATGTTGATACCACGACCTGGGTTTAATAAATTGCCCATGACGCCAAAGTGTTCATCGTTACACGCAATTGCACGGCCACCATTAATAGTTGCTGCAAGATCAATTTCTTGCTCGGCGCTGATACTTTCCCAGTTGATACTTGGCTTACCGTAGACACGTAGACGTGCGACACCACCGTCTGGATAGATGTTAAGGCGCACGTGAGTATAAACAGTGTTGTCTGTTAAGCTAAATAAATGCTCGCTATCACCTTGTAATGATTCTGACCCCAGGATCTCTGTCCATTGTGTTTCTGCTTGTGGATCTTGGCCATCAGCAACAAAGCAAGCATCAACAGAAGCTGAAGGTGCATAGTTACCAGTGAAGTTCGCAGTATCAATGTTTAAACCTTCAATCGAACCCGGTAAACCAAGGCGAACGATGCAGTAATCATAACCTTCATGACGTTTACGACGAGATTCCCAACCGTCCATCCATTTCCCGTTGTCATCGTATAAATCAGGAACAAATACAGCAGCTTCCGTTTTTAACATACGCTGCTTATCAGCAAAGAAATCATCGGTAGCAAAAATAGCTTCAGCACCGAGCTTTTCATCTGCAAGGTTAATATGCCGGTCAAAGTTTAATTCAGTAGTCATGGGTATCGTCCTTGTTATAAGTCGTTTAAGCGAAATGCTGCTATTTTATTTATTTCTAATAATGCTTGCTTGAACTCGGTGTTGGCATCATTTTGGATACGACGTTTAAAGTCAGCTAAGATTAAAAAGCGGTTGGCTCCACGCACGGCTTTAATGAACGGAAAATTAAATTTCGCTTTATAAGCATCGTTGAGCTGTGTGAAGCTGTTAAATTCTTCGGTTGTACATTGATCGATACCTGCGCCTGCTTGCTCGGATGTTGATGCCGCCGTTAGCTCACCATTCACAGCGGCTCGGCCAGCTAAATCGGGGTGAGCATTGATTAATGCGAGTTGTTGCTCATGACTAGCAGCGAGTAAAATATCAGCCATACATTTTTGTAGTGAGGCAATTTCATCAATACTACTATCCACTTTTTGTGCCTGATACTGTTGATAAGCCTGCTCTGCCACCCAAGGGCTGTGCTCATAAATATCAGCAAAAATGGCGACAAAATCGGATTGCGTTAGCTGACTTGGGGTGCAAGAACTAAAGTGTGTCATGTTAAGATCCCTGATATGGATGGTTTTCAATCCAGTGGTTGGCGATTTGCTCACGTGTGCATAACCACACATCATCATGTTGTTTTACGTAGTCTAAAAAGCGTTTGAGTGACGCAATACGGCCTGGACGGCCAACTAAGCGACAATGTAACCCCACTGACATCATTTTAGGTGACTCAGCACCTTCGGCATAGAGCGTATCGAAGCTGTCTTTCAAGTATTGAAAGAACTGCTCGCCGCTATTAAAACCTTGTGGGGTCGCAAAGCGCATATCGTTAACGTCTAAGGTATAGGGAATAACCAAGTGGGGTTGGCTGTTGGCTTTAACCCAATAAGGCAGGTCATCGTCATAAGCATCTGAGTCATATAAAAAGCCACCTTCTTCCGCGACTAAGCGACGGGTATTCGGGCCCAAGCGGCCGGTGTACCAACCTGTAGGTCTTTTACCTGTGAGTTCCTTAATGATATTGATAGCTTTATATAAATGCTCACGCTCTTCGGCTTCATCTGTGTATTGATAATCGATCCAACGATAACCATGGCTGCAGATCTCGTGATTGGCATCAACAAAAGCTTTTGCAACATCGGGGTGTCTTTCTAGCGCCATCGCAACCGCGAAAATGGTTAATGGTATTTGATAGTCTGCGAACAAGGTGAGTAAACGCCATACACCTGCGCGGCTGCCATACTCATAACAAGATTCCATACTGAGGTTACGTACACCTTGTAGTGGCACTGCGCCTGGCATTTCCGATAAAAAGGCTTCTGATTCATTATCACCATGTAGTACACAGCGTTCACCACCTTCTTCGTAATTAAGCACAAATGAGATTGCCAAGCGTGCTTTGTTTGGCCAGTTAGCATTTGGGACATCTTGGCCATAACCAATAAGGTCTCTAGGGTAGGCAACAGTCATCATGACTCCTTGTCATTAGTATATTTTGATAACCACTCTTTATGTTATAGGTAAGTAATTATGCTGTTAAACAATTATTGCAATTATTGTATACAAAATCCATATGTTTTTGTAACAAACTTGTAATGACTGCTTTTGTACCTCATTAGGGAGTTTCAATTGACGTGTCGTGGATGATTTGTTGAGGGATATTCGATTTATGTTATCCATTAGTGATAATTATGAGGTATTTAGACAATTTATTTGTGTTTTTTAAGGTTTTATTAAATTAATGATTTAACTTTTAGCTGTTTTTCTGTAATCATATTAAACATAATGTTAACATTTTGTATCATATTATGTATGCATTTTTATTTTGACGATATTTAAATCGTGATATTCAATAGCGACAGTAAGGTATTTTTGATTATGAGTGGACTCAGTACACATGTACTTGATACAGCCAATGGCGTACCAGGTGCTGGCATCAATATTAAATTATATAAGGTAGAGGCAGATCAATTCGAGTTGATAGTATCGACAGTCACTAACAGTGATGGACGTACGGATACGCTATTATTGACCAGTGATGAACTGCGTGTTGGTAAGTATCAACTGCAATTTGATACCGCTGATTATTTCCGTGCACGTGGCACTGAAGTGCCTGAAACCGCTTTTTTAGATGACATCGTTATCCGTTTTGGTATTAGCGATACACAGGCGCATTATCACGTGCCATTACTGGTATCACCGTTTAGTTATTCTACTTATCGTGGGAGTTAGTCTTTAACAATCACGAGTCTTTAACAATAAAAACAATAAAAACAATAAAAACAATAAAAACAATAAAAAGTATAAAAATGAAATCGGTACAACCGAAACTCACAAGGAAAGTATGATGGATAAGGTACAACAAGGATCTGAGTTACAGGGAGCGCCTAAGGGCGGTCTTTTAGAGCGATTATTTAAACTCTCTGAACACGGCACAACGGTTAAAACTGAGCTTATGGCTGGTTTAACTACTTTCGTTACTATGGCTTACATTATTTTTGTAAACCCCGATATTATGTCTAAGACAGGTATGGATAAAGATGCGCTAGTTGTTGCTACCTGTATTGGTGCTGCAATTGGTTGTATGTTAATGGGTTTATACGCGAACTGGCCTGTAGGTCTTGCACCGGGGATGGGGCTTAACGCTTTCTTTACTTACACGGTTGTCTTTGACATGGGTTATACGTGGCAAGTAGCGATGGCGGCGGTATTTGTATCAGGTGTTCTTTTTGCCTTAATGAGTTTTTATAAGATCCGTGAATGGATACTCGACAGTATTCCGCAGAGCTTACGTTATGCGATGACGGCGGGTGTCGGTCTATTCTTGGGTATTATTGGTTTTAAAAATGCCGGTATCGTGGTTTCTTTTGAACCGACTTTGACGACATTGGGTAACTTTAAAGAGCCGACAGTCATACTGGCCGCGTTAACTTTTTTAATCATTGGTTCATTATTCCGTCGTAACCTATTTGGTGCGGTATTAGTCGGTATGTTAGTGACAACACTTGCTGGTATTCCATTGGGTCTTGTTTCTGCACCAGCATCTATCATTTCGACGCCACCAAGCATTGCTCCATTATTCATGGCAATGGACTTCGAGCACTTATTTTACAGTGCTGAAGGGTTATTCAACGTCGGTATGGTTAGTGTCATTATCTCGTTCTTATTTGTGAATATGTTTGATACGGCAGGCACTTTAATGGGTGTTGCAGATAAAGCGAACTTAGTGAATGAAAAAGGAGAAATTCAAAACCTTAAAAAATCATTAAAAGCTGATTCAGTATCTAGCGTATTAGGTGCGTGTGTGGGGTGCCCACCAGTAACATCGTATGTTGAAAGTGCGTCAGGTGTCGCTGCAGGTGGTCGAACAGGTTTAACAGCTGTAACGGTTGGTGTGCTATTTTTAGCGGCGACCTTCTTTACTGATATCGCGTTAATTATTCCGAGCTATGCAACGGCTGGTGCGCTTATCTTTGTGTCATTCTTGATGATGAGTGGTCTGAGCAAAGTGAACTGGGATGAGTTTACCGATTATGTACCTGCTTGTATTACTGCAATTATGATGGCATTTACCTTCTCGATTGCGAATGGTATTGCATTGGGTTTCATTGCTTATACGTTCTTAAAAGTAGGTTCAGGTAAAGCGAGTGAAGTCTCAATCAGTATCTGGGTATTAACAGCAGTGTTTGTGGCTAAACTAGCATTTATGTAAACTTTACGTAATGCTGTTTTAAAATGAAAAAGCCACTGATGTCATGCCCTTATTATTGGCTATCATCAGTGGCTTTTTTGTTTGTATGGTTGTTGTATTTCTTACAACTAACTATTTACAGCTACTTTGCGTTATAAATTGTGGTATCTAATTCTTTTTCCGATTTCGCAATGATCACTGATGCTGCGATGTCACCGGAAATATTAACCGTGGTACGTGCCATATCAAGAATACGGTCGATACCAGCAATCAGTGCAACACCTTCAACAGGTAAGCCTACAGTAGTAAGCACTAACGTTAGCATGATAAGACCCGCGCCTGGGACGCCTGCGGTACCAATTGAAGCTAATGTCGCTGTTAAGATGATGGTGATGTATTCAGGCATGCCTAAATCAATACCAAAGGCTTGCGCAACGAATAATGTCGTTACACCTTGGTAAAGTGCAGTGCCATCCATGTTGATCGTTGTACCAAGTGGCAGTACAAAGCTTGATACGCCTTTTGATACACCGAGTTTTTCACGCGCACATTTCATTGATACAGGTAAGGTACCCGCGCTTGATGTCGTGGTGAAGGCGACGACTTGCGCATCAACAATACCGCGGAAATACTGTACAGGGCTTAATTTAGCGATGAATAGAATTAACGCGCTATACACACCAAGCACATGTAAAATACTACCAAGGTAAACAGCACCAATGACTTTCATTAATGGTAGTAATAAGGTTAAGCCGTATTTACCAGCAACCCATGCCATTAATGCGAATACACCGTAGGGTGCTAGCTTCATCACCAGGTCGGTCAGTTTGTACATTGCTTCAGCAAGGCTTTCGAATACCGCAACCGCAGGTTTGCCTTTTTCACCAATCAGCGTTAAAGAGATACCAAGCGCGACTGCAAATACGATGATTTGTAGTATGTGACCTTGTGCTAACGCACCGACAGGGTTCGTTGGCACTAACGCAACTAAGGTGTCAGCCAATGATGGGGTAGCTTTTGCTGCTTCAGCTTGCTGAGCGACAAGTTCTAAACCTGCTCCAGGTTGCAATAGATTGCCTAATAGCAGACCTATCGTGATTGCGACTGCTGTTGACAGTAGATAAAACAATACTGCTTTAAAGCCAATGCGACCCATTTTATTGGTGTCTTGCATTGAGGTAATACCGACAATGATTGAACAGAACACTAAAGGCACAATCAACATTTTAATGGTGTTTACAAATAACGACCCAATTGGCTTTAAGATCACGGCGTCTTCACCGAAGATAACCCCGACGGTAATACCGAGGATCATACCAATAACAATTTTTTGCCAAAGGGGTAAGTTAAACCATAATTTCTGGCCTAAAGTGGGGGTATCTAATGATTCAGTATTACTCAAAATTGACGTCCTCTGCTTTCTGTATCGTGATATGGAGCATAATCTGTGGCGTATTAAGCGACAGTTAGTACAGTTGAGAGGCGTCAGTTTATCGGTCACAACGCAAATGTAAAGCCATTCATGCTTTATGTTAATAAATCTTTAGCTGTATCGACTTTTTAGTGTGATTTTAATAGTTTTTGAATCTATTTGGTGCGCTTTATTTAACCGTTCGTGGATACTATTGACGATTCCGCTATTAATATGTAATTATTTCATTAGCTTTTTAATGTCGCCATATAGTGCCTTATAGCCATCGCTAATTAACATCATTATAGTGTCATGTGAGTGTGGTTTAAGCGCTTTTTGCTTAATGTACACAACCAAGGTAATACCAACAAAAAAAGAAATAAGCATAAAATAGAGCCCTATAGAGAGTGGATTTAGATATCGATAATAACATAATCAGATAGCCGTAAAATACTCGAGTCGTACTATAAATTTATAAAGAGCTCTAATATAAGTTTATACAGGGTTGTAACATAAGTTTATACAGAGATGTATTATAAACATTATAAAGGAATGTAATGTATAAAATTTTAATCAGCCGGACAGCTAAAAAAGTATATTTAGTGTTACTCACTGTACTTATTCTAGACACGTTTATTGTATCTCTTCAGTCGAATGCCGTCGCAGGCTTAAAGGCGACTGTGGACGTTGAACCTGCAACTCAAGATTCGACGACTTTATCCACTAACAGCAAGCCAACTAACCTTCAATTTACAGGCTCACAGCCTGCCCCCCTGCTTATAGCTGCTGCGCCAATTGCTGTTGTTAGCCTACCTAATCAGGCTGTTTTACGTGTATTAACCTGGGCAGGTGGCGAGATCATTTTTCCTCGTAGGGGCCATCCACAAAATATTGAATTAGAGTACCTACAACAATTTGCTGACGAAAATAATTTAAAGCTCGAAAAAATTCGTGTTAAAAAATTTGTTGATCTTATTCCTATGCTATTAGCAGGCAAAGGTGATGTTATTGCTGCGAATTTAACGAAAACCCCTGCAAGAGCTAAATTAGTCAGTTTTACCAAACCTTATATGCTGACAAAAGAATATCTCGTGATGGGCAGCCAAAGCAAAAGTTTAAAAACGGGCAAAGATTTGAATGGCCGCGAGATCGTCATTCAAAAAGGAAAAAGTTACCAGTCAACGGCGTTAGGATTACAAAAGGTATACCCTAAACTTAAGATCCGCATAGTCGATAGTGCGATTAGCCATGAAGCGCTATACGATAAGTTAGCCAGCGGTGAATTCGATATGACAATTCAAGATAAGAACTTGATTAAGTCAGCCAGCGCTTATCGTGATGACATTAAAATGAGTCTACAGGCGAGTGCAACGCGTTATCTGGGTTGGGGGGTTGCACCGAGCAATAAGATTTTGTTAAATGAATTAAATCAATTTCTAAAAGCACAAAACCTCATTGCTAAAGCGACATCAAAAGCAACAAGTCGCTATAAATCGCAATGGCAAAAAATTCAAGAAACCAAAACAGTGCGTTTTGTATTACGTAACAACCTTTCTTCTTATTATATTTGGCGTGGCGAACTACTGGGTTTTCATTATGAACTGGCCAAACGTTTTGCTAAAGAACATAAGTTACGTTATGAAATAATTGTCGCGCCCAATAATGTCGCGCTACTTGATTATTTACTTGAAGATAGAGCGGATATCGCATTAGGCTTTTTAACGCCGACAGAGCAGCGGCGTAAGAAGGGGATTGCCTTTTCACGTCCTTATCATTACGCCTCTGAGTTAGTCGTTGCACATAAAGATCGCGCTGAAATAGAATCCGAAGCAGAACTGGCGAATAGTAATATCTATATTAGACCATCGAGCTCGTATTGGGAAAGTGCGACAGCATTAAAGCAAACCGTCGATAATATTACGTTAATTGGCGTACCTGAAAACCAAGAAACCGAGTTAATCATTGATAAGATCGGTGAAAGAGAATACGAAATGACCATTGCTGATAGTCATATCGTTGATCTTGAAATGACCTTCCGTGATGATATTCAGTCGCTAATGGCGTTAGGTGCACCTAAATCACAAAGTTGGGCGATCGCGTCGGGTCATGATAAGTTGTTAGCTAAATCAAATGCCTTTATTAAGAAGCATTACAAAGGTTTATTTTATAATGTTATCTATAACAAATATTTTAAAAACCAAAAGCGTCTCGATACCCATTATAAAGATTATGTACGTCAAAATAACTCAGGTGTATTGTCACCTTATGATGATATTGTCAAAAAATACGCGGATCAATATGGCTTTGACTGGCGTTTATTAGTTGCTCAAATGCATCAAGAAAGCCGTTTTAATCCAAAAGCTAAGTCGATGGCAGGCGCAAAAGGCTTATTCCAATTGATGCCGCGTACGGCGAAAGAGTTAGGTATCATCGATGTACACGTGCCCGAGCAAGGCATTAAAGCCGGTGTTCGTTATATGAACTGGGTTCGTGAGCGCATGCGTAAAGATGAAGTACAGGAAGATCAATTACTTTGGTTTACGTTAGCGTCTTATAACGCGGGCGCGGGTCATGTTCGAGATGCGATGCGCTTAGCGAAACAGAAAGGCTGGCGTGACGATGTGTGGTTTAACAACGTAGAAAAAGCGATGTTGTTACTGTCTAAATCTAAATATGCAGCGAAAGCACGTTACGGTTATGTACGTGGTCAAGAACCCGTGCACTATATCCGTGAAATTAAGCGCCGCTTTGAAACATATGACAATATTTTGAAAAGAGAGTTAGTCGTTACGCACTAAGTAAGCGGCTTAATTTAAACGTTTACTTATAATTTAGTACCTATAATATTGTCTTAGGTCATTCCATTTGGAGTGACCTTTTTTATACCTGCAATATCTATAGACATTACTAAATAGGTATTTTATCCTGATTATACCTCCTGTCTTATGCTGTTAAATATTATGACTACGTTATCTTCTTGGTTTCTTGTTACTCGCCCAAAAACACTGCTGGTTGCGCTTGCGGTGATCCTGTTGGGGCAAACGCTTGCTTGGTACGATTCTCCTGCTCACTTTAGTGTTTATATCGCCCTATTATGTATGATTTGTTGTATGGCATTACAAATTGCGGTGAACCTTTCTAATGATTATTTTGATGGTAAAAGTGGTGTTGATGGTGATGACCGGTTAGGTCCAGATCGTGCGCTTCAAAAAGGCCTTATATCTGCCGCGAATTTGCGACTAGGTATATTATCTATGTGCTTCCTGGCTATAGTAAGTGGTTGCTATCTGATATATGTCGGCGGCTGGGCTTATGTTGTGTTGGGTGTGTTATCTCTGTTAGGCGTGTATATTTATAGTGGTGGACCACGTCCGTTGGCGTCACATGGATTAGGTGAAATCGCTGTTTTTCTTTATTTTGGTTGGTTGGCGGTTGTCGGTAGCTATTACTTACAAACCCAAGTCCTGATTATCGATGTTTTTATACCCGCCAGCCAAGTCGGCTTGTTAGTCGTCGCTATTATGTTGGTGAATAACATTCGTGATGTGGCATCAGACCGCCGCGCGCAAAAATTTACCCTCGCAACGCGTTTAGGCGTTAAATCTAGCAAGCACCTGTATTGTATTACGATGTTATTACCGTCATTATTATTACTGTTTGACCGTTACCAAGGATTAACAATGCTGTTGATACTACCGGTTCAATTAGCCTTGTGTATCGCGATATATCAGCGTGATGGTAAGCAATTAAATACGCAGTTAGCACAAACGTCGGTGGCGGTATTATTGTGGGGCGTGCTGTATTCAGCAGATTTAATGTTAGGTTGATTTGATAGTGATGAGGATAGGGTATTGAGAGAATACTGAGAGTGTACTGAGCTAGCTTATTTCATTGACATTAAACAAGCTAACTCAGTTTTATCAATCGTGCTTAATAACGCGTTTTTTGCACTCGTGTCGGCATCGATGAGGTATTCTCATATAACTCAAATACACGTTTAAAATCGAGTTCTAACTCAGTCGCATAGACATCGTCATTCACAGGGTAAGTTTGTACCACTCGCGCTCCGCGGATAATACCAGATACCGATGCTTCGATTGACTCACCTTGCAGTGAACGTGATTTATAGTTGCTATCACTGTAAATCTCTTGTCCACTGACTTGCTCTGCTAATTCACGATAAGCATCTAATTTAGATGCGCGCATTGCATTAAGCATACGTTCACTTTCACTATTGCCTGGCTGAGAACTTAATGCAGCATAGCCAACCGCTTTAAGCACAGGGAATGATTTTGGTTCTTTGATATCATAAACCGTATTTTTTTCTAATAGTGAACAGCCTGTTAAACTAACCAGAGTCGCAAGTAAAAGTAAACGTAGATATTTCATTGATAAACCTTAATTAGTAATACGAACCGAAGGTGCAGAACCAGAACGATAAATATAACGTCCACGACCTTCTAGTGGTCCCATACTGTTTGAACCACCAATCACTAAGTGATTAGGAATAATGCCTTGTGATGTTGATTCAACAAAACCAGATTCCATATTAATGACACGCATATTCACAATCACACCTTCACTGTTACGTGACATCGTACCTGTCAGGATACGTGATACAGGTAATTGCCCACGTAATTTTTTCCAATCACGGGTAAATACAAAATCACCTTGGCCAGTCACACTGATTGTACCTGTAGTTTTATAATCAATAACGGGAATACGGCGAATGGTCATTTCATGGATAAAAGATTCTGATAATGTTTGACCGAGCCAATTTGTTGTCGATAGATCGTCAAGATTGACGAACGAAGTGACGGCAATCGGTTCATCATTTGGAATAATAGACAAATCATTGACGATCAGTTGGTCTGCTAGGCCACGAACGATAAAGCTTAACTCTTGGGTATAGTTTATCGGTTGGTTTGGCAACAGACTTCTAGGGTACTTTGGTTCATAAGAATTACCATCCCACGTCGAGTGAGGCGGTGTTTCTTTTTCTGCTTCTGGCTGTACGGGCTGTTTTAATGCGCAACCAGTGAGTAGGGTAATTAGGCTGATAGCTATGACTGCCTTTTTCATATTACTTCCTTAAGTGCTTTAATTATTGTCATTAAACCGTTATTTACCGCTGGTTGAAACGTCGCGGCGGTAAGGGTAGGTATAAGGACTTCTAAATATATTGTTGTACTGTTCTTTAGTAAGCATACTTTGTGCCATGTTTGAATTTCTGCCATTTGGCTGATAAACAGGCTGCACAATAATCTGTTTGATGACCACCGGCTGTACTTTGGTATTTGCACCCGTTAATAATACGTGGCTAGGTTCTTCAATGACAGTACATGCTGAAGTCAACACAACCGCTAATGACGGTAGTAAAAAACGCTTCATATTCATTCCTACATTTACATTATTACGTGATAATAAAAGGCATACCTTTAATCGTCTAGGTCTGGTTATATGTGTGACCAATGTATAAATACAAGCAATTAACTTGCCAAAATATCATTGCCGCCTCATTTTTATAATGATACCGCTTTTATGGCCTAATTTAACCTAGATGTTATTTTATATTTAAAAAAAATTGATCTGGTACAAATGTTGCTTTTAAAATACACATCTCCAGAATTAATATGCGATTAAAAAATGAAAAAACTGCTATTACTATTATTAGTTTGTTGCTCGTTCACCTTACATGCCGAGTGGTATGAGGTTGAGGGTGAAGCGATTATTATTGACAATGATGTTGATATCGCACGTGAATTAGCGGTGCGTAATGCCTTGAAACAAGCGCTATTATATGCCGGAGCATCGGTTTCAAGCTTACAGTCTTTCAATGGCGGAAAAATACTATCAGATCGTTTTCAGGTCCGTATGGATGGAGAAGTCAGGGATATTCGTTTAAAAAGTGAATCAATTAAACGCGATAAGATCACGGTACAAGTTATCACGGATATTGTTGCTGACCGTAATAAATGTTTAAGCGCTGGTTATCAGAAGTCTGTCTCGTTATTACGCTTTAATATACGTCACCGTGAACAAGCCAGCTATGGTGGTATCTACAATATTAATGAATCATTTAGCCGCTTGTTATATCAAAGCCTGCGTAAAAATAGTCAAACTTTTGATGCGCGAGAATTTATTAATCAAAATATTGGTTTTAGCGGCAGTTCTTTGCCGTTACGTGGGAATTTGACATCACATGAAGTGAAACAAATTAGTAAATCAGCGGATAGCCAATACATTATTTTAGGCTCTATTACCGATATATCAACCTTTAAACCGGCAGTAAATGGTATTGCTAAAATACTCGCTGGTGACTTGCCTGACCGTAATTTCCGTTTGAATGTACAAGTATTCGATGGCTTTAATGGTAGTTTATTGTTTGATCGTAATTACAGTAAAGTGACTAAGTGGGAATTTGCAAAACACCGTATTGTTGATACCGACACGCTAAAGTTTTGGCGTTCTGAATTTGGTAACGCTTTGGAACTGATTATTGATGATGTGCTGTTTGATTTAGATGCGAGTTTACAGTGTAAATCGGTGGAAGCGCGTGTTATCGCTGTGGATGGCAATGAGGTAAATATTAATATTGGTCGCAACAATGGCTTAAAATTAGGCGACCGTTTTTTGATTAAACATACGGGCAGTTATGTTGATCAGTTTGGCATCCATCGTAAAAAAGAAACCAATAGTAGTAGCCAAGTAGAAGTAACAAAATTGTATGAGCAACAAGCAAGTTTAATGACAGTGGATAGACAGCCAACTGGAAATGTTCAAATCGATGACCTGGTTATATTAAATTAATGCGTTAGTTATATTTAATTAATGGCAGTGAGCTTTTATTTGGACTTGTGACACAGATTCATATCCTTATATGGATACTGAGGTTTAGTCCTTGTTTATTTTATGTTTCGTCGTTGATATTTGTATTTTGAGGATGATATTGTTATAGCTTGGTCTCGGTCGAATTGCTGATACGACTTATTGATATTAATTACTCATACCAATTGCGCATACTACTCGGGGAGTTATCACTATATGTGGTTTTTAATTATTGCTGTTATCGTCGTTGTGCTTATGCTCGCTATCCGTAACTTGTATGGTGATGATCTACGCCAGTACGACAGTACTGATTTAAGCGCGACGTTTTATCGTCCTACACCTTCCTATAAATACCCGCAAGCATTGGCACTTATCGAAAGCATTCAAGAGCCAATCAATTTTATTAAACCGAGTAAATACCTGTATGCCTTACGTCAAAATATTGATTGCCTAGGGGATATTGAATTAGATTGTGACATTATCCCTGTCTCCAGCCATTTTAATGAGCAGAAGGTAGTCGGGGAGTGGGTGATCAGTAAAAACAGTGATGTGAACAAGCGCTTACTCTATATCCATGGGGGCGGGTTTGCTGTGGGTAGTGCAAAGAGTCACCGGGTTGTTACAGAGCGTTTATCGCGCGAGCTCGGTGTGGCGGTATTCGCGGTGAATTATGACATGATCCCTGATGGTTCGCGTACTCAAGGCATTCAAGACTGTCGTAACGCTTATCAATGGTTACTTGAGCACAACCCTTATAATCCGCAAGTATGTCATCGGATTTATGCCGCGGGTGATTCTGCGGGTGGTAATTTAACACTTGCACTGATTGGTTGGCTCAAACACCAAGATATCCGTCAGGTTGATGCTGCAATTGCAATATGTCCTTGTATTGATAGCACCTTTAGTTATGGCAGTTTGAACTATAATGCCAAAACTGATTTTTTGTTAAACCCGTTCATGGGTAAATTCCATCACTTTCCACAATTCATATTGCTTATTTGGGTCGCGATCTTGTTCCGTATGAATCCACGAGACCCTAAAATATCGCCTATTTTTGCCAACTTATCTGACTTACCCCCGATCTTGATCCAAGCTAGTGATACAGAAATGATGGTTGATGATTCGCGTCGTTATACCAATAAAGCCCGTTCACAAGGTTCTGATGTACGATTGCAGACCTGGTCTAATATGCTCCACGTTTGGCATTTATTTGATTTAGAAGAGGCTGACGAAGCATATGCTGAAATTGGTAAATTTGTCGCACAAAGTGAGCATGAATTAATAAAAGCGGCGGGTTAAGTGCCCGTTCCTCGCGGTGATTTTATGGTTTTATAGTGACTGATATGTTACTTTATGCCCACTTTCACTGAGTTTAAAGGGAGTGACGTAATGTCCACTCAAGGCTTAACTAGCCCTATTCAATCGTTTTCTGTTTTTGTACAGTCGTTTATGCAGTATTTTATGCAAATAACGCTATTGTGCGCGCTATTATTTAGTCTGCAAGTTAATGCCTCGACGACGACCAAAGCTGAGACGACTGCTAGCTTAAATACAGACTTAACGACCGCTCTAACTAACGATTTGAATAGTGACTTGAATACCGCCTCGAATGCGCTGACAACGGCCACTCCAGTAAGTGAAGAACAAGCTACCAAGGCATCGTCTATAAAAGTACCTGCTACAACAATATCGGATACAAAAGTACCGCCTATAAAAGCTGTGCAGGTTATTGCTGACGCAATTTATTTTGGCGGTGATATTCTGACGATGGCTGACGTGCTACCGAGTTATGCTGAAGCTGTTGCGACTAAAGATACCAAGATCATCTTTGTCGGTAGCAAACTTGAAGCGATGAAATTCAGTGGCGATAATACCAAACTGATTAATATTAGCGGTAAAACCATGCTGCCGGGTTTTATCGAACCGCATGTACATCCTTCTATTGCCGCAATCATGTTACCTAATGAAATTATTGCACCTTATGATTGGGTACTACCGAGCGAAGTTAAAAAGGGCGTCTCTGGGCATTTCGCTTATCTCGAACGTTTAAAACAATCAATTGAAGCCAATGCTAAAGAAGATAAGGTGTTTTTTGTTTGGGGTTATCATCAGCTTTGGCATGGTGAATTAACACGTCAAATATTAAATGAATTGTCACCAGATAAGCCGGTGGCGATCATTCACCGTTCTTTCCATGAAGTTTTCTTAAACGATGCAGCGATAAAGAAGTTTGCTCTTAAAAAGGCGGATTTTGCTGACAACCCACAAGTTGATTGGGATAAAGGTCATTTTTATGAAGGTGGTTGGTTAGCATTAGTCCCTAAAATTGCAGCAGATTTAATTAATCCTGAAAGTTATAAACTCGGGTTGAAGATCATGTCACAATTGGTGCTTAAAAACGGAATTACGACCATTGCGGAACCCGGCTTTCCAAGCTCTAATTTTGAATTGGAGTATAAACCACTCAAATCGGAAATGGACCAAGAGCCTCCTTATGATGTATTTCTGATCCCAAGTGGCACTTATTTATATAACGCCAAGGGTCAAAGTAATCAGAAAGCGTTAGACTTCATTGAAACCTTAGAGAGCGAATACAATACCGATAACATTACGTTTTTACCTAAGCAGGTTAAACTGTTTTCCGATGGTGCTATTTATTCTCAGCTAATGCAGATGAAAGACGGTTATCTTGATGGTCACGAAGGTGAGTGGATGACGCCGTTGGATTTATTTCAGCAGCAGTTAAGTTTTTATTGGGATAACGGTTATCAGATCCACGTGCATGCCAATGGCGATTTAGGTATTCAGCAAGTATTGGATTTTAATAAAGCCGATCAGGCTCGATTAGCACGTGAAGATCATCGATTGACGCTACATCACATGGGCTATTTTACCCCTGCTCAAGTGAGGCAATTGGCTGATTTAGATATTGATGCCTCGGTTAATCCTTATTACTTATGGGCGCTAGCAGATAAGTACGCGGAAGTCGGGCTAGGTAGCAAGCGTGCTGAGAATTTAGTTCGTGTTAATAGTTTAATGAAAAATGATGTGCCTGTGTCATTCCATTCTGATTTTTCAATGGCCCCCATGGAGCCATTAACATTAGCGTGGACGGCTGTTAACCGAATTACATCTACAGGTAAGAAGGTGTCACAAGGTGAGCGTATTACTGCTTATCAAGCGATGCAAGCCATTACCATTAATGCCGCTTATACATTAAGACTGGAAGATACAATTGGATCTATCGTTGTGGGTAAAACGGCTAACTTTACGCTGCTTGAACAAAACCCGCTAAAAGTAACACCAATGCAGATAAAAGATATCCCGGTATGGGGCGTGGTGTTTGAAGACCAGGTCAATACGGTAGTGGTGGCGCCGAAGAAGAAGAATCTAGAAGTGCGGGTTATTTATTTAGAACGTTCAACGTTACCGCCATCATCTACAATTACGGTGACGCTAGAAGATGTGTCTCAAACTGATATTAGCCATTCAATGCTGGGGCAAAAGACTATCGCAGCGACGACGTCACCGCCTTACAATATTTCGCTGCAGTATGATCCCGCTGCATTTGACAGTAATGGCGACTATGTAGTGCGCGCTAGAATTGAAAATGATGGCAAACCTTTATATTCTGCGACATTAGATTTACCTAGCTTAGATAAGCTCTCTGGGCAGTTATTTGAGTTAATGGTGAAAGCTATTCCACAGGCCCCTGCGGCAGTTGTTAACGCTGTACCACTTTCGGAAGGGGTGACGATGCCAGCTGAATCGACAGCACCTTCTAAACCCGCTCCATCGACAGCACCTACAGCCCCGTAAGCGCCTTCTGTCTCGAAAGTTTTTGCTACCATACGGCTTAATTTGATCTGACCGAGTATTATGTTGAAATAATCTCGGTTTATCCATTAATAATATGTTTATCATACATAGTGCTATTGTATGGTTTGTTTTATTGTGTATTATGCCGCTTCTGGTTTTAACCCGATCTTGTTTACTTAATTTTATATCCAGAAGTGTTTTATCATTTGCTAATTAATGCGGTTCATTCTAATCTCGAGAGTGTGATTCCGGATTCAAGTAATAAGTGCAAAAACTCTTTAAAGGTGGCTATTTACATGCAAAAAAATATATATAGACGAAATCGTAAAACGGCATTGACTGCAGCTGTCATTACCGGGTTATTAATCAGTTTAGCTGGTTGTGTCACGACAGATCAACAAGCAGCTAAAGTAGAACAATCAGTGACGCTTAAGCAACAAACCTTGACTGCCAACGTATTCTATTTACAGCGTATTGCTTTGCCACCTGGCGCACAAGTGAGTTTAATTTTAGAAGATGTGTCTAAAATGGATGTCGCCGCTGAAGTCATCGCCAAGCAGACGATCACAGCCGCGAGTGCGCCACCGTACGCAATTAATTTAAGCTATAACGAAACGCTAATTAAACCGCAACATCGTTATGCTTTACGTGCGCAAATCACGCTTGATGGCCAATTATTGTTTACTAATACAGAGCAGGTTGATGCATTTGCCAATGCTGGCGCAAAACCAACTGAAATTTTAGTGTCGCAAGTACGCCACGAAGCAAAAAGTGACGGCCAAGTAAGCTTGATTGATACACACTGGCAATTGTCGATGTTAGGGACACAAGCGATCACTGCGGATATCACTCAGCAACATCCTCACCTTGTATTCACTCAAGATGATAACAAGGTGGTCGGTTTTGCTGGCTGTAATCGTTTTAGTGGTCGTTATGATGTGCTTACAAATAACGTGAGTCTGACAGAATTAGCTACAACAAAGAAAATGTGCTTTCAACAAATGAACTTGGAAACACAGTTTTTAGCCGCATTATCAGCAACTGATAATTATAAAGTGATTGATAAGATATTAACTTTATACAGTAATACCGGCGTTGCTTTAGGGCAATTTACGGTTCAAGAAAAATAATAAATACGACCTTTAAACCGTTCGTATTTATTAACGCAGCTTTTATTAAAGTAATGTTATTAAAATAGCGAATGGAAAGTAAAATGAAAATGAAAAAATTGATTTGTGCAACGGTTATCGCAGCATCAGTATCTGGGTTAACGGGTTGTATTGGTCAAATGGGTCTGACGCAACTAGCAATGGGCGTAAACTTAAAAGCCGTTGATAACCGTTATGGCCGTGCTGGGATTTATGTGTTGGCAGCACCCGTGTATGGCGTTACGTCATTAGTCGATTTGATGGTGATTAACAGCATCGAGTTTTGGACTGGTACTAACCCGATCACTAAAAAAGGCCCCGCTGTTGCTGATACACCAGTGGAAGCATGGATGAAGGTAAATGATGATATTGACCCTTCATTACGCAGTGCACCACTGACAAATCTTCAGGTATCGGTGCAATCAACATCAATGGAAGTACTTGATGATGACAGTCTGCTATTACAGGTAGCGTACGTAGACGGCAGTAAACAGTCAATAACGGGTAAACGCTTAGCGAATAATGACGTTGCTTTTTATAACCAAGGTCGCTTAGTTGCAGTTGCTAATAACCAGCAATTGCTTGAGCATGTAGCCAGCCTATAAAATTGTTTTGCTTATATCAGCCCGAACATGCCAGTCATGTTCGGGCTTTTTATTATCTAAATTATCAAATTAAAAATAAATTGTGCACAATCTAGTTGTAATTAAGTGTTATCAGGATTATAGTGACTGCAATTGAGTTGCGCGCAATCTAAGTGCGCGTTATTTTAAAATTATTTAAAAGCCAGTTTTAGAATCGGCTTATAATTTATTGATAGGGATAAATGATGACTACACTATATACAACAACTGCAACAGCATCAGCGGGTCGTAACGGCCAAGTAGCAACAGATGACGGCATGTTATCGTTAGCATTAAGTTATCCAAAAGCAATGGGTGGAACGGGTGAAGCAACAAACCCTGAGCAGTTATTTGCAGCAGGTTATGCGGCTTGTTTCTCGAATGCTATTTTGCATGTAGCCCGTGAAATGAAAATTAAACTGACTGCTGCACCGGTATCTGCTGAAGTGGGTATTGGTCCTAACGCAACGGGTGGTTTTGCATTAACAGTTAGCCTTGCCATTGAGCTTGCGTTACCACAAGCAGATGCAGAACAGTTAGTTGCAACAGCACATCAAGTTTGCCCTTATTCAAATGCGGTTCGCGGTAATATCGATGTGCAACTGAGCGTAAAGGGTGAAGCATAAGATGGATAAGATGTTATTAACCGCTGGTCGTATCTTACTGGCACTGTATTTTTTAATTCCAGGTATTATGAAGTTTGTATCTTGGGATATGCACATCGGCCTAATGGAAAAGCATAACATGCCATTCGTGCCTGTATTACTTGCAGCTGCAGGCGTATTTCAGATTGTGGCTGCGATCTTACTGATTGCCAATCGTTATACTGCGATTTTGGCGTTATTACTGGCAGGTTTAGTGTTGGTGATTAATGTGAACTTGCATGATTTCTGGAACTTAGCGGGTCTTGAAGGCGCACATGAAATGCAAAACTTCATTAAAAACTTAGGCATTCTTGCTGGCTTGTTGGTGTTGTCAGGCCATTCTTGGTCATCGACTTGCGCAACGAAGATAGATAAAGTGAAAAAATAACATAGTTAGTCAACATAGTTAGTTAATATATTGAAAGCACTAAGCTGACATTGTCGTTTAGTGCTTTTTAGCACCTTTACCAGCATGCCGCACTGTATCTGAAACAATATTAATGCACTTTTTACTGCTCGTTTTTTAGACGAGATAGTGACGCTCTTATTAAATGCCATCTCTCGTTAAAAATGAAACTCTCCCGAGCTAATATTGAATTGATAGAGTGAAATAGCTATTTCACTAAATAATTCACACCTAAAGTTGTTTATCTCTATCAATCCTGCAGGTTACCGATAATATCCTTCAACATTCTCGTTTTTACAATATATAAGTCTGCAATTAAAGCCTGGTCACAAAATATAAGCACTATTAACACCTTGATTCTATTTAGTTGTTTTTGTTGATGCAAATCAATTCTTTTAATCTCAGCTCATTCAGAATACCCCTAAATGGTTACGAGGTTATTCGGCAATTTTTGCCCTTGTCTGACAAGTATATAGAGGTGTTTATGACTGAACCAACTGTCAAGGATCCGAAAGTGAAGATCGGTGGATATATTGCACTTGTTTTTGCGATCGTCTTTTTCTCTGGTCTGATGAAATCGAACGAATGGTATGGCGTATTTGATTTCACCACTCTTAATGGTTCTTTCGGTAAGGTGGCATATTCAGTGTCTGACACGGCCGATGGTGTCGAAGTTGCAACAACCTCACTGCGTGGTAAAGGCGGTAGTGGTGCGCGTGACGGTTTCATTTTTGCGTTAACCCTCATCCCAACAGTCATGTTTGCGCTAGGTATGATTAATGTACTTGAGCATTACGGTGCGCTAAAAGCAGCACGTAAATTATTAACACCGCTATTGCGCCCATTAATGGGGATCCCTGGAAACTCAGGTCTCGCCCTTATCGCCTCACTGCAAAGTACCGATGCGGGTGCGGCAATGACACGTCAGTTAAAAGATGAAAAACATTTAACCAAACGTGAAACCGATGTCTTTACGATGTTCCAATTTACAGCGGGTGCCGCCATTGTGAACTTCTTCTCTTCAGGCGCAGTGCTCTTTACCTTAACAAATCCCGACGGATCTACGGCTGTACCTTCTTCTATTGGGCTTGCCGTTATCGTGATGTTCGCATTCAAATTTGTTGGCGCAAATCTATTCCGTCTTTATTTGAACATTACCGAGGGCAAGGAAGGCAGTACCAAAGATAACGACAAGAAAATGCTTGAGGAGACAGTGTAATGAGTAATGTAACAGCAAAAAAACCTATGGTTACCGACATCTTCGTTGAAGGCGCTAAAAAAGGTTGGGTCATTGCAACGACTTCTACTGTACCAAATGTATTGATGGCCTTTGTGATTATTAAAGCCTTACAGATCACGGGTGCTCTTGCCTTAATGGGTACTGTGTTTTCGCCGATAATGGAAGTCTTTGGTCTACCTGGCGAAGCTGCTGCGGTATTAATTGGTGCCTGGATGTCGATGGGTGGGGCTGTCGGTGTGGTTATCACTTTATTTGACCAAGGTATTTTGAATGGTGCTCATATTGCAATTCTTGCACCGGCTATCTATTTGATGGGCTCTCAAGTGCAATACATGGGTCGTATTATGGGACCTATTGGCACTGAAGGTCGCTACATTCCAGTTATGATCGTAATTTCAGTATTGAATGCATTTGGTGCGATGCTCGTTATGAACATCATCCTTTAAGAGGTACACAATGAATTTATCTTTAAATGAATATTTAGCAGAATTACGTCCGCTCATCAATGTCGACTGCGGTACCTATACTGTTGACGGTATTGCGTTCATTGTCAGTGAAATGACTGCGAAATATGCGGCAATGAATGGGTGGTCTATTAAACAAATTGATTGTGGTAAAGCGGGTATTGGTCTTGAAGTGCGTAATAAACCAGACGCGGAAGATATCGATGTGTTGTTGCTTGGACATATGGACACGGTTTTTCCTGTTGGTACTGCTGCTGAGCGCCCTATGACGACCGATGAGACTAAAGCGTATGGTCCTGGTGTGTCTGATATGAAGTCAGGTTTACTGAATGTAGTTTACGCATTACGTCATATTGAGCAATCGGTACTGGATGAGTTGTCGATTTGTATATGTATGAATCCAGATGAAGAAACGGGTTCGCTCTATTCTGTTGACTGGCTCCAAGCAACAGCCAAGCAAGCTAAACATGTCTTAGTTGCTGAAGCTGCACGCGCAGACGGTGGTTTGGTTAAAGCACGTAAAGGAATGGCCCGTTACAAAATGACCTTTAAGGGCAAAGCCGCGCATGCGGGTAATGAGCCTGACAAGGGGCGCAGTGCAATTACTGAAATGGCGAATTGGATCTTAGCAACCAACGCAATGACTAATTTTGAGTCGGGCACCACGTTAAATGTCGGTGTTGTTGCGGGTGGTGCTGGCGCCAATATTGTCCCAGATTTAGCGACTGCTATCGTCGATGTACGATTCTGGGATAACGCGGAATACGACCAGGTTGATACAGCTTTAAATGGCATGACACAAACACCATTCGTTGACGGTGTCTCGATTGAATTAGTGCGTGAAGCCTACAAGCCTTCAATGGTACCGACTGAGCAAACACAGGCATTGATGACACTCGTTGAGGAATCAGCGCAAGCATTAGCCATTAAGATTAATTGGAAAGAAGCAGGCGGCGGCTCGGATGCCAATAATACGGCCATTCTAGGAGTACCAACATTAGATGGTTTCGGACCCATTGGTGCTGGTTTTCATAGTGCGGATGAGTATTTATTACTTGAATCAATAACACCGCGTATTCATTTGTTAATGCGGGTATTAACCAAGTTAGCCGAAAATAAAAGCAAAGATAAAAAATAATAAAAACAACAATATAACGCGCGGCCTAATCATGTGTTAAAGCAGGTGCCAAGTCGATGCGTTATTCGCAATTCGAATAATCTTGAGAAATCAAGGTTCATCAATTTTGATGTGAGTGAAAATGCATAAATTTAAAATAATTCAAACAGATGTAGCCATTATTGGCGCTGGTGGTTCTGGTTTACGCGCTGCGATAGAAATAGCGGAAAATAATCCCGAGCTGGATATTGCGCTGATTTCCAAAGTCTATCCAATGCGTAGCCATACCGTTGCGGCCGAAGGTGGCGCGGCTGGCGTTGCACAAGATCATGACTCTTTAGATAATCATTTTAACGATACTGTGTCAGGTGGCGATTGGTTGTGTGACCAAGATGTTGTCGAGTACTTTGTCGAGAATGCAGCTAAACAACTTACCCAGTTAGAGCATTGGGGCTGTCCATGGAGTCGTAAACCTGACGGTTCGATAAACGTGCGTGCATTTGGCGGCATGAAAATCGAACGTACATGGTTTGCAGCAGATAAAAGCGGTTTCCATATACTGCATACATTGTTCCAGACATCTGTTCAGCATCCTAAAATTACCCGTTTCGATGAGCATTTTTGTTTAGATTTAATCGTAGAAGACGGCAAGATACAGGGGGTGGTCATTCTTGATATCGCTGAAGGTGAAATCAAACTGATCCAAGCTAAATCGGTGATCATGGCAACGGGTGGTGCTGGGCGTGTGTATAGCTACAACACTAACGGCGGCATTGTAACGGGTGATGGCATGTCTCTGGCTTATCGCCATGGCATCGCATTGCGCGATATGGAATTTGTGCAATACCATCCAACAGGCTTACCAGGTAGCGGTATTTTAATGACCGAAGGTTGTCGTGGTGAAGGCGGTATCTTAGTGAATAAAGACGGCTATCGTTACCTGCAAGATTATGGTTTAGGACCGGAAGTACCCGTTGGTCAAACCAAGAATAAATACATGGAACTGGGTCCGCGCGACAAACTGAGCCAATGTTTCTGGCAAGAGCAGCAAAAAGGTCGTGTTGTTGAAGGCGACCGTGGTGATTATGTCTATCTAGATCTACGCCATTTAGGCGAAGAGAAAATCAATGAACGCTTGCCTTTCATTCGTGAATTGGCAAAAGCGTATGTTGGTGTTGATCCTGTGCATGAACCAATCCCTGTACGTCCAACTGTGCATTACACCATGGGCGGTATTGCCACTAATGCGAAAACAGCGACCTCACTGGCTGGTTTATATGCCATTGGTGAATGTGCATCCGTTGGTTTACATGGTGCTAACCGTTTAGGCTCGAACTCATTGACTGAGTTAGCTGTATTTGGTCAGTTAGCAGGGCAAGAAGCGGCTAAATATGCCAAAAATACTCAACATCAAGATATCGCACCACTGAAAGCACAAACTGAAGCGGTGATTAAACGCATGAATGATTTACTGCACAGTGATGGCAGTGAAAAGTCAGCGGATATCCGTCAAGAGATGGGCGATTGCATGGAAGCGGGCGTGGGCATCTACCGTACTCAAGAATCGATGCAAAAGACCATTGATAAATTAGCCGAGCTAAAACAGCGTTATAAAAACGTCAAGGTCGAAGATAAATCGAGTGTGTTCAATACTGATTTCTTATATACCATTGAACTGGGTTATTTACTCGATACCGCTGAAGCGATGGCGCACAGTGCTATTTTACGTCAAGAATCTCGTGGTTCACATCAACGTATTGATGGTTTTGAAGCGCGCGATGATGATAAGTTTTTGAAACATTCGATGGCTTATTATCAAGCTGATCAAGCACCAAAAATTGATTATAGCGAAGTGAAGATCACCAAGAGCCAGCCTGCAGTCCGTGCCTATGGTGCAGCTGGTGAGAAATTAGCGCAGGAGGCAAAATAATGACTCAGCCAACGATGAAAATTGATATTCAGCGTTACCGTCCAGAGATGGATGAAAAACCGTTTATGCAAACTTTTGAACTGCCTTACAAAGCAGATATGTCAGTGTTAGAAGCGCTGCAATATATTAAAGATAATCTTGATAGCAGCATCAGTTTCCGCTGGTCTTGTCGTATGGCTATTTGCGGCAGTTGTGGTTTGATGGTTGACGGTGTGCCGAAACTGGGTTGTAAAGCTTTTTTACGTGATTATTATCCTAAAACACTGACTTTAAAGCCTTTAGCTAACTTTCCGATTGAGCGTGATTTAGTCGCCGTTATGGATGATTTCATTAAGAAACTGGAAGAGATAAAGCCTTATATTATCCCTGCAAAAACCGCATCAAACGAAAAGAAATGCTTATCTGACGGTGCTTATAAACAAACACCAGAGCAAATGGAGAAATATAAAAAGTACTCCATGTGCATTAACTGTGGTTTGTGTTACTCAGCGTGTCCGCAGTACGCATTAGACAAGAAATTTACCGGTCCTGCAGCACTGGCATTACTTGCGCGTTATAACCGTGACAGTCGTGATGCTGGTAAAGCAGAACGTATGAAAATTGTTAATCAAGAAGAAGGCGTTTGGGGTTGTACGTTTGTTGGTTATTGTTCAGTTGTTTGTCCAAAAGGGGTTGATCCTGCTGGAGCGATTCAACTTCTGAAAGTTGAGAGCAGTAAAGATTATCTAATTGGCATGTTTAAACCTGAGCCAGCATAGTGAGGAGTCACAATGAGCAAACGTAAACCTTATGTACAAGAGTTACCAACAGATTGGTGGATGAAACAACTTTTTTATACTAAATACATGATCCGTGAAGGCAGTAGTGTATTCATTACGATTTATAGTTTAATACTGGCGTGGGGGGTATTGCGATTAAGCCAAGGTGAAGCTGCTTTTAATGCCTGGATGACATCATTACAAAGTCCAGTTGCGATTATTGTCCACCTTATCGCATTAGCACTGGCGCTGTACCACACCATCACCTGGTTTTCTTTGGCGCCTAAAGCGGTTGATCTATGGATCAAAGGTAAAGCGCTTGATGACAAGTTCATTGTCTCTGGGCATTACGCGGCCTTTATTTTTGCGACTGTTTTTTGTCTATTCGTTATCATGGTGTAAGGAACTAATATGTCTGAAATGAACAAGAAAACCTACGTTCGATCGCATGAGCCGATATTTTGGGGATTGTTTGGTGCTGGTGGCATGTTAACTGCGTTTTTAACACCAGTGATGATTTTAATTACTGGACTGCTAATTCCATTGGGGATCATAGATCAAGGCAACTTTAATTATCAAACCTTGCATGGTTTTGCGACCACTTGGTATGGCGCTGGTATTATATTGGTGTTAATTGCGTTGCCGTTATGGCACACCTTGCACCGTATCTTTCATGCATTACATGATTTAGGGATTAAGCGTGGCCGTGATTGGCAGCAAGTATTGAGCTATGGCTTTGCATTTGCGGTGACGGTGTTTGTATTTACTTTGTTGCTACAAATGAGCTAAGTGCTCGCTGTCAATATTATGTTTTATTAAGGCGTCCTTTATTGGGCGCTTTTCGTATAGTTAGCCTCAATTACTTATATCGTTCAGTAGATAGCTCTGCTATAGACATCACAGTTACTTGATGTATTATCAATGTAAATGAAATGTATATTTAATGTTTTTACCTTTGTTTTCTTTTTTGTTAGATCAAGGAAAGTGAAGAGTTTACAGGGATGAGATATCAGCGTACTGGATGATGCTGATACTAAAAGAGGGATTTAAAATTGGAAAACGTTAATAGTGCGGTAGAGACGTTAGTGCAAAGCTCTAACACCATGTTTATTTTGCTGGGTGCAATCATGGTTTTAGCCATGCACGCAGGTTTTGCCTTTTTGGAAGTGGGAACTGTTAGGCATAAGAACCAAGTAAATGCCTTGGTGAAGATCATGACAGATTTTGCCATGTCGACATTGGCTTACTTCTTCGTCGGTTATCAAATTGCTTATGGTATGGACTTTTTTGCCAGTGCCAATGAATTAACGCAAAATAGTGGTTATGAATTAGTTAAATTCTTCTTCTTGCTTACCTTTGCAGCAGCAATACCAGCGATTATTTCCGGTGGTGTGGCTGAGCGTGCCAAATTCTATCCGATGCTATTCGCCTCGGTTTTGATCGTCGGTTTTGTTTATCCTTTTTTTGAAGGCATGATTTGGAATGGTAACTATGACTTTCAAGCTTGGTTAGGCGCAACATTTGGCGCCGAATTTCATGATTTTGCTGGTTCAGTCGTCGTACACAGTGTGGGTGGTTGGATAGCATTTGCTGCCATCATGGTGCTAGGCTCACGTCAGGGACGTTACCGTGATGGTCGCGTGATTGCGTTTGCACCTTCAAATATTCCTTTCTTAGCCTTAGGTTCTTGGATCCTCACTGTTGGTTGGTTTGGTTTTAATGTCATGTCAGCACAAACGTTAGATGGTATCTCTGGCTTAGTGGCGGTGAATAGTTTAATGGCGATGGTCGGCGGCACCTTGGTAGCGATGGTGGTCGGTAACAAAGATCCAGGCTTTATTCATAATGGTCCTTTAGCGGGTTTAGTCGCTGTCTGTGCTGGCTCTGATATCATGCATCCGATTGGTGCGCTGGTTGTTGGTGGTGTCGCTGGTGGTTTATTTGTTGCTGTCTTTACCTTAGTGCAAAATAAATTTCCTAAGTTTGATGATGTACTCGGTGTTTGGCCATTACATGGGCTCTGTGGCGCTTGGGGTGGTATTGCTGTAGGCATATTTGGTAGTGAAGCTTTTGGCGGCCTTGGTGGGGTGAGTATGATGGCACAGATTGTCGGTACTATCGCGGGTACTGTTGTAGCACTTGTTGGTGGTTTCTTGGTGTATGGTGTGATCGATAAAGTGGTCGGTATTCGTCTCGATGAAGAATCTGAATATTATGGTGCTGATATCTCTATCCATAAAATTGGTGCGACATCGATGGATAAATAGAGGTGTAAATAGAGTTATAAATAAGGTGAAGTAGGGGGATGTTGGAATAGTGAAAACGTTATATCGAGTCAAATTACAACTATTTGTCTGTAAGTTGAGCTTCGACATTTCGAATGACAACTATTTTTAGCTTATTCAGTGTCGTGTGTTTACATGATACTGAAGTTACTCTATTATTCATCTCGCTGCGGAGGGGTGGCAGAGTGGCCGAATGCACTGGTCTTGAAAACCAGCAGGGGTTAATAGCTCCTCGAGAGTTCAAATCTCTCCTCCTCCGCCATTATTTAGAGAAGCCGGAACCTATTCATTTAGGTTCCGGCTTTTTGCTATCTGGGTATTCACTTATGGCAACACTTATTTCTATTTCTATTTCTACTTTCTTATTTCTAGTCGAGCTTTGTGTTGAGTGATAAGCCATGACTACAGCCGTGTATTCGATCCCCTACCATTATTGCTATATTGACAGTGGTGCGCTGTGTTTTTATACGATTGGCTGAATATTTAACTGGCAGCAATGTATTTTAGATTTATTCTGTGAGCTGTGTTTACAAGCAACCATGTTTACCCTATTATTCATCTCGCTGCGGAGGGGTGGCAGAGTGGCCGAATGCACTGGTCTTGAAAACCAGCAGGGGTTAATAGCTCCTCGAGAGTTCAAATCTCTCCTCCTCCGCCATTATTTAGAGAAGCCGGAACTTATTCATTTAGGTTCCGGCTTTTTGCTATCTAGCGTTTCATCCCTATTCTCAACAAATTTGTCCTAAAACGTCCCACTAAAAGAAAGTCGATACAGGTAAGCAAAACTGTAATTCGAACTGTTCATCATCGTCTAAAAAATGATTCTTTTGGTAATGCACATAAGCGGGTGTCGATTGCATCTTAAAGCCTGATGAGGGTAACCATTGCTCAATGATCTTACTTAAATACGGCAGTAACTCACCATATTTTCCCGAAAGTTTAAACACCGCATGTAAACCACCGGGGATCACCATACTATTCACGGTACCACGGCGTAACAAGGGGTTGTCTATCGCTAAACAAGCCACATAACGGCACTGTTCTAAACCGACAAACGCAGGGTTAGACTGATGCAAGCCAAATTGTTGCTGATAGCTTCTACCTTCTACATTCGCCCACGCCATGAGTGTTTGCCAAGCAAGACGAATAGAACGACCGTACCCTTGATGGCGCACATAAGCTACATGCCTTTCTGGTAATTCAATCAGTTGTACTCGGGGTAATATTCGACTTTGAATGCGTGAATAAGCCGCTGCAATTTCTGGATCGCGTAAATAAGGTGGTGTGTTGGTGGCTAAATCTTTACTGCGCCATTCACCAGGAGACATGGCAAAAGTGGCTTTAAATGCACGGCTAAAAGAAGATACTGAGGCAAAGCCTGATTTAGTGGCGACAGTGACAACAGAACTACGGGTATCAAACATTAACTGATTAGCCGCAAATTCTAGTCGGCTACGGCGGATGTACTGATGTACTGACTCACCGACAACATTTTTAAACACCCGATGGAAGTGTTGTTCTGAATAAGCGGCAATCTCTGCGAGCTGCTTTGCGGGCAGTTCTGCACTGATATCACTATGAATAAAGTTGAGTACATCATTGATTCGTGATGTTTGCTGATTTGAAGAAAGGTTCAAAATCGCTGCCATAGGTCTAGTGATCTTATAAAAGCATAAATGGACATCTATAAGCGCATAAATGGACATGCTATGTCAAATTTTTATCCGTAGTATTGATGAAAGTCGTCTTTTGTTCATGCTTTTTTTATTAGCTTAAACAGGTAAGTTAACTAATAAACTATAAAGTAGCAGCTAAGTTAGATGTTAACACCAATAAAACAAAAATAACCAGAGAGATAAACTATGCAGTTAGCGAAATCATTGCAGGCAATTAAACCATCTTATATCCGAGAAATTTTGAGTGTCGCTAACTCGGCAGATGTCATCTCATTAGCGGGGGGATTACCAGATGGTGATCACTTTCCATTAGCGCTAATGGAACAGAGTATTCTGCAATTGAGTTCCCGTGCAGAATTATTCCAATACGGCAATACGGCTGGTTATGCTCCGTTATTGGCTTATTTCCACGAATGTTATCAATTATCTGATGCACAAGATGCATTAGTGTGTACCGGTTCGCAGCAAGGCTTAGATTTGATTGCCCGTGCCTTTTTAGATGCGGGTGACAAAGTGGTGATGGAAGCGCCGAGTTATCTAGGTGCTTTACAGGTATTTGGATTAGCACAGGCTAGCATTGAAAGTATTCAGCAGCGTGAAGACGGCCCTGATTTACAAGAGTTAGAACAATGTTTTGCGAATAAAACCATTAAGATGTTTTACGCGGTACCGGATTTTCATAATCCGACCGGGGTATGTTGGTCGCTTGACGTTCGTAAAAAAGTAGCGCAGCTATGTCAGCAGTATAATGTCGCGCTGATTGAAGATGCCCCTTACCGTGAATTACGTTTTTCAGGTACTGAGTTACCTTTGGTATCGAGTTTTTGTCCTGAGCATGCAATTGTACTGCGTTCATATTCTAAGATCGCGACACCGGGTATTCGTTTAGGGTTAGCGAGTGGCCCTAAAGCATGGATTTCGGCACTAGAGCGAGTTAAACAGGGCGCTGATTTACATTCGAGCCAACCGATGCAAGCAGTGTTATTAGATCTATTACAACATGCCGATTTTCCAAAACATTTAGATGGACTACGTCAATTATACCGCCAGCGTTATCAATATTTAGCAGATTTATTAACCGCACAATTACCAGCTAATTGCCAGTTTGAATCAGTTGAAGGCGGCATGTTCATTTGGCTGTCGCTACCAGTTGGTTGTCATGTGGATAGATTAGCTAAAGATATGCTTGAAGTCGGTGTTGCTGTTGTACCTAGTTCGGTATTTTATCAATCAGCAGAGGGAACAAAACCGGCATTTAGATTAAACTTTACCAATGCTTGTGACTCCGATCTCGCATTAGCAGTTAGCCGTTTAGTACAAGTATTGGCAAGTGTGAAATAGTGATCTTAGTACTATAGTATTAATTAATTTTTGATATTTTGATAAAAATTTGAACTAAAGCATTAATGCTAGTGTCGTTGGTTCCTTTCTAGGGCTACAATCGCGTTACTTTCAAATTATAAGGACACGGTTGTCATCATGTCAAAAAATGGAATTTCAATTGGCCTCGCATTAGCCTTTACATCTTTAACATCATCGGCAGCAAGTTATGCACCTGATGGGCGTTCAAATGCAATGGGTAATATCGGTGTTGCGACTGCAGACTATTTAGTTGCTCCGCTTTATAACCCGGCATTACTTGCCGTGTTTCATGAATCTGATGATGTCGGTATTTTATTACCTGCTATTGGCGTGAATGCAAAGGATGCAGATAGTTCATTAGAAACGATCAATGATTTACAAGATACTATTGAAAATTATGAAAATAGCGGTTCTAATTCCGCTGATTTAGAGCGTGATATTAATAATTATCTAGATGATTTGGACGGTAATGCCCCTGTTAATGTCACTGCTGGTGTTGCATTTGCAATTGCAATTCCTAGTAATAACGTATCAGTTAGCATATATGGTCGTGGCTATGTTGAAGCTATTTCTAGTATAGATGTATATACGTCTAGCGATACAACTGAGCGTTATGAAAAATCAACTGTGGAAGTAACTGGTTTCGGTTATTCTGAATTTGGTATTGCACTCGCTAAACAGTATACAATATACGGTGAATCGTTCTCGTTCGGCGTTACACCTAAATATCAAATTTTACAGACGTATTCAGACCTGACTAGTGTTAATGATTTCGATCTTGAATTAGAAGATGCGGATTCAGAAGTAACTGCGTTTAACTTCGATTTAGGTGCGGTATGGATGAAGAACGATCTCCGCGTTGCATTAGCGGTAAAAGACGTTTTAGCACAAGAGATCAAGACAACAACGCTTGGTCAGATTTACACTTACGAGATGAACCCGCAAGCAACGTTAGGCTTGGCGTATGCAGTGGAGTATTTTACGTTCGGTGTTGATGTTGATTTGACAGAACAAACGCGTTACGTTGAATTGGAAGATAATACGCAGTTCGCACGTGTCGGTGTTGAATTTAATGCATGGCACTGGGCACAATTACGGGCTGGTTTCGAACATGATATGCAAGGCACCATGGAAGACTCATTAACGGCTGGTATTGGTATTAGCCCATTCGGCACGTTAAACCTTGATGTTGCAGGTTCTTACGGCAGCGATAATCAAGTCGGTGCGTCAGCGAGCTTAAGCTTTACATTCTAGCTGGTTTATATACCCCTTAAACCTTGAATAAAAGAAGGGCTGTACTATATATCATATAAGACAGCCCTTTTTGTTACCTAGCATTTCGATTTAACGATTCATTAATAGCCTCTAAGTTGATAAACTTAAGCTAATTAAACCTATTGATTAAGAGAAAAGCTTCTCAGCCCAACGGGTTAAACCTTTGGTTACACTGCCAAAGTGATCACCAATAATGATTTCACTGTTAGGGTAATGCTGTTGAATATATTGGAAAATGATTGGCGACTTAGCCGTACCACCTGTCACAAAGATCACATCCGGTGTTGTTTGTGCGAGCGTGATGGTTTCATCCATTAACGCTTTAATTTTTGCTAGCTGTGGTGCATTCGCTATTTCTAACGCTTGGCGATCTAACGGTAAGGTTAGAGCGCTTTCAACAAAGCTTAAATCTGCGATTGTACTGCTATCTTGTGAAAGTTGCTTTTTCATCTGCTCTGCAAGATTAACTACTTGATAAGTTTGCTTTTGTTGCTGTACATTCAGTAAGCGTGCAATCAATTCTTTTTGCTCGGCGTTTTTATATAAATCTTTTAATGCAATCAGACTGCGTTGGCTATAAAAGTCTGTTTGACTGCCAATGTCATTAATGGCTACTGCATCCCAGAATGGTTTTACTGGCATAGGTAAGCCATTGACGAGGTCTGAACCGAGACCAAATAATGGCATTAATGATTTTTGGGCAAAATGAATATCAAAATCATTACCACCAATACGTTCGCCTGAATACCCCAATACATGTTGAAAACGATCGCTCAGACCGTAATTTTCCGGTCCCATCTTGAGTAATGAGCAATCCGTCGTACCACCACCTATATCGACCACAAGCACGGTCTTTTCTTTCGTTAGACTTTGTTCGTAATTAAAGCCAGCAGCAAGCGGTTCATACAGAAATTCAATATCTTTAAAGCCAGCACGTTGCGCTGCTGTCGTTAACAGGGATAAGGCTTGTTTGTTACTTTCTTCGCCTCTAATACCCTGGAAGTTGACCGGTTTACCCATGACAACTTGGGTTATTTGCTTGTCTAATTGCGATTCTGCTTTATTTTTAATATTGCAGATCATCGCAGTGACTACATCTTCCATTAGTGCGAGTTGCGTTTGACTTAAACTCGTCGCGCCTAAAAATGATTTTGGCGACTTGATGTAATAACCTTCTTCAGGGTCTTCTAAATAAGTATCAAGGGCTTCTTGGCCGAAGAAAAGTTGATCTTCATAGCCTTCATGAATGAGGTTGCTACCCGCTTGAATTGGTCCGCGACGTAATTGCAGATAGTTAGGTTTTGCTACTGAGTCAGGTAAGTTGCGTGCGACCCAGTTCGGGATCATATTACGATGCGAAGCATATAATGTAGATGCGAGATAAGAGCTGCCCTGGCCAAGAGAAACCAGTTCAGGATTAGCATTGTTAACATACCCAACAGCACAGTTAGAAGTACCGTAGTCAAAACCGACAAACATAATTTATTCCAATAAAATCACACAAGCCGCGCATTGTACACTGCTGGGAAGAGCGAAACCAGATTGAAATGAACCCCTGTTTATGTTTTGTTAAAACTTGCTCGCTTATCACTGCCTATTGGTTATAACTACTACACTCTTACGCAGTAAAGGTAGCTAAACCGCGCAGTAGAAATAACTAAAATAGCATAGTCAGGATAAGCGGCTTACATTAATCTAAGCCAATAATATGGCCGGCATCGTCAATATCAATATTAAGATAATTAGGCTTGATATTCAGTCCGGGCATCGTCATGACTTTCCCTGCAAGCGCAGTAATAAAACCTGCGCCAGCATTCAATCTCAACTCGGTAACGGGCAATTCAAAATCACCAGGTATGCCTTTAATGCTAGGATCATGGCTGATAGACATCGGCGTTTTAGCTATACACAGTGGTAAGTGAGAGAACCCAAGCGCCTCAAATCGCTGCATTTGCTGAGTTGCTTGTGCCGTTAGTGTGACGTTATTAGCGCCATAGCCACTTTCAGCAATGGTGAGCAGCTTACTGATGATTGTCGTATTTACATCATAGAGAAATTTAAAGTTGCTGGTTTGCTCTGTAGCGGCTGCGACTGTCTTAGCGAGCTGCTCCGCGCCACTGGCACCTTGGGCAAATGACTGGCTTATTTCACAACCAAATGCAGCTGTTTTAGTTACTGCATGTTGTAACCAATCGAGTTCTGCTTGGCTGTCTGTAGGGAAGTGGTTGATAGCGACGACAACAGGTACGCCATATTTAGCCACATTATTGATATGCCAATTTAAGTTACTAAACCCTGCTTGTAGTCTGTCCATATCAGGTTTATTTATATCGAGATCACTCGCTATACCACTATTAGCCTTAAGCGCTTTTAGCGTCACGACGAGCACTGCGGCATCGGGTGCTTTATCTGACTCTCTCACTTTAATATTACAGAATTTTTCAAATCCCATATCTGAACCAAAACCAGCTTCGGTCACGACAAAATCGGCCAGTTTTAGCGCGATCTTATCGGCAATAATAGAGGAGTTACCGTGGGCTATATTGGCAAATGGACCTGCGTGAATAAGGCAAGGTTGGCCGTTAATGGTCTGCATTAATGTCGGTTTAATTGCTTCGACCATAATAGCGGTCATTGCCCCTGCAACACCAAGGTCTTCTGCGGTAATCGGGTTGGCTGAAGTATCAAGCGCAAGCACAAGGCGACCAATACGTTTTCGCATGTCGGTTAAATCATGGCTTAACGCTAAGATAGCCATTAATTCTGAGGCTGCTGTGATATCAAAGCCTGAATCATGTACTGGCCCGTTTATAGCGCCAAGACCAACGGTTATATGGCGCAAACTACGTTCGTTATGATCGATAACTCGACGCCAAAGGAGTTGTTGCGGGTCTATATTAAGCGCTGTTTGCTCGGACTGGCGAGTAAATTCAGCTGCGCTTAATCGAGTTTCATGAAATAGACGAGCATCTAGCGCCGCTGCTGCTAGGTTGTGAGCACTGCTAACGGCGTGAATATCACCTGTTAGGTGTAAATTCATTTCTTGCATCGGGATCACTTGCGCGTAACCACCGCCAGCGGCACCGCCCTTGACGCCAAATACAGGCCCCATACTAGGTTGGCGAATACAAGCACATGACTTTTTACCTATGTGCGCAAGTCCCTGTGTTAGGCCAATAGTCGTTACCGTTTTACCTTCACCGTGGGGCGTCGGCGTAACTGCTGTGACGATGATTAATTTACCTTGCTGTTTTGCTACTAAGCGCTTTAGTAAAGCTGGGTCTACTTTGGCTTTTGCATCTCCGAATGATGTCAGCTCATGAGAAAGGATACCGAGTTTATTCGCTATATCAGAGATAAGCTGAGGGCTTGCTTGATTTGAAATTTCAATATCTGAGAGCATCATATATTCCTAACAGGTTTATTTAAAGGCTTTATCTTAAGAGGCATACTGTATTAGGCACATTGTTTAGTGGGCATAGTAAGGTAAAACATGACAGATAAGAAGATGTTCGTATTGTGTTATCGCCATTTTCGAACCTAGGTCAATAAAATCTACAATAGCTTTGTCATTACAGCCAATGCTAAACCAAACACGCTTTGCTTAAATAAGTTTTATAACAATGTACCTTACTTAAAATTATGTTGCAGTTAATGGATTAATATCATGATAAATAAAGTAGAAATTGAAACCGCGGATGGTTATCAACTTATCGGCAGTGAATTTAAACCAGCGTGCAGTAATGGGCGCGTGGTCATTATAAATGGTGCGACAGGGGTGTTGCGTAAGTATTATCAACCCTATGCTGAATTTTTATGCCAGCAAGGCTTTACCATTCTCACCTATGACTATCGTGGTATTGGCGACAGTAAACAAGCGAGTGTGAATGCCAAACCTGCCAGCATGATACATTGGGGACAATTGGATATGGACGCGGTGCTGACATGGACACAAAACCATTATTCCGAAATGAAAATTGCCGGTGTTGGCCATTCTATCGGTGGGCAACTACTGGGCATGACACCAAATAACAATCGTTATACATCATTTCTTAATATTGCTGCACAGCAAATTCATTGGAAAAACTGGGAACGTAAAGACCAGCCATTATCTGTATTGTTTTTTTATTGTGTCTTACCATTATTTTTCAGTGCTAATAAGGGCTTACCAAAGTGGGTTCTTGGGGCGGAGTATTTACCCAAACAAGTGATCCGCGATTGGAGTCGCTTTGGCCGCAAGCCTTTCTATACAGATGAGCAAGGTAATGAGTTACATGATGGCTATCACCGCTATACTGGTAATATGCGTTTTTATGCTATGGCAGATGACAATCGATTTGCACCACCGAGCTGCGTTAAAGCACTGCAGTTGCATTTTAAAAATGCACCGTCTGATATGATCGTCGTCGACCCGAAAAAAGTGGGGATGAGATCGATAGATCATTTTGGGTTCTTTAAACGTTCAATGTCTGAATCCGTATGGCAAGACACGTCAAATTGGTTAGCTTCATCTTCGTAGCTATATTTTAAGTTAGTAGCGATGCCTTAAATTATTTTTGATCAAACAAAAACTAATTTTAACTCGAAAATTTTTACACTGCGAAGTTCCGAGTGAAATAATGTTGTTTGCGTGCTAATCTTGCCGAAAAATACCACTCATATTTAAAAAGTAAGGCCTTGGCTTGGCACAATCAAACATAAAATTTCACCTTCTCGTGATACTTGCGACTACCTTAGTGGCGGGTTCATTTTTAGCATCTGCAAATCTAGCAGGGCTAATAAACCCATTTTCTTTAACCTTACTGCGCTTTACTGGTGCGGTAAGTGTGTTATTACCGTTTATATTATTTACCAAAAAATGGCGTAACAAGGTATTAAGAACCTTGCCGCGTTCGATGGTGATTAGTCTATTTTATTCGCTGTTTTTTATCTGTCAGTTTGAAGCTCTGAAAATAACCACGACCTTGAATACTGGTACCTTATATACCTTGGTACCATTTATTACTGCTGTGTTATGTGTATTGGTGTTTAAAGACAAGATTAAAGCAAAACAGTTAATGATTTACCTGCTTGGTGCCTTAGGTACTTGTTGGGTTATTTTTGGTGGCGACTTATCCCGATTACTGGATTTCTCACTTAATAATGGTGATTTATTGTTTATCGCAGGCTGTTTATCTATGTGCTGCTATTCAATTTCAATGAAACGTCTATACCGTGGTGACGAATTGATCGTCATGGTGTTTAGCACGTTACTCGGCGGCTGTATTTGGATGGGATTAGCGCTGTTGGTATCAGGTTTACCGCTCGAGTGGCATTTGATCCAAGGTGAATCGATATTCTATATGGCGTATTTAGTGATTGGTGCGACGCTCATGACGGTGTACCTATACCAAAAGACGACGGTTGCGTTGGGACCGACTCGGGTGATGGCTTATATTTATATGAACCCTGCAGTTGTAGCTTTGTTGTCACTGCTCGTTAACGGTCAAAGTATCAATATGCAAGTTGTTCCAGGTATTCTATTGTCAGCCTCTGCTACCTTTTTATTACAACGACAAGCAAACGCGACTAAAACCTAGATTGCGCATTCAAGTATTTAGCGTTACAACAGTGTCATGATTTTAATTCGTTGTTAACGCTAAATATAAAAGGTGCTATATGTTTAACACCCGCAGAAAATCAAAAAGTTTAGAAATTAAACTGTCTCATACCGATCGTGCCAATGATATTCGTGGTGTTAATCAACTCGCAGTAGATGCTGTGACGGGGTTAACGGATATTGTTGAAGCACTGCATTACACCATTTTAAGCCTTGGCCTTAATGACAAAGATACGCCGACAAAGACACGTGGTGTGACAGGCTTTGTCTATCGCAATATTCGTAGTATTACTGCATTCGTGGGTGATAAAGTGGATCTTTCTTTATCACAGTTTGGCTCGGCTTTAGGCCAGCATGAATCATCACTCAAACGTGAAGTAGCCATTTCAATGCTTAATGGTGTTCTGGGCGATTATCTACTTGAACGTCAAAATCCGCTTGCTGTGATCATGCAATTACGCCGAGACGGTGTCGCATTAACAGATGTTGCATTACGTAATCTGATCGAAAAGTCTGATGGCAAGATATTGTTGATGGTACACGGCTTATGCATGAACGATCTGCAGTGGCAAGTTGATGAACACGATCATGGTATTGAGTTAGCACGTGATCTTGGTTATGAACCGATTTATTTACATTATAATACCGGTCGTCATATTTCTGAGAATGGCCGTGATTTAGCCGCCCTCCTTGAGTATTTAATGACTATATCACCGCAACCACTAACGCTTTCTATTCTGGCACACAGTATGGGCGGATTAGTTTCGCGGAGTGCTTTTCATTATGGTGAAAAAGCAGGGCATACTTGGTTGCAGCAAGTGCATAAAATGGTCTTTTTAGGGACGCCGCATCATGGCGCTGCGCTTGAAAAAGGCGGTAATATGATTGACATATTACTGGGCTCAAATCCATTTAGCTTACCGTTTGCTAAGTTAGGGCAAATCCGTAGCGCTGGTATTACTGATTTACGTTATGGGTCGATTATTGATGAACATTGGCAAGGTAAAGATCGTTTTAGTTATAACGCTGACGATCGTGGATCGCTGGCGTTACCTAATGGTGTACACTGTTACACCGTTGCGGCAGTGAAAAGTAAGCAATCAACAGTCGTTGGTGATGGTTTAATTGGCGATGGCTTAGTGAATGTTGATAGTGCACTTGGTCGTCATAATGATGATTTACTGCATCTGACTTTCCCTGAGCAACATCAATGGGTTGGTCGCGATATGAATCACATGGATCTACTTTATCATCCTGATGTATATAGTAAAATAAGACATTGGTTATTAGATAAGTAGATTTGGAGTCAGTATATAGCGTCACTAGCCTGTTATCAGCTATCGGTTATCTGCTATACTGTGCGCCATAACTTAAATTGTGAGTCATAATGACATCACGCTAGCCTTATTAGGACTAATTAATGACCAATAATGATATTATACGCCGTATTCGCTACACTTTTAATTTCAGTGACGACAAGATGATTAGCTTGTTTAAACAAGCTGAAGCAGATGTTACACGTGGCGAAATCAGCGATTGGTTAAAGAAAGATGAAGATCCTGAATGTGTGCGTCTTAATGATACCAAGATGGCTACTTTTTTAAATGGTCTAATTAACGCAAATCGCGGTAAAAAAGACGGACCACAACCTGAACCTGAGCATGCGATCAATAACAACATTATTTTACGTAAGTTAAAGATTGCGTTAGATCTTAAGAATGAAGACGTTCTTGAATTATTAGAAATTGCTGGATTCCGTTTAGGTAAGCATGAACTAAGCGCATTTTTCCGTAAACCTGATCACAAACACTTCCGTGAATGTAAAGATCAAGTTTTACGTAACTTCCTTGCAGGCCTGCAAATAAAACATCGTCCAGAAGACAAGTAATAAGATCAAATATAATGAACAGAAAGAAAAAAGTTGTTTCAACATTAAAGAAAAAAGCTAAAAAAGCGAATGCTAAATTAGCACCAAGCTCTAATAAGCCACGTTATATCTCTAAAGCTGAACGTGAAAAAATAGCATTAGAGGCAGAGCTTATTTTACAAGAAAATGTTTTACAAGAGCGTGTTTTACAAGAGAGTGTTCAGCAAGAAAGCGTTCAGGAAGAACTAAGTGTTGAAAAAGATCAAGCTACAGCAAAATAGCTAGCTAAAATGTAAAGTAACAAATATAAAAAAGGTATAGCGACGCTATACCTTTTTCGTTTCAAGAGATAACTTAATTACATCGTTATATCATCGCTTATAAAATCGAGTACTGATTACGACCACTCTCTTTACTCTTATACAATGCACTGTCCGCATTTTTCGTCCAATGATCAACCGACTCTACATCCGCTTTAAACTCAGCTATACCAATCGATATTGTCACTTGGATGACATTACCATCATCTAATACCAGCGTGCTTTCAATAGCCTTACGCAGACGCTCAGCTAATATAACCGCACAACTGGCCGTGGTATTCGTCAAGCAGATAGCAAACTCCTCACCACCGTATCGTGCTGAAAAATCGGTTTCTCTGACACTTTCTCGGATCACCCTTGATACTTCCGAAATAACCTTATCACCCGCAACATGGCCATAAGTATCATTGACCTTTTTGAAGTGATCAATATCAAGCATCATTAATGTTGAGATTTGTTCGTAGCGTTTAACACGCTTAAACTCACTATCAATAAGGGTATTCCAGTGATGGCGGTTAGCAAGCTGTGTTAGTGCATCCGTTTGACTTAAATGTGCTAATTTTTCATTGGCTTTATCAAGTTGTAAGCGGTTAATGGCAATATCGGTTACATCATAAATAATTAAACTGACGTGAGTGACTTCACCGGTGAGCGATGCTAATGGTATAATTGTCATGTTCTGAAACATAAATTCAGAGATACCAGTAACAGGACGATAGTTATTAAAACGGAAGATATAAGGACGTTGTTCCCAACTGGTAAAAGCGTTATTTTTGAGTAAAAAAACCGAATCAATCTTACTGCGTAACCAAGCTTCAGGCAGTTCTGGAAAGTGTGAGAATAGCGGTGTGTCTTGCATATCTTTTGCACTGACCCCACTGTGGTTACTCATAAAGTCGTTCCAAAGCTGAACTTTTAAGTCTTTATCTAATACCACCAGGCCAGCATCAATGGTTTGTACCATATTCATGATCCAATGAAACTCACTCAATGAACTTTGATTATCCATGTTAACAATTCCTTGAAACGGCCTGCTTGTTTGACCGCTTTGTATGTAAATAAGTCATCAAGATAAACTCAGTTAATCGATGAGGTAAGAAAGACTATTAAGTAAACTCGGCAGTGATTTTTCAGTAAAGAGTAATAGCAGATCACATTGCACATTGTGGTGTTCAATCTGATAATTTATTTCAATCGCAACGGTTTTTTGTTTACGGAAGTTATTCGCGTTAATCATCTCTTGTACTGTGCTGTGCTGCCCGAGAACAGAAGGATGACCTTGGCTAAAACTAACATTTAACTGCTGGCTAAAGCCTTGCAGGAATGCACCAATGAGGATATTAGCCGTATCCATGAGAATTTCTTTCTCTTGGAAATTTGAATGTTGGTTTTCAATGCCCATTAACTTTGCCATGTCATCAAAGCTGGAATCGTGGAATAGTAGCAGTGCTTCACCAGAGATACCTGAGCAAATAAAGCCTTGGCAAACGGTTGATATCGACGCTTGTTCAGAGGCTGCAGATAGTGCCATGGTTAATTCACTGGCTTCTAAGACATTTACATTGGGTACCGGTAATAACACAAATACATCGAGTAAACGTGCTAATAAATCAGCTGCTTGTCCCATTGCGACATTGGCTACTTCCTGTAATACATCTCGAAATTCAGGTTGCAGCTCAAGCTCTTTACTTAATGATGGCAAGGTATCTGGAATCGACTTGATCAGATCTTGTTGTCTTTGTTCTGCTTTTTGTTGAGCGATTAACCGGACTTCGGCTTGGGCGAACTCGTCTTTATCGACAATCCCATAATTGATCAGGATAGTTTCAATTTGCTTACTTGTTACCGGTTTTTTGATAAACGCTAATGCGCCTAATGCGGTCACACGTTGATGAGCTTCAGTTTGGATATCACCAGAAACAACAATCACCAGTGCATTTAACTGCTCTTGTTGAATGGCTTCTAACACTTGGTAGCCATCCATTACTGGCATATTCAAATCGAGGAATACGATGCTACCTTTACCTGCTTTGATTAACTCAATACCTTCGGCTCCGTTAGATGCAAAACTAACGTCTACATCCCAATAAGGAGGAAGTGTTCTAGCCATTTGTTTACGCGCTAGGTTTGAATCATCACAGATTAATACAGAAACTGACATGAATATCCTTTTTCAATTTCAGTGGGTTCGCACAGAATTAGAGCGTAATAGTAACTAAAAAATGGGGGGAAGTAAAAGAAATAGAAGGGTGCAAAGAGGAAATAATAGCAGCCAAACATAGTGTGATTAAAAAAATGAGCAGTAGATAACACTGCTCATAAAGATGTTTATTGTGGTTTAACAACCATCACATTCATTGCTGCGGCACTGACCACTTTTGCTGCGACAGAACCAATCACTGCTAGCTCTAATTTCGCGCGTTTATGGCTTGGCATCACAATTAAATCAGCGTTGTATTTATTCGCCGCTTTAATGATTTCTTTTGATGGTCGGCCTTCAGCCATGTGTATGTGTGTTGTTATACTGTCATCAATATTTTTTTTAGCAAAATCTTGTAATGCTGAATAGGCAGACTTGCGGATTTCTTGCAAAACGGATGCAGGGAAATGTGCAGATACCATTGGCAGTTGAGACGTCGGCAATACATTCAATAAATGGATGCTTGCACCCGATATTTTAGCTAACGCACAGGCATGTTCAGCTGCGATATGACTAAAACCTTCTTCGTTAAGATCAACCGGTAATAAAATCGTTTTATACATAATAAGTTACTTATTTAAAATGAATGATGTCGTTAATCAGCAGTCATTATCAATGAAATGCAGTGCTAGAAAACTCACTGCATTTCATATTTTAGATAATAATTACTTATTGGCTGCGATACGGCGACGCTGACCAAATGCAATACCTGCAAGTAGCAATAAAGCTGGAATAAACAGGAACTCTTTCGCTGGGCGGTCTAATGGTCGTTCAACCATGAGGATACCCCAATCAAAATCAATGCCTGATTTTTCAGCTGGAGAGTCAAAACCAACCATATCAACAATCGTTTTTTCACCCTCGGTACGTAATTCTAAACCAGTACTTAATAATCGTTCTGCACCAGTGATCGCATCTTCAGCAAAAGGTAGCTGGACAATTTTAGTTTGGAATGCTCCATCGAGTGTTTCGCCTTCAACACGTAAACGTACATCGGTACCAACTGGTAAATCAGCCAGTACTTGCTCAATATGTTGCGGGCTTACTTCCTCGATTGGTGGATAGACCATGTCCCACCAGAAACCAGGGCGGAATAATGTAAACGTGATTAATAATAATCCGATCGTTTCATACCATTTCGATTTTGTTAGCCAGTAACCTTGAGTCGCCGCGGAGAATACCAACATTGCGGTGGTCGCCGAGAAAATGGTGAGCAGCAGGTGACCAATTGAATCCACACCAATCAATAATAACTGCGTATTAAAGATGAACATGAAAGGCAAGATCGCGGTACGGATATCGTACATAAAACCTTGGATACCGGTCTTAATTGGATCTGCTTTGGCAATGGCGGCCGCTGCGAAGGCTGCAAGGCCAACAGGCGGTGTATCATCGGCTAAAATACCAAAGTAGAATACAAATAAATGCACAGCGATTAGCGGTACGATTAAGCCATTTTGAGCACCAAGTTCAACAATCACTGGCGCCATCAATGTTGATACCACGATGTAGTTTGCTGTTGTTGGTAAACCCATGCCTAAGATCAAGCTAATAAGTGCGGTAAAGCCCAGCATTAGCATGATATTACCGCCTGAGATAAACTCAACAAACTCAGTCATCACTAGACCGATACCTGTTAGTGTTACCGTACCAACAACAATACCAGCTGCAGCTGTCGCAACACCGATACCGATCATGTTACGAGAACCCGTTACCATGCCGTCAAATAATTCAACAAAACCAGTTTTAATCGCACTTGGGATTGGTTGACTTTGTTTGAAATAAGCTTGTAATGGGCGCTGCGTGATCACGATGAAGATCATGAACACAGTTGCCCAGAATGCCGATAGGCCCGGAGAGAAACGTTCGACCGTTAAACACCATACTAATACGACAATTGGCAGTAGGAAGTATAAACCTGCTTTTGCTGTTGGGCCTGGTTCTGGTAATACAAGCAATTCACTGTCTGGATCATCAACTTCAAGTTCTGGGAACTTTGTTGAATATCTGACTAAGGCGATATAAATAGCGACAGTGGCGATACCAACAATCCAAGTTGCTGCATCACCAAAGACATCTTTCGTCCAGCCGATACCATAGTACACAGCAAAGCTAAGCACGATGATTAATACTACAACAGACATAAACGAAAATAAGCTCTGCGCGAGCGTTGGTTTATGACGGCGTGGTAAACCTTCCATGCCGGCTTTACATGCTTCTAAATGCACGATGTAGATTAACGCAACATACGAAATCAACGCAGGTAAAATCGCAGCTTTAATGACTTCGATATAAGGAATACCAACATATTCAACCATTAAGAAGGCAGCGGCACCCATAATTGGTGGTGTTAGCTGACCATTGGTTGATGCTGCAACCTCTACTGCACCCGCTTTAGTTGCAGGAAAACCAACACGTTTCATCAATGGGATGGTAAACGTACCAGTTGTTACTACGTTTGCAATTGAAGAACCTGACACTAAACCACTTAGACCTGATGCCACAACGGCTGCTTTTGCAGGACCGCCACGCATGTGACCAAGTAGTGAGAACGCAACTTTAATGAAGTAGTTACCAGCGCCTGCTTTATCAAGCAGTGAACCGAATAGCACAAACAAGAATACGAATGACGTTGATACACCGACTGCAACACCAAATACACCTTCGGTAGTTAACCATTGGTGAGACATCGTTTTATTTAAACTTGCACCTTTGTGGGCAATGATGTCGGGCATATATGGACCGGCAAAGGTATAAGTTAAAAATACCGCTGCCACGATCATCAGTGGTGGACCTAAAGAACGGCGAGTTGCTTCAAGCAGTAGTAACATGCCCGTTGTTGCAACCGCAGTATCAAAGAAAGTCGGTGCACCAGCACGATTAGCCAGTTCATTATAAAATAGGAAAAGATAAGCAGCACAGAACGCGCCTACGAATGCAAAAATCCAATCTGTCAGCGGCACATGGTCGCGCGGTGACGATTTCATCGCAGGGTAAGCTGTAAACGCTAAAAAGATAGCAAAAGCTAAATGGATCGAGCGGGCTTCAGTATCATTAATAATACCAAAGTTTAAAATGAACGGCAGAGGAGAGGCATACCATAATTGAAATAACGCCCATATAAACGGCACTATTAACAAAATCTTTTTAGCAATACCTTTAGGATCGCGCGCACCAGTATCTGATTGTGCAAGCATTTCCTGCAGTTCAGCATCCATGCTAGTGGTTTGATTTTCTGTTTTAGACATCTGTCCTCCATCATTCTTCGATATGTGATCGTAAGAAGTGGCTCGGTTATTCGTTAGTTGAATAATTAATCATTACAGGACTCTTAACATTTTATATAAGAATAATACTTAATCCAAGAAAGTAATACTTAATATAAGAAAGGCTGTACTGCTTATCGGCTTAACTAATCCGTAGTATAAGGATAGTCAGTAACAGGAGTAAGAGTAATAAAAATTAAATTGTGAGTATAAAGTCGGAGCTATAATTTGATTATAATATTAAGGGGACAATGTCCCCTTAATATTATTCAAATAAAAGTGGGCTTATTTTAGGCCAACTTCTTTGTAGTATTTAGCTGCGCCAGGGTGAACTGGTGCGCTAAGTGCTGCAGTCGCCATGTCTTCTTTTGTTAGCGATGCAAATGATGGGTGTAAACGTTTAAATGTATTGAAGTTTTCGAATACAGATTTAGTTACTTCATACACGATTTCGTCAGACATTGATTTTGGTGTAACGATTGTTGCGCGAGCACCAAATGTTACAGTGTCTTTCGGCGTACCAGTGTAAGTGCCACCAGGGATAACAACTTGGCTGTAATACGGGTTTTCTTCAATTAGTTTTTCAACTGTTGAATCGTTAACCGTTACAAGTACTGCGTCACACGTTGTTGTAGCTTCTTTGATTGAACCATTTGGGAAACCAGCGAAGAATACGAATGCGTCGATTTTGTTATCACAAAGTGCTTGAGATTGTTCGTTTGCTTTAAGTTCTGATGTGAGTGAGAACGCGCTGTTATCCCAGTTGTAAGCTTTCATTACAACATCCATTGTGCTGCGTTGGCCTGAACCTGGATTACCTACGTTTACACGTTTACCTTTAAGATCTTTAAAATCTTTGATGCCAGAATCTTTACGAGCAACAATTGTCAGTGCTTCAGCGTGTAGTGAGAATACTGCACGTAAGTCTGTGTAAGCGCCTTGATTTTTGTATTGGTTTAAACCTTTGTAAGCATAAAACTGTTGATCAGATTGTGCTACACCGAAATCAAGTTCGCCAGCACGCATCGTGTTGATGTTATAAGCTGAACCACCAGTACTTTCTACTGAACAACGGATGTTGTGCTCTTTACGGTTGCGGTTTACAAATTTACAAATTGCACCACCGGCAGGATAATAAACACCTGTAACACCACCAGTACCGATTGTAATAAAGTCACTTGTTTTCGCTGTTGCGATACTTGGTGCAGCAGCTGCTACTGTCAAACCTGCGATAGCAAGTGATTTTGCAATTGTTTTTGTAATAGACATGTTGTGTTCCTTTTAATAAGTCATTAGTCGCTTGTTTACTTCAGGGCATTCTGTGGCCATGAAATTGAATCCGTAAATTCAAGTGGGTGTATTTAATCAGCAAAAATAAATAATGCAATACTTATGATACAGCAAAATAACCCATCATTATCTGTTTCAACCATACTTTGTGACACCGAATTAACATAAAATAAACATTGTATGATTTTGAAGGGATTTAAGCTAAATTCTAGTACACACAGGGGTCTTAGATAGATTTATTTGTATATAAATACATATTTGTAAATTTGAAATAGTTATTTTTCGAGGGATATCATATTTTGTTAAATGTTCATAACATAAGATAAATACTTATTCTAATGATTAAATTCGTGAACTCCATCACTGAATAGGTTGGCTGTTTTGTGTTCATTTCAAAGAATATTACAGATATAAAGCGTCGCAGATCATGGCTAAAAGTCGAAAAAACGCTTGAAAGCTTGCATTTTATAACGTGAAACAAGCGGATTATCGAGTCTAAATGTAATTTCAGCCCCTTGTTGGCGCTGTGATAATTGACTGCAGTCTATGGCTGAAATAACCCCAGCTTTTGGATAACCGCCTATGGTTTGTCTGTCTTGAAGCAAAATAATAGGTTGGCCATTCGCGGGTAGTTGCACGCTGCCTAGCGCAATACCTTCCGAAGTTAATGCTGTTGGCAGATCTGTGATCATGTCACCGACCAACTGATAGCCCATTCGGTTTGCTTGTGTGCTGATCTGATATTTGTTAGATAGTAGTTGATACTGCTGTTTTGACGTCAATAAGGACCATTGATAGCAAGGTAATAAACCTAAACTCAGAACCGTAGAGTAGTTGGGGATATAATGTCGGGGAACAATGACCTCTGCTGCGTGTTCCGTAGTTGTTTTCAGGTATTTGATACTTGAATTTGACGCTGGTAAAATTTGGCCATGATATAGCGATTTACTGGTTGCAGGGCTAAGTTCATCGCGGATCACCGTGCTACGACTTTGGTAGTCTTTTTTTGTCTGCAGGCCGCCTAAGATGGCGAGATAACCACATTTCCCTGTTTTTGCACTGCGATATTGGATCACATCGCCAGATTTGACCTGATGGGTTTGCCAATTAAATGCCGGTTTATCATTAATTGTCACGCCAAATTCAGCACCACAGATAGAGATTCGCGTATCAACTAAGGCTATTAATGTCATTAATCCATAATGGATCTCAATGCTGGCCATATTACTGTGGTTACCAAGTATTTTATTGGCCCAGAGGTAGGCGTGTAGATCTGCAGGGCCACCAGGGGTAATGCCTAAGTGCTGATAGCCAAACCGACCCAGGTCTTGAATTAAGCTGTGGATCCCCGGTTTGCTCACTTCAAATGCAGATACGTGTTTCATGACTTAGCCTCTTGTAAGTGCAGGTATTGATTCTGATATTGCTGAAAGTCATCTAGGGACATTGACTCGAATTTAACTTGGCAACCGACTGTAAGGTTATCTGCAGCCAAAGGGCTTTGACCTATGATCTGCCAGCCACCGGGACTGGCTTTTGGGTAGATCGCTGTTTGATTATCTGCAATTCCAACACTCCCTGCCGGAACTTGCGGCCTTGGCGCTGTATGTCGAGGTATTTGAATGCGTTTATCAACATTGCCTAAGTAGCCAAAATTCGGCATAAAGCCAATAGCATAACAGCTATATATAGTAGAAGAATGGATGTGGATGATATCGGCAATCGACAACCCTGTATGTTGTGATAATGACTCGATATCTGGCGCCAGGCTTTGATGGTAACAAACCGGAATTGTGATCGGTAAGGTGGGAAAATCAATAGCTTTTAAGTGGTCAGTTAATATTTTTTTAACGTAAAAATGAATTTTATTTATGAGCTGATGAGGCTCTATTTTCATGATATTAAAGCTAACAAGTAAGGTTTGGTATGAAGGAATGATATCAGTAATAACCGTGTCTAAATCGACAGCATTTGTTAGCTGCAGACTTAAGTTGTGGATAATAGGTAATAGCTGGGCGTTATCAGCTTCTGTAAAGCGGATCAGGAGCGCATCATAACCAATCATCTCGAGATGGTATTGCATTGCTCACCCCTTTTTGTCAGTAATGGCAGACTTTATTTGCGCGATAGCGGCAATGGATTGTGCATTATCACCATGTACGCAGAGCGTATCAGCATTCAACTGGATTAACTTCCCGGTATTGCTTGTTACAAAACCTTGCTCAGCAATTTGTATGGCTTGATTCATCACCTGACTCTGTTGGGTAAAGACTGCACCAGCTTGGCGTCTATCTTGTAATGCACCTGAATCAGTATAACGACGGTCGGCAAAAGCTTCGAACAGTAATGGCACCTCAAATTGAGCGGCTAGTGATTCATTGTGGTTATTATCTGCTTGTGCCATCAGCATGAGTGGTAAGTTAGCGCTAAATGCAGCGATGCCTTTAAGGATCGCAACGAGTATCGCCTCATCTTGCATCATATCGTTATAAAGCGCACCGTGGGGTTTGACGTAACTGAGCGATATGTCTTGCTGCTGGCAAAAAGCGGCGAGGGCACCGATTTGATAGAGTATCAATGCTTGGATCTCATCTGTTGTGCATTGCATATGGCGACGGCCAAAGCCAACGAGGTCGGGATAACCTGGATGTGCGCCGACTGCGACATCGTATTGCTTAGCCAGTGCGACGGTTTGCTGCATAATCAGTGGGTCAGAGGCGTGAAAACCACAGGCGATATTCGCCATATCAATATGCGGCATGACAGCGTCATCCATACCAAGTTGCCAATGACCAAAACTTTCACCCATATCACAATTTAATTTCACTGGTTAATATCCTTATTAACAAACTCTTTCTATATATAGTAGAAGGCAGTATTTAGTTATTGCAGCAATTAATAATGATGGCAAGTGATAGACATATAAGAAGCATTTTATCGAAGAATTAACCGTACTTGTAGCATAAATGACGGAGGAAGGAGAGATAGAATAACCCCCTAAACAATGTAGCTATCATGCGTTAGGGGTTTGAGCATTTAATCCATTAGGCAGTCTGCGGTGAGCAAACTATCTGTTTGGCTGTGCTTTAAATGTTTTACCTGTTTCAGCAACACTGTCGTTACCCATAAGGTAAAGGTAAAGCGGCATAATTTGTTCAGGGGTGAGTAATACTTTTTCATCTTCACCAGGAAAGGCTTTTGAGCGCATACCAGTACGTGTTGCACCTGGATTAATACAGTTAGCACGCACATTGGTATTCTCAAATTCGTCAGCTAATGTTTGCATCATGCCTTCAGTGGCAAATTTTGAAATGGCATATTCAGCCCAATAAGCACGGCCTTTCACACCCACACTTGATGACGTGAAAATAATAGAGGCTTTGTCAGCTTTTTTTAGTACGGGTAATAGCGCACTCGTCATGAATAACTGCGCTTTAACATTAACCTGCATTACTTCGTCATAGCTCTTTTCATCGATTTGATGAAATGGACCTAACACACCTAATTGACCGGCATTGTTCAATAAACCATCGAGTTTACCAAATTGCGTATCAATGGTATCAGCCATGTCTTTATAGTTTTCAACCGTCGCGCCTTTCATATCAAGCGGAATAATCGCAGGTGTTGGCGCGCCAAGCGCTTCGATTTCATCATAAACAGCTTCAAGTTTAGAGACTGTTTTACCCAGTAATATAACTGTCGCACCATGTGCTGCATAGGTTAGTGCTGCTTGACGTCCAATGCCATCACCGGCACCTGTTACTAAAATAGTTTTGTTTTCTAATAGATTTTTTTCTGCTTGATAATCCATTTTTTGGGTTCCATATCGACATATCTGACAATATTGTAACCTGCAAAGCTTGTAGATGCGATGCTGTAAGTGCTATAAAGAGCAAAAATAGATATAACCGACCGAGGATTAAGATTTGGAATTTTTAAATGAATACGGTATTTTTTTAGCGAAAACGCTAACATTCGTTTTGGCATTATTATTTGTAGTGGTCAGTATTATCAGTCTTACGTCTAAGCAAAAGAAGACTAATGGACGTTTAGAGATCACTAATTTATCAGAGCAATTCAAAGATGTTGAAGATGAACTTCAGCTACACCTTGTATCTGAAGATGAAGCTAAGCTATTAGAAAAAGAACAACACAAAGCAGAAAAGAAAAAACATAAAGCAGAGCTAAAAGCACTTAAAAAAGCACATAAAGAAAAGGCCAAAGAGAAAAATGAAAGCAAAGCTGAAGAGCTTGAATCGCGTTTGTTTGTACTCGACTTTACGGCTGGCATTGATGCTAAAGAAGTGGCCTCGCTGCGTGAAGAAATTACGGCTATTTTATTCGTCGCTAACGAGCGTGATGAAGTCTTGGTGCGTTTAGAAAGTGGTGGTGGTGTGGTGCATGGTTATGGCCTTGCAAGTTCACAGCTAGAACGTTTAAAACAAGCTAATATTAAGCTAACTGTCGCGGTAGATAAAGTTGCTGCGAGCGGTGGTTACATGATGGCATGTATTGCTGACCATATTATTGCTGCGCCATTTGCGATTGTTGGTTCGATCGGTGTTGTCGCTCAAATTCCCAATTTCAATCGTCTATTAAAAAAGAACAATATTGATGTTGAACAGCTTACTGCTGGTGAGTTTAAGCGTACGCTTACCATGTTTGGCGAGAATGATGAATCAGGGCGTGAAAAATTCCAGCAAGAGCTTGAAGAAACACACGTATTATTTAAAGATTTTGTCAGCGGCCATCGTCCTGCAATGGATATTGAAAAAATCGCCACCGGCGAACACTGGTTTGGTACTCATGCTCATGAACGTGGCTTAGTGGATACCTTACAAACCAGTGATGATTACTTATTAAAAGCCAACAAGTCGCAAACTATTTATACTGTGAAATACGTAGTGCGTAAAAAGTTAGCTGAAAAACTCGCTCAAGCTGCATCAATGGCGATGTCGACAAGTTTAAATAAGTTTTTACAGCAAAGTAAGTACCCACATTTATAAAATTGTATGTACTTCATTGCAAAAAATAGATTGATGTATAAGACTAATATATTGATGACTGGCAGTTTATTTATTTATTTGATTTTTATTTATTGATAGTGTTTTGATCTACATTTCGAACGCCACTATAGTGGTATATTTTTGTATGAATTCTAAGCATTAGAAAAATAATTAAAAAAATATTGACTACTATAAGTGTATTCAATGTATATATATAAATAGAACGCAGTTATTCAATATCACTTTTTAGTTATTATTAAGTTATTTGATATCAATAGCATTCATCAATTTCATATTATTCATAAATTAAAAGAATCCGTCTGTATGGGAAGATCTCTAGTAATTGTGGAATCGCCAGCAAAAGCGAAGACCATCAATAAATACCTTGGCAAAGACTACATTGTTAAATCAAGTGTTGGTCACGTGCGTGATTTACCGACCAGTGGTGGCGCAGCCAAAAAAAGAGCGGGTGCCCCGACTCTTGCTCAGCAAACTAAAGGCATGACGCCTGAAGCAAAAGCTGCATTTAAGCAAAAACGTGACAAAAAAGCGTTATATTCTCGTATGGGCATCGACCCTGAAAATGACTGGGCAGCAACGTATCAGATCTTGCCTGGTAAAGAGAAAGTCGTCGCAGAGTTACAACAATTAGCTGAAAAAGCAGACATTGTTTATCTCGCAACCGATTTAGACCGCGAGGGTGAAGCTATTGCATGGCACCTGCGGGAAATTATTGGCGGTGATGATTCTCGTTTTCAACGTGTTACGTTTAACGAAATTACCAAAACTGCGATCCAAGAAGCATTTGAACAACCATCAGAACTGAACATTGATTGTGTTAACGCCCAACAAGCGCGTCGTTTCTTAGATCGTGTTGTAGGCTACATGGTATCGCCGTTGCTTTGGCAAAAAATTGCTCGTGGCTTATCTGCTGGACGTGTTCAGTCTGTCGCAGTACGTTTAATCGTAGACAAAGAAAAAGATATTAAAGCGTTCATTCCTGAAGAATTTTGGGACATTAATACCGATTTAGTGACTTCACTTGGTGAAGCATTACGCGTCGAAGCGGTTAAATATGCCGGTGAAGCTTTTAAACCTGTTAATGAAGCGCAAGCAACTAAAGCGGTTACTGATTTACAAAATGCCAGTTATTCATTATTAAAACGTGATGACAGAGCGACAAGCAGTAAACCAAAGGCGCCTTTTATTACGTCAACGCTTCAGCAGGCTGCAAGTACGCGCCATAGCTATGGTGTGAAACGTACGATGGGCTTAGCGCAGCGTTTATATGAAGGTGGTTACATTACCTATATGCGTACTGACTCAACGAACTTGAGTAAAGATGCAGTAGAAAGTGCCCGCGGTCTTATTGAAAAAAAATATGGTAAAGAGTATTTACCAGAAGAACCCAATTTATACGGTTCTAAAAAAGGCGCGCAAGAAGCCCATGAAGCGATCCGACCTTCAGATGTCAATGTGATGTCTGGTGATTTACAAGGTATGGATGATGATGCGAAAAAATTATATGAATTAATTTGGCGTCAGTTTGTTGCTTGTCAAATGGTACCTGCGCAATATGATTCAACTAAATTGACTATTGCCGCTGGCGAGTATCAGCTTACCGCGAAGGGACGTACTATGCGTTTCCCTGGTTGGACTAAAGCATTACCACCAATGAGCAAGAAGTCTGAAGATGAAAGTAATTTACCTGTGCTGGAAGCCGGTGAAAAGCTTGAGTTGATTGCGGTTGATCCATTACAACACTTCACTAAGCCGCCTGCGCGTTTTAATGAAGCGTCATTGGTTAAAGAATTAGAAAAACGTGGTATTGGTCGTCCATCTACGTATGCGTCGATTATTACTACAATTCAAGACCGTGGTTATGTGAAATCTGAAAATCGTCGTTTCTTTGCCGAGAAAATGGGGGAGATCGTTACCGAACGTCTAACCGAAAGCTTTGAAGAACTGATGAACTTCGATTTTACCGCGAGCATGGAGTCTCAACTTGATGGCGTTGCTGAAGGCAAGCTTAATTGGATTGATGTTCTGAATGAATTCTTTGGTGACTTCAAGAAACAGCTTGCGACAGCGGGTGCTGAAGTAGCTGAAGGCGGCATGCGCGCTAACGAAATGGTTATCACGGATATTGAATGTCCAACATGCCAGCGTGAGATGGGTATCCGTACTGCGACAACGGGTGTATTCCTAGGTTGTGTTGGTTATAACTTGCCACCAAAAGAACGTTGTAAGAAAACGATTAACTTGGTGTCTGGTGAAGAAGCGATTGATCTGCTGAATGAGAATGCTGAAACTGAAGCGCTTATGGCAAAACGTCGTTGTCCTAAATGTAGCACGGCAATGGATAGCTACCTGATTGACGAAACGCGTAAACTGCACGTTTGTGGTAATAACCCTGAATGTACTGGCTATGAAGTCGAGAAAGGTGAATTCAAACTAAAAGGCTATGATGGCCCTGTTGTTGAATGTGATCGTTGTATGAATGATATGCAGCTTAAAAATGGCCGTTTCGGCAAATACATGGGCTGTACTAACGAAGAGTGTAAAAATACACGTAAGATCCTGAAAAGTGGTGAAGTTGCGCCGCCAAAAGAAGATCCTGTTTTCCTTCCTGAATTGGAATGTGAAAAGTCGGATGCTTACTTTGTGCTACGTGATGGTGCTGCGGGTATCTTCTTAGCTGCGAATACTTTCCCTAAATCGCGTGAGACACGTGCTCCGCTGATTGAAGAGTTAGTACGCTTCAGAGACCGTATTTCTGAGAAGTTTTATTACTTAGCAGATGCGCCAGCGCAAGACCCTGCAGGTAATAAAGCCATCGTACGCTTCAGCCGTAAGACCAAAGAACAATATGTGATGACCGAAGTGGAGAAGAAAGCCACGGGGTGGACTGCGCATTATATCAATGGTAAATGGGTTGAAGAAGAGAAGAAAAAAGTAGTTAAGAAAGCAGTCGTTAAGAAGGCAGTTGAGAAAGTCGCTAAGAAAGCCGTTAAAAAAGTAGTGAAGAAAAAGCCTGCAACTGAAAAGTAGTTCGCTTATTTGATCTGCGCTTACGCTATGCCGTCTTAGACGTTATCAGCTTATAAAATACCTCAGCTTGCTGGGGTATTTTTTTGGCTGTAAATAAGGATAGCTAATAATAAGGTATGAGTGCCTTATTTTAAGTTTCGTGAGCAAGATCTAAATATTGTCGATGTTATGCGACCTATATAGAGTAATAACAAACCTTGTTAAAAATGAATACTATTCTAGTATTAGTGTCAGAGGTTAACCCTTAATACATAGCTTGAATTGAATTTAAATGGATTCAGTTTATATTTATTGGAACTTTTAGCTGTTTTACGGCTCTTACTCATTAGAAAAACCAATATAGGTGATTAGCATAACAAATTTCAGCTGGTGTGATTGTAATGAAATAGTCATAAATGCTGCTTTTTTAAACATTTAGTTTGTAATAAAACCTTTAAACCAATGTTAAAACTCGTCATTGTCAAGATTTTTGTTCTTGTCATACCTTTTTATGTGCCCGCGATCTTATTTTTGAGCTCTTCTTGATTTTCCTTATAGTTTTCATGAAATTATTATGACTATAATCTATACCAAGTTTTAAGCGTAGTTGTTAAACCTCAATTAATCTGAATTGTTTCAGATGAAATCTCGGATTAACTGCTACTTGTTAGAATACATTAACTCTTGGACTAACCAATCATTACCAGATGGAATAATCTCAGCGAGATATTCAAGTAATGAATGAGTTAACTTATAAATCATAAAGGATTTCAAAATGAAAAAGACTATTCTTGCTACTGCAATCTTACTAGCTGGCGCTGCAAACGCTGCTGAAGTTTATAACAACGAAGGTACTTCAGTTTCTCTAGGTGGTTCTTTCCGTGGTAACGTTGTTGTTAACAGTTCTGATGACGTTAAATTCCAAGATGCTGGTTCACGTTTCGATATTAAAGCAGTTAAAGATATCGAAGATGGTCTTAAAGCTTTCGGTCATTTAGAAGTTAAATATAGCGGTAGCGATGGCGACACGTTATACATGCAAAAAGCTGTTGTAGGTCTAGAGCATGACGTATATGGTACTGCTACTCTAGGTAAGCAAATGGGTCTGAATGATGACTTAGTTATGAATGATTTCTCATATGAGAATGGCATTTACAACGAAAACAATGATTTCTTCGGTTCTGATTCTGAAGACCAATTGAAATATGCTAAATCATTCGGCGGCGCATCTGTAGTTGTTTCATTAATGGACCAAGATACTTATGCTATCGGTGGTACTTATGAAGTTGCTGGCCTAACGCTTGGTGGTTCTTATAACATCGCTAATGACCGTGAAGTTAAAAAAGTTGTTGGTGGTGCAATCACTACTGATAACTCTACTTACATTTTAGGTGCTCAATATTCACTTGATGCATTAACATTAGGTGTTCAATACCAGTCTAGTGAAATTGATAACGATGATTTTTCTGCATACGGTATCGGTGCTCACTATCAATTAGGCCAAGCCGGCTTATATGCTATGTATGATATCCTAGATGGTAAGCTTGATAAAACTGATGCTGGTAACTACTTCTTCGCTGAAGGCGACGGTTCTGCACTAGTTCTTGGTGCTGATTATGAACTTGTTAAAGATGTGAAAGCATATGTTGAATTTGATTCAACAGACTTTGATGTAGATGGCGCTGCTTCATCTGATTCAGACGAAAAAGTAACAATTGGTGCACGTGTATACTTCTAATCAACCCTGTTGATTCGTTGCTATAAACAACACTGACTGATGAAACCGCACACTGTAAAGTGTGCGGTTTTTTTTTAACTGTTGTTTTTCGTTATATCATTCGTTCGTAAACTTTTGATACTATAGTTATTCTTATCCCACTCTTACAAAAAATAATTGGTATTGCTATGCACAAGATTATTAGTACAAGTGTTTTCAGCCGAATTGCTGCGACACTCTTTATTAGCATGCTGTTGATGCTAAGTAATACGCCACTTGTGCATGCGAATGATGCCGTTTATTTATCACCAGATTATATTTCTGAAAATGCTGCAGTTGAAAATAATGTTACTGCAAATAACTTTCCTGTAAGTTACTCGGCAGCGCAAGAGCCTGCAAATGGTCAGCAACCCAGTATTCAACCTCCAAACCGTAAAGGCCATGAAAATAGAACCACAGATGAAGAGCGAACTTGGCGTGTTTTAGGTTCTGGAAAACAATGGGGTAAAGATAAAGAGTACCATTATAAAAATGATGATATGGCGCGTTTTATTTTCTTAATGGATGCCAAAGATCGTAAGAATAAATTATTAGCTAGTTTGGCTTTGTGGCCGGATCACCAAGAAAAACTGATAAATAACCTGACCGATGGCCAAGGGGCTGCGCGTTTTTCATCTTTATTCACTATTTTTGTATTGATGTTGGTTTGTGGTTTCATTGTCGAGCGTATTGCCAGTATTAAAATGGATTCGTTTTCTGAAGGTGTCGCTAAAGAAAAAGACAGCAGTCTCAAAGAAAACCTTGATTACTTATTAATGCGTGGTTTTTTCCAATATGTTGGCATCGCAATTTTTGCTTTAACAGCCGCGCTGATTGCCATTTACAATTACGTCGAAACAGACCCATTTAGACTACTCAGCCTACATGCTTTAGGTTTAGTGGTAAAAATACGCTCGCTTCAAGTCGTATTAAGACTAATCTTTGCACCTTATGCTCGCGGTAATCGACTCTTTAAAATTGATTGTAAATCAGCAAGTCGCTTGTATTGGTCAATTCTTGGCTTTATGGCTGTTTATCTTACAATTACGACGTTTTGGCGTATTTTAGTGGTTTTTTCGTTAGACCCTATTTTGTTTGCTTTAATCATTCCTTCTACCGGTATGATTTTGAATATATTGTCCATTGCCTTTATTTGGTTCAATCGTAGAACGATAGAATCTATGTTTGTTAGTGGCAAAGAGACGAGCTCTGCCTTTTCTCGATTCTTACGCCAAACATGGACCAGTGTATTCACCATCTGGTTATTTATGGCTTGGGTATTCTGGGCTATGTATGAGTTTCTGGGCTATTACGAGCAAGCTGATAACTTCACGCCGATTTGGTGGTTGACGTTTGTTTACCCAATATTAGACCGCTTTATTTTTGTGTCGCTGGGCCAGCTTAAACGTATCAGTTGGTTGCAGAGTCATTCGTTTGAACAGCGTTGTGATAAGTTTATTAATCGCGTGATTATTGCTCTTCGCGTGATTTTTGCGGCGGTTATTTTTTATCACATTGATGCTAGCTTTGATCATAATACATGGGAAAAATTAGCCAATAGCTTTGGTAGTTTCATCCAAATGTTTGTGGATATCATTATCGTGATTATTGTCGCTTATGCTATCTGGGAAGTGATTCAATCTGCGATAGAGCGTCATTTACCAGCTGATATTGATGACGGTGGCACATCAACACTTGAGGGTGAAGGCGGCGGCGGTGGTGCTTCTCGTTCTGAAACCTTACTGCCATTAGTGCGTTCATTTTTAATGGTGTTCTTATTTTCTAGTGTGCTATTAATGATTTTAAGCATTGTCGGTGTTGAAATTGCGCCGTTGTTAGCGGGTGCTGGTATCGTCGGTATTGCCGTCGGTTTTGGTGCGCAGAAACTGGTTCAAGATGTGATTTCAGGTATTTTCTTTTTACTTGATGATGCATTTCGCCGCGGTGAGTACATAGAGGCTGCAGGGTTACGTGGTACGGTTGAGCGTATTTCGATTCGTTCAATTACCTTGCGTCATCATCTTGGTGCGATACAAACAATTCCTTTTGGTGAGATGGCTACCGTGCGTAACTTATCTCGAGATTGGATCACCAAAAAATTGGAATTCAGATTAGATTATCGCACCGACGTTGAGAAAGTGCGCAAGCTGATCAAGAAGGTCGGCCAAAAAATGTTATTGCATCCCGAATATGGACAGCATTTCTTATTACCACTAAAGTCACAAGGTGTGACTAGGGTTGAAGAGTCTGCGCTTATTTTTCGTATGAAGTTTACTTGTGTGCCTGGTGAGCAATGGGTTATTCGCCGCGAAGCATTTAGATTGGTACAAGAATCATTAAAAGATAATGGTATTGAGTTCGCGCATCGTTCTGTCCATGTATTAACTCAGCATGATGGTAAAGAAGACATTCAGAACAGTATTGAGCAAAATGCGGAGATGGCTGAAAAAATTGGCGCAGCAGCAGCATTAAGTGTGTCTGCAGATATTAAAAAGAACGATAGGATAGATTCAGATTATAACTAATTCGTAGTATATATTTAATATTATTAATGGGTTGTTAAGTGAGCAGTGCGCTATCTTGGACTGTTTTTTTTTGATAACCTGATTTATCTTTGTTGTATGTAGTTAAAGAGAGTTCAAGTGCGCAGTAAATTAAATAATAGCCGTTTGCTTATCTATAGTCATGACTCTTTCGGTCTTGGGCATTTGCGTCGCTGCAGAACTATCGCGCATGAGCTTGTTGACCGATACAAGGGCTTGTCTGTGCTTATTATTACGGGATCGCCAATTATTGGCCGTTTTGACTTTAAAGCCCGTGTTGATTTCATTCGCATACCTGGTGTAATAAAACTGCATAACGGTGAATACACTTCACTTGGCTTGCTTATCGATCTTGCTGATACATTAGCATTGCGTGAATCTATTATTCTTAATACCTCCAAAGTATTTAAGCCGGATATTTTTCTTGTCGATAAAGAGCCGGGTGGTTTAAAAGATGAAGTCGTTAGCACTTTAGAATATTTTAAAGATACAGATACACAGTGTATCCTCGGTTTACGTGATGTCATGGATTCGCCTGCATTATTGAAGAAAGAATGGCAGAAAAAAAATGTGATGCCGTTACTGGAAAATCTTTATGATGAACTGTGGGTCTATGGTCCCGCTGAAGTGTCAAATCCATTAAAAGGGCTGGACATCAAACAAATGGTGACAGATAAAACCTTATTTGGTGGCTATTTACCCCGACAGTTACCGCAAAAAATCGATACTGATTCTATCAATTTTCCCGAACGTCCTTATATTTTAGTCACCCCTGGTGGTGGCGGAGATGGCATCGAGATGATTGATTGGGTGCTTCGTGCTTATGAAAGTGATCCATCCTTGATGCCCGCTTTGTTTGTACTTGGTCCTTTTATGCCAGCGACTGAACGTAATGATTTTTTACGCCGTGCTGAAGAACTCCCTCATGTCGATGCGCTGACATTTAGTAATCACCTTGAGCATCTAATGTTTGAGGCTGAAGCTGTGATCGCGATGGGTGGTTACAATACCTTTTGTGAGATTTTGTCGTTTGATAAACCCGCAATGATACTGCCGCGTACACAACCACGTGAAGAGCAGCTTATTCGCGCGCGCAATGCGGCGTCGATAGGACTATTATCTATGCTCGATTTAGATTCAGAACGCGCGACAGAAGTCATGGTTAACGGCATTTTAAATTTATTAAAGCAAGATAAGCCGAGTAAACATAAACTTGATAAACTACTGAATGGTTTAGACTTTGTCACTGACCGATTTGGCGAGCTTGTATCAAAAGAATAGTGTCAAAGTAATCGACTCAAAATAATCGTATCGCATTTTCCAATTTATTTTTCGCAAGGACCAGATATGTCAGCACCGCGTATTATGTATTATGTGCAATATTTATTAGGTATTGGTCACGTTCGCAGGTCATCTCTTATTGTACAAGCGCTCTGTGAACAAGGCGCTCAGGTTGATGTTATTTTTGGTGGCATGCCAGTACCGAGTATGTCTTTTGGCTCTGCGACCATGCACCAATTAATGGCTGTAAAGAGTGCTGATTCCGGTTTTAGTGGTTTAGCTAAAGCAGATGGCACTCCAGTCAGTGACGAGGATAAAAAACAGCGTACGCAAGCGCTATTAGCACTTTGTGACACGCTCCAACCCGATTTAATCGTCACTGAAACATACCCATTTGGGCGCAGACAAATGCGCTTTGAGTTATTACCATTGCTAGACTGGGCTAAATCGCAGGATAAGCCACCAGTGCTTGTTTCATCTATTCGCGATATTTTACAGCGACGTTCAACGGTCAGAGAACAAGAATACGTTAACCTAGTTAAAACCTATTACCAACATGTACTAGTGCATGGTGATGAAGATTTCTATCCATTAGCAAAAAGTTTCCCTGTTGCGGATATGATTGCGGATAAGATCAGTTATTCAGGCTATGTATGTCCGACATTGGCCAATCAACCTAATCAACCTAAAACAAAAGATACGATAGTGGTATCTGTTGGTGGCGGTAGTATTGGCAAAGATATTTTAGTCGCGGTGATGGCACTGTATAACAGTGGTTTTGCTGCGGATAAAAGGTGGTTACTGATCACGGGACCGAATATGGACAGCGCTGATAAAACCTATTTCCAAGCGCAGCAGCAGTCAAATTTACAAGTTGTCGACCTTGCTGATGACTTTTTAAGTGAGCTAAGCAATGCTTACGTGTCAATTTCAAGAGCCGGTTATAACACTGTCATGGATTTATTATTAACAGGCGTTCCCGCTGTGGTGATCCCATTTGAAGGGGAAGGTGAAACAGAGCAGTTAGCGCGAAGTGAAGTGCTAGCTGAAGCGAAGGTGCTGCAATTCGTTAAGAATGATGAGTTGAGTGTCGACACATTAAAAACCGCTATTAATAGTGCACTAAACAGCACCGCTGAAACAGTTAACATCGATAATCAAGGCGCAGTTCAAAGCGCTAAGTTGTTGATTGATTGGGCTGTTGATAAAGCTGACACTGCAAGGCACGAGTCTGCTTAGTTCATGGTGAATAAGTACCCAATAAACGCGCAATGTGTTATTTCGTCCTACATTGCAGTGTATCTCTTGTTAATGATTTAATTATAAAAGTTTAAGGTTGTCTGTAGTGAAGAAAATTGCATTAGTACTTAAAGGCTATCCACGCCTATCAGAAACCTTTATTGCGCAAGAAATTAGAGCGCTAGAATTACGCGGTTTCGAGATTACCTTAGTGTCGTTACGTCATCCGACTGATACCAGTACGCACCCGATCCATCAACAAATTGAAGCGGACGTACTGTATTTACCTGAGTATTTACATGATGAACCATTACGGGTTTTAAAAGCGTTTTGGAAGTTGGGGACTCAATTCTCATTGGTAAAAGTATTTAAGCAATTTTTCCGTGATTTAAAACGGGATACTAGCCGTGGCCGCGTTCGTCGCTTTGGCCAAAGTCTAGTATTAGCCGCAGAAATGCCAGAGGGGGTTGAGCAAATGTATGCACACTTCCTACATACACCAGCCTCAGTAACGCGTTATGCGGCACTTGTTAATGATTTACCTTGGTCTTGTTCTGCTCACGCTAAAGACATTTGGACGACTGAGCAATGGGACTTATCAGAAAAACTCGCAGAGTTAGAATGGTTATCGACTTGTACAGCCGCTAATCATTCATACCTACAATCCCTAGCGAAAGATCCAAGCAAGGTACATTTGGTGTATCACGGTTTAGATTTCACACGATTTCAACATGTAGATCGTATTTCTCGTGCAGATGTGAATGGTAGCTCTGCTGATAATCCGGTTAAAATTATCAGTGTTGGCCGCGCAGTCCCGAAGAAAGGCTATGATGACTTATTGAATGCGCTGGCTAAACTGCCAAAAGATTTACACTGGCAGTTAACCCATATTGGTGGTGGCGGTATTTTGAAAGCATTACGTCAACAAGCTAAAGCGCTTGGTATTGAGCAGCATATTGAATGGCAAGGCGCACAACCACAATTAACCGTGCTTGAAGCATATCGTGAAAGTGATTTGTTTGTGCTAGCAAGTAAGATTGTTGCCGATGGTGATAGAGACGGTATGCCTAACGTATTGATGGAAGCGCAAAGCCAATCGGTATGTTGCTTAGCGACAGATATTTCTGGTATTCCAGAGCTTATCGACAGTGGTGAAAATGGTGTCTTGGTCGAGTCTAATAATGTGGCGCAGTTAACCGCAGCGTTAGATGATTTATTACGAAGTGGTGAGAAGCGTGAACGCCTTGGTGCAGAAGGACAAAAGCAGCTACATCGACGTTTTGATGTCAAGATCGGCATCGACCAGTTAGAAAAGCTGTTTGATGATCGTGGCTAATACAGCTGCTAGAGCAGGTCTTAATCAAAGTGTCAAAACAGGCGTCGCTTTTTATGCGCCGCTTAAATCACCCTCACACCCAAACCCATCTGGTGATCGTAAGATCGCTAGATTATTTATTCGCGCACTAGAGCAGGCTGGTTATCATGTTGACCTTGCAAGCCAGTTACGTTCTTTTGATAAAGCGGGTGATAGCCTACGCCAACAACGCCTTATTGCGCTTGCTAAAAAAGAAGCGCGCAGGATCATGCGACGTTGGCAGCAAAAAGGCTTTACACCGCAAGCGTGGTTTACTTATCACTTATATTATAAAGCGCCTGATTTAATTGGTCCTATTATTTGTCACAGCCTCAATATTCCATACATAGTGGCAGAGGCATCATGGGCTGAAAAACGTGCTAGCGGTGGCTGGGCGTTATATCATCAAGAAGTCGCGAAAGGATTAGCACTGGCGAGTAAAGTCATTTGTATTAATCCTGTTGATAAACTCGCATTAACGGCGTTTTATGCTCAGCAGCCACAACATGATTCGCCATTGGTATCATTGAATACGTTTATCGACGATCTACCGAACACTGACAAAATATCGCCATCAAGCGTGATCTCAACGCGAACAGAGCTTGCCGAAAAATATGACTTAGACAGTCGTTTACCTTGGCTTATCACCATCGCGATGATGCGTAGTGGCGATAAACACAGTTCCTACCAGCAACTCAGTTCAGTGGTTGATTTGTTACAACAGCCTTATCAACTATTAATTATTGGTGATGGCGTGATGCAAGCTGAAGTGCAGGGGCTTTTCGCACCATATAAACAAGTGAAGTTTGCCGGTGCTGTTGAAAATAACCAAATAAGACAGTTATTACCCCATTTCGAATTATTGTTGTGGCCGGCGATAAATGAAGCCCTTGGCATGATCTTTCTAGAGGCTCAACAAGCGGGTGTCGCTGTCGTTGCGGGTGATCAAGGTGGCGTGAGTTCAATTGTAAGAAATAATGTCACTGGCATCCTCGTTGATGCGTATAACGCGACTGATATGGCACTCGCGATTGATAATTTATTGCTTGATCCAGCCAAATTAAAGTTAATGCAGCAGGCGGCGATTGAATATGTTGAGCAACATCACTCTATCGACGCTAGTGCATTACAGATTAAGTATGTTATTCAGGATGCACTATTAGACCCAACGAGTAAGGTATAGCCATGATCCACGTGTATTTTATTCGTCACGGACAAACCCAATGGAATGTTGAAAAGCGATTACAAGGTCGCACAGATATTCCTTTGAATGAAGCGGGCAAGCTGCAAATTAGTGCCTACAAGTTACCTGAACTTTTGTTATCGATACCTTGGTTTCATAGCCCGTTGTTAAGAGCGCAACAAACGGCTGAATTACTTAGCGTGAATGCGCAGGTGGAAAGTGCATTGATCGAAATGAGTTGGGGAAATTGGGAAGGAAAAACATTAGCTCAATTAAGACAGCAAGATCCAGTTTATGTTACTGAACAAGAGTCTTTGGGATTAGATTTACGGCCTGTTGGTGGTGAATCTCCTCGTTTAGTGGCAAAGCGGGTTAGTGCTTGGATTGAGGCCTTGGATATTGTGAATGTAGAGCAGCGAATTGGCTGTGTTAGTCATAAAGGTATTATCCGTGCTATTTATGCTAATGCCACGAATTGGGATATGTTAGGTAAAGCACCGCATAAATTAGATTATCATTGCGCTCAACATTTTTATTTTGAGCGTGGGCGTTGGTCTATTGGTGAACTTAACATAAAGCTATAACTGAAGGTTACAATAGGCTCCCAGCTATTAGGGAACCTATTATGACATGGTTATATGGTCGTTAACTTAGAAAACTAAATTCATTTGTGCTGAACCAACAACTGCTTCGGCCTTATTCGTAAACGCATATATTAAACCTGTATTAGTGTCTGTTTCAGTAAATGATGTTTCTTCACCGACAATATATGCGGCGGCTAAATCAAATGAAAGTGTGTCTGTTATATTGAATGTCAGACCTGCTGTGTACCATTGACGTTCTGAGTCTGGAATACTGATCGTCGTGTCACCGGCTGCTTCATCTAATGCATAACCAGCACGTAATATGATTTTTTCGCCTAAGTAATATGATAAGCCTGCTGAATAACGAATGTTGTCTTCATAGTTGTAACCTTTTTCGAATAACACTAAGTTATTATTTTCAGCTGCTACCCCTTTTAGGCCGTCGAAGCTGCTCCATTCAGTCCAAACCACACCGTATTGCAGGGCTATGTTACCCACACGGTGAAAACCACCGAGTTCGGCCATAGCTGGCAATGATAAATCTAATTGTCCAGTTAACTCAGCACCTTGGTAGTTTGAGTAGTCACCTTCAAAGGTAAGCTCAACTTCCGAACGATAGCTCACGCCAATTTTGTGGTTATCATTTAGATCAAATAAAACACCAGCATTCCAACCAAAACCGATATCGTCACCTTCCATAATGAAGGCTTGAGTACCACCACCTTGGCCTGATAGTGCCGCATTATTCGCAGCGATAGCACCGCCAATTTGCGCTGCTGAAGCACCTGCCTGAGCTAATTCGGCGATACCATTCATAGCACCTAATGCGGCACCATCACCAAGGTTTCGTTCGAGTTCTGCGGAACCATAAACAATTTGAGCGCCGACGCCTAAGCGTATCTTACTGCCTACTTTAAATGCGAGACTCGGGTTTAAGTTGAATGTCGTTAATTGCGTTGAACCGCCAAGTAAACCTGCGGCATATTCATCTGGAAACTCAGTGTTAGTTCCGTAGTTAGTATAACCAGCTAAGCCCATCGCTACTTTATTACCTAGGGGCATCACAACATAAACAGAAGGGAGCGTCGAAGCGTTTACCGAGTTATCGACATCATAATCGGATTTACTTGGTCCACTGTAGTTAGTTCCGAATCCGGCGTTAAAGTTAGAATAATAAGGAGCAAGTGGTGTATTTTCACCTGTTGTCTCTACGGTAGGCTCTACATAAGCACCACCAAATGAAAAGGCGAACTTGTCAAAGGATGCTGCAGCTGCTGGATTGGTTGCGATAACTGCGGCATTCTCTGTATTGGCGGCAAAACCGGCATTGGCGTTACCCAATGCAGATGCAGATTGCACGTTAACTTGAAAGCCAGCTGCTGATGCTTGAGTACTTGCCATCATTGTTGCGACGAATACTGCGTTTGCTATTTTATGCTTTTGGAACACTTCCTGTTTGAACGAATAGGTTTTTTTCATGACTAATCCTTGTCTCATATAAATAATATAAAAGTAAATACATCCATGTTAATTACAGTGTTACTCGAACGTGTTGAGCAGGCCGCTAACTGAGTTCGATTTATTACCGGGGTTATTATAAGGATTTAATGAGATGTTTATGTGAGGACAAGAAGTTTGGTATTAGTAATGCTATTCAAACTTGAATGAGTGTTTGAAGTTAGTATTTACTATGGGTTAGTGACTTAACTTTAAGGTATTTTTAAGTACTAATATAATCTAGTGTGTTTTAGTGATAATAGCATTAACTGTATTTTTAGGCTTAACCAGATAGAGCTGAAACTCTACTTGTTGATTTTTATTTATTATTAGCGAGTTTATAAATAATCTGAATTTATAAGTATTCTTATCAGTTAATTAACTGATAATTAAGCTGCAAACCAAGCATCGTACTATCACCTTCAGCGCTAACACTGAATGAATCCAAGCCCACGGTATCCTCAATGCGGGTCGTTTCATATTTCACATAAGTCAGACCTATATCAAAACTTAATGAGCGACTGGCAAAATAGGTTAACCCCACGCTGAAGTTATTCTTTTCATCGAAGGGGATGGCGAAGGTTGCGCTTTCGGTGGATTTTTCTGTTGAAGCACCACTGCGCAGTAAGATGACATCGTTTAATTTGTAGCTAACAGCAAAGGCAAACTTCCAGCTATCTTTTGCATTAACTGATTCGGTTAAACATTGTCCTTGCGGTAAGTTAAAGTCGGGATTAGCGGGGCAGTCAGGGTGTGCAACTGAGATGTAATCTAGGTTTTCCCAGCCATACCAAGCGAGGGAATATTGTATTGCTAATCGAGGATCAAGTTGGTGGAAACCTGATAGGGTTGTTTCACTGGGTACTGCCATAGAAAGCGTCGTGTTATCTTGGAATAAGAGGTCATTATTATTTGCCAGTGTCGTGAAATCACCTTCAGTTTCAATCTCTGTTGCTGAACGATAAGATAAGCCGAATTGATGGCGCTTATTTATTTTGTATAACAGGCCAATATTATATCTAAAGTCTAATCCTACCCCTTCAAAGTCTTGATATATTTGACTTGGATTAGTGGGGTTTTGTGCACCGTAATTTGTGACTAGCTCATAATTGCCATGGATAGCGCTAACACCAATGCCGAGATACAGTTTGTCTGTTAGTTTAACGGCGATATTCGGGTTTATCTCATAAGTGAATAAGGATCTTTGCCCGGTGACAGTGCCAGCAGGATATCGAGTATCATAGTTGTTGCGTACGTTATAATTTGAAAATGTAGCAAAACCAAACGACCATTTTTCATTGATTGGAAAAGCAAAATAGGCTGATGGTACAACGTAATTATCACCAATGCTTTGTTGGTCTAACGCTGCGGGATCACCACTTGAATAATTCTCACCCTCGATGTCTTTCTCTGATGTAACAAAGATAGCGGCGAAAGCAATACTGGGATGTTTAAATGCGGCTGTAATGGCTGGATTAACGGCGATATTGGCGAGGTTGTTGGTGTCTGCGGCTGCACCTGCACCAGCGTTGCCTAGTTCGATTGCAGATGTTGTTGAGGATTGATAGCTTGCGGCGTTGGTTAAAGGGCTATAATAGATGATGAGGCTCAGGATTGTACTTAGATAAACGATTGGTGAATCACGGCTACAACTTTTACTCATAAATATTCCCTTAAAATGATGCTTTATTTTAAGGTTAGTAGAAAATAAAAATAGCGCCTGATGGCGCTATTTTATTTACTGTATTTAGATATTTATATGCTTATCTAAGCAGTATTAGAAGCGGTAGTTTGCTTGAGCTGAAGCAATGATTGCATCACCAGAAGATTTAAAGCCGTATTCCATACCTGGTGCTGGAGTTTCTGTAAACTCAACTTCTTCTACATATATGTAAGCAATACCAAAATCAAAGCTTAGGTCATCGCTTGCGTTATAGGTTGCACCTGCTGTATACCAAAGGCGGTCTGATTCGGGGATACTTAGTGTTGTTTCACCAGCAGATTCATCTAATGCAAAACCAGCACGTAAAACAACGTTATCTATAGTGTATTCAGCACCAATAGAATAACGCATATTATCGTCAAAGCTTTCTTCTTTTAAGAAACATTCACCACCTTGGCAAGATGAGCTTGTTGCTCTTAGCTCTTCAAATTTGCTCCACTGTGTCCAAAGAGCACTGTATGAGATAGCAAATGATTCGGTTAATGCGTGATAACCTGATAACTCAGCTGTTGCTGGTAATGGTAAATCTAGTGATGCACTTACTTTTTTATCACCGCTTGTCGCGCCAGTAAAGTCGCCTTCAAAGCCTAAATCTACTTGTGATCGGTAAGCTAAACCAATACGGTTATTCTGATTAATTTCATATAAAGCACCAGCATTCCAACCAAAGCCCCATGCATCGCCCTCTAAAAGGAAGAGCTCTTTACTTGGATCGTTTGCTGCTCTTGCTGCCGCTGCCGCGGTAGCATTATCAGCTCCCGAATCTTTTACTCCTGCAAAAGTTTGAGCTGCAATTATATCACCATAGTTTCTTTTCACAGTAGCAGTACCGTATACAGCACTAACACCTAAGCCTAAGCTTAATTTGTCTGTTGCTTTATAAGAAATATTTGGGTTGATATTTAATGTCATTAAATCTGTTGTACCAGCAGCTGCACCTGCCGCGTAGCTATCATCAAACTCTGTTGTAACACCGTAGCTTGAAAATATTCCAAGACCAACAGCAAACTTATCGTTAATTGGTTGGATAAAATATGTAGCGGGTACGAAAGCACTATGTACAATATCGTCAGCATTCAAGGCACTTGCATCACGGCCTAAAGCGGGACCAATATCTGTATCGCTAACACCTGTAATATCTACATTGGGTTCAACATAAGAGCCAACAATAGAGAACTCAGCTTGTTTAAAGCGTGACATCGCTGCCGGGTTACGTGCAAGTACAGATGCATTATCAGCAACGGCTGCTTCACCAGCAAAAGCTCGTCCAAGACCAGATGCTGAATGTTCGCTTACTTGGAAACCAGCAGCTGAAGATTGTGCAGTTACCAGCAGTAGGGCTGTAGCAAGCGTTGTTTTTTGAAATTTAGACATAGTTAATCACTCATTTTTATAAGTTTTATTTTGTGTAACTCGCTTCTGGTGCAGAGCGCTAAATGGGAAAACAAAGTTCCTTTTGTTCACCTACAAAACCCAGGTCAGACCAGTTGTCGATAGTATGAGTAAATAGTAACTGCTTGTTCATGCTTTGTAATTAAGAAAAATCACAAGGTGTACTGTTTGATTATTAAGGCTTGACGTTTCTAGTTAAAAATAGTTAGAGGTGATTTTTAATTTAAATCGTTGAAATAAAATGATTAATTTGAGCGTACATGTGTTGTTATTAAATTGTTATAGGAATAAAATTAATTAGAGTAGTTATTCTTATGTTGATTCTGTCAAAGATAATGTTTAAATATGTGATCTGGATCAAACTACCGTGTCAATGTTTTTTGAGACAAATATTTGGCAAGTGTCATGTATGTCACATTTTGCCTGGGCACTGTTTATAATATATACAAGAGCTTATAACAAAAAAGCCACGTCAAACTCTTCACTGAGGATGACGTGGCTTACGGATAACGAATGTATTACTTAAAAAGTGATTTTAAAGGAGCTGTATTAAGCTTCTTCTCGTCCTATTCTTCCTTACTTCTCTTTGTACTCAGCCATAAACTGATGTGCAGTATCCATCATGTCTACAGAACCCGTGAAGAAAGGTACACGTTGGTGTAATTCTGTTGGTTTTAGATCTAGGATCGGCGTGTAACCGTCAGTCGCTAATGCACCAGCTTGTTCAGCAAGGAAAGCCATTGGGTTGCACTCGTATAATAAGCGTAGTTTACCCGTTGGTGCTTGTGCTGTTTGTGGGTAAATATAGATACCGCCTTTAAGGAGATTACGGTGGAAGTCTGATACTAAAGAACCGATGTAACGTGACGTGTAAGGACGGTTCGTTGTGTCATCTTCTTCTTGGCAATACTTAATGTATTTCTTCACACCCATTGGGAATTTGCTGTAGTTACCTTCATTAATCGAGTAGATTTTACCTGATTTAGGGAAGGTCATTGTTTCATGAGATAAGCAGAATACACCGATAGATGGGTCGTAAGTGAAACCATGAACGCCATTACCAGTCGTGAATACCAACATAGTCGATGAACCATATACAACATAACCGGCAGCGACTTGTTTACGGCCAACTTGTAAAAAGTCGTCCATTGATACTGGACCGCCAACAGGAGATATACGGCGGTAGATAGAGAAAATAGTACCAACAGAAACGTTTACATCGATATTTGATGAACCGTCTAGTGGGTCCATTAATACAACATAGTTAGCGTTACGGCTGTTTTGATTGTCGAAAAATACATAGTGATCTTCTTCTTCAGAAGCAATACCACAAACTTCGCCACGTGCAATCAAAGCATTTTTAAATACTTCGTTAGCATACATATCGAGTTTTTGCTGTTCTTCACCTTGGATGTTTTCAATGCCACTTGCACCGGTAATATCAACGAGACCCGCTTTGTTGATTTCACGGTTTACAATTTTAGCAGCAAGTTTGATTGAACTTAATAATGCTGTTAGTTCACCTTTAGCATGCGGAAAATCTGTTTGATTCTCAACGATGAACTCACCAAGTGTTTTATGTATAGACATTCCAATTCCCTAATAAAGCAATAATTAAATCCGATAACTGGATCTAGTTTGCGCTTTTTTAAGGTGGATATCTAGTGCGGGTAATAGATAAATGTATGTAATTTGTAGATTCACTTGTTAACTTTCAGTTAATACCTTTGTGCTTTCAGGTGAAAGGCCTAATTGCTCATATGAATCTTTCATTTTCACATTCGAGAGAGGTTGTTTAATGTTCGAGCATTTAATAATCATTTTATAATGTTCGATTCCGAACATTTTGGGCGTGTTGTTATTTTCATAAACGAATTTGGCGTCATTGATAGACGCCAATCTGTTTTATTATATAAAGCATTATGGATTCAACTGAGTTTTAATGCTTGATTGTTGATTTTTTGTTACTGTGTGTTTTACGCTTCTTAATTTGGTTAATTGCGTGAGTAACAGTTCGCCATTCCAGCTTGCTGAACCTGACTTTTTACCATAGTTAAAGCTAAGTAAGGCGTGGCAAGCTTGCTGGCATTCCATGCTTATTGGTAGTGAGGCTAGATCAGTGTACTTTAGCTCGGGCCATTGTTGTTTAAACCAAGCATGTAATAGCAAACTACTTTGTTGTGCGTCATTGTCTTTCAGCGCTGATTTTAATTGTGGCCAAACATTATCGGGCGTCGTTGTATCCAACGTCTGTGAATTAGTGCCTAACTTAGTCGTTTGCAGTTGATTCTTACGAAACATAAACCAGCTAACACAAGTTAATAGCCAAAGCCCAGCAAAGATAAAGGTTAACCAACGCCATACGGGGGATTCATTTGCGGCTGGCGGAGCTTGTATATTTGCTTGGTCCTTGCTAGCTGTTGAGCTTGCTGGAGTATCTATGCTGTTAGCATTGTTGATCATGGCTGCACTGTTTTCATTTGCTATGACAGTGACCGTTTTAGCAGGTAGCGTCGCCCATTCTTGTTGTCGGCTCTTGCTATTAAACCAAGGTACAGATACTTCTGGTAATGTCAGTTCACCAACTTGATTGGGAATGATGGCAAAACTAAGTACTTGCTGTGCGAAATAATTACCTTGTTGTGCAAAGCTGGTTAATTGTGGTTTATCAGGGTAAACCTTAACGGTTTTAGGCCAAGCGATGGCTAAATCTGGCAGGGCTGATTTAGTTACGTTAGCGGCGGTTAAGGTCATTGTCCGTGTGATTGGCTCACCTTGTTGATAAGTGTCTTGCACTGGTTGCAGTTCTTCGTCTAATTGCACAAAGTCACTCACCAACCATTCGCCTTTATACGTCGCGGGCTGTGCTTGTATATTTAAATTGACCGTTTCAGCTTGGGTAATAACGGGGGTTACTGGGCCTGAACGATAACCGCGTTTTGCGGTGCTAACCTGACCTTCAAATCGACTTGGCGTAATCACACTCACGCCAGCAGTATTGATGGTAATGGCAAATTGGCGGGTGATAGTTTGATAACGACGGCCATTAATTATTTCACTGCCGTTTTCATCCTTACCTATTTGCTTGACTGTGCCATCTTTTACTTCTGGTTCGGTAATGTTACCAGCTTGCATTTCGGTGTTCTGTGCTATGTATAAGGTGGTGGTGTAAATGAACTGCTGACCTACATAGACATTTTTATCGGTTATATTGACCTTCAATTCTATATTTCGATTATTAAGGCCACGCTCATTCGCTGTAGAAGATGAAATCACATTGATGTTAATTGGCTTGGTTGTCGCGTTATCAATGCTAAATGCTGGGATGGTATAAGTGCCAACAGTGCGAGCCATTAATACTGTCGTGAATGTTGTTACATGAGATTTTGTCCCATTGATATAAGAGGTTTGGCTGCTTGTCGATGTTCTACCAACGACAAAATCTGCCAGCAATACTGAGTTATCCCAATCACTAGCGCTGATACTTTCATTGGCACGGATCTCAAGGATGAAGCTATTGCCTTGTACAATCGGGTTTTGATTAACCGATGCAATCACTTTTAATGCCGCATTAGCCTGAAAGCTAAACGTAAACAGCAAGCTGGCAATAATGACCATGCTCGCCATGAGTGATAATTTAGAATCGCGGCGATGTGTTTGTATTGCCTTTACCATATTTGCTCCGAACTGTGTTGCTGGTTTGATTCAGCTTTACGTTGCTGACTTTCTATATACATTTTATTTTTTAATAACCGAGAGGGATCATCTGGGATATTCCGTAACCATTTTTGTAAGCGTTGTTGCTGTTCTTTCTCTAGTTCTTGTTCTAATTGTGTTTGCTGCGCTGCAGATAACCCCTGACTACTAGCTTCCTCTGCATTTTTATTACTCTCATCTTGTTGACCTGCTAAACCAGTTTTATCTTGATCATCTTGCTGGTTCTGACTGTCTTGTTGGTCCTGACTGTCTTGCTGGCTCTGACTGTCTTGCTGGCTCTGACTGTCTTGCTGGCTCTGACTGTCTTGCTGGCTCTGACTGTCTTGTTGGCTCTGACTGTCTTGTTGGCTCTGACTGTCTTGTTGGCTCTGGCTGTCTTGCTGGCTCTGACTGTCTTGCTGGCTCTGACTGTCTTGTCGGCTCTGGCTGTCTTGCTGGCTCTGACTGTCTTGCTGGCTCTGACTGTCTTGCTGGCTCTGACTGTCTTGCTGGCTCTGACTGTCTTGCTGGTCCTGACTGTCTTGCTGGTCCTGACTGTCTTGCTGGCTCTGATTGTCCTTACCTTTATCCCCTTGTTGTTTTTGTTGCTGCTGCATTTTCTTGGCGACTTCAAGATTACTCTTAGCATCGCTATTTTCAGGATCTAGTTTTAACGCTTGCTCGTAAGCTTTGGTTGCGTCATCAAGATTACCGAGTTGCATTAAGGCATTGCCTTGGTTATACGAGGAGTCACTGCTTGGCTCATCTGCCCACAGATCGATAGCTTGCTGATATTCACCGGCTTGATACAGGGCGCTCGCTTGCCAATTAGTATCAGAAAAGGTGTCTGCGGCTTGTTGATACTGTTTATTTTTATACAGGGATGCACCATTTTCATTATCGTTTTTCCATATCGAGGTCTCAGCCGCATAACTTGGTTCTGGCTGTAGCAAGAATACCAGGAGGAAACTGAAAAAAAGCTGTTTACGAAAGCTAAATGCAGCTAATAATGCAATCAAAGGCAATAACCAAATACCATCATCATTACGTTGCTCTGTGGTTAGTTCGGTTTTCTGATTATTTAGACTATTTTTAAAACGGGAAGGGTGATTGAATAAATCATTGAGTGGCTGGCTGCCATGGGTGATCACTTGCACTTGGCCTGAATTCGTTTTTGCTGTGTCTTTTAATAGGCGAGCGTCAAGTTGCGGTACGACAATAGTGCCTTGATTGTTTTTAAGTAGTTGCCCATCAGCCAGTTTAATCGGCGCACCTTGTTCAGTGCCTAAACCTAGAATCGATAAGCTGTAGTCAGTATCGGCTAATAACGTGTTTATACTGTCTGCTTGATTCGTATTTATACCATCAGTGACCAGTAATATTTGTCCCTGTTGATAACCCGCGTTGGTGAGTAACTCAATTGCTTGGCGGATCCCTGCCGTTGGTTTTGAACCTTTCACGGGCATAATTTCTGGTGACAAGTTTGGCAATAAGTTGAGTAGGGTACTTGTGTCTGTGGTGAGTGGGGATATCACAAATGCATCACCAGCGTAAGCGACTAAGCCTATCTCACCTTCTTTGACCGCACTCAGGATATCAGTGCTTTTAAAGCGTAGCTGTGCCAAACGATTCGGTTTTAGATCGGTAGCACGCATTGATAGCGACATGTCTAATACCATGACTTTCGCTTGCGATATACTCGCAACGGGGCGCTCAGTATAGCTAAAGCTTGGGCCTGATAATGCCATTGTGGTCAGTACCCAAATACAGGCGAGTGGTATAAATAAGTTATTCGATTTTGTTGCCGGTTGATGCTGGGCTAATAAAAACTTGGCAATTTCAGGTGACAATACCGTATGCCAACCTTTCGCTTGATCATTTTTACGAAAATACCAAGCAAGGGCGATGAGTGGCAATAACGCCAATAACCATAATGGACGTAATAACATAAAATCAGTCATTGCGCGCTCCTTGACGTAAATAACAGGCGAAAATTGATAACAATAATGCAATTGCTAATGGCCAGTGGAATAGATCGGTTTGTGGCCTAAATTGTTGTTGTGCTTGCACAACTGGTTCCAGTTTATCGAGCTCGGCATAGATAGCCGATAAGCTCTCTGCATCACGTGCTCGGAAGTATTGGCCGCCAGTCTGCTGTGCAATAGTCTTTAATGTTGTCTCATCTAAATCTCGAGATGGGTCGACTTTCTGATTACCGAATATCGTACGCTTGTAATAAGCATCTGCACCGACACCGATAGTGTAGATTTTAACACCTTGTTCTTGAGCAAATTTAGCGGCTTCAAGTGGTTTTACTTCCCCTGCATTATTTTGGCCATCGGTAAGTAATATCAACACCTTTTGCTGCTTATTTTCGGTATTTTCTGCTTGGTCAAAACGTTTTAACGCTAAGCCAATACCTTCACCTATCGCGGTTTGTTCACCGACAAGGCCGAGTACCGCTTGTTGCATATAACCACTCACGGTTTTTAAATCAAATGTCAGAGGCGCTTGTAAATAGGCATTATCAGCGAAAAAAATAAGCCCGACACGGTCGCCTTTACGTTGTTGGATAAAATCAGCAACTACGGATTTGACTAGCGATAAACGATCTACCATGCGGTTATTGATTTGCATGTCTTCAACTTGCATCGAACCTGACAGATCCACTGCTAACATCATTTCACGGCCTTGCTGAGGAATCGATTGTGGTTCGCCTATCCACATAGGGCGTGCGGCGGCGATCACCAAGCATAACCACATCAAGCTCAATGGCCAGATTACTCGCTGCTTTGTATTTACTGTGTTTGCCGCCGTCTCAATGTAAGGCAGGTTTGGTAATACTAATGGGGCTTGTGCTTGACCAGTCTGACTAAAAAAGCGGATTAGTGCGGGTAAGGGTAATAGCAGTAAAAGCCACGGCCAGTTAAATTCAAACATGAGGTTTCTCCACAGGCATAAGTGGCGTTTTCTTTATCCAATTTTGGCAAGTTTTAAAGTGTGACGCCTTGGCACGCATGTTCGGCTTCGCACTGTATAAATCTAGCGTCCATGCCGCGCTATTATTTGTGAAATCATTGAAGACGCGTTTTTTTGAACTGGCTTGTTGATCGAGGAAGCTTAACCAAGCATCGCCGTGTAATGATGCCGCTGTTTCACGGGGGAAACTCGACAATACAATACGCTTAAGCAGATGGTGTAGCTCATTTACCTCACAACCTTGCTGTTGCAACTGGGCTAATTCCGCTAACGCTAAGCGGGTTAATCTGGTTTTTTTAATGTACTGCAGGACAGCATAAATAGCTAAACCGACTATTAATACGCCTACAATAATAACCAACCACCAATACAGTGATAGCGGCCAAGCAGATATTGGCGCGGGTAAATGAATATCTTTTAATTGTGCTGATGGATCCATGCGCTTTATTTACCTTTACTCTTATTTTGCTTATTTTTGATCTGGTTAAGTAATGACTCACCGCTGCTTATTTGGTGGTGACGAATACCGTATCGATTCATGATCTGCCTTAATGCTTGCTGTTTTATATCGGCATGTTGTTGATATTTGTCACGGCTGCTCGCGTCACCTGGGCTCACAAAACCGTGTTGTTGACCATCGGATACAGCAAGACGCACATTCGCTTTTATGTGAGGAAGTGATAATTCTAAAGGATCAAATATTTGCCAGGCTTCAATTTCATTATGACGTTTTAATAATGCTAATTGCTTTTGGGCTTTATCATCGAGGTTAAGGAAATCACTGATGATCATGATGTGGCTACCCGTTTTACACAGTATACGTAACCGGGTTAGGGCACCAGCCAGTGATTCTGGCGTTGGCACATCATTGCCATCGCTGGCGAGTGCTTTCTGGCTCAGCTGGGCGTTATGCAGAGTGACCGTTTCATTAAGTAATTGCATAATACCGCGCTGTTGACGCTGGGGTTTTAATTCTTTATGGCCGAATTCACCAATGATAATCCCGCCCACACGATCACTTTTGTGCTTGGTCGCCCAAGCCAACAATGCGGTTAGGTGACAGGCTTGTACCGATTTTAATCGATATTGGCTACCAAAATACATGCTCGATGACAAATCAAGTAACACATAAACATGACGTTCTTTTTCTTCACTAAACAGCTTACAGTAAGTTTTGCCTGTGCGCGCAGTGATACGCCAATCAATACTGCGGATGTCATCGCCAGGTTGGTACTGACGACATTCATTGAACTCCATGCCGCGGCCTTTGATTGGCGACAAGTGACCACCAGCAAGTTGTGCTCTTGCCAAGGTCTTATTTGCCAACACACTATTAGCTTGGTAGCTGTATTGCTGTAGTTCTTTTATCGTCACTTCGATTGCAGACATAGGCTAACTCAGTTTACGAAAATGCAATTAATGACAAAATACGGTCAATAACTTGGTTTGCGGTAATACCGTCAGCCTCAGCTTCAAAGCTAAGTAATAAGCGATGACGTAAAATCGGATATAGACAAGTTTGAATATCTTCAGGTAATACATGATCGCGGCCGTGTAACCAAGCGCGAGCGCGTACACAACGAGCAAGAGAGATGGTTGCACGAGGACTAGCACCAAATGTGATCCAACTGGCGAGTTGTGCATCTAACGTATCTGGATTACGGGTGGCCATAATCAAATCGACAAGATAATGTTCAAGCGCAGGGGCTAGGTGGATATTAAGCACTTCTGTTCGCGCTTGCATGATCGCTTGCTGACTTATTTGCGTTATCGGTGCACTGCTACTTTGTTGTGCTTCTTGCGTAGTTAAACGCAAAATCTGTAATTCAGTGTCTTTATCTGGGTAATCAATTTCCAAATGTAGCATGAAGCGATCTAGCTGGGCTTCAGGTAATGGGTAGGTGCCTTCTTGCTCGATCGGGTTCTGCGTAGCCATTACCATAAATAGCTTTGGTAATAACATGGTTTTGTTGCCAACGGTTATCTGCTGTTCGGCCATAGCTTCTAGTAGCGCAGACTGTACCTTAGCAGGTGCACGATTAATCTCGTCCGCTAGTACAATATTATGAAACAGAGGGCCTGGTTGAAAATCAAAGGTACCGGTTTCGGCGCGATAGATATCTGTACCGGTTAAATCGGCTGGCAGTAAATCAGGTGTGAATTGAATGCGATGGAAGTTGGCTTCCAAGCTTTCGGCAAGTGCTTTTACAGCACGGGTTTTGGCTAGCCCTGGTGGACCTTCTACTAAGATGTGGCCATCTGCGAGTAGCGCGATTAATAAATTGTCGACAAGTTTTTCTTGCCCAAGAATTTGGCTATTAAGGTAGCTTCTTAATTGATTAAAATTTGATTTTGGCATAATTATCTATCGCATAACGTTAATATAAACACTAGTTTACCGACAATTGATTGACTGTAAAAGTTCAAACTATATTTTATAGAGCGCTGTGCAAATATTTATAACTCGTGCTTATAAGATGTTTTACAGAACTTTACTGGTAATGACTACTTTAGCGTGTAAATGGTGGGTAATATATCTACAGATAAAACCTGTTTAGGTTGTTATGACTACTATTTAGGATTATTTTTTCACACAATATTTTCTTTTGGATCACATATCTAAGATGAAAGACTCAAATTTCAAACTAATGTTTGAATATTGTGACCAAAAGGTTAATATTGACTTAATTTTATGAGGTCTGACCTCTCTTACTTAACGGAATGAGGATAAGTGATGGCTAAACCACAAAGCCTAACCACCCGCAACGGCGATCGTATCGCGGTGGTCACTGGATTACGTACCCCGTTTGCTAAACAAGCAACAGCGTTTCATGGGGTTCCAGCATTAGATTTAGGCAAAATGGTTGTTAATGAGATGCTTACTCGTAACGACATTGATCCTAAAATTGTTCAGCAAGTTGTATTTGGACAAGTAGTGCAAATGCCGGAAGCGCCAAACATTGCGCGTGAAATCGTGTTAGGCACTGGCATGGACATCGGTACCGATGCATACAGTGTATCCCGTGCATGTGCGACAAGTTTCCAAGCTATTTCAAACGTGACCGAGTCTATTATGGCTGGTTCGATTGACTGTGGTGTTGCTGGTGGTGCTGATTCATCTTCAGTTGTGCCAATTGGCGTATCTAAAAAACTTGCTCACCAGTTAATTAACTTGAGCAAAGCGAAGACGACGAGCGATAAATTAAAGATTGCTCGCCAACTTAGCTTAAAAGATTTACTACCTGTTGCCCCTGCGGTTGCTGAATACAGCACTGGTTTGACGATGGGACAGACTGCAGAGCAAATGGCGAAGTCTTATAACATTACGCGTCAAGCGCAAGATGAACTCGCTCACCGTTCTCACTCTCTTGCAGCTAAAGCATGGGAAGAAGGCAAGTTAAAAGATGAAGTAATGACAGCTTATCCAGAGCCAATGAAGTCCTTTATTGCTGAAGATAACAACATTCGTAAAAACTCGACAGTTGAAGGTTACGCTAAATTGCGCCCTGCATTTGACCGTAAACACGGTACTGTCACGGCAGCAACAAGTACGCCACTAACAGATGGCGCTGCTGCGGTATTATTGATGAGCGAAAGTCGTGCGAAAGAACTGGGTCTAGAAGTACTTGGTTATATTCGTAGCTATGCTTATGCTGCAGTTCCTGCTGATGTTGATGGTCTTATTGGTCCTTCATATGCGATACCTGAAGCGTTAGATCGTGCGGGTATTAAATTCGATGATTTAGCCTTATTTGATATGCATGAAGCATTTGCAGCTCAGACATTAGCAAACCTAAAATGTTTAGAATCAGATGAATTCGCACAAGAAAAATTAGGCCGTTCAGAGCGCGTTGCTAGTATTGATGAAAGTAAGTTCAACGTACTTGGTGGCTCACTTGCTTATGGTCACCCATTTGCAGCGACCGGTGCACGTATGATCACGCAAACATTACATGAATTAAAACGTCGTGGTGGTGGTCTAGGATTAACAGCTGCATGTGCTGCTGGTGGTCTAGGTGTGGCAATGATTGTGGAGAGTGCGTAATGAGTCAGCAAGATAAAACATTTTCACTTGAGATCCGTGAAGATAAAATTGGCGTTCTAACAATGGACGTACCCGGCGAAACGATGAACACTTTACGTGCAGAGTTCGCTGATGAAATTTCTGATTTGATGAAAGAAATCAAATCAAACTCTGATCTACAAGGTCTAGTACTGATCAGTGGCAAGAAAGACAGCTTTGTTGCTGGTGCTGACGTAACTATGATTGATGCATGTGAAACGGCTGCAGACGCAGAGCAGTTATCACTTGAAGGTCACCGTGTTATGGGTGAACTGGAAGCATTAAATATTCCAGTTGTTGCTGCTATCCACGGTGCTTGTTTAGGCGGTGGTTTAGAATTGGCGCTAGCTTGTCATATTCGTGTATGTACAGAAAGCACTAAAACAGCCTTAGGTGTACCAGAAGTGATGCTAGGTCTATTACCTGGCAGTGGTGGTACACAGCGTCTTCCTCGTCTAATCGGTGTGGCTAAGTCACTTGATCTGATGCTAACAGGTAAGCAAATCCGTGCAAAGCAAGCGCTTAAAATGGGTCTTGTTGATGAAGTAGTACCAGAAACGGTATTACTTGAAGTGGCGGTTAAATTAGCTAAAAAAGGCAAGATCAAGCGTGAATTGAAACGTGATCTTACTGGTAAGCTATTAGAAACAAACAAATTTGGTCGTAATATCATGTTCGATCAAGCTGCAAAACAGACGTTTTCTAAAACCCGTGGTAACTACCCAGCACCTGAAGCTATTCTAGAAGTAGTTAAATTAGGTCAGGAAAAAGGTTTTGAAGCAGGTTTAAAACTTGAAGCAAAACGTTTTGCTGAACTAGCAATGACATCTGAATCTGCATGTCTACGTGGTATTTTCTTTGCGACGACAGAGATGAAGAAAGAAGACGGCGTTGAAGGTGTTGCACCGAAGAAAGTCAAAAAAGCAATCGTACTTGGTGGTGGTTTAATGGGTGGCGGTATCGCTAACGTTACTGCAACTAAAGCGAAAGTACCTGTGCGTATTAAAGATATTGCCCCACAAGGTTTGCTTAACGCACAAAAATACACGTATGACCTTTTAAATAAAAAAGTTAAACGTCGCTTTATGTCTAAAGCTGAAATGCAAAGTCAACTTGCTATGATCACAGGTACGACTGAGTACACTGGTGTGAAGAGCGCTGACATTGTGATTGAAGCGGTATTTGAAGATCTTAAATTGAAGCACCAAATGGTGGCTGATATTGAAGCTAACTGTAACGAAAATACTATTTTCGCATCAAACACGTCTTCTTTACCTATCACGCAAATTGCTTCTGAAGCAAAACGCCCTGAAAACGTCATTGGTTTACATTACTTCAGCCCAGTGGACAAAATGCCACTGGCTGAAATTATTACCCATGAAGGCACGTCTGACCAAACTATCTCTACAACCGTTGAATTTGCGCGTAAGCAAGGCAAAACACCTATCGTTGTTAAAGATGGTGCGGGTTTCTATGTAAACCGTATTCTTGCGCCTTACATGAACGAAGCTGCACGTTTGGTACTGGAACAAGAACCTATCGAAGCGGTTGATAAAGCCTTGGTTGATTTTGGTTTCCCTGTTGGTCCTGTCACGCTTCTTGATGAAGTTGGTATCGATGTTGGTGCTAAGATCGGTCCAATCCTAACGAAAGAGCTAGGTAGCCGTTTTGAAGCGCCTGCTGCGTTCGATAAGCTATTAGCTGATGATCGTAAAGGTCGTAAAAACGAGAAAGGTTTCTACCTATACGGTAAGAAAGCCAAGAAAGGTAAAAAGCAAGTTGATGAATCAATCTACAAGCTACTTAACCTAAAACCTGAAGCGTCAATGGATCCAAAAGCACTTGCTGAACGAGCTGTATTATTAATGCTGAACGAAGCTGCTCGCTGTCTTGATGAAGGTATCCTACGTAGCGCACGTGATGGTGACATCGGTGCAATCTTCGGTATTGGTTTCCCGCCATTCCTAGGTGGTCCATTCCACTATATGGATTCTATCGGTATTGCTGAACTTGTTGACAAGCTAGAACGTCATCAAGATAAATACGGTGAGCGTTTTGCGCCGTGTGAGTCGCTTAAAGCAATGGCGAAAGAAGGTCAGAAATTCTATAACTAATCGCGTCATGCATTAGCTTATATTATTTACTCGTTTATAAAAAAAAGCGGCGTTAGATGTAAATCTAACGCCGCTTTTTTTGTAACTTATTTGGCGTGATTAGGCTATATGGAGTGGAATGCTAGCATTCTAGTATCATTTCTATTGAAGTCCCGAACATCGTTATGCTCGGGCTGTACAGTAATGGTTATCTATTATAATTAATTAGAAATCAGCATGTTGATAATTGAATCATCAATTTCATTAATGTATACCCCTTCACCATAAGTCCAACCCCAAGATGAAAAATACTGAGAGTAAGATATTTTTAACTGCTGCTCTCGATTCGCATTACCGTAATAAAAATAAGACGAATAGCCAGAATTATGTTGGTATACGGCTTCAGTTCGTAATAATTGGTATAGTTTTACGCCACTAATATTAATCTCATTTTTGACATTTTTATTGAGCATCGCGACATTATTAATTGATTCGAGAAGAAGATAATCGTCGTTAAAAACAAAAACATAATTCTTACTTCTAAGGTTGATTTGATGAATTTCTTTAATCGACTTCTGCTGTGCTTCAACAAGACTTAGCTCACCGTCAAGATAGCCTTGATAGTGATTATTGATAATAGACCCAATAAATTTAATGTTAGGTTCCAAGCCATATTGTTGCTGTTCAATGACATTACAACGGACATATAAAAAATAGCGAGTGCTTAACACAATAAATAGTAACGATAAACTTACTGCTATTAATAGCAGCTTTTTTTTCAGTGAAATTGTACTTAACATTTTATTAATCTCATGGACGTTACATCCTATTGTTCATTCACATTACGTCAATATTATGTGGTTGCTGCATTGATATTACTTTTATATTGTCTTGATATTATGTTGAGGACCGTCTATCCATTAATTGTGAATGCCGAGTGACTTCGTCGTACCACCGTACAACTCTTCACTCTTGCAGTGAACATCACGGTGATCTCCACTCGTCATTCAATTACTTACTTTATAGATGTATATTGACTTAGTTTAACTAAGCTGTTGTAGTTAAATGTCTATCTAACATAACGACATTCATCATAATGAAAAGGAATTACTATGCTCAGCTATGCAACAATAGGTGTAACGGATTTAGAAAAGTCAGAAGCTTTTTATAATGCATTATTGGCACCAATAGGCGCTAAAACATTAATGAAAATGGAGCGAATTATATTCATTGGTAAGAGTATGCAAGAACCTATGCTTGCCATTTGTATTCCGTACGATAAAGAAGAACAACACGCTGGTAATGGCAATATGTTAGCTATTGCGCCTGGATCAAAAGAAAAGTGTGAAGAACTGTATCATAAGGCAATTGCTTTGGGTGCAACCTGTGATGGTGAACCAGGACAACGAATTCCTGACGTTTTTTATGGCGCTTACTTCCGTGATTTAGATGGTAATAAAATAGCTTTTAATCACTTTGGTTAACAGATTTATCGCCTCACCGTTTATACCAAATAAAACAGGGGGCTATTTAACAATAGAATAACTAACAGCTCACAGGTGTGGTCACGGTATCACCATTAATCCCAACAGCCATGGTAATACCTGAGTCACTGGTACAATAACGAATAGTATTACCTTTTGCGATAGTGCCATTAGCCCGAAATATGATTGTAGCGGTACCTGGCGCAGTGAAAGACAGTGTTGAACTAGTGTCCGTTGTTACCGTTGTTTTATTGATAATCTCGGCGGCCGCAGTCATGCTTGTTGCTAAAGTGAGGGTATTATTGGATGCAGTCATATACAACATGCGATTATGCGCCATAGCAGTATTTTTAGCGTAATTGAGAGCGTTATTTATCAGCGTAGATGCATCGTCAATACGGCTTTGTTGTACGGTGCTTTGATAACTGGGTACGCCAATACCAATGAGTATAGCGAAGATAGAAATGGTGATCATTAATTCGATGAGGGTAAAACCGCTAGCCTTATTCATTCTTATACATCCTTGTAAAGAAATAAATTATTAAAATAGACTAACACGAAATTGTAAGGTTTATTAATCTCAGATTGAAAAACGAGGTATCACTGACAAAACATAATGGTATTGCGCGATTGTGCTTTCGCTTTGTATAGCTGTTCATCGGCAATTGCTAACAGTTGTTCAAAGCTAATGTTAGCACCTGTATGTTGCTTGGAATTAAAATGCTGGCCGCCAATAGTCAGGGTTAATCGATCGCTGCACTGTGAGTCTGGATTGATTAAATTGAGTTGATGTAACTCATTCTGCAAGTGTTCATATTTATGCTCTATTTCTGCATGGGTTTGGTTTACATGTAAAAATAAGAATTCATCGCCGCCGTAACGGAATAAATGATCATCAGTCGTGTTGAATTGTTGTTGTGCCAGTTTACTGATTTCGACTAAGGCTAAATCACCTTGTTGATGGCCATGTAAATCGTTGTAACTTTTATAATAGTCAATATCAATCATCATCACAGATAAAGTCGCAGTGCTATCTAATAGCGCAGAGATAAAATCAGTTTCAGTGTGGTTTAAATGATAGCGGTTGTATAAACCGGTAAGTGCATCAATCCGCGTTAATCCATCCAATTTACTATTCATTTGTTGCAGTGCATAACGTTGTTTTTGGTTTTCCAGTGACACAGCAATAAAGCTAGCGAGTTGCTCGATGAGCTTACAATGATATTGATGGTACTGACTTTGTTTATGATGCTGTAGCGATAAAATACCCAAAATTTTATTTTCAATAATAATAGGGGTGATGACGATAGACTGGATCGGTTCATCTTTATCGACAATTACATATTCATTTTGACCACTTTCCAAGCTCGAGGACCCGCCTAATAAATCATCAAGGACAGCTGTATCTATAGTATTCAAATGCACGGTTTTTTTGTTGCTTATCGCATAACCACCAACGCTTTTGGTTTGGCTACAATCGATACTTGCCGATGGCATTAAACCGTCTTTATCAACGAAATAGTCATAATGTAAGTAATTATTTTTGTTGTCGTATAAGGCTATACCGAACTCGTCAGCGGAAACTAAGGTATTTATTTTAATAAAAATATCTTCTAGACATGTAGTTATATCAGTTGTCGTGGCTATCTGCTGACCAATTTCAGTAATAATATTTAAGTGTTCTTGCATTTTATCTATGATCAAATGATCTTGAGCGACTTCCAGTTTTTCACGCTGTTTTAAAATACCGAGACTTTCTTTTTCTCTGAGCACATCTATTTCTTGATTGGCGCAGGTTATTTGCTGCTGCAGAGATTTAACTAAATGAGTCTTGTCTTGCTGTTTCGCGAGTAAGGCATGATAAACGTCCCACAAAATAGAGTAGGTGGCGTACATCGGTTTATTGTCGATAATCGCAATGACTTTTTCGCATTGCTTAAGTGCTTCTTTATCGCGATCATGATCAGCCAAATATTTGGCAAAATAGATACAGTTCTCGATATAATTAAATTGATCCGTGATCTGAGTGAATATCGTGTCGGCAGTATTGAAATGATGGTAAATAATAGTGTGATCTACGGTACTTTGCATGGCTAAAACGCGAGCTAAATAACCATGGGTGAGTGCAGTATTACGTTCGCTGCCGCAGATGTCGGCGTTAACCATCGCGTCTTGTAATACTAATACGGCTTCATCAAACTGATCTAAATAAGCCATGGCTAAGCCGCAGTTCAACTGGCATATCATAAGGTTGGAATGATTATGACTTGTTTGAGAGGCCTGTATGCCTTTTTTAGCTAATAATATCGCATCACTGTATTGTTTTATATAAAGGTGTAAATCACTAAAATTGGTATAAACCAAGGACAGTGAATTATCATCTAAGCGGTGAGAATGCTCGATCACATGCGAGAAGTAACGCATCGATGCATGAAAGTCATTCTTCTCGACGGACAGTGAACCAAGATTGATGTGCGCATGCAATTGTAATAGTAACTCTTCATCTGTACATAATGCGATACATTCTACAAACGTCGCAATAGCGAGGTCGGTTTGGCCATGACGCTCACATTGATAAGCGGCCATAAAACGCGATAAGGCGGGTGGTAAAATGAAATTGTGCTCACTACAGATCTGATCGATATCGTTGAATACTTGGTTCAATCCAGCTTGAGTAGGATAGCATTGCAAGCGGATCAGTTTTGAAATAATACTTGAGTGAGCAACATTAACCATTAAATCTAACCTGTACCTTATCGGGCTGCTAAGCGGATGATAAATAGTTAAGATGTTACGGTATGTCTTATTTTAGGCAAGGACTTAAAATTGGAATGGTGGTGATCTAGTTCACATAATTCACGGTTTATAACATTTGTAGTTATGCAATAAAAATAGATACTAATAAGTGAGTTAACAGTGGAAATAAAGCAAAAAAATGAGCGCAAATGCGCTCATTCATACTCATATCGTATATCAGTGATTACCAATGCACACCGCGCATGATAGCTGCAAATGCAACTTGCTCGGTACTTGCTTGTGTTGGTTTATCTTGATCTTCTTCTTTACCTTTTGCAGCTGCTGAATCATTAAACATGCGGTAGCCCGTGTTCATGATTATTTCGCTTACTTTAGGAAATAGTGAGTAAAGCACTTCGGACATAATACCGACTTTAGTCGCGATACGTTTTGGCTTACGGATAATCGCTTGCGCAATTAAATCAGCTGCTTCTGATGGTGCCAATGTCGGTACATTGTCATATACTTTTGTTGGACCAATCATAGGCGTACGCACAAGCGGCATGTTAATCGTTGTCATGTTTACATTTCGGTCTGAGAACTCTGATGCAGCACAACGTGTGAATGCATCCAGCGCCGCTTTTGATGCAACATAAGCAGAGAAGCGTGGCGCGTTTGTTAATACACCAATTGAAGAGATGTTAATCACATGCCCTTGTTTACGCTCTAACATACTTGGCGAGAAACCCATGATTAAACGGATTGAACCAAAGTAGTTTAACTGCATCGTTCTTTCGTAATCGTGAAAACGGTCAAATGATAAATCGATTGAACGACGGATTGAACGACCGGCGTTATTGATTAACACATCAATAAAATTGTGCTCTGCAAGTACATTTTTCACTAGCTCGTCACATGATTCCATATTTGAAATATCACATGAATAGATGTGTGCTTCACCACCAAGTTCTTGGATTTGAGCTTGTGTTGCTTCTAGTTTCGTTACATCACGTGCTACAAGAATTAATTTCGCGCCTGTTGGTGCTAGTTTTAATGCTGTTGCTTCACCAATACCTGAACTTGCACCGGTAATGACAATCGTTTTACCACTCACATTACCTTTCAGCGTCATGTCATTGATTAGGTCATCATTTAGGTTACGTTCCCAATAATCCCATACCGCTGGTGCATAGGCATCTAAACGTGGCACTTTAATATTTGAGCCTTCTAATGCACGTGCTGTTTCACGGTCATCAAAGCTTGTTGGGTAGTTAAGGAAGTTTAATACATCTTTTGGAATACCAAGGTCATTTAATACACCTTCAGTAAGTTGTTTTACTGCTGGTAAATGGGTAATCGCTTGGCGTACCGATGATGGTAAGAAGTTCGCAATACGAGAATCAATACGGAATGCAGTTTTTGGTGCGTTACCTGCAGTCGCGAAGATGTTAAGTACTTCACCAACCTTAAATGGTTTTGGATCAACAAGGTGGAAACAGTTGCTATGAACGTCTTCTTTATGACTGATGTAATCAATTGCATCTGCAACATAATCAACCGGAACGATGTTAAGACGACGGCCTTCAACACCGATCATTGGCATCCATGTTGGAATTGTTTCACGGATTTTTTTCAATAATTTGAAGAAGTAATATGGACCATCAACCTTGTCGATTTCACCGGTTTTAGAATGACCAACAACCATACCAGGACGGTAGATACGGAAAGGAATAGAACATTCGTCACGAACCACTTTCTCTGAGATATGTTTAGTACGCAGGTATGGGTTTTCCATATTTTCCGCTTCTTCAAACATGTCTTCGTAAAAAGTACCGTTGAATAAGCCTGCTGCAGCAATAGAGCTTACGTGATGGAAACTTTTCGCTTTAATGTGAACAGAAGCTTCAACCGCGTTACGTGTACCAACAACATTGGCTGTTTCTTGTGATTCAGCATCTGCTTTCATATCGTAGATAGCAGCAAGGTGGTAAACATTATCAATTTGGTCTGTATGTGCAGTTAACCATTGCTCATCAATACCTAAATTAGCCTTAGTAATATCACCTGTAACCATTTTGATACGACTTTTAACACTCTTATGCACTCTATCCTGTAATGCATTGAATTTGTGTTCTGAGCCTGGGCGAGTTAATACATACACTTGCGCATCTTCTCTTTCTACTAAACGTTCAATTAAGAAACGACCAATAAATCCTGTACCGCCGGTAACTAAGTATTTCATTCCATTATCCTTAACTAAGCTATGTATAATTTTTGTTAATCAAAATGACTGCGTATCACTTTTGTAGTAGTAATATCATTGAAATTAAAATGAATGTCAATGATGTGCCGTTAACGTAACTGGTAAAATGACAAGTTTTACAACACTCTGTCAGTGTAATGTGACGAGTTGTTGGTTTAATCTAATGATTAATTCTGTTAACAAATAATCAACGACTAGTGTAAATACTTGATTTTCGTAAATCATAATCATGTAGATCTTTTACACGTTTAAAGTTTACTTAATTACATTTCGTTAACAAGTATTGGCGCGTATAGTTAAAAGTAATGCTTATTTTAGATTGTTAATTCAAAGTATTTTGTAAATACGTTTATTCGAAGGGAGGAGGAGTGGTTGATGTCAATATAACCTATTTATATCATTGGCTTATTGTTTTTTTGTGTCATGCTATGGGTTATCGATTAATGTGAAGACAATAAATATTCATACTTTTGTTTTAAGTATGATAAAAAAGTGATGTTTATTCGCCACATCGACAGGCTATTTAGTGTGATTAATGTCAAAAATAATTAATTTTAAGTGACTTTTTAAGGAGAGGTTATTAAGCTCTCAACCTATCTAATTAATCAATAAATAGTGTGCTCTAGGACTTTAAGATTAGAATATTTGTTCCATACTCAATTTGTATCACTAAAGTATTAAATTCTGAATTTAACTTTTTTACAATTTATAATTTTTAAATTCAATATTTTCTTGTGATAGCGGTATCAGTACACTTTTTACTATGATTAATACGTATTTATTTCTCGATGCTATATATAAATCCGCTAATACGCTCATTTGGACTAATAGTGATAATACGTTGATTGCTACTACCTCTAAACTTGAGTGCTGGATCAGATAGCTGCTGTTCAAATTTACCATCCACTAGATAATCGACGTATTGCATTATCCTTTTTTGTTCGGGTGTTAATTGCTCTATGGTATAACCAGTCCATAACCATATATTTTTCCCAACGCATTCTTTTTTAACTCTTTTTACCAGTTTTAGTATGCAGTCTAAATTACTTGGATAAAGGGGATCACCACCGCTTAAGCTTAGACCCTTACGGCGTATACGTGGATCGTTCAAGTCATTAATTATTTTGTCTTCCATTGCTTGCGTAAAGACAGATCCATTACGTGGCGACCAGGTTGATTGGTTATAGCAACCTTTACATTGATGCTCGCAACCACTGACAAATAGCGTGACACGCGTACCAGGGCCATTGATCACATCAACGGGATAATATTGGGAATAATGCATAATGACTCTTAAACGCTAGCCAATGAGCCATTGACTAGCTAGTTAATTAAACTGAGGTCGGACGAGTTGTCATTGTTTACATATTATAAATGTTTAACGCGGCGTTTTACTTCTTCTTGTTTACCATCGTTAAAGGGACGCGCATCGGGACTGCCTAGATAACCACAGACTCGACGGGTCACTGATACCTTGGTAATATCGTGATTGTCGCATTTAGGGCAAGTGAAACCTTTACTGGTACAGCTAAACTCACCGGTATAACCACATTCGTAACATTCATCGATGGGTGTGTTCGTGCCGTAGTAAGGCACACGTGAATAGCTGTAATCCCACACATTTTCTAACGCTTCAATGTTGTGCTGCATATTAGGGTATTCGCCATAACAGATAAACCCGCCGTTACTGACTGCAGGGTAGGGCATTTCAAAATCAATTTTATCGTATGGGTTAACTTGCTTCTCAACATCTAAATGGAAGCTATTAGTGTAATAGCCTTTATCTGTCACGTCTTTGATATCACCAAACGTGATCTTATCTAATTTAGCAAAACGGCTACACAGGTTTTCACTCGGTGTTGCATATAAGCTGTACGCATAACCGCTTTCTGCAGTCCATTGTTCAGTGCTAGCTTTCATGTGGCTAAGCATAGCAATGGCTTTTTGCTGTAATGCTTCACTATCATAAGGGTGAGTGGCATTACCAAATAGTGCATTAATCGCTTCGTGCAAGCCGATGTAGCCTAAAGAAATAGAGGCGCGGCCATGCTTGAAAATATCTAATACGTCATCATCAGCATTGAGTCTAACGCCGCAAGCACCTTCCATATAAAGGATAGGGGCAACACGTGCTTTAACCCCTTTAAGACGTGAAATACGGGTTTCGAGCGCGCGTTTGCATAGGATTAAGCGTTCATCTAATAATTGATAGAAACGTGATTCATCACCTTTTGCTTGAATGGCAATACGCGGTAAATTAAGGCTCACAACACCTAAGTTATTACGGCCTTCATGAATTAGTTCACCTTGCTCTTCATAGGTGCCTAAGAAACTACGGCAACCCATAGGCGTTTTAAACGAACCCGTTACTTTAACTACTTGCTCATAATTTAAAATATCTGGGTACATGCGTTTAGTTGAGCATTCCAATGCCAGTTGTTTGATATCGTAGCTTGGATCTTCTGGTTTATGGTTTAGGCCATCTTTAATGGCAAACACCAGTTTTGGAAAAACTGCTGTTTTATGGTTTCTGCCTAAACCGGCAATACGATTTTTAAGAATCGATTGCTGAATTAAACGTGCTTCCCAGTTTGTACCTAAACCAAAGCCGAAAGTCACAAACGGAGTTTGGCCATTTGCGGTGTGCAAGGTGTTAACTTCATATTCCAATGATTGGAAGGCATCGAAACATTCTTTTTCAGTACGTGAGCGTGCAAACTCTGCTTTATTTGGTATTGACCATTCTTCCGCTAATAACGTATTTTTATCAAAACTCGCGGTTACGTACGGGGCTAAAATCTCATCAATACGATTGATTGTGGTGCCACCATAAATATGGCTGGCTACTTGCGCAATGATTTGTGCGGTAACGGCGGTTGCTGTGGTGATTGATTTTGGTGTTTCAATTTCAGCATTACCCATTTTAAATCCACGCGTCAGCATGCCATCAAGGTCGATTAGCATGCAGTTAAACATCGGGAAAAATGGGGCATAATCAAGGTCATGATAATGAATGTCGCCAGCTTCATGCGCATGGACAATATCGCGAGGTAAGATATGTTGCTTGGCATAATGCTTGGCAACAATACCAGCGAGTAGGTCACGTTGAGTCGGGATCACTTTACTGTCTTTATTGGCATTTTCATTCAACAGTGATTCGTTACTCTGCTCAATAAGGCCTTTGATCTCGTTAGTCAGAATACTTTGTGTTTCACGAGCTATGTCACGTTGATGACGGTATTCGATGTAAGCGCGGGCAATGAGCTTGTTGCTTTCTTGCATCAATACATCTTCAACGGTGTTTTGGATGGTATGGATCTCAATGGCGTGTTCGCTAGAGACATCTTGTTGGATCAGTATTTGATGTACTTTATTTGCCATATCGACCGCATAATCACGGCTTTCTTGTTGCACTGACTTAGCTGCAGCGAAAATAGCGTCTTGTATGCATTGAATGTTGAACGGCACTCGACAACCATCTCGTTTGATGACAAATAGATCCACAAAATACTCCTTCAGTTTTAAATTGACATTATCATGAAATACTATATATAGGTGTTGATTTAATCAACGGCACAATATGTAGTGTATTAGGCTTGAAGTTTGTTTTTGATTCATTGATTTTGATCAATAATTATCACGCCAAAATAAGGGATTAATAAGGGACGTATTCTCGATCAATAAATGGCGTAATTGTGCTTGTAAGTTTATTTTTGAACGATATTTAAACGCAAACTAACCAGCACTGTGTTTATGATGAATAAAGCTTTACAACTTCAAGAGGTTGCTCTAATATTCGCTCCATTGCTGCGGAGGGGTGGCAGAGTGGCCGAATGCACTGGTCTTGAAAACCAGCAGGGGTTAATAGCTCCTCGAGAGTTCAAATCTCTCCTCCTCCGCCATCCATTCAAGAGAACGCTAATTGATTACTATTTATAGTAACTGGTTGGCGTTTTTTTATATCTATTTTTCACATAATTGACATTTTTTTCACTAATCCTCAGTTAACTTCATTATTATAGCCAGACATCTATTCAGCCTATTTGAGAATGCAGTTTATGAATCTATCTATCTGTCATCGTCTTCGCGATTTTTTTATTTCGACTTCTATTATTATCAGTGTTGTTTTTTCCACCGCAGTATTTGCTGAGAATAGTGCCAAACTTGCCCCTGACTTTTCATTACCCGGTGTTGATAATAGCCAAATAAATCTTGCTGATTATCGCGGTAAAGTGGTATTGGTCGATTTCTGGGCATCGTGGTGTACGCCGTGTATTCGTTCGTTCCCATGGATGGATGAAATGGTTGAAAAATATGGCGAGCAAGGTTTTGAAATTATCGCGATAAATATGGATCAAGAAGCCATTCTCGCGAAGAAATTCTTAACTCGTTATCCAAATAAACTGACTATCGCCTTTGATCCACAAGGTGTGGTGGCTGAGCAATACGAAATCATGGGCTTACCAAATTCGTTTATACTTAATAAACAAGGCGAAATTGTGTATAAGCACGTCGGTTTTAGGTTATCAGAATTAGATAAATATGAAGCAGAGATCTTGTCGTTATTACCGTAATAATGAGAACTGCTAGAACACCATTGATAGAAGTAAATTGATAGAAGTAAATGAATAGTCATAACTTATAGAAAGCATTTATATAAGTAATTTTTTATAAGTAATTGTTTATTTAATGTTTGGAGCGGCTTGTGAGACGGATTTTATTATTAGCCTGTATATTGAGTTTAACGGCCTGTTCATCACTCGGGGTAAAACCTTGGGAGCGTGATTTACTGGCTAAACCAGAAATGCAGCTTGCAGAAAACCCAATGGAAATGGGATTTGACGACCATACTTACTTCAGTAAAGAAGGTTCGAGTGGTGGTGGTAGTTTTGCTGGTGGAGGTTGTGGATGCAACTAAAGTGCAAGCGCCAGAGTAAATCCTTCGCTAACATTTCGGTGGCCCTTGCCGCTGCGACATGTGCACTTGTGGCACCAGCCGTGGCTGAATTGTCTACACCCGAACTGTCTAGCCCTGAAGCCTCTGAGTTTGATAGCTGGGATGTCGATCTCGGATTGCTGATTTATGCCGAAAGTGACGACCAAGTACAAGCTTATGAAGGTGCACTGTCTATTACCAAGCAAATAGATGACGAGCGTAGTGTTAATGTTAAAGGTGTGATTGATGTGCTGACTGGTGCGTCACCTAATGGCGCTGTTGCTCAAAACAGAGCGCAAACTTTCACCCGGCCTTCAGGTAATGGGGCTTACACCACGGCTGCAGGTGAAACCCCACTAGATGATACTTTTAAAGATACCCGCGTTGCCCTCAGTACTCAATATCAACAACAAATCAATCGCCTGTGGCTTTATTCTGGTGGCGCAAACGTGTCTAAAGAATACGATTACCTTGCGTTATCGATTAACAGCGCCCTGGCGCGTGATTTTAATAATCGTAATAGCACTGCATCGTTCGGTGTTGCTTATGCCTACGATACTATTGAACCGGAAGGTGGTATTCCTAATCCTGGAGTGTCTGTCGATGACATTGATAATCGCTTAGAAGACAGTGAGACAAAGCAAACATTGGATTTACTGCTGGGATTAACGCAAGTGATTAACCGCCAGACGCTAATGCAATTTAATTATTCGATTAGTGATGTTAGTGGTTATCAAACTGACCCGTTCAAAATATTGTCAGTGGTTGATAGTGACGGTTGGGTAAATGATTATGTTTATGAAAACCGTCCTGATCAGCGCATCAAACAAAGCTTATTTTGGCGCAGCAAATATAACCTGCAACCGTCTGGACAAGTGCTGGATGTCAATTATCGCTATTTCTGGGATGACTGGGGCATGGCTTCTCACACTATAGATAGCAAGTGGCGTATGCCGCTGGCGAACAGCCACTTTATCGAACCGCATATCCGTTATTATAATCAACAAGCCGTAGACTTCTATCAGGTTTATCTTGATGAAGGCCAGCCAATACCAGAATACATGACTGCTGACTATCGCTTAGGCGAATTACAAACCTATACCGTAGGGCTGAAATATGGCTTACCTATTGCAGGTAATGAATTCAGTGTACGACTTGAATATTACCTGACAGAGGTTTCGGGTGATGAATCATTGGCCAAAGGTGCAGGTATGTCAGGTGTGGATCTGTATCCAGACAAAAGCGCGGTTATGCTGCAGAGCTTCTATCGTTTCTAATCTCGTGTCTCATTCCGCTCTCGTTACTGATACGGTTTTAATGTCGATATGAATATGAATATGAATAGGAATAGGAATAAAGTTTGATCAAAGCTTATAACTTAACGCGACAAGCTGATTACTGGATTGGTGAATTCGCTGTGATGGCGAGCACCTGTCAAATATTGTTGGATGATGTTGATGCCGAGCAAGCGGATAATCTGGTTGCGCTAGCCTATGCAGAAGCAAAACGTATCGAATTAAAATACAGTCGTTTTCGTGATGACAATATTATTGCGCGTCTTAATCATGCTAAGGGTAGGGCTGTACAGCTTGATGACGAAACGGTGCTGTTGATTAATTTAGCGGATTTATGTTTTCAACTCAGTGACGGATTATTTGATATTAGCTCTGGGGTATTAGGCAAGCTCTGGCACTTCAAGCAACAAACACAGTTACCGAGTAACGCTGAAATTAATGCCTTATTACCGAGTATCGGTTGGCAGCAAGCGCAATGGCAAGCACCGTTATTAACCTTGCCTGCAGGCATGCAAGTTGATCTTGGTGGTATTGGCAAAGAGTACGCGGTCGATAAAGTCGCGCAGTTATTACAACATGAAATGCAATAACAGCAAATCAACAGTGCTTTTTTGGTTAATTTTGGTGGTGACATTTACGCCAATAAATTACGTCGTGATGGCGCTGCTTGGCAAGTCGCTATTGAAGACCCAAAACACCTTGGTGAAAGTAAACTCATAGTGAGCTTAGCCCAAGGAGGGTTAGCGAGTAGTGGTGACAGCCAGCGTTTCATTGATGTTGGTGGTCAGCGTTATAGCCACATCTTAAACCCTCAAACAGGTTATCCCATTGCTGGTGGACCTGCTCAAGTTACTGTCTACGCGCAAAACTGTGTGCAAGCGGGTATGTTGGCAACCGTCGCGTTATTACAAGGCGAGTTCGCTGAAGACTTCTTGAAAGCGCAAGATTGCCGTTATTGGCTGTAGTTCTCTATATAACGAGAAAAATAACGAGACTATTTATAACGACCAAATCAAACTTGGTTTTGTGGTGTGCCAGCAACGAACTGTTCGATATTATTTATTAACTGCTCCGCTAATGTTTGAATCGCCGAGTCAGAGCCCCAAGCCACATGTGGGGTTAAGATCAGATTCGGTAAGTGTGCATTAGCAATCAATGGATTGGTGTCATCTGCAGGCTCTTGGGTAAATACATCCACACCCGCACCGGCAATTTGTTGATTAAGTAATGCATCAACCAAGGCATCTTCATCAACTAATCCACCGCGACCTGTGTTAATTAATATGCTGGTATTTTTCATCAATTTTAATTCGTCACTGCCAATGAGGTTATGCGTCTGCTCTGCAAGTGGACAATGTAGGGTTAGTACATCTGCTTGTTGTAAGACTGATTCAAACAGAGTGTAGCCTTCACGACATTTATTCGCCCCTTTACGCTCAGCAAAAAGTACCGTCATGCCCAGTGCTTTGGCTAATGTTGCCACTGCATTACCTAGACTACCTTTGCCAATAATACCTATCGTCGACCCTGAAATATCAGAGATAGGGTGGTTAAAGAAACAGAACTGTTTTTGCTGCTGCCACACACTCGCTTGAATATCTTGATGATAACCAACGAGGTTACGTTTTAGTGCCAACATCATCGCAAGCACATGTTCTGGTACGGAATTAGTGGCATAACCTTGAATATTACTAACGATAATGTCGTGTTGGCGACAATAGTCTAAATCGACATTGTTGGTGCCCGTTGCTGCAATAGCGATCATTTTCAATTGTGGACACTGACTTAATACTTGTGAATTTAAAATCACTTTATTAGTAATAACAATACTCGCACCTTGTAACCGTTCTACCACTTGTTCACTTGTTGTTGTCGCATATTCTTGCCACTGGCATCCAATATCAGGTTGGGGAATAGTGATGTGTTCTGGGATTGTAGAACGGTCGAGAAAGACGATAGTTTCCATGCAAGTAAATCCATTTTTAAGTTAATGCTGAAAGTAAGCCTAAATACCGCTTGCGATAATTTTAACAGGCTGATACTTTGAATATATGAAATTAAACCTTATTTTTAGCCTTATCACAACATATTGGTGGCACTCTCTTCTATAAGAGCGGTGTTGAATACTTTTGTTCACAGATCGCCGGATGGCAGCTGATGAGTAAATCGTAAGTATGTCTCCGGTAATTTATTTTGGAGATACACAATGAAAAACAATCAATCAATAGCTTTAAACCAAGCACTTCATTCAAACTCAAAAACTGATATTAAAGAAAAAATTCTCACTGGTGATCGCGCTACAGGCTCTTTGCACCTTGGCCATTATGTCGGTTCCTTACAAAAACGCGTTAAACTACAGCATCAGTATGAACAAACTATTTTAGTCGCTGACATGCAGGGTCTTACTGATAATGGCCATAATCCGCAAAAAGTATCATCAAATATTCTCAATGTTGTCGCGGACTATCTTGCCGCAGGCATCGATCCATTAAAAACCACGATCTGTTTACAATCAGGGATCCCTGCACTCGCAGAGTTAACTATGTATTATTCAAACTTAGTGTCTATTTCCCGTTTAGAACGTAATCCAACGGTTAAAACTGAGATCAAAAGTAAATCATTTGGCCGCTCTATTCCTGCTGGTTTTTTAACATATCCAATTAGTCAGGCGGCAGACATTACTGCATTTAAAGCTACGTTAGTACCTGTGGGTGAAGATCAGTTACCCATGTTGGAACAGACCAATGAGATAGTCAGAAGATTAAACCATATTGCCCAGCAAGACATTTTAGTCGAATGTAAGCCATTATTAAGTAAGGTTTCACGTTTACCGAGTGTCGACGGTAAAAGCAAAATGTCTAAATCGATGGGCAATAGCATCATGCTAAGTTCAAGTGAAAAAGATATCCGCAAAGCGGTGAAAGCCATGTATACAGATCCGAATCATTTACGTGTGTGTGACCCAGGGAAAATCGAAGGCAATGTGGTATTTACGTATTTAGATGCATTCCATCAAGATCAAAACTATGTGGCTAATTTAAAAGCGCAATATTCCGCCGGTGGTTTAGGTGATGGCACCGTTAAGAAGATCTTAGAAGAATGTTTACAAGATCTGCTAAAGCCGATTCGTCAGCGCCGAGAAGAATTCATCGCAGATCGCTCACAGCTAATAGCGATCTTGAAAGCAGGAACAGAACGCTCTCAAGATGAGTCTAATGAGGTCTTACGTCAGGTAAAAAGTGCCTTTGGTTTAAATCTGTTTTAAAGGATGATTAAACATGAATAACATTTTTGATTCGATACCCGCAGATCTCAGTAGTGAAGTATTTGAAGATCTCGTTAGCAGTGACAAGGTTAAAATAGAACGCATTATTTCCAAAGGGCATACCTCTCCAGACTTTGGTTGGTATGATCAAGAACAGAGTGAATGGGTTATTGTGATTGCAGGCAGTGCAGTTATCGGTTTTGATGACAAGCCCTCGGTTACGCTGAAAGCGGGAGATTACCTTAATATCACTGCTCATCAAAAACACAAAGTAGCGTGGACAGATCCTGATGTTGAAACTATCTGGTTAGCAGTGCATTATTGAAGGCTCACGTTAATTAGCCAACTGTACAGAAGACTAGCAAAGGGAACTGAAATGGAAATTCGAATTGATGATTTAACAGGTAAAGAAGTCGCGCAGTTATTACAAGAGCATCATCAAGATATGCTTGATCATACGCCTGCTGAAAGTGTGCATTCGTTAGATATTAGTGGATTAAAAGCACCAGATGTGACGTTTTGGAGTGCCTGGATTGAGGGGGAACTTGCAGGCTGCGGTGCGATAAAAGTCATCGAATCAGGACATGCAGAGTTAAAATCAATGCGCACATCGAGCACCCATTTACGACAAGGTGTTGCTCAGCGATTGCTGACGTATATTATCACGGCTGCTCAACAGCAAGGGATCACTAAAATGAGTTTAGAAACGGGTACGCCTGATTCATTCATCCCTGCGCAAAAGTTATATCGCGATTTTGGTTTTAATGAATGTGCGCCGTTTGCTGACTATTGTGAAGACCCGTACAGTCTGTATATGACGAAAGAATTAGGTTAGTGGCTTTAGCAGCCTTGATAATATCTCGATATGCTCAAGTTACGGTCAAGGCGCTAAGCTCATGGCATTAAATATGACTTAAATAGTTGTTTCGCTAAAGACCATCACGCCTTCAAGTAAGTTGTATATGATCGCACTTGAAACCGTCATAAACAGTAAACCGGTAACCAAGTTGATTGCCGGTGCGGCTTTTTGTACACGCGTTTGCACCGCTGGTTTTGATAAAATTAATGCGATAAATACAAACCAAATTAACGATAGTACTAACATGATAACGGTTGCGACCAACTTCGTCATAAGGCTCACATCTGGCGTGATCATGGCCGAGAATAAGATGATGAAAAACACCATACATTTCGGATTTAATAAGTTAGTCCAAAGCCCTCGCATGAAGCCTTGTGTAGGTGTTAATTGATTTAACTTTAGCTGGTTACCATCGACTGATACTTTTGCCTTCCAATGCTGCAAAGCCCCTTTGACTGCGCCAAACCCCATCCATGCGAGGTAACTTGCCCCCATCATTTGTACGATCATATACAAGGTTTGTGAGCTCTTAATAACGAGACTCACACCAGTCAAACTCAACACTGTATGAATTAAAATAGCAATCGAGATACCAACAGCAGAAGCGATAGCCGTGTTGCGAGATTCTTGGCTCGCCAGTTTTACCACTAAGGCAAAGTCAGGGCCAGGGCTAGCGAGAGCAACAGCGTGGATAATAGCGAGAGATAACAGCAGTTCGATGTTCATTGATAAACCTTAATATAGTAATTATGTCGCTATATTGCAGTGCCAAAGAAAATCATTATAGGAAAAAATTGCAGTGATAGCTTAAATCTACAGCACACGACGCTGAAAATGAGATGGGGTAATGAGGTAGGCATTTTTAAATGCTTTATTAAAATGGCTTTGGTCAAAGAAGCCAACTTGATAGGCGACATCGGATAGGTTTCCGCCTTTCATTAATGCTTTCTTGGCATATTCTAAGCGTACTCTTTTTAAATAAGCGTGCGGTGTCATGCCCATTGATTGTTTGAATTGGCGTAAAAACTGAAATTTACTGAGATCTAAGTTTTGTGCTAATGCATCTAATTGAAATGATTGACTTGGTTCATCATGAAACAAGGTTCTGATGTAGTTTAACTGCTGTGTAGAAAGCTTTTTTGTCGAGGAATATTGTTCTACAGGTATTCCGCCATTATGGATAAATAACTCGGTGATAAAAGCGATCATGGTGGTTTCAATCTGCAATTTAAGGCGACCGCTTTGCTCTGTCGTTAATAGCTGATGTAAGTGCAAAAATGCATTTGATAGTCGCGTATTGTTAACTAAAGGCGCATTAAAAAAGGTTTCTGATTGATTCATTTCACGGCTAATAGCATTAACATAATCAACAGGTAATGCCATAACATGGGATTGATAACCACCAAGCGTGATATTGTCGCCGTTATGGGCTTCATCAGGGTTTAAAGTTGAGATGAAACCGGGCGCAAGGTGATACACCTTACCTTGGTGGCTATATTGCTGACAACCGCTAGTGACAATACCAATATGATAATCGAGGTGTACATGGCGCTCGAAAGAAAAGTTTTCAACATTCGCTGAGCTTAACTCAATATTAGGCAGGATAGGGTTGTGCCAATATTCAATTTTTTCTTTTTTTTCATTGGCACTCATCTACACGCTCATATTTTTAGATATACGGTTTTATTCACATGGGCTAAGCCATTAACGATCTATATTAACAGCTAGTGGCCAGTTGATTATAGTAAATAATTGCATTGTTTATTGAGGGTTATGAGCTAAGCAGCGAAATATCATTATCATTATGATGATGTTATTTCATAACCATATGTGAACTGGTACCTATAAAGTTGTAAATTTGATGTGATGTATGTTGTGTTATGGTTAACAATACTTTACATCGTTATAAACCCTCTGTATTGTCCTTGTCACTGGTTTTTGTGCTTTATGTAGTTAAGGTATCTATATTATTGTCGTAAACCAGGTAAATACACTGCATTGAATATACCAAGGATTAATACGTGTTAAATATTAAAAGTAGTCAATCTCATTCTCAATCTAATTCATCTTCTTATTCTAATCCAGTGTCTTCTCGTTGGAACGCACATGATACCAAGTGGACGCTTAGTTTATTTGGTACTGCTGTAGGTGCTGGCATACTCTTTTTACCGATCAATATTGGCGCTGGTGGATTTTGGCCACTTATTATTATGGCTTTACTTGCTGGCCCGATGACCTTTTTAGCGCACCGAGGTTTATCCCGATTCGTGCTGTCATCGAAAAATCCTGACGCGGACTTTACCGATGTGGTTGAAGAGCACTTTGGTCCGAATGCGGGTCGTATTATCTCTGTGCTTTATTTTCTATCTATTTATCCTATCTTACTTATTTACGGTGTTGGCCTAACCAATACGGTCGATAGTTTTATCGTTAATCAACTTGGTCTCGCTTCTCCTTCACGTGTGTTGCTATCGGGTGTATTGGTTGCTGGTATGGTTGGTGTAATGATGGGAGGAGAAAAATTAGTACTCAAAGCGTTTGAGATAATCGTGTATCCCTTGGTGCTTATACTGGCTGGTCTATCAATCTATATGATCCAAGATTGGCAAGTGCCTGACGTATCAATGGCAACAGATATGGGGGAATTTTCACGTACATTATGGTTAGCAGTACCAGTGACTGTTTTTGCATTTAGCCATGCAGCGGCTATTTCTAGCTTTACGACGGCACAAAAACGCCATTATGGTCACCAAGCAGGGCTAAAATCAGAACAGATCCTGAAGCGTACTTCGATTATGCTTATTTCGTTTGTGGTGTTTTTTGTTTTTTCTTGTGTGTTTAGTCTTACACCTGCGCAGCTACTTGAAGCTAAAATACAAAATATATCGGTGTTATCGTATCTTGCAAATGTGAAAGATAATGCCTTGATTGCTTCTTTGGGTCCTTTAATCGCTTTCATTGCTATTACCTCGTCATTCTTTGGGCATTTCTTAGGGGCGCGAGAAGGGCTAAGTGGACTGATACGTAAACAAGTCAACATGAAACCTGCGGCGATCAATAAGCTGACTATTTTTATATTGTTTACCAGTATCTGGGCTGTTTCAGTGATGAATCCAAGTATTTTAAATATGATGGAAATGTTTTCTGGCCCGGTTATTGCGATGATTTTGTTTGTTATGCCGATGTATGCGATACATAAAGTCGAAGCATTAGCTCAATACCGTGGCGCGTTAAGTAACATCTTCGTGATGACGATGGGGTTGATTGCAATATCAGCGTTAATATTTAACGTGTTCTTATAAGTATGACGGAATAATAAAAGAAGGGAATGTCAGTTTCTTGGAGAGGACTCAATTGCATATGTGTAAATGACACGGCAATTGAGTCTTAGCTGCTTTATTGCTACAAACAGTTATGAGGTAGCTTTAATATTCGCTAAACGTGGTAACTTGCCTTTTAGTGCGGTGATATGCAATGTCTTGTTAGACAGATAATCATTCAGTCCATTGTTACGTAATAGACACGCAGGGCAATCGCCACAACCTTTACCAATAACACCGTTATAGCAAGTCAGTGATTGGTGAGTAACAAAATCAAGTTCATCATGCAAGTCTGCAAGTGCCCATGTTTCTGCTTTGTTTAGCCACATTAAGGGGGTTTCAAATTTAAACTCTTTTGCCATGCCTAAGTTACAAGCTTGGTTAATTGATTTAATAAATTCATCGCGGCAATCAGGGTAGCCAGAAAAATCTGTTTCACATACACCTGTTATCACTGTATTAGCACCCACTTGATAAGCATAGATACTTGCTAAAGTCATGAACAAGATATTACGGCCAGGGACAAATGAATTGGGTAAACCATTATCCATGAGTTCATGGGAAACTGCGATATCGTCACGTGTTAACGAGCTAATCGCTAATTCACCTAGCAGATCAACATTAATTATTTTATGGTTTTTAACACCGAAATAAGCAGCTGTTTTTTTCGCTACTTCGATTTCTTGGCTATGACGTTGACCATAATCAAAGGTAATACAGTCTACGCTGTCATAACGTTGCAGTGCATCTACTAGGCAAGTCGTGCTGTCTTGACCACCACTGAATACTAATACGGCTTTGTTTGCTGTCTGCTGTGACATTTTTTATCCTTTTATCTATTTTTGTCGCGCTTTAATGAGGCGATAATAGCATAAGAATGTTTAAATAAGGTTAAATCGGTTGTTAAAATCGCTTAAACAATTGTCTGGGAGTGGTTAAAAAACAACGGCTAAATCGCAACTATGCAGGAGGTATTAGTTTCGGTAGAATGTAATAACTGCTGTATATAAACATAGGTGTATTACATTGTCGTTATATGTCAATTCATCCGTATAGCTGTTAATTCTATCAGTCGGCTTTTGCTGACTTTTTGTTTTTTTATTGGTAAGCACAAGCATGTCAAATAATAGTGAAAACGCGCAATTAAAACCACAAGACCGTGGTTTACAGATTATCTCAGAAGCAGAACAGGGTAGTCCTTTTTCTCAACTTGCTGCTGCGGATATGTGCCATGCTCGAGGCCATTTTGATGACGCTTTTTATTGGTATAGCATCGCTGTTCGTTCATTTACCAGCAACCCGACTGCCTATTCAGCAGAAGTCATTAAGTACGAATTATCTGCCGCGGAATGTAATCTTGCTGGCATGTTTTTTAATGGCTTAGGTACTGACACTGATAAAATTCAAGCATTTAAATTATACGCAGAGGCGGCGCGTAAGCGTTATGTTAAAGCACAAGTGCAATTAGGTATGATGTATGTATACGCTGAAGGTATTCAGCAGCATTACGGCTTAGGTTATGCGTGGCTTAACGCTGCACAACTTAATGGCGAAGATCGTAAAGATATTAAAAAAGTACTGAAAATGATCGAAGCTAAAATGGATCGTAAAGCGCTGGATAACGCGCGTAAAATGTCAGAGCAATGGATTGATGAAGCTATTTTGGAAAAACTTGCGCAGCGTAAGAAAACCCGTTTTTCTTTCATCAGCAACTGGTTTAAAAAATCATAATCAATTAATTTGCTCACCTTAGCTGTGAAATTATCTCCATTCTTCTAAACTTAAGTTATCTGTAAATTATTCATAGGTGATGAAGATGGATTTAAGTAATTTCGAACAAATGGATACTGCGATCTTACTCAGTATTGTGAATGAGAAACTACGTTTAGAGTGTCCTGATTTACATGATCTTTCTGCAAGTTATGATATGCCATCGGAAGCCCTCGCGGATAAACTTGATACCTTAGGTTATCACTACGACACAAAAACGAATCAGTTTAAAAGCTTTTAGCGCTGAGCCTATCTTTTGCATTTTACTATTGCTAAAACCCTCCTTATACTAGCCTGATACTATTAAATAGTAGCTATTAATAACAGTTACTAAAAAACAACAGCCAATATGGAGGGCGCATGTTTAAAAAAATCTTACCTTTAGCGATATTATCATCTTTAATTGTTGGGTGCACAGCATCGCCAACAGGCCGCAATCAAGTGTTATTATATTCATCTGGTGACATGACGCAGTTGGGCGCGCAATCATTCGAGCAAATCAAACAGCAAGAAAAAATCAACACAGATCCTAAGGTGAATAATTACGTGCAATGTATCGCTGATACACTCACGCACTATGTCGATCAATCGACTCACTGGGAAGTCATTGTTTTTGATAGCCCACAAGTGAACGCCTTTGCATTACCGGGTGGTCATATCGGCGTATATACCGGATTATTAAAAGTCGCTAAAACACCGTCTCAACTTGCCGCAGTAATGGGTCATGAGATCGTGCACGTAACCGCAAATCACAGCAACGAACGTTTATCGCAATCGAAGATCACTGGTCTTGGATTACAAGTGACAGACTACGCCTTACAAGATCAAGCTTATAAAGATACGGCCATGCAAGCGCTAGGTTTAGGTATTCAATATGGCGTGGCATTACCGTATGGGCGAACACAAGAATCGGAAGCGGATATTGTCGGTTTAGAGTTAATGGCGAAAGCGGGGTTCGACCCACAAGAAAGTGTAGCGTTATGGCAAAATATGGCTGCAGCATCAGGCGGAAATCAACCACCTGAATTACTATCCACGCATCCATCACACGATACCCGAATTAAAGATTTACGTAAGGCTATCGCTAAATTACCTGCTGAATATCGTCAACCGCAAGAGTTAAGCTGTAGCTTGTAGCTATTACCATGTTTGATAACGCTTTGCAGCATGTTGCTGGCGCTGTATTAATTGCTGTTTACGTTGCTCAGTAGTGAACATTGGAATGTCTGCAGGTAAATGCTGACGCAACTCACTGAGTTTAACAACGGTTGTTTCTGGTGTTGTCGAAGTAATTACCTTGTCATCAACGCCACTTTGAATACGTAACATCAATACACCCGTTGGCGTGCTGCTGGTATCAACCCAATCTTGGATGCCGGGATCTTTTGGTGATGCCACGATGTAATAATAACCATCCGCGCTCTTATATGCTTGGGCTTTGCCATTACGACCCCAAGAAACACTGCTTTGTGTGTTTACCCAGTCTGGTGATGCAGCCCAATAATTCATGGTATGCAGACCATTATAGTCAGATTCAATTTCCGGTAGTTTAATGATCATTGCTTCATCGTCTTGCAAATCATAATGACCTAGGCTGTTATATTGCCCCAGAATACCAATATCACCTGTTGGACGGAATGAAATCAAGGTGTTCTCTGGTAACCATGAAATTTTATCGGCAAAATCAGGCCAGAATGTACCTTGGCGTTTTACCATTGATGTTGCATTGTGGATACGCTCTGTTAATGCAGTTGCACTAGACGGTTTACTTGCAATACCTTCGCTACCAAGGCGCTTAATGGTAATGTTACCCGCTGACTCGATATTCCAATTAGCATGGGTATAACGGGCAATCACAATCAAATCTTGCTGCTGCTGTGGTAATTCCATCCAGTTTCCGGGTACTTTATCCTTACTCAGGGTAACGCTAAAATTACCGTTAGCATCAAACGTCATGTGATTATCGTCAAGTACTGAAACCGCACCTTGTGGGTTTGCCGCTTCAAATAATTCTAATAAGAAATCTGCTGTGGTACCACGATTACCTGTGATGATATAGACATTCTCACCGTCTTTATTACTGACATTGGCAGCGCGGTAATATGTATCTGGGTTATCAATACCGATGCGTTTACCTGGATCAAGTAAGTTACGGAAATGGGGATAGCTACCATCACCACCTGAGATTGCACCACTCATCGCCGCATTGGTTATTGCAGATAATAGTTCATAAGCTTCAATACGATGTTGTGGGTCGCGCTGGTAAATACTGCTATCACGGAACTGTTGTTCGACATCACCAAGGGTGGCGTAAAATTCAGCCCAGGCTTGTTCTAATGCTTGTTGGTCGGCAACTTCACTTTGTGATGGGGTGTCAGCAGTGTTGGCGCATGCAGTGAGTAGTCCTGCAAGTAATAAATTACTAACCATCTTGGTATGTCGAGGGCTAATCAAATTCGTTAGCATATGTTTAAATGAGATAGTGTTAAGTAACATAGGGTAAATGATCCTATTTTTTCAATGGCGAAATATAATGATGATTTACTACAGGCCTGTTTCCATACAGTATTTAGCTATAGCGGTATATACTATTTAGTACAACAACTTAGTACAAATATTTAGTAAAAAAGTTTAGTTCAACAAGCTATGAAATGTGCAGATTGATAGCTTGTTGATACGATGTATTGGTACAGTATTAAAAAGCTTCTGTGAAATTAAAGTAGAAACCGTTACCAAACTCACTCATGCCTAAATCTAAGCGGATGTTCATTTTTGGTTGGATCTGATAACGATAACCAACACCGTAGCTGACAAACAGATCATCAGACAGTGTATTTAGGCTCTCACCGACACCACCAATACCAGACCATAACGTCATGCCGTGATTCGACGGTAATCCATTAGCGCGGCTAAAGGTATGACGCCATTCAAGCGTTGTTTCAAAGGCTGTGTTATCAATAAATTGACCTTTGAAAATCCCACGCATTGAATTGGCACCACCCAAGGTTGCAAGATCATAAAAAGGTACATCACCTTTCGTTGCTTGGAACTGGGTAAAGCTAGCAATCGTATTGGTTGGGTTAAAGCTGTAATAAGATCGGAACTCAAAATTCGCTTTGTAATAGTCACTATCAGAACCAATTTTTTCATTAAAGTTCAAATAATTGGCTTTAAAATAAAGACCTTCTTTGGCATTCACTGCAAAATCACGAGAATCATATTCCAGCACTAAACCTAGACCTAATGTGAATGGCTTGTCGGCATAATCCTGAAAATCTTGGTCTGCTAAGATGTAATCTGATTGCTCAGTCACTTTCACGTAGTTCATTTCAGCGTTGGCACCAAAATACCAGTCACCAAAGAAACGATAAGCAAGGCTACCGATATATTCACCGCGATTAGCGTCATACGTGGTGTCTTCACCCATTTCTACTGTCGAGCCTTTATCATAACCAACACCAAAGTATTGTGATGATTGCTGGCCAAAATTGACGACACCTTCGTATTTCGAATTATTTTGGTTAAAGAAGATGTTTTGTTTTGATTGAAAACCATAACCCATGCTGCCATTACTCGGGAAATTGACCATCATAAACCCAGTGATACTTGAGCGTTGTAAATCAATGTCGTTACGGTCTGTGGTAAAAGAATACAAACCACCACCGGCCAATAAAGCACCTTGTTCAGGCGTATAAGCAGGGCCACCTAATAGACTAAACATGCTATCGCCATTCTTTTCACGTAATGGTTTGATGGCATAATCGAGATCTTCAGCGTATTGGCTCAATACTGCTTTCTCTTCGCTGTCTTGGGCGTGGTCAGCTAAGTTACTGGTATAAGCCTGGGCGTCATTATAATTGGCAATAATTTGCTGCACGTCATCTTCAGATTCATAGCGCGGTAATTCTGCATACAAAGTGGGTAATTGGGTTCGCTTTGCGGCAAGCAAGGTATCTGGCGATGGTGTCGTTAATTGAGTGGTCAATCGCGTTTTGATTTCGCTTGCTGCTTGGCTTATCTCTTCAGTTGAAGGGATCGGATTTGTTGCACAACCGACAACGGAAGTGATAGAAAGTAATAATATCGTTGGATTATGCAATTTCATAATAACACCACTAAGAATTTTAGAGTGGCGATAATAATGCCTAGATAGGGTTCAACATATATTGTTTATGATAAAAAAGTGCTAAACGAAATATTTTAAAAATCTTTATTGTTTACTGTCTGTTTTTATAACTAATTTTTTTCATAAGCTTATTTTTAATTACATTTACAACCGTAAGTGGGTGATTAGTGCTCTTATCAATCAATAGCTGAATATCTTCGGCGCTTATTTTTGTATAGCCATCGTGCGCCATTAAAATTTGGGTGATGTTGAGTTGTAATAATTTGTTTAATGATTGCTTGTAAGCATCGGGCTGATAGATAGGGAAAGGTGAGGTAAATTTATTACGCAGTTTTAAGATCATGTCACCGATATACATCTGCTGTGTAGGTTGGTGTAAAAATGATAAATCACGGTCGGTATGCCCCGGAGTAAAATGTACCATCCACTCATCAAATTCTGGTACTGGGGTTTGATCATGTAAAATAATGTCGGGTTTAAGATGCGGGTGATAATAAATATTCTGCCATTTTTTACCCTTACGACGTGCCACATATAGCGCTAGCATGATATCAATGCTATGGGCGAATCGACCTTTTAAACCTTGATACCACTGTTTTTTGAAGCCTACTGATGCAATACGACAACCCAATTGCTTTCGTAATAAGTGCGCACCACCAGCGTGGTCAGGGTGCATATGTGATATCAAGACTAGTTTTAAGTCGTTGATGTCACGCTGAAGCGTATCGGTAATGAAGGATTTTATGACAGGTACATCACATCGACAGCCGCCATCAAGTAGCAATAGCTTGTCTGGGTATTCGACTAACAAAATAGTTTGAATATAACCTTCGATATGGTGTATTTGCATGAATAAATCGTCCTTTTAATTCGGCTTTACACTGTGTTATACAGGGCCCCTAGGTGTTACGCTAATGATTCACTATTGTTTATTTATTTAACATTACTTAGGTGTTAATTCTTTTTAAGTCTATAAAACAAAATAAAATAAATTAAATTGGCGTTAAGTACGAAGTATTTAATATTTAATACTGTATAACTTTTTTGTATTCAATGAGTAATCACGATGTCTTCATTAATCATTGAGGCCTGTATCACACTTCTGATTGCTGTTACTGCCATTTTATCACTTTGGTGACTGAGCTAATTACATTATTTGGGCTAAATTAACTATTGGAATGAGGGTTTCATCGCTGTTGATGTTTAATTCACTTCCATAATAACAATATCAAATTTTATATATTTGGAATCATGAAGAATACAACGGGGTGGAATATGAAAAAACGTTCAATATTTGCCAAACTTGTCACAGTCCCATTAACGATGATTAGTTTTATTTTTCTAATCGTTGGAACGTCGGTTAGTGCAGGAGTCCTAGAAGAGCTTATTGTAGGATTACAAGATCAAGACATTGAAAAAGAGGATTTATATAATAAACACCAAACTCAAAGTGCCGATCTAAGACTGCAACTTGAGGACGTTAGAAATACACAGCCAGTGGATAAAGCTGAAGTCACTGCTTTGCGTCAGCAGATTCAAGCATTGGGCAAAGAACAGAAGGCTGAAAAGAGTTTGTTAGCAGCTTTGCATAAGCGTGATAAGAGCAAGCTTAAACTTGATATTCGTCGAGCTAAAGGTGCAGTTGAAGCACCTGAACCAGATCATGAATTCAATGCTCTGCTTGAACTAGTTGATGGCGCTAACATTGAAGATGCTGATGGTGTTCCCGTCGGTGGTGAAGTGGGTATTGCAACATTTGGTAATAGATACGATATTGAAGTTGTCATTGCTGGTATTACCTCCGCGCAAGAAGTTGAAACGATAGAGCTTCAAAATTGCACCACAGGGGAGTCATTTTTGAGTTTGGATTTGTCAGATCGAAAATTACTGGGCGAAGTGATCACTGGACCTGAAATTCCGCCACAGCCAGTGCATTTCATTGTTGGACCGCCTGAACCGCTACCGGAACTAAGCTTACTTAAATTTAACCTTCGACTTAAAGATGCAATGTTGACTGCATTAATCGATGAAAACTTATGTGCGCCAGTGGTATTCACTTCTCATGTAGTATCACACCCTGATGGCGCTATAACGGGTAGCTTTATCGATCACCTTCGCTTTGAAGCTCTAGAGTATCTTCTAGATCCTTCATTTTTACCTGAACCTGTAGTCGTAAACCGTAATTTTGAGACGCAAGGTTCGCTTTCCGATCTTGTTGTCGCTGATAATAAAGCCCTTGAACAACTGGGTAAAGCCTTATTCTGGGACGTCCAAGTAAGCTCAGACAATAAAGTCGCTTGTGGTAGTTGCCATAGTTTAGCTGGCGCCGATTGGCGTACTAAAAATCAATTTACAGAAGGTCCGGGTAATTTACTGGCGACACTTTCAAGCTTTCCACTACCGAATGGCTCGGTGTTAGGGTCTCAAGGGGTCATAAATGAGGAATATGTGGACATCGTTCTGGGTGATAGAGATTTGTGTAACAGCTTAGGCGATGACTTCAGACAGAGAACAGGCAGACAAGCACCAACAGTCATTAATTCTGCGTTTAATGTATTCCAGTTCTGGGATGGTCGTGCGCATCGATTCTTTAATGGCGAAAATCCATTTGGACCTGCAGATACCGACGCAGGTGTTTATAAAGCAGTGGGTGGTGTTAACGGTTCGATTGTAAAAGACACTGATTTTTTGGTTGATATATCAGCTTTAGCGTCGCAGGCTACAGGCCCTGCTACAAGTCACGTAGAAATGGCATGCGGCCCGGATGACGGTATTCGCTTTTTCCCTCAGATTGCAGCTAAATTGTTTGATGGTGCTGTAATGCCGCTAGGGTTACAAGGTGTGCATGCAGATGATAGCTTACTTGCTGAATTTGCCAACACAACAGGCACTAACAAAGGACTTACAGTTAATTATCAGGCTCTAATCATGGACGCTTTCCAAGAACAATATTGGAATAGTGTAGACACAGTGTCGTTGGATGATCCGAAAAAAGGTTATGCTGTGGATTACAGTCTGATGGAAGCTAATTTTTCCTTCATATTCGGTATCGCAGTACAGGCTTACGAGCGAACGCTACTTTCGGAAGACAGTAAGTTTGATCAATTTGCCCGTGGTGAAGTTGATTTGACCGAGAATGAGAAAGAAGGCTTCAGTCGTTTCCTTAGTGGCGGGACTAGCTGTAACGAATGCCATGATGGACCATTGTTTACTACGGCGACTCTGCAATTTCAGTTAGCAGAGCCTGTCGAAGCGATGCGATTAGCTAACTCTCAAGGTATGGGACTTTATGACTCAGGGTTCTATAATGTTGGTGTTACTGCAACAGAAGAAGATTTAGGACGAGGACGAGAAGATCTGCCATTTGGGCTCATTTCATTATCAGCACAATCAAATAATGGAGACGATTCACAGTGGCCTCATTTACCACTTCTTTCGGCTAGTGAAGCGAAAGCACAAGTTAAAGGTCATATGAAAGTTCCGACCTTACGTAATATCGAGTTAACAGCACCGTACTTCCATAATGGTAAGTATTTGACGCTGGAAGATGTTGTGGCTTTCTATACACGTGGTGGTGACTTCCCTGGTAATGAAGATTTGGATCCTGCTATTAGGCCTATTGGTCAACTGTCAGGAAAACCTGGTCGACAAGCGAAAATAGCCGCGTGGATGCGTACACTAACGGATGAACGTATTCTTCGTCGAGCCGCTCCGTTTGATCAGCCTGAAATAGAGGTTCCCAATGGTCATATATATAATGGCAGTGGATATGACGATGATATGGTTACGTTAGAAGCAACTGGGGAAAATGGCGCGACTCCTCCGCTCTTCGAGACCTTCTTCGAAAGAGTAGGTGGAACAGTACCTGATATCATCGAAGATTAGCAAGACTAAAAGCGTGAAGAGTAATCACTAGCAGGTAAAGCTGGTGATTAACTCGCACCAGAGTGAATACATATGTTTTCACTATAAATATGCGTCAGCTTATAGATAGAAAGTACCGATAAGCTGACGTTATAGACATATAAGGAAAATTAACTAATTTGGTTTTTCAGGTGTACATAATCTGTTGAATGATATGCCTGAAAGCCAGTTTCTTTCAACCGGATAAGTTGTACCCCATCAGCCGATTTATTGATAATTTAAGTTTTACCCCCTGCACCTAGAAGTCGTTTGGGTATACACTAGCGATAGCTTACTTTTACCGCTAGGACCCCCACGTTTCATGAAAATATTACATACCTCAGATTGGCATCTTGGCCAGCATTTCATTACGAAAAGTCGCGCTAACGAACACAGTTGTTTTATGGCTTGGTTACTTGAACAAGTTGAACTGCACCAAGTGGATGCGGTTATTGTCGCGGGTGATATTTTTGATACTGGGACACCGCCAAGTTATGCGCGTGAGTTGTATAATAGCTTTGTCGTTGCCATGAGTAAGGTGAACTGTCAGTTAATTATTCTAGCGGGTAATCATGATTCGGTCGCAACGCTTAATGAATCAAAGCAGTTATTGTCACAGCTTAATACTCAAGTCATTTCCAGTGTATCGCCTGAATTAGAGCAACAAGTATTGGAACTTAAAAACCGCCAAGGTCAACTCGGGGCATTGTTGTGTGCAGTGCCGTTTGTACGACCTCGCGATGTTATGCAAAGTGAAGCATGGCAATCGGGCACAGAAAAACAGCAACGTTTAGGCGCTGCGATCACTGGACATTACGCCAGTTTGTATCAATTGGCTGAAAACAAGCGTACGCAACGTATTGAAGAGCACGCATCGCCAGTGCCGATTATCGCTACTGGGCATTTAACTGCACTGGGCGTATCCGTGACTGAATCAGTACGCGACATTTACATCGGCACACTAGAAGCATTCCCTGCGAATCAATTTCCTGCTGCAGACTATATTGCCCTTGGTCATATTCATCGCGCACAAAAAGTCGCTAAGTCAGAGCATATCCGTTATAGCGGCTCGCCAATCCCATTAAGCTTTGACGAAGTTAAACAACAAAAGAGCGTTAACTTGGTGAATTTTGTTGAAGGTAAGTTCGATTCTGTAACGGAATTGATGATCCCTCGATTCCAACCCATGCAGGTGATTAAAGGTAATTTAGAAGGCATTGAAGCGCAATTAGCTGATTTCAACACGCATATCGATTCATTACCAGTGTGGCTGAGTATTGAGGTGCAAGAACAAGATTATCTTACTGATTTGCAAACCCGAATTGAAGCCATGACCATTGATCTGCCTGTGGAAGTATTGCAAGTGCGCCGTGCCCGTAAAGACAGGGAGCAACATTTGCATAGCGAAGTGAAAGAAACCTTATCAGAACTGTCGGTGAATGATGTATTTGCTCGCTGTCTACAAGGCGTTGAATTTACCACAGATGCGGAAATTGCGCGTAAATCACGTATCGAAGTCGCTTTTAAACAGATTGTTGAGCAAGTAGAGCATGCAACGCAGGAGGAAAAATAATGAAGATAAAACGTCTTTCCTTTAAAAATATTAACTCGTTAAAAGGCGAGTGGCAGCTTAACTTTGATCAAGAACCGTTTTTAAGTAATGGCCTGTTTGCTATTACAGGCCCAACAGGCGCAGGTAAAACCACTATTCTTGATGCGATTTGTTTGGCTTTGTATCACGAGACCCCACGTCTAGCGATATCGAAATCGCAAAATGAAATCATGACCCGTAACACGGCTGAATGCGCCGCCGAAGTTGAATTTGAAGTACAAGGTAAAGGTTATCGGGCCAGTTGGAGTCAACGTCGTGCTAAAAACAGTGCACAGGGCAACTTACAAGAAATGAAAGTAGAACTGGCGGAAGTGGTGTCTGGTGACATTCTTGCTAGCCAAGTTAAATTGAAAAAACAGCTGGTGGCGGAAATCACCGGTTTAGATTTTTCACGTTTCCGTAAATCGATGTTGCTATCGCAAGGTGAGTTCGCTGCGTTTTTGAATGCACCCGCCAATGATCGCGCCGAGTTATTAGAAGAACTGACGGGCACTGAAATTTACGGTCAGATCTCGCAAGCGGTATTTGAAAGTCACAACCTCGCAAAAGCGGAATTAGACAAACTACGTGCTAAAGCCGATGGCGTGAACTTATTGAATGACGAACAACGCAGTGAGATCGCCGCGGAACAAACGCAAGTTAGTCAGCAGGTAACAGCATTAACTCAGCAGCAAACAGATCTACAGCAACAAAAGCAATGGCGTGAACAGCTTGAGCAAGCACAGCAAGTTGTTAGCCAAGCACAACGCAGTTTAACCACAGCAGAGCAGGACACGACAGCACAACAGCCTGAATTAGATAAATTAGAAAAAGCTGGACCAGCTGAAGCATTACGACTGCCGTTTACGCATTTAACCCAAGTGAACAGTAAGTTTGCAGCATTAGACAAGCAGCAACAGGCATTACAGCTAGCAGTGGCATCGGCGCAACGTGCGCTGACAGCTAACCAAGAACAAAACCAAGTCACTCAAGCACTGTTAGATGATGTTAAGCAGCAAAGCCAAACGCAAGAAACGTTAATCAATGAGCAGGTAATGCCATTGGACAATGATTGCGCCCAACTAACTAAAGAATTGCAACAATGTCAGTCGCTACAACAGCAACAAAAGAGTGAACAGCAAACCACGCTGCAGCAATTAACTCAGTTAACGCAAACGGCGCAGCAGGCCCAAAATACCATAAATGATTGCCAGACATACCAACAGCAGCACAGTAAAGATGCAGAGCTGAGTACGCGTCTACCGCTGTGGCAAAGCCAGATCCAGCAATGTGATCAACAACAGCAAAACTTAACGGCATTAAATCAACAGGTGGCTGACAACCAAGCATTGCTAAAGCAAAGCCAAACATCGCAACAGCAATTGTCGGCTTCAGTGTTGGCAAGTGCTGAGCGTCAGCAGTTGGTGAACGATGCGGTTAATCAGGCGCAGCAGCAAGTCACTGACTTGTTAGCGGGTGATGATTTAGCAACGCTTGAGAATGTGTTAAGTCAACAATCACGCGCGCAAAGCATTGTGGAGCAGCTGTCTGGTTTACAGCAGCGTTATATTAGCGAATCGCAAGAGTTTGAAGCTAACCACGCTAACATTAAAACATTACAGCTGCAGCTTACTGGCGTTAACGTTGACATCGCCGCAAAGCGCGACCTGTTTAAAGCCAAGAAACAAGAGTTCAACGATGTTCAGCGTTTATTAGAGCAAGAGAAAAAGATTGCCAGCTTAGAACAATTACGTAGTCAGCTTGAACCGGGACAAGCGTGTCAGTTATGTGGTTCGACTGAGCATCCACTGATCGCCGAATACCAACACATTAGTGAGTCGCCAACGGCGCAGCGTAAAGCAGAATTAGAGCTAGCGTTAAAGCAAATTGAAACCGAGGGCGGTGATCTTAAAAGTCAGTTGCAAGTTACAAATACCAAGTTAGATAACCTCACTAATCGTAACACGACCTTACAACCGCAGTTAGATTCGTTGATTACCCAATGGCAATCTTACAATCAGCAGTTAAATGCCAACCTTGTTATTAGTGATAGCGCGAATACGCAGACATTTGTGCAGCAACAAGTTATGCAATTAGAACAATTGTTACAACGTATCCAAGGCTTAAAAGCAGCGACGCTGAAATTACAGCAAGCGCAGCAAGCGTTGGTTGAGTTTGATAAAAACAGCGCACAGCTGCAACATCAAATTGAATTAGTGAACCGTGATTTACAAACAGCCCAAGACGCTGAGCAAAAGCTAATACGTGAAACGCAGCAACAAGGACAGGTGCTAAGTGAATTACAACAAGCATTAGCCAATAGCGTGACTGAGTTAGGTTTATCATTGCCACAATGGAGTCAACTCGACAACTGGTTAGCGCAATGCCATCAAGCAACGCAAACATGGGCACAGCAAGTAGAGTTATTACAGACTGCAAGCGAACAGTTCCTTACTGCAGACAGCCAATTAACACCATTACGTGAGCAGCAAGTGAAGCTGGACGCGGTTATTGCGCAAAGCCTGACTACGTTAACTAATCTGTCGGCTAATTTGGCTGATAAACAGCAGCAACGTCAGCAGTTATTTGGTCAGCGTAGTGTGGCGGATGCAAGACATACTATGCAGCAGCAGTTAAATAGCGCCGAACAAGCGCAGCAAGCAAGCACAGCACAAGCGACGACATTATCGAATCAAGTGCACGCGCAGCAAGGCGAGTTAACTACTTTACAACAAGGTTTAGCGCAACAGAAGCAAGAATCGTTAGATTGCTTAGGAGTATGGCAACAGGCGTTAGCCGCGAGCCCATTTACTACTGACGTTGAGTTTAACCAAGCGTTATTACCCGCAGCAGAAAAGCAGCGATTATTGGCGCTTAAGTCACAACTAATAGCTCACTTAACACGTTGTCAGGCATTGTTTGAGCAAGCGAATGACGGTTTATTAATACTGCAACAGGCGCAGGTTACTAAACTTGAACTCGCGACGATTATTACCCAATTAGATGAACTGACAATACAGTTAAACCAAGGTTTACAGCGTCAAGGTGAATTGAAACAGCGCCTTGCTGATGATGCGGCTCGTAGCGCTGATTTAGCTGATTTTTATCAGCAGATTAAAGACTCTGAAGCCGACTATGACGACAAAGCTTATTTGCAAAGTTTAATTGGCTCGAAAGATGGCAGTAAGTTCCGCCGCTTTGCGCAGGGTTTAACGCTGGATCATTTGGTTACCTTAGCTAATCAACAACTGGATCGTTTACACAGCCGTTACCAACTACAACGTAAATTGGCCTCTGGCAGTGAAGCCTTGGCGTTACAAGTTGTAGATACTTGGCTAGCGGATGCAGTACGTGATACCAAAACCTTATCGGGTGGCGAAAGCTTCCTGGTGAGTCTGGCATTAGCACTGGGCTTATCTGATTTGGTTAGTCACAAGACCAGTATTGATTCGTTATTCCTTGATGAAGGTTTTGGTACGCTCGATGCGGAGACTTTGGATATCGCTTTGGATGCGCTGGATAACTTAAATGCGTCAGGTAAGATGATTGGCGTCATTAGCCACGTTGAAGCATTAAAAGAACGTATTCCAGTGCAAGTGAAAGTGAATAAAGGCAGTGGTTTAGGGCTTAGTTCGTTTGAAGTAGTGAGTTAGTTTTTAGCTTGAATAAATGAGCTATGAATTGAATGGCGACTGGTTTAAACCGTCGCCATTTTTTGTGTCAGCATTAGCATTATTTATTTAACATATTGTTATTATGGGACGAGGTTGATAGTTTATAAGTCTATTGCTTTGATTTAGAGATGAAAATGGATATTTTGATCGAACAAGAAATCGCGTTACATCAGTATGAAATTCGACAAAGTAAGGCCGATATAGCGCAGTTAATTCATGGTGATTTTAGAGAGGTGGGTGAATCGGGTATCAGTTACGATCACCAATCTATTATTGAAATGATGGCGAGTGAGCAACCATCGAATGGGTTTATCCATTCTCAAGATTATGAATGCATTCAGCTCGAAGAGTCAGTTCAGCTACTGCTCTATAAATCAGCGTCAGTTGATGAGTTAGGTAAAAGCAGTCACTTTGCTAAACGGTCATCAGTCTGGGTGTTAAATGGAACACAATGGCAATTGAAGTATCATCAAGGTACTGCTTGTGAGCCGTTTGAATTGAGTAATTAGGAAGAATAAAATGAGTGTCGCTGTCGATTTACGGGCAATAGTAGGAAAGGCACCACCTTGTCACTGAGTGAGTTTTCAACGAAGCATAATATTTGCACTAATAATATTAAATGGGATATACCTTTGAAAGCAATAAGAATTATTTATGTTGTGATTGCAGCTCTTGTGGCTCTGTCATCGGCATTTGCAATCTGGATTTATTATATAAAAGAAGGGAAGGATCTTCTTAATTTCACTATTTCTATCGTTGGGTTTTGTATTGCGGTACTGGCTCTATTTATTGCTGTTAGGACTTATACTTCAATAGATAGTGTAAATAATATAAGCAAGATGGATGGCAATATATTAGATAACGAGAATTATGTTATTTCAGTACCAGAGCTGGTCATCAAGTTTCAGTGTGATGATGAAAAAACGTTAGAAAAAGAGTTATTCAAGTCGATAGAGCTAAAGCTAAAACGAGAGTCAGGTACAGCTGTTTTGTTTGCGGATACTCTTCAGTACATGATTGATCTGATAGTCTTTTTTCCTGCTGTATTTAATGCCAGTGATATTGATAAAGGTGCATATAGAAAACGTATGGATTGTATACTTGCAGAAGTCGAACGTCGAAGCAGTATTTTACATTCCATTAGTAAAGGTAATTCAATACAAATAACAGAAACAATAAAGCTTTTTAAAGCCGTCATCTCATATCAAAGTTTTGTTTCAGATAACAAATTTAATGTACATGCTGATTTACTTCATGTACGAGGTCCAATACTACGAAATCCAGTGACTAAAACTATATATCATAATTACTTAGGCTTATTTTATAATAAAAAAGGTATGTTCTTAATTGGCGAATCTCTAGGCTTAAATGGGATTAACCTGCTTTCTATTGATGGCATGAAATTAGTCAGCGAAAAAATAAATCTGATGTCGCCATCAAGTAAAGAAGATGCAATTATGTATTTAAAATCAGCATGTGAACAATTTGAAAGGGCATTAGTATCTTGTGAAGATGACATAATGTGGCCTGGATTTATAAACTATAATAAAGCACGAACGATGTTATTTTTATGTCTATTGACGAGTGAAGAGAACGATTGGTTAGGGGTTATGAATAGCTCAATTGAGTCTAGAAGTCGATTAAATCGGATGATTGATGAAGTGCTGACCGTCAATAACGCTGGGCAATATCAAGTTACCAATACCCATTTACGTCAATTTTTCATATATCAAGAAGAGTTAGCTCGTATGGTTAAGCTAAATATTTTGCTTGGAATCGAATCGTCAACTTCTGATGTTTGGTCTTCAATGACCTATAGAGGCTCGAATCTTCAGGGTAAGAAAAAAGAAGAACTTGAACGATTATTTCAGTCGATAGATGGTTTTTATGTTGTAAGCAATTATCAAAATGATCTGGTTTTTCACTTGATAAATGACTAATAGTCATTGAGTTAACAAAATGAACATAGCGGGTGCATTGCTTTTGATGTGATAAATTAATTATTCAGAAAGGGAATAGTTAGAGCTATATTTTGGTAAAGCTAGGGATAAGGCTAGGTAGCTATGCTCATTACAAACATAATATAAATTACATTTAACACGGAGGGTTATCTCATGGGGCAGCAATTTTCTGAACTATCAAATAAGCACATCTGACTTCTCAATATGCTAGTTGTATTTAATTATACTTTATTAGATTGATTGATTGAGTGCGTAGCGATTACAGGGTTGATGAACAGGGCTTTGTAGGGGCTTAGCAATCTATAATCATGAGCTAAGTTGCTCGACATTTATATGGAGGTAGTCAAATGTTAACATTTAATTTTTATGTAAAAGAAGAGACCGTCGTACACTTGGACATAAACAGCCCGATATTTTTAATTGAGAAAGAACAGCTTGTTGCACAAGGTTTTGAGCGTGTTGGAGATGTTATTCGGGCGAATAATTCAGCGGAGGCATTCGAAAAATTTAAACATATCCATTTAGATGAGCTTGGTCAGTTTTCTGGCGCTCATATCGTCGCGAGCCTTATTGGTTCTTTGACGAGTTCCGGATGATGAATCAAATTAATATTCAATACTTCAAACACCCTTATGCCGAATTTATACTCGGTTCATATGACGGCAAACTGTGCTTGTGTGACTTTCGTTACCGAAAAATGCGAGCGTCTGTTGATAACCGAATTCAGCGCGGCCTGAATGCGACTTTTGTGGAGCAAAATGATGCTGTATTGACGAATACGAAAACACAGCTTGAAGCGTATTTCTTAGGTGAACGTAGTGTGTTTGATATGCCATTATTACTGGTGGGAACGGACTTTCAAAAAGTTGTTTGGGATAAGTTAGCCAATGTGAAGTACGGTGAAACGGCGACTTATTTGGGTTTAGCGGAGTCAATTGGCAACGAAAGTGCAGTGAGGGCTGTTGGCTGTGCCAATGGTGCTAATGGGTTGGCTATTATCATTCCTTGTCATCGTATTATCGGCAGTAAAGGTGAACTCGTTGGCTATGGTGGTGGTTTGTCGTTAAAGAAACGTTTACTAGAATTAGAGCAAAACTTGTTTATTTGATAGAGTGCTTTTTGTCATTTTTTATAATGGAATATAAGAGGTTAAATTTATGAAGTATGTGGTTTATTTATCAGGTGAGATCCACAGTGATTGGCGCGAACAAATTATTAATGGCTGCGAGCTAAAAGGACTCGATATTCAGTTTACTTCGGCAATAACAAACCACGCAGCAAGTGATGCCGCTGGAGACTGTTTAGGGGAAGAAAGCACGTCATTTTGGCGAGATCATAAATCCTCAAAAGTGAACGCAATTCGGATTCAAACCGCGATCAAAAATTGTGATCTTGCAGTCATACGTTTCGGTGAGAAATACAAGCAGTGGAATGCTGCTTTCGACGCGGGTTATTGTGCGGCTTTAGGCAAACCTTATATAACCTTGCACGATGAAAGTTTGATCCACGCGTTAAAAGAAGTTGATGGCTCTGCGCAATCTTGGGCTACATCGCCAGATCAGATTGTGGAAATATTGACATATTTGGTCGCTAAATAACAAACGGATTAAGTAATTAGTCGAATACACCACAAGCGCTATTGCCCCGAGACGGTTTACTGCAGAATAAGATTAATGTCTGGTAGTAGAAAATAAATGATAGGAGAATATAAATGATTGGATATGTTATGTTGGGCTCACAAAATATTGATGTTTCACGTTATTTTTACGGTTCGTTAATGAAAGTGATGGGCGCGGAAAAAGTCGCTGATTCAAAAACATTTCTAGCTTGGAGCTTTGGTGAAGGTAAACCTATGCTGGCAATAGGTAATCCGTTCGATGGTGAAGATGCAAGTTACGGCAATGGCACTATGGTTGCGCTTAGCGTGTCTTCGACTGAGGAGGTTGATAAGCTGCATAAAAAAGCATTAGCGTTAGGTGGGCAAAATGAAGGTGATCCGGGTCTGCGATCAGGTGGTTATTATTGTGCTTATTTTCGAGATCTAGATGGTAACAAGCTGAATTTTCATTGTAAGCCTTAGATTTTAGAGCATTAATTTAAGTTAATACGATTTTAAGGATAAGCAATGTATCAGGATGTCGTCCAAATTATCTTTGTTAAAGGTTCTCAAGTATTGCTTGCTTATCGCCAAAATACCGAGTTTCTTGATCAACAGTGGAGTCTTCCAGGTGGTCGCATCGAAGTCGGTGAAACCCCACGGCTAAGTGCGCTGCGGGAGTCATTTGAAGAAGTGGGCGTTGAACCTATTAGCCTCAATTTTTTAATTCAATTTCCAGATCCGAATGTTGCTTGCCTGCACCACGTTTATGTATGTGATGATTGGCAAGGTGAACTCATCAATGCCGAGCCACACTTGTGCCGTGAAGTGAGTTGGTTTGATATTGAAGCCATTCCAGATGTACACGCACCAACCATACCGCCAATAATCGCGGCACTAAAACGGTATTTAGCGTGAATATCGTATTCTTTGATTTTGATGGCACGATACTAGCGCTGACATAAAGCCATTATCAATGGTGTGAAATACTCGATTGATACTGGTGAGCAACGAGTCCATTTTGTACTGCAAATTTAATGAGCGCTGCCTGAGATGATAAATTTAATACATTTAGCATGAGATATTTATGTGATTCAATGGTGCGATGGCTAAGCGTTAACGCTTTTGCACATTCTTTGGCTGTCATACCTGTCGCAAGCAAACTGAGCACTTCTTTTTGGCGTGGGCTTAACAATTCGACAGCATTGTTTGGCGTTACTTTGCTTGATAAATGCCGTGATAGTTTGGAAAACTGCCAATAAACAGCCCACATTTCGGCGAGTAGTTTTATCTGAATTAATTGATTGTGATTGAGAGGTTGGGCATCTTCACCAAAACGGCTCATCGAAAGCGCTCCCCATTTCTTACCGTGGATCTTTAACGGTAAAATAGTATGCCAGCGTACACCATTTTTATAGAGTGTAGTGAGAACGCCATTCTTTTGGGTGCTGAGCTGTTCTGCACTGAAGTGAATGGGCACCTGCGCGTGTAACATTTTTAAATAACCTGCAATACCTTGGCTATCCATCGATAAGAGGGCGTTGTCTATCGTGTGAGGACCTTTGTTTGCCACACCGATAAATTTCAGTTCGGTATCTGTGCTGGTTATCTCTTCTCCCAATGATTTATCATTTTGATAAAGGCACATACGATCTAGTTTAAACCAGTCAAGTGCTTGGCTAGCAAGCCTATTCCAATTCTTTTCAAAATTATCAGGGGCGCAAGTTATTAATGACGATTGTGCGATTAAGAGTTGTTCAAATGATGTAATTGAATTTGTCATTAATATAGCCTTAATAATTGTTTATTTTATGCGTCAATATTACAACTCCCCTTATTTCGTTAGTAGTAGTAAAAACACTAGTTTGGTTACCGCAACAGTCGTTTCCTCCTCGTTTAAAACATTATTTGTATTGAAATTGATTCAGGTCAATTTAGCTTGCACAAATGCTTAGTAGTTCGATTTGGTACAGTAGTTTTACGGTATTCAATAAATCATTACATCGCATAATTGCCCTGTTAATTAAAGTTCTTAACTAATAATGGGTACATAAAATGTTAAAACGTAAAACATTACTTCAGCTTTGTATTGGCGCTGCGTTAGCGACGACTGCAACAGCGAGTTTCGCGACTACAGATACTAGTCGACCAAATATCCTTGCAATTTGGGGCGATGATATCGGTATTGATAACCTGAGTGCATATACGCAGGGTCAAGCCGGTCATTGGACGCCAAATATCGACCGTATTGCCAACGAGGGGGCATTATTCACTGATTTCTATGGTGAGAACTCTTGTACTGCAGGTCGTTCAGCATTCATCACAGGTCAACATCCAATGCGTACAGGCCTCACTAAAGTGGGTATTCCTGGTGCTGCGGAAGGCATGCGCGCCGAAGATCCAACGCTAGCAATCATGCTTAAAGATAAAGGTTATGTTACTGGTCAGTTTGGTAAAAATCACCTTGGTGATCGTGATGACCAGCTACCAACTGAACATGGTTTTGATGAATTCTTTGGTAATCTGTACCACTTAAATGCAGAAGAAGAACCTGAGAATGCAGATTACCCTAAAGGAGCTGCATTCAAGAAAAGATTTGGCCCTCGTGGTGTTATCCATTCATATGCAGATGGTCGTATCGAAGATACTGGCTCGCTAACACGTAAACGTATGGAAACGGTAGATGAAGAATTCTTAGACGCGACACTTAAATTCATCGACAAAGCACATAAAGAGAAAAAACCTTTCTTCGTTTGGTTTAACTCAACACGTATGCATGTTTGGACTCACCTTAAAGAGGATTCTAAAGGACTTTCTAAGCGTGGTGGTTTATACGGTGACGGTCTTGTTGAACATGACAACATGGTAGGCCAACTACTTGATAAGTTAGATGATCTAAAAATTGCAGACAACACTATTGTTTCTTACACCACGGATAACGGTGCAGAGAAGTTCACCTGGCCTGATGGTGCAACAGCACGTTACCGCGGTGAGAAAAACTCAACGTGGGAAGGTGGTTTCCGTGTTCCAGCTATGATCCGTTGGACAGGTAAAATCCCTGCAGGTCAAGTGGTTAACGAAATCGGTGCGCATAATGATTGGATCCCAACATTCATGGCTGCAGTGGGCGAGGATGCTATCGTTGCAGATCTGAAAAAAGGTACAGATCTTAACGGTAAAGACTATAAAGTTCATCTCGATGGTTACAACCTTTTAGACAAACTTAAAGAAGGCAAAAGCACCACTGCTGATGAGAATACTGATTGGCCACGCAAATCGTTTTTCTACGTAACTGATGGCGGTGACATTTCTGGTGTGCGTATTGGTGACTGGAAAGTACTTTACTCAGTACAAGAATGTACAGGTTTTCAAGTTTGGCAGTGCCCGATGAAAGAACTTCGCGTTCCTTATATCTTCAACCTTCGCCAAGACCCGTATGAAAGTGCAATGTTAACGTCTGGCACTTATGAGAGCTGGATGTTTGATCGTATTCCATATGTTTATATGGGGGCAGCGACAACGGGACAATTTTTACAAACATTTGTAGAGTTCCCTCCACGTCAAGTACCTGGTTCATTCTCTATTGATAAGATCGTAGAAAAAATGAATATCTGGGGTAATGCGCAATACAAATAAGTAATGTAGCTAAATATAAAAAAATGGATTTGTAAACAAGGAAGTTACATCGGTTTTTACTGGTGTAGCTCCTTTTCGTTTTTAAGACGATTAATATTAATGGTCTAAATACTGTATTTTTACAGTTCAGGTAGTGAATGATATGAGTAATAATCAAATTCGCCAACACAATGGCAAACCTCAGCAGCGCATGAATGTGATGACCAAACCGATAGGCCCTGCATGTAATATTGATTGCACTTATTGTTATTATTTGAGTAAGCAACAGCTGCTTAATTATGACAAAGGTTGCAAACCGACAATGAATCCAGAAATGCTAGATCGCTATATCCGCACTTACATCGAGCAGCAAAATTTTCCTGAAATTGTGTTTCACTGGCAAGGTGGTGAACCGACATTATTGGGGGTTAAATTTTTCCGTGAAGTGGTTAAATTACAAAAGAAATATTGCCCACCTGGCGTAATTATTGAGAACGATTTACAAACCAACGGTATTCTGCTTGATGATGAATGGGGTAAGTTCCTCGCTAAAAATAACTTTTTAGTCGGTATTAGCATTGATGGACCAGAAATGATCCATAACACCTATCGTACTAACCGAGCTGGTCGTGGCACGTTTAAGCAAACGATGAAAGGTGTTGATATTTTGCATAAATATAATATTAACTTTGCAACTTTAACCTGCGTTAACAATGTATCCGGGGCTGAACCGCTAGCTGTTTATCGTTTTTTACGCGATGTAATTCGCTCGCCACAAATGCAATTTATTCCGATTGTCGAAGCTAAAAGTTTTCGTGACACAGCGCCGCAGCGTTGGGACGATGCTGAAATGCTATTTCAAGGTATGCCAGAAGCAGAACCGGATCATCCAGACTCTATCATGGAAGCTTGGTGTGTATCCGCAGGCCAATGGGGTGACTTCTTATGTACCATTTTTGATGAGTGGCTTAATGAAGACATCGGTAAGGTTAACGTGCCTTACTTTGAAGCGGCGATTGAAGCCTGGATGGGACGTGTTAATCCATTATGCACACTCGGACCTATGTGCGGTAAAGGTTTAGCTATTGAAGCTAATGGTGATGTATTTGCTTGTGATCACTATGTTTATCCTGATTTTAAATTAGGTAACATCAATGAAAGTGACTTGCAAGATATGCAGTTTTCCGAAAAACAGCAAGCGTTTGGTTATGCGAAAGAAAGCACCTTACCGGATCAGTGTCGTCAGTGTGATTATCAGTTTGCTTGTTTTGGTGAATGTCCGAAAAACAGATTACTTAAAACCCACACAGGGCAAAAAGGGCTGAATTATTTATGCGCGGGATGGAATAAATTCTTCCGTCATATTGACCCTTATATTACCTTGGTTGTTAACACCATGGGCCACAAGGTTTATAAAAAGATTAATCGCCAAGCAATGCAGCTTAAACTAAAATAATAGGATAATTAAAATGAAGTATATAAATAACAGAGCTTTAGTGGTGTTGTTGAGCCTTTTTAGTTTGCAAAGTATGGCGGTAGAATACCAGCCTGAACTTGCCACAGCGGTATTCCCAAAAGCACAGCTACAGCCTTTAATTGAAAGGACGTATGGCGAAATGAGCCGTCGTTATACGATATTTGCAGAGCAATTCAATTATTGTCAGCAAAAGCCGAAATCAGAAGATTGTCAAAAACCGTATGAAGAAGTGAAGCAACGTTATACAGCGGCTAAAGCCCTTTATGATACGGTTGAAATGACCCTGTTACCTCAATTTATATTTCTAGAATCACCAAAGTCGAGCTGGCAATCGCTGAATATTGCCCTGGTAAATCTTCATTACCTTGATGCTGCGTTACCGGTTGAGCAATTAACCGAAGCACAGTTATTACCAGCAGTTAATCAATGGTTAATCGCGCATGAATTACCAACGACAGATACGCTGTATTTATTACAAACCCTGTTAATTGAGTCTGATAATTTACAACAACAATAGTGAAAAAGTGTGGTTCAACGATGAGATTATTAACCTATACCGCTGCTAATTTATTGGTCAGCTTGTTTACTTGGCAAAGCGTGCAAGCTGCGCCTCAATCGAATCCTACTGCTAGAGAAGTAACGGCAGCAGTGCCACAAGTTCGTACAATTGATAGCCAAGAAAAGGAAGAGGAACGTCTTTCTCGTATAGCGCAAGATAATGAACAACCGATAGAGCTACGGATTCAAGCTGTTGTAGCGCTGGGGCAATACTCTGGGCCAAACGCCTTTATTTCTGTTGCTCGCGCGAGTCGTTCACCACACGCAGAATTAAAGCTAGCGGCAATTGAAGCGGTGCGTTTTTGGAGTGTGAAAGCACGCTGGGATGTGGTATCACCGCTGGTTAATGACAATAATGAACGCGTTCAGGTTGCAGCGGGTAATGTATTGGTTTCGTTGTGGGGCGAGCTTAATATTAATCAACAAGCTTACTTACAACCCGCAGTGGATCAGTACGTCGCAGCGCTTAAGAAAATAGCGACTGATTTTCAATCTCAGTTAGCATTAGCAAATGTATATCGTTATCAGCAACAAACTGAACAGGCTGAACTCGCTTATAAAGCGTTAATTGAGCAGTTCCCAGAGGAAGGAGAAAGTTACTTACAACTGGGTGAACTGTATCGTAAAGATTCGGCTAAAGTACAAGAAGTGGCGATCTTAAAGCAAGGTATTCTGGTTAACCCGCAAGCGGGACATTTACATTATGCCCTGGGTCTTACTTATTATCGCCAGAAGGAAAGTGAGCAAGCACAGCGTCAAATACAACTGGCAATCGATAATGCACCAAGTAATGGACGTTATCCGTATACGTTGGCTGTTATGCTTAAATCCGCTGAGCCTGCTCAAGCAATCAAACTATTCCAAAAAGCCTATGATAATGCGGGTTCACCGCAGTACTTGTATGCCTTGTGCGAGAGTTATGTTGAGCAAGGACATGAGGTTCAAGCGAGGCAGTGTATCGGTAAATTAAAGCAAGTAGCACCTGACAATATCGTTAAGCAATTGACGGATAAGCTTTAGTGGATAAATGTTATTTGTGGTTAAGTTGGTGATGATATTCGTTTATTTCTATGCCGTGTTTGAACAGAAATAACACGGCTTTACGGATCAAACTTCAGCATTACTCGCCTTTTTTATTCTTTTGCCTTACACTTATTTCAAATTTATACTCCCTCGTAAAACAAAGGAAAAAAACATGGCTCAAGCAACAGCACGACACATCTTGGTAGACGACGAAGCAAAATGTAATGAACTTAAAGCGCAAATTGAAGCGGGTACTGACTTTGCTGAAGTTGCTAAGCAACATTCAAATTGCCCATCAGGCGCTCAAGGCGGTGATTTAGGTAAGTTTGGTCCTGGTATGATGGTTCCAGAATTCGATAAAGTGGTATTCTCTGCACCTGTAAACACAGTTCAAGGTCCAGTTAAAACACAATTCGGTTATCATTTATTAGAAGTTACAAGCCGTAGCTAATAATGAGTTGATGTTTCTCGCATCCGCTGTGGTGCGAGGGATTTCCCGCTATGTAAACTAGTCTCAGTAACTCAGTAATACCCCTCAAAATATCAAAGACGATATAATATAATTGACAAATTTATATAATTTTTGTTGACAGAAAATCAAATCGGGATTAAATTCCGCTCGATGTTTTCACGACCCTGTCCCAAGCAGTGTAAACAAGCGCCAGCAACCTCCTACCCGCTGGTGTTTTGCGCATGTAAAGCAGCATTAAACTCAGATAAAAACACCTGTTCCATTTGAGTCTTTTAATTTACTTAGCCGTTTTGGCTCTATTTTAGAAGGATCTTAAAGCATGTCAGAAGCGACAGCCTTAAGTCTTATTCCACCTGTGGTGGTTTTGGTGTTAGCCGTTGTATTACGACGTCCTATCCTTTCGTTGGTTATTGGTTCATTTGTCGGACTCATGTTAATTGAGTCTACTAGTGCGTTAACCAGTTTTTCTACGATATCCCTCTCTGTGATGACAGATGAGACTATCGGTTGGCTTATTCTAGTGTGCGGTGGGTTTGGTGCCCTCATTGCGTTACTCGTGAAAACGGGTGGTTCGATGGCATTTGGCCGCTTTGCGATGAAATTTGCCAAAGGGCCTAAATCGTCTTTGTTGATGACATTTTTGTTAGGCGTCGCTATTTTTATCGACGATTATTTAAATGCATTAACGGTTGGTTCGACGATGAAACGCGTGACTGATAAGTTTAAAGTTTCTCGCGAAATGCTAGCTTATGTTGTTGATTCGACCGCTGCACCTATATGTGTGTTAGTACCATTATCGACATGGGCGGTATTTTTCGGTGGTTTACTTGTCGACAATGGTATTGCTGCTGAAGGGCAGGGCATCGCAGTCTACATGGAAGCAATTCCTTATATGCTATACGCGTGGCTTTCGGTGATCATGGTGGTATTAGTGATTGTCGGTATCGTACCTGTATTCGGACCAATGAAAAAAGCGCAATTAGCTGCAGAGCAAGGTGTACCAGCTTTGGCTCAAGTTGATTTAGAAGAGATCCAAACCTCGGATGAATATGCGCTTAAAGCCATTGAGGATGAATTTAAGCATGCTGACGACACAGGTAAATTATATAACTTTGTTGTGCCGATTCTATTGTTAGTTGGCTTTACTGTGTATTTTGATATTGATGTTTTAATGGGGCTATTAGCAACATTAGCGATTACATTACCGTTTTATGCGGTGCAAAAAATTATGCCATTAGCTGAAATGATGGAGCAAATGATTGATGGTTTTAAATCGATGTTACCGGCGATTTGTACCGTTATAGCTGCTTTTATCTTTAAAGATGTGAGCGATCAATTACAGTTGTCACAATATGTGATTGAGAATTTAACGCCATTTATGACACCGAAATTATTACCAGCTGTGGTATTTTTATCTATGTCTATATTAGCGTTTGTCACTGGGTCTAGCTGGGGGATTTTTGCTGTATCGATTCCAATTGTAATGCCGTTAGCGCAAGCACTTAATGCGGATATTCCGTTAGTGATTGGCGCGCTATTATCGGCATCAGCATTTGGCAGTCAGGCTTGTTTTTATTCTGACTCGACGGTATTAGCGGCGCAAGGTTCAGATTGTAATTTGATGAGCCATGCTATCACGCAATTACCTTATACATTGATTGCGGCAGCTGTTACGTTTGTTGGATTTATCTGGCTTGCTTAGTCGTTAGTCGTTAGTCGTTAGTTGTTATCTAATATCGCTAATTAAAGGTGCTGTATGTTCGAATACGGCACCTTTATTAGATAATTAACATGCGTTATCCGTAAAGATTTAAAATACCGCTTGATGAATGTGAGTGATTTATTGCTCACATTAAAACCTTCTTATTAATACCTTTAATTTACCATTATTGAGCGTTTAGCTATGAAAAAATCACTCTCTTTTAGAGCGTTTATCACTGCGGTTTGTGTCGCTATCATCTTATTGCTGAGCATAGCGCTAATTAGAGTCAGCATTAATCATTCACGTGAAGTCACGACCAGCCTTTCTGAAGATATAGTGGCAAGTCATGCTGAAGCGCTGACTGGCCGGATTGGATTGTTAGGTACACCTTTGGCTACCTTGCTTGATACCTTAGCATTTACCGATTTTGTCCATTCTAAATTGGATGTTAAAGACCGTGTCTGGCTAGGGACGTTAGCGAAAATATTAGCTAAAAGTCCACATTTATCGACATTGTATTTTGGCGATGAAAACGGTAACTCTTTTGTGGTGAGACCTATATATAATGCAAGTGATCGTGGGCGGTTAAGCGCGCCTGAACATTCAGTGATCATGGTCGATTATAATCAATTTAATGGCGAGCAAACTCGTATTTTCTTTGATCGAAATATGTTGGTCATTACCGAGTTTCTTTATGATAACGACAACTATGATCCACGGGTTAGACCTTGGTTTATTGAAACCGAGCAGGGTGGCGATATTAATGTCACCGAACCGTATTACTTTTATTTTTTCAAACATTTTGGTATTACTTTTTCGCGTCGTTCACTCGATGGTAACAGTGTTATAGCTGCTGATTTTACACTTGATTCACTTGATGATGTCATGGCTGAGATGGCCTATTCAGCGGATTCTAAAATATACTTGTTTACGGCGAAAGAAAGTCTATTAGCAAGCAATCAAATCATTAAAGCAGATGATCCGAGTAAAAAAATAGTATTACAGGATCTGGGATTAAAAGCGTTTATTTCAAATTTAAGTCATGTGAATAGATCTGATGGTGAAAGCCGTCGTATTGACTGGCAAGGACAAGAGTGGCAGTTAATCATTACCCCAATGGTGATGAGTGAATATGAAATTCTATATCTGGTTAATGTCGTTTCGTTAGAGTCGGTGTTAGCGGATTCCAATGATTTTTATAATGATTTATTGTTGATCTCTTTAGCCGTAGTGGTGTTATCGCTATTGATTGTGATCATTGCGACTCGCCATGTGGTTCGTCCGTTGACGTTTCTGGCTAAATCATTGAAAGATATACAGCGCTTTAGTTTTAAAAGGCGCACATATAAAAGCTCTGGTATTACAGAGATAGATCAAATAAACGAAACCATGTTGATGATGGAAGAAGTACTCTTTAACTTTATCGAAAATCTAAAGCAGGTTGCGCGATCAACGGCGCCAGAAGAGATGTCATTATCTTTGGTATCGCAGGTTCAAGACATTTTAAAATCAGATGATTGCTTGTTGTTTACTAATTCCTTGCAGTCTCGCGGTGAGTTTTCATTAGCGGCTAAAATTGGTGGTTATGGTCAGATGAATTTACAAGCTCTGTACGATAGTACCCCAGCTGCTTTTCAACAATCGATATATGAGCTAAGTCAAAATGAAATGATACGGCTATCAACGCAACACCAGGCTGGTTTTATGATGCCGTTGTTTAATCGCAACAAGCAAAATACCGGTGCGCTATTGATTTGCTTTAACGACAAAGTGAATGCTGATATTCGTGGTCGACTTGCATTTGTACAAGAGTTTATTGGTTTTAATGAGCTGGTATTAGAACACTTAGAAACAGCTGAAGCACAAACCAATTTATTTCATGCTTTTGTGATGATGACTGCCAGCGCGGTAGATGTTAAATCTGCTTATACCGGTGAACATTGCAAGCGAGTGCCGGAGTTAACGCAAATGTTGGCTGAAAAAATGGTGGCGGATAAGGGCGTGTTTTCTGGCTTTAAGATGGACAAGAAGCAATGGGAAGAATTGCTGCTGGCCGCTTGGTTACATGACTGCGGTAAAGTCTCCACACCAGACTTTATTATGGATAAATCGACGAAATTAGAAACTGTCTACGATCGTATTCATGAAGTAAGAATGCGCTATGAAGTGCTGAAACGGGATGCCGAAATAGGTTATTTAGAAGCTGTGCTTGAAGGTGCTGATAAGCGACAGGCAAGAATGCATTGTGAGCAATTGCAGCGAACACTAGAAAGTGAGTTTGCTTTTGTTGCAGAGTGTAATCTCGGCAGTGAATTTATGGCGGATGATAAAATTGCACGTTTGGATAAACTCGCGCAACGTACTTGGTTACGTACCTTACCGGATGATATTGGTATTTCACACCAAGAAAAAATGAAAAAAATAGCGCAAACATTACCTGCAATTGAAACTGTTCTCACTAACAAAATTGAACATTTGTATGCTTGGGATGAGAAGAAGAAACTACCCGTTAATGGTCTACGCGACTTTAAGATTAAGCAGCCGGAATATCAATATAATCGCGGCGAGTTATACAATCTTGGTATTAAAGCGGGCACGTTAACAGCGGAAGATCGTTACAATATTAATGAGCATATAGTGCAAACTTATATGATGCTGGATCAACTGCCATACCCAGAGCATTTAAAGAATGTGCCGATTATTGCCGGTAGTCATCATGAACGTATTGACGGTAAAGGTTATCCATTGGAATTGGCTGGGGAAGAGATCCCATTGCAAGGTCGTATTATTGCGGTGGCTGATGTGTTTGAGGCGTTAACTGCATCGGACCGTCCGTACAAAGAGGCAAAACCGTTAAGTTTAGCGCTGAAAATTATGGCGAATATGGTAAAAGATAAACACCTAGATCGGGAATTATTTGACTTATTTTTAACGACTGGCGTATACAATCAATACGCAACCGAATATTTAACAGAGCAGCAGATTGATGTTGTTGATATTGATAGTATTCGAGGTATTTATTTTGCTATGTCGGAACAGAGTAGCTCTATTCTGGAGCAATAAAAGTATCTGTATCTGTACTTCAGTTGACGCTCGGCGATTTACGTAGGTTTACAAATGCTTACGTAAACTGACTCACCCTTACATTAACTTGCTTTTCTATAAATATCTTTATGGTAGATTGTCGGCTTCAAAAGTTGATCTAGATCAATAAAAATTATAGCGCAGATTTTAATGCGCTAATTAAATTATAATAATGAGGTTTACAATGTCGATTACTTTCCAAGGAACTGCTGTTTCAGTATCAGGTACTTTTCCACAAGTTGGTCAAGCTGCACCAAGCTTCACGCTTTGTGCTGCAGATCTTAGCGAGTTAAGCCTTGATAGCCTAAAAGGTCAGCAGGTTGTGCTAAACATTTTTCCAAGCATCGATACACCCGTTTGTGCTACAAGCGTACGTGCTTTTAATGAAAAAGCAGCGGGAATCAACAATGTAACTGTACTTTGTATTTCAGCTGATCTACCGTTTGCAACAAGCCGTTTTTGTGGTTCTGAAGGTATCGAAGGTGTTAAAACTGCTTCTTTCTTCCGTTCGCCAACGTTCACAGAAGATTATGGTGTTAACCTTAATGAAGGCGCGCTTGCTGGACTTGCGACTCGTGCTGTTATCGTTTTGAATGAAGACGGTAAAGTGGTTCATTGTGAATTAGTATCTGAGATAACAGATGAAGCAAACTACGAAGCTGCTATTGCTGTTTTAGGTAAATAATATGAAAAAAATAGCGATATTATTATCTTCTATTGTCTCGGTGAGTGCTTTTGCACAGTTTGAAACAACGAAAGAAAATGCGAGCTTTGGTGCAGGTCAAGTTGTAACTCTAGAGCAAAAAAATAAGTTTGATTTGACGGGTAATGCACTGAAAGTGGGTGCATTTATGCCATCTGTGCAGTTGATGACATCTGACTTAACGTCTTACGATACCAGTGCTGAAAGTGAAAATATCAAAATTTATAGTATTTTGACGTCGGTAGATACACCTGTATGTGTACAGCAAGCCGTCGATCTTTCAAATTATGTGCAATCTCATGATGAGTTGAAAGGTATTGAATTTTACGCACTTAGTGCTGACACACCTTTTGCTCAACAACGCTTTATCAAGGAACATGACCTTGATGGTGTGACTTACTTATCGGATTCTTTAGATCATAAATTTGGTCTAAAAACGGGTTCATTGATCAAGCAACTTGGTCTGTTAACACGTAGCATCATCGTGGTTGATAAGAACAATCAGATTATTTATCTTCAGCGCGTACCTGAGTTGACGACAATTCCTGATTTAGAAGCTGCAATTAAGGTCGCGCAAAGTCGCCTATAACATACTCTGTTTTATGAGATAACGAATCAATTTAGTTTTGTTATTGAGCAATGCCGTCACTTAAGGTGTACGGCATTTTTTAAGGCGCGATTTATTCTTATTTAATACCAGAATTTACAACTGTTGAGTATTTAATTATGAAAAAATCACTCTCTTTTAGAGCGTTTATCACTGCGGTTTGTGTCGCTATCATCTTATTGCTGAGCATAGCGCTAATTAGAGTCAGCATTAATCATTCACGTGAAGTCACGACCAGCCTTTCTGAAGATATAGTGGCAAGTCATGCTGAAGCGCTGACTGGCCGGATTGGATTGTTAGGTACACCTTTGGCTACCTTGCTTGATACCTTAGCATTTACCGATTTTGTCCATTCTAAATTGGATGTTAAAGACCGTGTCTGGCTAGGAACGTTAGCGAAAATATTAGCTAAAAGTCCACATTTATCGACATTGTATTTTGGCGATGAAAACGGTAACTCTTTTGTGGTGAGACCTATATAATGCAAGTGATCGTGGGCGGTTAAGCGCGCCTGAACATTCAGTGATCATGGTCGATTATAATCAATTTAATGGCGAGCAAACTCGTATTTTCTTTGATCGAAATATGTTGGTCATTACCGAGTTTCTTTATGATAACGACAACTATGATCCACGGGTTAGACCTTGGTTTATTGAAACCGAGCAGGGTGGCGATATTAATGTCACCGAACCGTATTACTTTTATTTTTTCAAACATTTTGGTATTACTTTTTCGCGTCGTTCACTCGATGGTAACAGTGTTATAGCTGCTGATTTTACACTTGATTCACTTGATGATGTCATGGCTGAGATGGCCTATTCAGCGGATTCTAAAATATACTTGTTTACGGCGAAAGAAAGTCTATTAGCAAGTAATCAAATCATTAAAGCAGATGATCCGAGTAAAAAAATAGTATTACAGGATCTGGGATTAAAAGCGTTTATTTCAAATTTAAGTCATGTGAATAGATCTGATGGTGAAAGCCGTCGTATTGACTGGCAAGGACAAGAGTGGCAGTTAATCATTACCCCAATGGTGATGAGTGAATATGAAATTCTATATCTGGTTAATGTCGTTTCGTTAGAATCGGTGTTAGCGGATTCCAATGATTTTTATAATGATTTATTGTTGATCTCTTTAGCCGTAGTGGTGTTATCGCTATTGATTGTGATCATTGCGACTCGCCATGTGGTTCGTCCGTTGACGTTTCTGGCTAAATCATTGAAAGATATACAGCGCTTTAGTTTTAAAAGGCGCACATATAAAAGCTCTGGTATTACAGAGATAGATCAAATAAACGAAACCATGTTAATGATGGAAGCAGTGCTATTTAACTTTATTGAAAACCTAAAGCAGGTTGCACGTTCAACCGCGCCAGAAGAGATGTCATCGTCATTGGTATCGCAGGTGCAAGATATTTTGAAATCAGATGATTGCTTGTTGTTTACTAATTCCTTGCAGTCTCGCGGTGAGTTTTCATTAGCGGCTAAAATTGGAGGTTATGGCCAGCTGAACTTACAAGCACTGTTCGATAGTACCCCTGCTGCTTTTCAACAATCGATATATGAGTTGAACTCAAGTGAAATAACAAGGTTATCAACGCAACACCAGGCTGGTTTTATGATGCCGTTGTTTAATCGCAACAAGCAAAATACCGGTGCGCTATTGATTTGCTTTAACGACAAAGTGAATGCTGATATTCGTGGTCGACTTGCATTTGTACAAGAGTTTATTGGTTTTAATGAGCTGGTATTAGAACACTTAGAAACAGCTGAAGCACAAACCAATTTATTTCATGCTTTTGCGATGATGACTGCCAGCGCGGTAGATGTTAAATCTGCTTATACCGGTGAACATTGCAAGCGAGTGCCGGAGTTAACGCAAATGTTGGCTGAAAAAATGGTGGCGGATAAGGGCGTGTTTTCTGGCTTTAAGATGGACAAGAAGCAATGGGAAGAATTGCTGCTGGCCGCTTGGTTACATGACTGCGGTAAAGTCTCCACACCAGACTTTATTATGGATAAATCGACGAAATTAGAAACTGTCTACGATCGTATTCATGAAGTAAGAATGCGCTATGAAGTGCTGAAACGGGATGCCGAAATAGGTTATTTAGAAGCTGTGCTTGAAGGTGCTGATAAGCGACAGGCAAGAATGCATTGTGAGCAATTGCAGCGAACACTAGAAAGTGAGTTTGCTTTTGTTGCAGAGTGTAATCTCGGCAGTGAATTTATGGCGGATGATAAAATTGCACGTTTGGATAAACTCGCGCAACGTACTTGGTTACGTACCTTACCGGATGATATTGGTATTTCTCGCCAAGAAAAAGTGAAAAAAACAGCACAAACATTACCCGTTATTGAAACTGTTCTCACTAACAAAATTGAACATTTTTATGCTTGGGATGAGAAGAAAAAATTACCCGTTAATGGTCTGCGCGACTTTAAGATTAAGCAGCCGGAATATCAATATAATCGCGGCGAGCTATACAATCTAGGTATTAAAGCGGGCACGTTAACAGCGGAAGATCGTTACAATATTAATGAGCATATAGTGCAAACTTATATGATGTTAGATCAACTGCCATATCCTGAACATTTAAAGAATGTGCCGATTATTGCCGGTAGTCATCATGAACGTATTGACGGTAAAGGCTATCCTTTGGAATTAGCTGGAGAAGAGATCCCATTGCAAGGTCGTATTATTGCGGTGGCAGATGTGTTTGAGGCGTTAACTGCATCGGACCGTCCGTACAAAGAGGCAAAACCGTTAAGTTTAGCGCTAAAAATTATGGCTAATATGGTAAAAGATAAACACCTAGATCAGGAATTATTTGACTTGTTCCTAACGACTGGCGTATACAGTCAATACGCAACCGAATATTTAACAGAGCAGCAGATTGATATTGTTGATATTGATAGTATTCGAGGTATTTATCTCCCGGCAATCGATGACGATTCATTGATTACTAAGCAAAAGGTTATCGCTTGATTAACACCCATAAATTTACCCTCGCAGGCTGCTTAGCTATTTTATTGTGGAGCACTATTGTAGGGCTTATTCGTAACGTGGCAGAGCAGTTAGGCCCGATTGGTGGCGCTGCCATGATTTATACTGTCAGTTCGGTATTCTTGTGGGTATTTTTAGGCGCGCCTAAGCTGAAGCTTTTCCCTCCACGCTATCTCCTGATTGGTGGTGGTTTATTTGTGAGTTATGAAATTTGCTTGTCTTTAGCACTGGGAATGGCAAACGATCGCACCCAGGCGGTAGAGATGGGAGTGATTAATTACCTATGGCCTTCGTTGACTGTGCTAATGGCGGTATTTATGAGCCATAAGCCAGTGAACAAATTATTGTATCCTGCTATTGCGCTGTCGTTTTTTGGCGTGGCCTGGACGGTCGGTGGCGATGAGGGCATTTCCATTAGTCAGCTAAGTAGTAATATCGCGACTAATCCTACGAGTTATTCGATGGCTTTTTTTGGTGCCTTTATTTGGGCATTTTATTGCAATATCACCAAAAAACTGGCTAACGGTATGAATGGTATTACTTGGTTCTTTATTGGTACAGCGATAGCGCTGTGGATCAAGTATTTAATCAGTAATGAACCTGCGATGGAATTTACTACCGAGGCGACGTTTGATTTGTTGCTTGCCGGCATAGTCATGGGCAGTGGTTATGCGCTATGGAATATTGGTATTCTCGGCGGGAATATGGTTTTTTTGGCGACGTTGTCGTATTTCACGCCGATCTTATCGACATTCTTTGCGGCAATGATACTGAATATAGAATTGACGACCAAGTTTTGGCAAGGCGTGGTGATGGTGACTGTCGCTTCGTTAATCTGCTGGTGGTTAACACGAGAAAAGTCTTGATGAATCGCTTGGTAAAAAAACCTAATGGTGATAACAAAGATACATTCACCAACATTCTCAAAAATAACAGCATGGTGATCCACATCGCGTCAGCTACTCAGGCTGAGCAAGTGACAAAAACGGCAGCAATATTAGTACATGGTGAATCTGAGCTGTATGAAATTAAGGAGCTTGGAGATGTACCCATGTAATGCCATTCTCTATATGCCATTGCAGTATGGATACATAACTAGGTTGTGCCTTGCCAGCGCTTACACCCTCTTACACTAAACGCTCACTCAACATGCTATAAATCGTCTTTGATATACACTTGCTTTGCTGCATTGTTCTCTCTACCTTGGTTAATTTTGATGAAAAAGTTAATGTTATGTGTCCTGGGTCTGTTAAGTAGTCCCGTTGCAATTGCTGATAATCTTTGTTTACCCAGTGAAAAGACGTCGTTTAGCTGTCGTGTTGGCGTGAAAAGCATATCAGTGTGCTCAGCCAATGAACGCACGGTGATTTACCGTTTTGGACAATTAAATAAGATCGAATTAGAACTCGAATCAGCCGTTCATTTTAGCCGTATCAGTTACAGTGGCGGTGGTCGGGGCCAGTTGACCTTTGCTAACGGTAAATATAAATATATTGTTTACTCGAGTGGGGTCAGTGGTGAATGGCTTGACGATGGAAGCCGAGAGTATATCGAAACCGCTGGTGTGTATGTTGTTAAAAATGACGATTTATTAGCTGACGTAGAGTGCAAAGACTTTTCCGGAGATAAATATATAGGTTATCTACCACCCTTTGAGGAAGAAGAGTTTACGTATTTCTAAATGCCTTATTATCAGTTCTAGGGTTGAGACCATAATGAACAATAAAGACTATTTCCTTGCGATGTATGAGAGTTGCAGTGTCGATCTATGTGGGAATAATCTATATAGATTAGCACTGCAACGTATACGACTATGCTAACGTATCATTTATGATGTATATCATAAGGCTTACTAACCCACTGATCGCGACCTAAAGATTTCGCTTCATAGAGGGCATCATCAGCGGTTTTAACTATGCTTTTAATGGTTGTTTCATTCAGCTCGGTTGCGAGTGTTGCACCTATGCTGCAGGTTACCTTGATATCAGGCTGTTTTAATACTTTAACCTGCCTGACACTCTCGAGTATACGCTGTACTGTCTGTTCTAACTGCTCGTTTGATACATGCTTTAAAATAATCGCAAATTCTTCCCCGCCAATGCGCGCATGAAAATTGTTATCTGCAGGCAGTATTGCCGAAACGGCCTCTACAGTTGCAATCAAACATTCATCGCCCATATCATGACCATATTGATCATTAATTTGTTTAAAGTGGTCTAAATCATAAATAATGATGGCTAACGGCAGGCTATTGGCACATTTTTTATTAATGATATTATCACAGAATTCTTCATACGCACGGCGGTTAGCAATTAACGTCAGTGAATCTGTATACGCCATTTCATTTAATATGTTAGTGCGTATTTTTACTTTTTTGTCGAGTTCTTTCGATTGCTGGTGGGTGCGTTTAAGGGTGATAAACATACCTAACAAACTAATGACAGAAAATGCCATGAAGATGATGTAAGAGTAACGAACAATAGCGGCAAGGTCATCATTTCCCCCCTCTAAAGGTACTGTCACATCTATTGCGCCACGTATATCGCCAATTTTCCAATCTTTTTTAGGGCTGTTAGGGTGATAATTATGACAATCCACACAGCTTTTTTCCATTAAAATCGCTTCTGAATGGCGTAAAACAGGTGTGCCACCAAGCTCTTCTATACGCTCAAATACGGGGTTAATTGTGCTTAGTATCGCTAGCGCATCTTGTTGGAATTTGTCTTGAGGACCACCTGTTAGGGCTCGATTTTTAAATGGATATTTACTGTAGGTATGAATAATAATCCCGGCATCTCGGTTGGATACCGCTTCACCAAGTTCGATTGCAAATGTTGCGGGGTTGGGGATCGACAGTGGTTTACCATGATATAAGGTTTCGACGGTAATATCAGGATGTAAGCTTATTTGTGCTATATCTGCGCTATATGATACGCGAGCTTGGTTAACCGTTGTGGCGATAACTTCAGCTGTTCGACTCGCTAATACTGTTGTAGTAGAGTACTGAAATTTTTGAACTGCAAGTAGGGAAATACTGGCCATTAGCATGAAGATAACACTGAAAAAAGCGATAGCGTGAGTTTGAGTTATCTTCATTTAAATACCATGATCAGAATTAAGGTTATTAGTTAACGGGTTGATGGTAATTGATTATGCGGGAAATTATTGGATAAATGGGACATAGGGTGACGGGTAGCACATTAATATTGAGCATCATAGTATTGTTATAAACTATGTTGTGATACGTTGTAGAAAATTAAATAGACGTTCAAAATAAAAGCACAATGACACAGACTGTTTATTTTTAATGATAAATAACTTGAATCTTCACATGGTTCTGTAGTCTAAAAGCAATGTGCTTGTATTATAGGTCTTATAGGTCTTATAGGTCTTATAGGTCTTATAGGTCTTATAGGTAGTTAAACACTTGAATTAAGATAAACTGAGACGGGACGATAACATGAGAACACTCGGTAATATAATTTGGTTTCTGTTTGGTGGTGCTGTCATGGGGTTAGCATGGGTACTCTTTGGCGTATTAGCGTTTATTAGTATTGTTGGTATTCCGTGGGGACGTTCTTGCTTTGTCATTGCTGGTTTTTCTTTTTTCCCGTTTGGTAAAGAGGCTATATATCGTGATGAACTGACGCGTGCAGAAGATATTGGTACTGGTAGTTTTGGCTTTATCGGTAATGCGCTGTGGTTTATTTTTGCGGGCGTGTGGTTAGCACTAGGCCATGTGGCATCTGCTATAGCCTGCTTCGTGACGATTATTGGTATTCCGTTTGCTCTGCAACATTTGAAATTAGCGGTTATCTCGCTTGCTCCAATAGGGCAAACGATAGTAGATAAAGACGTAGCTGCAATGGCGCGTTATAAGAATAATAAATTCAAATTATAGTGTTAAATAAAACCCGTTTAATGTCATCAATATAGACAAACTAAACGGGTTTGTATTATAAGCGCGAGTGAATAGTTATTTAACCTACACGCTGATTAAGGCGTTTAAACGCCTCACTTTCTTTATCTTCTTCAGCACACACACTTAATAAATCATCAATAAAGTGTAATAAAGCACGATTCTCAATCTCTTTCACTTGCGCTTGCTGTATGTCAGTTAGCATGTGGTACATGGTGGCCGCACCAAAATCACCAAAGATGATATTCGCATCTACATCAAACAAGGTGTTGTGGGCGTATAAATCACCATGGCACACTTGATTGTCATGTAAATGGGTAAATACTTCATCCATTTGTGAGACGATCTTATCAATGTGAGTAATAGGCAAGCTAAAATCAGTTGGGAAAGTATCACGGGTACAGCTGTTAAAGCATGGTGGTAGCCCTAAGTTAGCGTAATGTGCAGGGATCAAGTTCATGATCAGTGCTAAGTAATCGGCTTCTTTTACCTGTGCTAATGACTGTACTAAGCTCGGGTGGTTGCCTACTTTTAAACACGCTTGTAATTCATCTTCAGGATAACCATCACTAGTCACTTCACCTTTAAATACTTTTACTGCGATCTCGTCTGGAAATTGCGTTTGTTGCTCATTCCACACCGCTTTTGAAATCACGCCTGATGCGCCTTGGCCCAGTACGTTTTGTAGTGTATAGCTTGATGATGCTAATTGCGGCACGCTATCTATTGATACATCAGCTTGGCTAAATGGATTGCCCGAGAAGGCAAACCAAGCTAGCTTAGGTAAACCGAACAGTTGCTCAGGACATTCAGTTAGGCGGTTAGCTGAAATACGCACTAACTCTAGGTTATGACACTGAGACATAGTCTGAGGTAGCTCTGTTAAACAGTTGCCTGCTAACGCTAATTTTTGTAAGCGTGGACGCTCACCTAATGAATCCGGTAATACTTCAAGGCGGTTATCCGTTAAGATCAACCAGCGTAATTTAACGGGTAATGAAGCGTCTGGCACCTGGTTAATTTGGTTTGATTTAAAGCCAACCATTTCTAGGTTAGGGCATTGACCCAGAACTTCAGGCAAGGTTACAAACTGATTGTTTGATGCAAACAAGATCTTCAATTTAGTTAACTGAGCAATTTCTGCTGGTAAATGAGTTAACTGGTTATTAGATAAATCGAGGATCTCTAAACTGCTCGCCAGTGACAAGATCTCCAGAGGGAAAGCGGTTAGATTTTCTGATAATGTTAAACGCTTAATACCTGTTAATTCACCCGATTTCAGCTGAGATAGAGTATGCAAAATGATTTAGCCCGTTGTTAGAATGATACAAAACCGGGCTAGTTTACGCGAAAATGAAGTGAAAAGGGGGATTAACCACTTAGCTGTGCTTCATTATCGTTACGTTTTGCTATTTTATGGCCATCTTCAGTGCATCCCGATTTCCAATAACTGCTGATATAGAGGTTATCTTTATCGACATTTTTTTCATTTCTAAAGTATTGGCGTAATGCACGCATGGTTGAAAATTCACAAGCACACCACACCGAAGGCTCACCTGATAACCAGCTTAAGCCTTGTACTTGGTTGGCTAGCTCTGTCTCAGTTGAATTTGCGACAACCCAAATAACTTCTATGCCATCTGGTTTGATTAAGGTTTGCTTGTCATCGATATGGTTAATTTCAATGACGGCATAACCTTCGGCTGTCGCAGGGAGCTTGTTGAGTTGCGCGGCTAATGCCGGTAGCGCAGTCATGTCAGCCACTAAAAAGTACCACTCAACGTTTAAATGTATCGGTTTTATTTCCCCTGGACCTGCAATGGAGATGGTATCGCCAATGCGCGCTGATTGTGACCATGCCGCCGCAAAACCACCGTGTTCACTGCTCGTTTTTTCATTAACACTATGCTCATGACGTACAAAGTCAACGTCAAATTGATCGAGTGATTGGCGTAAATGACGTATGGTATAAGTGCGCATTTTAGCGCGGCTGTCTGCCGGTAATTGTGAAATATCGGTATCACCACAGTCAGTAAACAGTAGCTTAATATAGCCACCTTCAGCATCAGCAGGAAAGTGAGATAAATCGTCTGCTTGAAAGCTAATACGCTGCATATTTGGCGTTATTTGTTGGCTGTCTATTACAGTGACGACTCTAGCGTTTGGTTTCTTGCTCATATTTTTCCCCTTAATGGTCGGCTATTGCCCGTAGTACATGCAAATGCGCTTACCGTTAATTTCGTGAATATCAAAATCAGTGTCGTAAATTGCCGATAAGGTTGCTTGGTTGATGATCTCTGCAACCGTGCCATTAGCGACAACTTTGCCTTTTTTTAGTGCGACGATATTGTCTGAATAACAAGAGGCAAAGTTAATATCGTGGATCACAATGACCACTGCCTTACCTAATTCATGGGCTAAGGTTTTAATGTTTTTCATTATCTGTAATGAATGCTTAATATCTAAGTTATTCAGTGGCTCATCCAAAAACACATAATCAGTATCTTGTGCCACCACCATAGCAATAAAGGCTAGCTGGCGTTGGCCACCGCTAAGTTCATCAAGGTATTTGTTTTCAATCGGGGTTAAATCTAAGTAGCCGATCGCTTTGTCTATGACCTCATTATCGTTAGTTGTCAGTTTGCCTTGGCTATAAGGATAGCGCCCAAAAGCCACTAATTCTCGTACTGTAAAGCGCATATTCAAATTGTTAGATTGGCGTAGCACGGCTAACTTTTTCGCTAATGCCTTGGTATCCCAATCCAATACGTCTTGATTGTCGATAATTACTGTACCACTGTCTTTATTTAATAAACGACATGCCATCGACAATACGGTACTTTTACCTGCGCCATTGGGGCCAATAATAGAAGTGACCTGGCCTTTAATAAATGAGGCCGAGGCTTGATCGACAACTTTGTGATTGCCAAAGGCTTTAGATAAATTGGTTACTGAAATCACGTTTTATATATCCTAATTGCGATGATTTAATCGCTAGCTATTGAATTTTTTGGCGAACAAGCAGAGATAAGAAGTACAATCCACCGACGAAATTAATTACGACGCTGAGCGTGGTTGAGAAACTAAAGACATTTTCGATGATCCACTGCCCTGATAACAGCATCGACATCGCCATTAAACTACTGGCGATGAGCAATGTTTTATGGCGGTAAGTATGAAAAAACTCTTTGGTTAAATTCGCTACCAGTAAACCGAAGAACATAACCGGACCCACCAAGGCTGTTGATAACGAGATCATGATAGCGACGAGTATCAATACTTGCTTGGTGACGCGGCGAGTATCAACCCCTAGGCTTATCGCATTGTCATTGTCTAACCAAAAGACATCCAATATCGGTGCGAGCTTAAAGAGCAGGGCACTGACCACAAGCAATGGCACAACACATAAATAAACCAGTTCTTGGTTGACGTTATTGAAGCTGGCAAACATGCTTGCTTGAATCGTTAAGAAGTCATTGGGATCGACGAGCATCATGAAAAATGATGACACATTATCAAATAGTTGACCGAAGATAACGCCAAGTAATAACAAGGTAATGACGTTACTTTTACCGTCATTACTGGCGAAGTAAAAACCAAACAGTAATAACGAAAAGCCCACCATGATGGAAACCGACAAAGCAAAGTTAATAAACGGATTTAATAGCAATACACTAAAGCCGCCAAAGATAACCACGACGAGTACTTGAGTCAGTAAATATAAGGCATCAAAACCCATAATACTCGGGGTTAAAATACGATTATGGGTGATGGTTTGAAATACCAATGATGATTGCGCAATGGCAATACTGGCGATGATCATGGCTAATACTTTTGGCACGCGACGTGATAAAAAGTATGCATAGTTTGACGCATCTAAACCAACACCGATGAATAGAAACGTGAAGAGTACCGTGATAACTACCAGTCCGGTGAGTTTCATTGCATCAGACATTTTGTTTCCCTTTTACAATGAAGAAGATAAATACCACGCCACCTAATATGCTGATGATCATCGAAATAGGGATCTCGTAAGGGAAGATGATCACGCGACCAACAACATCACAAAGTAAAATTAAAATAGCGCCGATAATGGCGGTGAGCGGAATGTTTTTACGTAAATTATCACCATAAAATTGCGTGACTAAATTAGGTACGATCAAGCCTAAGAAAGGTAATTGTCCGACAATCATCACCACAGATGCAGACATAATAGACACAAGCATAATGCCGATGAAGAGTACCTGTTGGTAATTCAAGCCGATATTAGTGGCGAAGTCTTTACCCATACCCACTGCAGACAAGCGGGTGGCGTACCAGTAGCTGATCACAGAGATAGGCAGGGCGATATAAAGTAATTCGTAATTACCCTGTAAAATGCTAGCAAAATTAGCCACTGTCCAAGCTGATAAGTTCTGCACTGCATCATATTTATAAGCGACGAAAGTGGCAGCCGAAGACACGACATTACCAAAAATAATACCGATGAGCGGAACGTAAATGGCGTTTTTAAACTGGACCCGATGGATAAACTGAATGAATAGCAAGGTACCCGCAATCGCCATACCAAATATCAGCAATAAGTTATCACCATGACCTAGGAATACCAGGCTTAAGACATAGCCGAGCATGGCACATTCAATGGTGCCAGATGTCGATGGTGATGCGAATCGGTTTTGACTGATCTGCTGCATAATCAGTCCTGCAATACTCAGCCCTGCGCCTGAGAGTAAAATAGCTAATAAGCGAGGCAAACGGCTGATTAACAGTAATTCGATAGCCTCGGTATCACCGGCTAAAATAGCTGCTAACGATAAGTTAGCGACACCGATAAATACCGATGCAATACTGAGAGTGACCAGTACAAACAATAACTTTTTCAAGGTAAGCCTCAATTACAGTGCGCGTGATTGCTGCATATCTTCAATCATTTGATCGGTTGCCGTGACACCTGACAGGGCAATATACCAAGCGTTAATATCGAGATAATTGAGCTTATCGTCTTTGTACGCTTTGGTTGATTTAACTAATGGATTAGCGAATTCTTCACGGGTACGGCTCTTGTCTTTATTAATCAGTTTGTCTTTGTCGATGATGAAGAGGTTAGCGGGATTAATGTTGCTAATGAATTCATACGAAATTAAGTCACCATGACGAGATTCTTTAATGTTAGGGACGGCTTCTTGGAAACCAAAATCACGGTAGATGGCAGAGAAACGCGATTGCGCACCAAATGTGGTGATATTACCGCCAGTACTCATTACCGTTAATGCTTTAACGTCATGGGTTTTATTGTAAGCTGCAATTTCAGTGATCTTAGCGTCTACATTGGCGATCTTAGCTTCTACTTTTGGTTGGATTTCAAAGATGTCACCCAGCATACGCCATTGTTGTTGAGTACTCTGCCAATAGCCAGTTGATTCTGGTGCGAACATTACTGTTGGCGCTATTTTAGATAATTCTTTATAAGATTCGACAGCGCGAGAACCGATGATGATCACATCTGGTTTTTGCATGTAAATAGTTTCAAAATCAGGTTCGTTTAAGCTACCTGAAGACGCGAATTCTTTACTTTGATATTTCAATAAATAGTCAGGCATCGTTGTCGCTTTACTTAATGCCACAGGCTTAATACCAAAATAATCTAACGCATCTAATGTACCCGTGCCAATCACGACAACACGCTGAGGGTTAGTCTCTAATGTGGTTTTACCTAATTGATGGGTAACAGTGATGGTGTCTGATAAAGCGCTGGCTGAAAATAATAATCCAAAGAAAGTAGCTACAACTGATAGTTTCATACTATTATAAATCCAAATGATAATTGTTCGTATTCTTATATCATATAGTAAAACAAACCCCAATGACTAGCAAATTATAGGTAAAGAATGTAAATCAAAAAATACAATGTAAAGCACTGTAAATTAACGTCATTTAGTGTTTGTGTATGTTGGTTTTAGCGGTGGGTTGTTAACTGTAATGTGAAGAAAGTAAAGGGCGTATTAAGGCAATAATAACTGTGCTATCTTGAATTTGTTGTTTTAACGCTTTAATTTTATGAGGTATTTATGAGTTCTAACCCCCATACTCAAGACCACAACTTAACGAATGAACAGGGTAATGACCTGAGTAATAGCCACGACAGTTATCATGCGCATTTTTATTTTGATGAATCATCGCTGGCATTAGTGACTGTATTACGCACTACTATTCGTGATGAACTTGGCTTAGAAGTCGGTAATTTAAATACCCGGCTGGTGGGACCGCATCCACAATGGAGCTTTGCTGCAACATTTCACCACGCTGATTTTGCTGCTTTTGTGCCTTGGGTTAAAGAAAATAGGCAGGATCTAAGCGTGTTGATACATGCTGTGACAGGCGATGATCTAATTGATCATACCGAGCATGTGCATTGGTTAGGTTCAGCGATAAAACTTGATCTGTCTAGTTTTTAATATAGGGCTTAATATAAATGAATACCGTGTAACTCTATTGAATCCCCACTTCTTTTTAATCTGATTATTTTCTCATTAAAGTGCTGAATAGTAACAACTGTACTACATTCATTAAGATTGATTGCTCATATTATTCGATAACAAAAGCCAAAATGACATTCAATATTTAATTGTGTTTATAACATGGAGTACAGATGACATGGTTACTACAATGCAGAAAAGGTTAAGGTTGCTTTCATTTGCAGCCTTGGGATTGGCGTCACTTAATCTAAGTGCTGCTGAAAAACCGAACATTCTGGTTATTTGGGGGGATGATATTGGCCAGTCAAATGTCAGTGCTTACACCTTTGGTTTAATGGGCTATAAAACACCGAGTATTGATAGCATTGCGAAAGAAGGCATGATGTTTACCGATTACTATGCTGAGCAATCTTGTACCGCGGGTCGTTCAACGTTCATTACTGGCCAAAGTGTATTGCGTACAGGCTTAAGTAAAGTTGGTTTACCCGGTGCTGACGTTGGCTTGCAAGCATCGGACGCCACGATTGCTGAAATCCTTAAACCTATGGGTTATGCAACGGGTCAATTTGGTAAAAACCACCTTGGTGATCAAGATAAATTCTTGCCGACTGCTCATGGATTTGATGAGTTCTTTGGTAATTTATATCACTTAAATGCAGAGGAAGAACCTGAGAATATTGACTACCCTAAAGATCCTGAATTCCGTAAAAAATTCGGCCCTCGTGGTGTCATTCATTCTTATGCGGATGGCAAAATTGAAGATACCGGTCCATTAACCAAAAAACGCATGGAAACTGTCGATGATGAAACTATCGTTGCAGCCATGAAATTTATGGATAAATCGGTAAAAGCTAAAAAGCCATTCTTTGTTTGGTGGAATGCCACACGTATGCATTTCCGTACACATATTCAACCTTCACAACAGGGTCAATCTAACTTAAGTAATTATGCTGATGGTATGATTGAACATGATAAACATGTAGGTAAATTATTGCAGAAAGTAGATGACCTGGGTATTAAAGATAATACTATCGTGTTCTATTCTACAGATAACGGTCCACACATGAACAGCTGGCCAGATGCCGGTGCAACGCCTTTCCGTGGCGAGAAAAATACTAACTGGGAAGGTGCTTATCGTGTTCCCGCTATGGTTCGCTGGCCGGGTAAAATTAAAGCTGGTGAAGTGTCTAACGAGATCATGCATCACATGGACTGGTTACCAACGTTTGCAGCCGCAGCGGGTGATTCAGATGTGAAAGCGAAACTATTGAAAGGTCATAAAGCTGGCCCTAAGAAGTTTAAAAATCATTTAGACGGTTACAATTTCTTACCTTACCTAACGGGTAAATCAGAAACTGCACCACGTAAAGAAATCTTTTACTTCACTGATGATGGTGATTTAGCGGCATTACGTTATAACAACTGGAAAGCGGTGTTCATGGAGCAGCGTGTTCAAGGTACGATGCAAATCTGGTCTGAACCGTTTGTGACATTACGTTTACCTAAATTGTTTAACTTACGTATGGACCCATACGAAACCGCAGATATTACATCTAATACATACTACGATTGGTTATTAGACCATGCGTACATGTTTGTGCCTGCACAAGCGTATGTTGGTGATTTCTTAAAAACATTCCAAGAATTCCCTCCTAGTCAAAAAGCGGCAAGTTTTAGCTTAGATCAGGTAATGGAAAAACTCCAAGAAAGTCACAATAAATAACTAATATCATGTTAAAGGGCGCATTTGCGCCCTTTATTTTTTATGCTTATTAACAGTAGTGAGCGATAAAAAATAACCATACTCAATCCAATCTCAGTCATATCAGTGGTGTCATTATGGATAAACAAGCAGTCTATACGCAGCTTGAGCTACTTAAAAATGGATTACAATCGCAGGTATTAGGGCAAGCAGATATAGTCAAAGGTTTGTTAGTTGCCTTACTTGCTGATGGTCATGTACTGCTGGAAGGTTTACCTGGTACGGCGAAAACCCGCAGTGTTAAAGCGTTATCTGAATTGTTAGGGCTAAGCCAAGGACGAGTGCAATTTACCCCGGATTTATTGCCTTCTGATGTAATTGGTTATGAGTCATTATCTGTCAATAGTGATCAGCAAATTGATTTTAACCCTGGACCTGTATTTAACAGTGTGTTGTTGGCGGATGAGATCAATCGTGCACCGCCTAAAGTACAATCTGCATTATTAGAGGCGATGGAAGAACGGCAAGTGACTGTCGGTAATACCAGTCATAAGATGCAGCCTGTATTTATGGTAATGGCAACGCAAAACCCGATAGAACAAGAAGGTACTTATCCTCTGCCTGAAGCGCAAATGGACCGTTTTCTCTTTAAGCTTATTTTAGACTATCCCGACCATGACACTGAACTGGCTATCATTCGTTTAGTGCGAGGACAAAACAAACAAAAAAGTATGCAATTAACGCGATTAGAGAACGCCGAGGCATTCATTCTAACGGCACGTGATTTAGTGGATGAAGTATATATTTCTGAAAATATTGAGCAGTATATCGTTTCGTTAGTGATGGCAACACGTGATCCAACTACCACAAATAATGAACAGCTAGCCGAACTTATTCGTGTTGGGGCGAGTCCTCGAGCAAGTATTGCTTTGGATAAAGCGGCGCGTGCTCATGCATTATTATCAGGTCGTGATTTTGTTGATCCAGATGATGTAAGAGCTGTGGCTGTACCAGTATTGAATCATCGGATCACGCTCAGTTATAACGCGGTTGCCTTGGGTAAATCAGCGTCGCAAGTCGTGATTGATTTGATTAAAGCGACGCCGGTGCTTTAGGAGGCGTAATAGCAATGGATGATGCGCGGATTTACACTAATCTAGCTAGGTTAATCGCATTAAAGCAATATGCGATGAAAATACGCCTGAGTGCCAGTTATCGACCTGCAGGTATGCTATCTGGACAGCATGCCTCACGCCTGCGTGGTAGTGGTTTAAATTTTGAGGAGCTAAGACAATATCAAGATGGGGATAATATTCGCCAAATTGATTCACGTACCAGTGCTCGTTTAGGTAAACCTTATGTGCGTATTTATTCTGAAGAAACAGACCGTCCCGTATCGATAGTAGTTGATCAGCGCCTATCTATGTTTTTTGGTAGTGTCGATAAAACGAAATCAGTGGTTGCCGCAGAGGTGGCGGCTTTATTTGCATGGATGGCACATTCAGCTGGCGATAGAGTGGGTGGTTTGGTGATCGCAGATAAAATGCACCAAATCAGCACTAAGCGTACCAGCCGAGGTGTACTGCAATTGTTAGAAACGATAGTGACAGCAAATAATCAATTGTCACTTGATCCGGTAAAAGCGTCAAACAACCCCCAAACGTCTATTTTCAGTCAAGTCAAACCTTGGCTATCAAGCTTAAATAATCAAAGTGTCGTGATTCTAATTACTGACATTGAAGGTCTTGCTGAAGATGATATTAATGAATTAGAGGTAATACATCACAAGGCTAATGTTCTGTTATTTATTGTACAAGATCCGTTGGAAGTGGATATTAGTCAGGCTCATGGCCTAAGCGTTTCACAAGGACAACAGCAGATAAATATTCAAGCAAATACTGACAATCAAGATAAATTCGACCAACTATATAAAGCCAAACTTCAGCGACTCGAGCAAGCATTGGTGGCGAGCACGTTACCGATTGGCTTGGTCAATACGATTGACCCGGTGGATGTACAAATAGCGACATTATTACAGGGATATAAATAATGAATTCGTTGCAGCAATTGAAAGGACTGATATTGCCACAAGATGTGAGCTGGTGGCCGTTAGCGTACGGTTGGTATGTATTGATGGTTTTGGTTTTAGTTGTGTCCTGCATTTTTATTGACCAAAAGCGTAAGCATTATATGAACAATGCTTATCGACGTAATGCCTTGTCACAGTTGCACTTGCTATCAATGCAGGATGCGACGCAGTTGTTAAGCATCTTACACTATGCTCTTAGCCATGCTCTTAATGATGCGCTTAGTCATACTACTGCACAGCAGGTCGAATTACAGAAGGAGACATTTTTAGTTAGTCTAAACAAAGGCATCGAGAGTGTGTCTTTTAACGACTTTGATTGGCAGTTATTAAACCAGTTGGCTTTTCAGCACCCAGATAAAGTGAGCTGTAATACGGATGAATTCGCTACCTTAAAAACGAAGTGCCAACAATGGCTGCAGGGGCATCATTATGAACATCACACTTGATTACCCTTGGTTACTATTATTATTGGTATTACCTTATTTCATCTATCGTTTTTTACCCGCGTATATGCAGCCGAGTGTGTCGCTTTATATCCCATTTTTTCAGCGTGTTGTTGCTGCTACAGGTCAAACTCCTAACGCGGGGGCTGTTGCACATCAACGTCAGCTTATTCAATCTATTGCGTTGATTTTATTTTGGTTTGGATTGATATTCAGTTTGGCTCGACCGGTATTATTAGGTGAAGTCCAGGTCACGGAGAAAGCCGGCCGCGACTTGATGATCGTAGTCGATTTATCGCAATCGATGGAACAAAAAGATTACTTTATGGCAGGTGATAAGCAGCAGGCTATCTCAAGAATTGATGCACTTAAAGCAGTACTAAGTGCATTTTCCAAGGACAGAGCAGGTGATCGTTTGGGATTGATTGTGTTTGGTTCGGGGGCGTATTTACAAGTCCCTTTTACAGACGATCTACAATTATGGTTAAACCTACTAAATGATATGGATACGCAAATGGCTGGACCTGCCACCGCGATTGGCGATGCAATTGGTTTATCTATTCGCGCATTTGAGCAATCTAACTCGACTCAGCGTTTGTTACTGCTCGTTACCGATGGTAGTGATACCCACTCTCGGCTTGACGCTGTTGATGCTGCGCGTGTCGCGGCAACCGATGGCATTAACATTTATACCTTAGGCATGGGCGATCCAAAAACCGAAGGTGATGATAAAGTTGATTTTGCTAGTCTCGAGAAGATCGCCAAAGTCAGTAATGGACTGAGTTATGTTGCCGCAGATAGTGATAGTTTACAAAAGGTGTTAGTTGATATTAATAATATCGCGCCTGCCAATTACGAACAGCAACGCTTCCAGCCTAAAGCTGATCTATACCCTTGGTTGATGGGGCCGCTGTTACTTTTTTATGTGCTTGTTTGGGGCTTTCTAACTATACAGGTTTATTGGAAAAACCGTGCAAGAGGCAAATATGTTGAGTGATCTACAGTTTGCTGAACCGTTATGGTTTTTGCTATTTTTACCGATATCATTATTGCTATTTTTGTTATGGCGTAGCCGTATTCAGGCGTTATCTTTGGCCGGGCAAGGTATTATTGCTAGCCATCTAGTACGTGTATTTTCCCTACAAGGTAATAAAAAAGCCAGTTTCAAACCTATTCTGTTTGCCCTCATTGGTACGAGTCTTGTGATAATTGCAATCGCAGGGCCGCAAATACAGTTAGCCGGAAATGAGAAAATTAATGCACCGCTTATTATTGCATTAGATCTATCTATATCAATGGAAGGTGAACAACCGTCTGGTTTTTCTCATTTACAGCGCGGTAAATTAATTGTTGATCAACTATTGCAGCAAGGGTTCAATCGTCCCGTATCATTACTTGCGTTTGCGGGTAGTAGCCATCAAGTTTTACCTGTATCGGAGCAATTACCATTATTACGCTTGTATCTGGGTTATTTAGCACCGTCGGTCATGCCTGAAGAAGGTGATGATCTTAACCAGTTATTAGTGGAAGTTAATCGGATCAAAGACGGGCAGCAATTTGGTTATGATTTATTAATTATCAGTGATGGTTTTAGTGTTAATAAGGTTGACTTTAACCAAGCTAAAAAAACCAATAATGTGTTACTTGTTGCCTTAACGGATACTGCAGCGCAGCAAGCTAAATCGCTAGATATTGAGGTATTAACGGGTAAATACTTAGATAGTGCAGATAGCAGTCTTTACCAGCGCTTAACCGACCTAACAGAGAATCATCGTGCTGGAGAGCAAGTACTGACCAATATTGGCTACTGGTTATTGTATCCAGTGTTATTGATTGCGTTGTATTTCTTTCGACGTGGTTTTAACTTGCATTGGGCTGCGATGATTGTACTTGTTGTTAATCTGAGCCCAAATACTGCTGAGGCTGCTTTTATTGATTGGTGGATGACGGCTGATCAACAAGGGGCTTATTATTTCAATAAACAAGATTATAAAGAAGCCGCGATACGTTTTCAGGATCCGAACTGGCAAGCTGCAGCTTATGTCTATGCCAAGGATTATCGCAAAGCGGCGGTTATTTACGAACAGCAAGATGATTTGATTGGTTTATTTAATCTAGCAGTCACAAATAGCGAAGGGCGTAATTATCATCGAGCGCAAAAGTTGTATCAATTATTATTAAAGATCGATCCTGACAACGCAGATGCATTAAATAATCTACGTATTATCACTGCGCTAATCGAAGAAATTAAGCTCACCGCTGAAAACCAACAAGAAGAAAAACCGCCGAGCGAAAGTGCTGATTCAGAGGACATGGTCGATGAACAATTGGCTGCAGATCGCGATCAAATCGGCCAGGTAACAGTCGAGTTAGAAACGTTGTCGCTAGATGAACTACTGGGTAGTGAGCGGAAAAAAGAGCAATGGTTACGTGATATAAGCCGTGATCCTAAGTTATTTTTAGGAGCCAAGTTTCAAGCAGAATATAATAAACAAGATAATGAAAAGTATAATAAACAATTAAATATTGATAACAAACAGTTAAAAGGTACCGGAGGTATGAATGAATAAAATCATCATTCTTCTTCTCATTGTCCCGCAGCTGTTATGGGCTCAAAGTATACCCGCTGAAAAACAACCTCAAACAACTGTGATCACGACCACGGTTAATGAGTATCATCCCGTGGTTGGGCAAAAGGTAACGATAAGCTATTTACTTGCGGTGAAAGGCTATTTTAATGGTGCGACGCGATTTCAATTGCCTTCTTTATCCAAAGCGCGTTTGGCACAAACATCTCAATTTGCCATTAATGGTAGCACTATCATTGACGGTGAAAAATATGCGACTCAGCTTTGGCAGGTAGACTTATACCCAGAACATAGCGGTTTACTGGAATTGCCTCCATTGACTTTCCATGTCCAATATAAGGGAACAGGAGAATATAAAGGCGCTGGAGAAAATAATGGGAGTGAAGAGGATAATCATGTTAGTCAATTACGCAGTGATAGCTTAGCGGTATTTGCTTATGTGCCTGAACCTTTAAAACAAATTAAAAAATATATCGTGTCTAGCGACGTGCAGTTTGTTCAACGTTGGTCTGAGCCACAAGTAAGTTACCAAGTGGGGGATATTATTCAACGAGAGATCACGATTAATGCCACTGATATAAAAAGTATTCAAATACCGGCAATCAAGTTTCCAATGGTTGACGGTATACAAATCAATGTCCAAGAGCCAAAACTTGATGATCAAAGTAATCGCGGAGAGCAAACAGCATCGATAAAGCAAACGATCACTTATGTCATCAAACAGCCTGGTGATTATCAACTGGGTGGAGAGTCGCTAAATTGGTGGCATCTCGGCAATGGTTTACAGCAAGGCTATTTTGACACAAACACACTCAAGGTATCAGGTATTAGCACTCTGCAGAAACAAGGATTCATTATCATCAGCACCGTTATTCTATTGTTGTTATTTAGCTATTTAAAATATCGAAAAATACCACCGAGTCTTAACTCCCAGCTTAAAAAATCGTTAAAAAACAAACAGTGGCCACGGTTTATCGCTTTGCTTTACCAAAAAGCCGATCTACATGCTAATTTGGGGTTATTGCAAGGAAATAAAAACAGTGAAACCGTCGCGCAGTTATTTGAAGCGTCTTATCAAGCACCGGCTAAAACAGCGGGGAAAGACAAGCTCAGCGCCTGCAAATTAAAAGAATTAATCAAATGAGTTATTTAATGCCTCTAATCATGTTGTTGTGCAACTTAATCTTATTATCGTTAAGCGCAGTTGTGTTTGCCCAGCCTAGCTATATGGTTAATGAAAACTATATAGTTAATCAAAGCTATGTGGGTAACGACACTTGTATTGACTGCCATCAAAGTGAAGTGGCCAGTTGGAAGCCGTCTCATCACGCCAACTCTATGCTGCCAGCTAGCGACAAGAGTGTACTTGGGGACTTTAATAACATTCGTTTTGAATCTAAAGACGGTTGGACAATTTTTAATCAAGACCAAGCGGGTTATTACATTGAAACTGGCCAGACAGGTCAAACAGGCAGGCGTTATGAAGTTCCTTACGTATTTGCTTATAAACCTTTACAGCAAATATTGGTTGATATTGGTAAGGGGCGCTTACAGGCATACCCAGTGGCTTGGGATTCTCGAGGCAAAGAAGAGGGAGGCCAACGTTGGTATAGCCTTTATGAAGACACGCATATACCAGACACGCCTTTTAATTGGCTGGGGCAATTTAACAATTGGAATGCCCGTTGCGCAGAATGTCATTCCACGGATCTAAAGCGTGGCTATGATGTCGAAAAAGACAGTTACAACACGACATTTAGTGAAGTGAATGTCAGTTGTGAAGCTTGTCATGGACCAGCTGAAAAACACATCAACCTAACCCAAGCACAGCAAAAGTCAGTTGCTAACTCAGGTTTCAAAAACAAGCAGTATAAAAAATTGGATTGGATATTCGAAGATGGAAAGAATACTGCCAAAGTACTTCAAGGCCAGTCCGTTTCTATTGACCACGGTCAACCAGATCAATGCGCAGCATGCCATAGTCGACGTACATCATTAACTGACGGTAATGATCCAAGTGAGTTTACTCAGCACTATATCCCGCGCTTGGCACTACCTGAACTATATTACAGTGATGGACAAATTCAGGACGAAGTATACGTTTATGGCTCATTCAGTCAAAGCAAGATGGCGACGGCTGGTGTGACTTGCAGTAATTGCCATGATCCCCACTCTGGTAAGGTGCTAACGCTAGATAATAACCTGTGTGCGCAATGTCATGTGCAAAGCAAATTTGATACACCTGAGCATACCCTGCATGATTCAGGATCATCGGGTGGCCAATGTATTGACTGCCACATGCCTGAAAAACGTTACATGGGCGTTGATGATCGCCGTGATCATGCTTTCCGTATTCCTAATCCTTGGGTGAGTGAAAATTTAGGTACTCCGGATGTATGTTTAGATTGCCATCAAGATAAGAATAGCCAGTGGTCACAAGGCCAGCTAAAAAGTAAAAAATCTAAGGTATTTGGTCAATACGATGACATCGGTAGCGCGTTACTCCTCAATGCTGAAAACCCACCGCAGGGGCAAGCGAATATTGCCAAACTGGTGGTTGATGAAAGCCAACCTGCAATGCGTCGTGCTGTATTACTTGGTCGTCTTGATATGACTAAAATGGAAAATATGCAGATCTTGAATGAGGCGGCTAACTCTTCTGAAAGTTTGGTTAAGTTAGGTGTAATTACTGTTTTAGAGCGATCTTCACAACAGTTACAATTACAAGTGGGCTTTGGTTTATTGTATGACGAGCATAAAAATGTACGCCTGCAAGCAATTAAATTACTCGCCCCTGCATTTCGCCGAGAGTTACCCGAAAAAGCACAAAAACCAATGCAAGATGCGTTAATGGAGGCTGTAACTACGTATCAACAGCAACAGGATTTATTATCAGCACAAATTGCACTGGCAGATCTCGCTTATAAAGTTGGGGATCTTGAACAAGCGCAGGTGCAGTATTTAAATGCAGTGCGGATCCAGCCTAGCTTCTTACCAAGTAAGCTTAACCTCGCGAGTGTCTATCGTGAAACGAGTCAGTTAGACAAAGCTCGAGTGTTACTCGAAGAGATATTAGTGGTTGAGCCACAGCACGCGATGGCCTTACATAACTTAGGATTGATATATGTCGTCAAACGTGACTGGCCTCAAGCTTTGGATGCGCTGATTAAAGCCAAACAAATTGAGCCTGATAATGCGCGTTTCTCTTTTGTCTATGTATTGGCGTTGGAAGCGAGTGGTAATTATGAAGACGCATTAGTTCAGGTAGATATGCTGGAACAACGTACACCAGGCGATCCAGCGTTAAAGCAGTTACGAGAGCGATTACAAAGCCAACTACAAAAACAGTTATAAAGCCAGCTACAAAACCAAATGAAATAAATGGAGTTGATATGGTTTCTAAAAAGATGCAAAAGACAATAACCACGATTGCTTGTCTGCTCGTCACAACGGCGTCGGGAAATGTACTTGCTAAGCAGCAAGGACAGCCTAAGTTAGTGCTGCAGATTACGGTAGATGCATTGCGTGGTGATTTACCAACGCGGTTTTTAGGAAAAATGGAGAAGGGTGGTTTTCGCTATCTACTAGAAGAAGGCGTTGTATACAACAATGCCCATTACCAACATGCGAATACTGAAACCATTGTCGGTCATAGTTCGTTAGCGACTGGCGCGCCACCATCAGTGCATGGCATGGTCGGCAATGTGTGGTTTGATCGTAAGCTGGATCGCGTTGTTTATAATATTGAAGATGAAGACTATCACCTATTAGGCCATGGCGGCGTAGATAAAAGTACCGAAATAGATTCAACACAAAAAGCAGCTAAGGGCGACGGGCGCTCGCCATTACCGCTGTTATCAAGTACGTTAAGCGATGAAATATACACTGCGTTTAATGGTAAATCGAAGATGTTTGGGGTATCAGTTAAAGATCGTGCGGCCGTTTCTCTCGCGGGTCAATACGGTAAAGCACTGTGGTTTTCTAAATCCACTAAGCAGTTTGTGAGTAGTGATTATTATTATAAAAATTATCCTGCATGGGTAAATAACTGGAATCAACTCAACAAAGCGGACAAATTTGATCAGCAAAGTTGGTCGCTTATGTTTGAAGAAAAGGACTACTTATTTTCAAATGAAAAACAGGTAGATTACAAAACTGACTTAGCAGGGTTTGGTCAACGTTTTCCACATCCTTATGGCAAAGCATCGGGTAAATATTTTGGCACGCTATTAACACTTAGCCCTGCAGGTGATGAACTGACGTTAGACTTTACTAAAAAATTAATGGAACAAGAAAAAATAGGTCAGAACACAGTACCAGATTATTTATCGGTGAGTTTTTCTTCTACAGATTATGTTATTCATATGTTTGGCCCATCAAGCTTAGAGACAGAAGATAATATATTACGTCTAGACCGCACGCTAGCGGAGTTATTCCGTTATGTTGATGCCACGGTAGGACTAGATAATACCTTAATTGTATTGTCGGCGGATCACGGCGCGGCTGATGCGCCTGGTTATTTGCATGAATTGGGCGCGAAAAAACCTAAATACTTCGATGAAAAATTAATGGCGGATGCGGGGATTTATAAGGAACTAGAGAAAAAATTTGGTGTCGGTAAAGCGCTCGTCAAACTTTATTCTAAACCGTATATTTATCTTGATCATCGGGTAATCAAAAGTAATAAGCTCAAGCTTGAGGATGTGCAAGCAGTACTCGCTAAGGAAATTGAAAAAATTAGTGGCGTTGAATATGCGATAACGACGGAAGACATTAAGTTCGGTCGCTTAGATGATCAACGGGTTTTACGTTTGGTCGCGAATAACTTTAACAAACATCGTAGTGGTGATATCCATATCGTCTTTTCTCCGAATACGTTTATTAATGATTTTGATGGTTTAAAAGTCGCGTCGACTCATGGCTCACCTTGGTCGTACGATACCCATGTGCCGATAATATTTGCTGGTATGGATATTGATGATGAGCAGGTAAGCCGAGCTGTCACGCCGTATGATATAGCGCCAACGATTGCTAACTATCTAGGCATTACTCAGCCAACTGGTACGACTGGTGAAGTGTTAAAAGAAGTCGTTTCCCATGACTAGCAGCGTTAATCACGCGCTTAGTAGGTTAAGAAAATGAGTAGTACGTGTAATGAGCCTGGGCATCGGCTCATTGTTTGTTCTATCTAGCATTAATATTTAAAGTAATACATTGAAACGCAACTACAAACAGCCTACCATCAAAATATCAATAAGACTTAAGTTATATACATTATAGAGAGTATACATATGCACAATGATGACTTTAAAGCGCTGTTAAATAACATTCAATCGGCAGTTACTAGTGATGCGGACTCTGGTCAGAATGTAACAACTTACACATTATCAGATGAAGCGCTTACTGAAAAAGGGCTTGATGTACTTGCTGAAAATTTGAAGGGTTACAAAGACGTTAGAATTGACGGTAGTAATTTAGTACTTACCCACGCTGATAAGTAATATTTTTAGTGTAAATAAGGTGCAGTGGAGGGATTGGAGATTTAGACAATTGTTTATGTAAATAGACCATCGCTAATATCGGATAATTAGCGATGGCGTAAGACCTTACTTATATCAAGATGATATTAAGCGTTGTCTTCTTCTGATTCATCAGCGATCTCTTCTGCATTATCTTCAACGCTTTCTGAAACTAAACGAATACGACGTGCGTTACGGTCGATTTGGTTTTGTAAGAAACCTTTTAACTCAGTCTCTGCCCAAACTTGTGCTTCTGCTTCTGAAGCAAAACCAGCTTGGCTTTTTGATACAACTGTTTTTTTAGATGTGATCTTTCTAACGATTTCAGCAGTCCAAGAACCGTCTACTAGTACCAAATTAAAATCGTACTTTTTACCTTTAGCCATGAGTCTATTTCCTAGCGATTATTAAGTGTGATGTTTTTTCATAAATGGTGTTTTTTCATTCTACTTAATCACCGCGATACGTTTTGTTATCAACACTGGATAAAGAGAAATGAACTAGAGGCGGGATTCTAGGCTAAAATCACAAAAACACCAGCAGTTAATTAAATTCATCACTAGATTTTAGTATATATCGACCATTTTTAATCATTTTTCGTAAAGAAGGGTAATTTTAATGATGCTGACTTGTGATATTTCATTATTATCGGTAAAAAGATGCACTGTGACTAATCTAACCATGAGCTTAATGACCAACATATATGCGCATCACTAAACCTACAAACAACGCCAATATCAGCTTGCTATTAATAGTAACGTTTTTGATTGCTTGTATGGTTAACAATGCTTATACGTTTAATAATCCCCAAGGTGTTTCACAAGGAACTTTACAAAGCGTTGTACAAGATAAGTCGACAGTCAGTGCCGTTGCTAATGCGGAACTTTACAATGACAGTTATCTCGATAACAGTGATGGCGTGTGTAAATTGACCGAAAAGTTATTACAAAAAGCCAGTACCCACATGGATGAGCTGGTAATGATCATATTAATGATCATTATGTTTAGCCATTACTTTATGCGCCAGACACCGAATACAATTTCCCTCACCACTCGATTGGTTCCCTCACAACGTCGCCATCTTATTTTGTGTAAATTTGACGAGTAATACTCTGTCCTACCTTAGTTATAGTTAAAGACACGATGAAACAAACTCCATTTTATATTAACTATTTGATATTAAATGTTTAAGTCTTTTCTGTAACTCAGGTATATTAACGAATTATTATGTTTATCTATAGGTTTCGCCTGTTGATTGACAACCGACTTAATACAATTGGTATTGAAGTATCGTTACGATGACTTTATGTACTTTTTGGAGACATGATTTGAAGACAATAAAAGCCTTATTTGTAACTTGTTTACTGTTTATTTCGACGAGTATTTCGGCGCAGACAACGGGTTGGTTACAAGATCCATCACATCCGCCTATCCAGTTGCGTTTTATGCTGACAGGGCAAGTGGATAAAACCACTAACACTGTACCAGCAGTACTTGAAGTAAAGCTTTCAGGTGACTGGAAAACTTACTGGCGTTCACCTGGTGAAGGTGGTATCGCCCCAAGTATTGGTTGGCAAGATTCAAGCAATCTGGTTAATAGTGATTGGCAATGGCCAGTGCCGAAACATTTCTCATTACTTGGGTTAGAGACTTATGGTTATACCGATACCGTTAGCTTTCCAATGCAATTACGCTTCGAAGACATTGATAAACAGTTGGTATTAGCGGGTACCCTAACCTTATCTTCATGTACAACGATTTGTGTACTCACTGACTATGATATCAATATGTCGGTTGATATTAGCAATCTGCAAGCGGATGCTGAAGCGATATTTTTGTATAACAAAAGTATCGTCAAAGTACCGAAAAAAATAGATGATAATGATGCGATTGAGTTGCTATGGGATCAAGAGAAAAGCCAGTTACAAGCAACAGTATCAGGTTATAACTGGACTGGTACACCGACATTATTAATTGACGGCGATCTTGATACTAGTTTTAAGCTAGCGACTGTTGAGCAAGTTGCGGGCACTATAACGGCTGTGTTTGATGCAAGCAGTTGGTTAGGTAAGGTGGAGTTAATTGATAAGCCATTAAACTTAACGGTCATCGACTCTGAGCAAGCATTAGAATTTTCGACGCCTGTTATTGCTGGGTTTGTTACTGTGACAGGCGAGTCTTTAATTGGTATTGTGCTTTTTGCGTTATTAGGTGGTCTGATACTTAATATTATGCCTTGTGTTTTACCTGTGTTAGGCATGAAATTAAGCACCATTATTGATGCTCCGCGTGTTGAAAAAGGTAAAATTAGACAGCAATTTTTTGCATCCGCAGCCGGTATTATCGTGTCGTTCTGGTTACTTGCTAGTTTCATTTTCGTACTTAAAGTGTCTGGTCAAGCGATAGGATGGGGGATTCAATTCCAAAGCCCGTGGTTTATCGCTGTCATGGTTGTGATCACCGCGGTGTTCTCATTAAATATGCTCGGTGCATTTGAATTTAGTTTATCGTCAAATGTACAAACTAAATTAGCTACTGCTGGTGATGACAGTAACCGTGGTCATTTCTTACAAGGTATGTTTGCGACCTTACTTGCGACACCTTGTAGTGCGCCATTCTTAGGGACCGCTGTTGCTTATGCGTTAGGTGCGGATACCCTGAGTTTATTTGTTATCTTTACTGCGTTGGCTATCGGTATGGCATTGCCGTGGTTGTTAGTTGCAACTTTCCCATCACTTGTCAGTCTATTACCTAAGCCTGGTCGTTGGATGGGCTCGGTTAAAACCGTCTTTGCTGGTTTGTTAATGCTGACCTGTTTATGGCTCGTCACACTGTTATCAAGTTTCTTACCGACGATCGCGATATACGGTATTTTGGTATTAATTTGTGCTGTGTTCTTAGGCTATATGGTTAAGCTTAAAGGTAAGCGTGCTGTATTAATTAGTATCAGCGTGGGCTTGATATTAGGTAGTATTGTCATGTTGGCAGCGTCTTTAACAACAAGTAAATGGTCAAATGGTTTACCAGATGATTTAGTGTGGCAAGATCTCGATGTGGTTAGTATCGAGCAACAGGTTAAAGCGGGTAAAACAGTCTTTGTGGATGTGACCGCTGATTGGTGTATTACCTGTAAAGCCAATAAAATAGGCGTGGTATTACAAGATCCTGTCTATAGTAAATTACAAACAGAGAATATGGTGACGATGAAAGGTGACTGGACCGTTCGGTCTGAGAAAGTGACGGATTATTTACAAAATAATGGTCGTTTTGGTGTGCCCTTTAATATCGTTTACGGCCCGAAAGCGCCAAACGGTATTCCACTACCTGTCATTTTAACTGATGACGCCGTGATGAATGCAATTAAGCAAGCGAGCGGTGAATAATCATTACAGCTAATCCCATCGCGATGGGTCAAACAAATTTTATAATAGGAATGATCATGAAAACGAAATTATTAACACTATCAAAGTCAATCACTGGTGCGCTTTCAATCGGTATTTTAGCAACCCAAATGGCGTGGGCTGCACCTGCTATTCCACAAGCAGAATTTAATCAAATGGTAAAAGAAGCCTTGGTTAATAACCCTGAAATCTTAAAAGAAGCGATTATAGCTTTGCAAGAAAGTGAACAAAATAAAGTCAAAGAGCAGCAAGGAAAAAGCTTAAACGACAATTACGCTGCGTTGTTTAACAACAAAATGGATCCGTGGATGGGCGCTGAGAATCCAGAGTTAACGATCGCTTATTTTACTGATTTTAACTGTCCGTATTGCAAAAAAATTGAACCGTTGTTAGAACGATTAGTTGAAGAGAATCCTGAAATTCGTATTGTATATAAACTGGTACCGATTTTAGGTCCAAGTTCGAAAGAGGCTACAGATTTAGCGCTGACAGTATGGCAGAATGAACCTGAAAAATTTGCCGAACTACATAAGAAATTGATGTCACGTCCAAGTCGTTTAGACAGTGAAGCTATTGCTAAAGTCGGTAAGATCACTGATACAGAAGCGTGGTTGGATGATACTGGTAAAAGTGTTGAAACGACGATTAATACCAGTATGGGACTGATGCGCGAGTTTGGCCTGAGTGGCACTCCTGCACTTGTTTTTGCCGACCAAATTGTGGGTGGTTTAGTGCCTTATGAGCAATTAGAGAAACAAGTTAAAGCAGCACTCGCGGCTCAGCGTAATAAATAAAAGTCTTGTTTACCAATCACATTAAATAGCTTAATGGTTATTGACTGTGCTTGGTATTAGTACTGATATTAACATGCGTATTCACAACGGAAGCGATTAGATGAAACAACGACTACTTGGTTGGATTAAGCAATTAACCATTTTCTTATTACTTGCCTTGGTGATTACTACCGCCGTTGATGTGTGGCGTGGTAAAGATTTTCCGAAAGAGAGCGTACCAGCCTTAGTGGGAAAGACACTGGCGGGGGAGACGGTCGATCTTGCTGAGTTAAGTCAAGATCAAGCTGTGATTGTCTATTTTTGGGCGACGTGGTGTCCTGTGTGTAATTTTGTTAGCCCTGCTGTTGATACACTATCCGAATATTATCCGGTAGTCACAGTGGCATTAAGCTCGGGCGAAGACTTGCGGGTTAAAAAATACTTACAGCACCATGAGTATCGTTTTGATGTGATTAACGATGAAAATTATGAATTAGGTAATGATTGGCAAGTGAAAGTAACCCCTACCATCTTAATTATTAAAGATGGCGAGGTTAAATGGTTAACCACCGGGTTTACCAGTTTACCTGGTATTTGGTGGCGTTTAATGATGAGCTAAAATTCATCCCAGCTATCATTGTTTGATAATGCCGCTATAGCCTTGTTATGGGATTGCTGTGTTGTGAGAGGTTGAGCCGTCATTGGCTGTGGAGCCGCTTGCTGTCCATTACGTTGGTTATAGCTGGCATTTGTTGGACGATGTTGATCACCTTGCTGCTCTTGATTATATGCTATTTGCTGTCGTGCTTGCTCCGGTTGTATTAGCTTGAAAAATTGGATTAACTGGGTCATGTGATTCACTTGCTCGGACATAGCGGAGCTGGCTACTGAGGCTTGCTCTACCAGGGATGCATTTTGTTGGGTTACTTCATCCATTTGAGTCACTGCTTGGTTTACTTGTTCAATACCGCTAGATTGCTCTGTTGCCGCGTTACTCACCTCAGATATCATGTTGGCGACATGCTCAACCGAATGAACGATCTCTTGTAATGTATCCCCTGAATCATTGACTAACGAAGAGCCTACCTTTACTTTTTCAACACTGTCACGGATCAGGTCTTTAATTTCTTTGGCTGCATCGGCAGAACGTTGTGATAGGTTACGTACTTCACCTGCTACGACTGCAAAACCACGACCTTGCTCTCCAGCGCGCGCCGCTTCTACCGCTGCATTTAGCGCGAGTAGATTGGTCTGGAAGGCAATTTCATCTATCACGCCAATAATGTCATTAATACGATTGCTGGCGGTTAAAATTTCCTTCATGGCAGAGACTGCATCCTGCACTGTTTTCCCGCCATTTTTGGCTTTGTTTTTAGCCTCGGTAGCAAGTTTATTCGCTTCATCAGTATTCGCAGCACTTTGTTTCACGGTAGCGGTGATTTCTTCCATGCTAGACGCTGTTTCTTCTAATGAACAAGCTTGCTCTTCCGTGCGTTGACTCAGGTCTGTATTACCCAGAGCGATCTCGTGTGATGCGGTACTGACCGTATTTGCAGATTCTCGTATCTGACTGATAATATTGGTTAACTTATCGATGGTGTTGTTTGCATCATTTTTGATTTGTTGAAATTCGCCATTATATTCTTGTTCAATGGATTGAGTTAAGTCACCTTCAGACATGCGCGATAATAAGCCGCCAATATCACTGACAAATAAGGATGAGCTTTCAAGCAATTCATTCAAACCACTGCTTAACTTGGTAAAAAATGCATTCTTACCTTCAAGATTTATTCGCTTGGATAAATCCCCGTTTGCGGCAGCTGCTACAATCTCGTCAATTTCCTGTTCAATGGCTAATTCAGCTGTTTTATCATTCCATTCAACCACGGTACCTAGACGTTCATTCGCTGCGTTGGTGACTGGGTTTAGGGTGAGTTGCATGGTTCTGCCACCAATGTTGATATTAGCTTGATGGGTTGATGATAGTCCTTGTACCATTTGTTGCTGATGTTGTGGGCGTTTATGGAATATGTCGATATTAGCCCCCATTAACGCTGCCACACTAAAATTAGGTAAGTCTTTCTTAATGTCTTTTTCTGCATTACTCAGCAGTTTATTGACGGACTCATTCATGTAAATAATATTACGTTGACCATCTGCGACCATGACGTTTGCGGTGACATTGTCGAGGGCATTTTTGATACGTAGGGCTTCTTCTGCCGTTAAGCGAGACTCTTGAATGTCAAAATTAAGCTTGGTTTGGGTAGTGTAAATAGCTTGGAATAGTTTACCAAATTCACTGTTATTGCGAATTTCAAATTTATTCTCGTATTTACCTTCGTTAATATGATTGAAAATGCCAATTAGCTGCTTGATTGGTTTCATGATTGTGCGGCTTAGTACAACCATGAAAAGCAAGGTTAAAATGAGGAACGTGACGAGTCTTTCAGCCCCTAAACTGATAAAGGAATCATTGATTTGAGTATGCAGGTTATTCGTGGTCTGCTGTGTGAGAAAGGCGTAGTTTTGCTGTAGTAGTACCAGTGCATTAAGCGCAGGTTTGCTATCTATTTTCACACTACTATCAATTGCCTTAATACCTGCACCGCTGGTAATAAGAGATTGGACCTTGTCGAGATTATGACGGTATTGCTGGGCAACATTAACAATGTCTTTTAGTGCATTTTGTTCTTTTGCGCTAATGCCTGATAAAGCTTGGTAATGATTGACCTGGCTTAGTAGGCTGGTATAGCGTTGAATAAATGTTTCTCTGTAAGACTCATCTTGACGCAGAATATAATTTTTGAATTGATGGACAATACCGCCATAGCCTAATGACGTGGTGATTTCATTGATGACAGTACCGCGTGCAGAAATATTCGCTTGGTAGCTATCCCAAGCGGTATCAATTTTGTGAACGTTATTATACTGAACAAGGGCTCCAGCCACTAAGATAAAGGCAATGAAAGTCGTCAATATCGTGAGTTTGGCTTTCAGCCCTGTATTTACTAGTAATGTTTTTAGTGTGACTAGTGGATTTTTTCGGGGGGCGTTATCGCTGTTCATCGCCTGATAGGTTTGTTCTGCATCTTTCACTTCTTGTTGCGTCGGCTTTGTTCTTACCGACATAAATTCGATAACTTGGCCATTTTTTTTAATCGGGATGACGTTTGCAACAACCCAGTAAAAATCGCCATTTTTAACTCTGTTTTTGATGATGCCAGTCCAAGGGTTCCCTTTCTGTATCGTTTCCCAAAGATCTTTAAAGGCAGCTGATGGCATATCTGGATGTCGAACAATACTGTGGCTTTTACGTAATAGTTCTTCTTCAGTAAAGCCGCTTAATTCAATAAATGCTCTATTAACAAAGGTGATAGAACCCTTCAGATCGGTTTTGGAGACAAGAATATCTCCTTCTTTCATAAATTGTTCTGTATCTGTAATTGGCATATTGATTTTCATTGCCATAGCCTCCCGCTTGAGTAAGTTCCATATCCCAATTTGTAGTTTGGGTATAAATAACCCTAGCTATAAATTGGTAATTGGAGAGACTGTGGTAATACAAAGCAGATAAGTGCGAGCTAGATCTATAAAATAGCTGATTTCGTTTGAATTACGCGTGGTAAGTCGTGATTCGATTTAGGTAATAAGTGCAACACGCGTCTTGTTTTTGGTGATAAAAGCGACTATTTACCATGCAGCGCTTTAACGCCTTTTAATACCGAAATGGTATAGCCGTATTGATTTTGATAAAACTTAGAAATAAAACCACTGACATAAATGTATGATTTTTCGGTCATAGCTTGGCCGTGATTAAATTGCACCACACGGCCGGTATCATCTTTTCCACGAATGTCGTAACGCTTGTTAATGACTTGGTATTTGCAGCTGTTGACGGTAATGTGACAGCGTACATAATCACCGAGCTTACCTTTTAATCGTAATGTCTCACTGATATCGCTACCATCGTTATGCAGAGCAAGTTTTTTGTCAGTTGCGAGTGGCGATTGGTGGCTTAATAAACCTTGGTTGTTTACGATGTAATTAGAGATGATTAAGGTGGCCGTTGCCAATTCATTTTCAGCTAAGACACTTTGATTACAGAGCTGTTTTAATTTGTCGTTTAAGCTGGTTGACCTCATTTGTTTAGTATACAAAATGGCTTTCTCAACAAATTCAAAACTCAGGTATTTAGGGTAGGCTGATGTTTGATAGCGCTGTGCCGCTTTACTGTAAGTAGCATATTTAAAATCATGATGAAATTGAATGGCATCTTGTTTACTGATAAAACCATGTTGGCTAATTTCATCTTCGACAATGGCTAAGTAAAGACGTAGCGGGGCACCCGATGCATACGTTTGATTAAATACACTGTTTTGTAATTGTTCAAGTTGTGCAACTAATGCGGGCAGTTTTTGTAAATATGTGGCAAATGGCATTAACTCCGGCAGACGCTTTTTTACACAACCGAGATGGGCACAGAAATCACCTTGCTGTGAGTGGCTAAATATCAGCCCTTGGCTACGATTTGTAGTGGTATTACAGATACTGCAAGTACGCGTGAAACTCGGATTTTTTAATAAATTGATTGGCTCTGCATATTCATTTATCGCATAGATATTTTTGTTATCAGTGATATCATAATACGCTTCGATAATGTATCGCTCGTCGCTTTGCTCCAAAAGATCTAATGTAATTTCATAACCTTGAGCAGTCACAAGTTGATCTGCTTTTTTTACCGTTAGTGCCGCTATTGGGCTCACCGTAACAAAGTCTGAAAAAGCAAAGGAATCAAAAGGTGCAAGTAAGTCTTCTATGGTAGACTTTAGGTTAGCGTATTGCTCAGTTGTAATTAAATATGGCATTGTGGTGTTAAACAGTTATGAATAGAAAAATGGAGAGCACATACTTTATCGTGCCCGATCATGTCGCGCAATCATCATCACTTTCTGATGCTGCATTTCGCTTATTAGTATGGATGTTATGCAAGAAAAATAAAGATCGCATTGCGGATTTTTCACGCTTTTCGCTGCAATCAGATAAACAGCATAGCATTACTGAACTGATTAATAAAAACTATCTTCAACAAGATGACAGTGGCTTGTACATCAATAGTGCCATTATGTATGAAGACTTTAAAGAACAGCTTCCAGCGCCTGTTGAAGTGGCTGATCCTGGCCTGCAATATTTCCAACAAGTATTTGATTTAGTTGCTGAGTATTCACAAAAAAGACTAAACTTTAATAACAGTAAATTCCGTGTGCGCTGCGATGAGTTTATGCGCCAAGGTTTTACAATTGAGCATATTAAGGTGTTATGTATTCAGCTTAACAGCCGTAACCCAGCCTTTGATTGGTACGAGCTAGATGCGACCGAATTACAGCATATTAAAGATGTTTCGGCTGTGAATAGGGTTAATGCGCCTGCGAGTATTCAATCGGTTAATAACCCTCATTCTGAAGCTCGCCAGCCTTTTCAGCCAACGATAAGCCGTCAAGGTGTGCGTCATATTCAAAACCAAAGTGGTTTTATGCCTAACTACCAGCAAATTAGGCAAGATCCGCAAAAAATGGCCGATATTAAGCAAGTTTATGATTACTGGTTTAGTTCTAAACGTTTACAACAATCACAATATATTGCTCCCAAACAGGCCCATTTCGAGAAACTGCATAGCCTATTACTGCTACATTCTATTGCTGAGTTGAAACGCGCGGTTGATGGTGTTGATCACCGCCGTGATTTGGTCAATAAAGGCCGTAATTTTAATGATATCTTTACTAATTCGGGCAATATCGAAAGCTTGGTTAGTTTAGCCGATAGTATGGAAGTGAGCCAAGCTGACTCACCCGCGCTACGTATCTTTAATTATTGGGTTGAACGAACACAAAGTGCTGTAGGGGTTAATTTACGCATGACTGCAGAGCAACGTGATCGTTTGATACTGCGTTTGCAGGTATTTACTGAAGCCGATCTCAAGTTAGCTATTGATGGTGCCCAAGTTGACTCTTATTATCAATCAGTGCACTTTGCTTTTGGGTTATTATTCAAAGATGATACCAGCGTGCATAGTTTGATATCACTAGCACTGAATGGTAAACAAGATGTATCGAAAGCGAGTCGTAAAGACAGTAACTTAAATAAAGCCCTAGCAGACATGGGTATTAGTAAGTTAACGGTTGGTATGACAGAACAAAATGGTGGTTTTGTGAATCCTATGGTGCGCGATCACGCTAACTCGCCGGCGCCATTGAAAAAATTACCGCCACGATTTATTGATCCGGGCTTCTCTGATAGCGACGACGATTAACATTAAACTTGGACGTAGAGTGTATGGAACAAACAATTAATTTAACTCAGCCACAAACAGAAGCGATTGCAACTATGTATACTATGCTTGCAAGCAGCTTTCCGTCATTTAATTATGACTATGATTCGGCACAATTTAATATCTGGAAACTGACTTTTACCAAATATGCACCTGAAGCGATTATTAAGGTCGCAGAACAGATACCAACATTGCGTCGTAGTAATGGCTTACCTTATGATTTTCCGCCAAGTCTACCTGTCGTAGCGGATATGATCATGCGCGAGTCTATTGTATTAATGGGTCATTCTGACCACGATAAAGCTTATGACCGCTTGTTTAAATTTAAACGTAAGAGTCCGGCTGAACGTGCTGCGACAGGGGATAACTTTGTTTATACGCTGTATCGTCAATTAAATCGTTACATGGCGATGGATGCTGAAAAATTTAGACCCATTTTTACCCGAGAATATTTAAAACTAGCGGATGGCGTGACGAAAGGCACGATGATGTTAGACGAAATTCCGTTGGCGATTGAGAGTAAATAAACATAGTTGTGCTTTTCTTGCCTGGCCTAAACTGATGACGACTACATAATCATATGTAGTAACGGCATAAGTGATCTATCATTTTAATATAGCGTAATGATAGATTAGGCCATTAATGAAACAACCCCCACCTTGTAAACATCAAAATGGAAAACCCGGCCATCGCGGTTTAAAGCGTATAGTTAAAGCGGCTGGTTACTCGCTCCATGGGCTGCGGGCCGCGTTTAAATATGAGTCAGCGGTCAGGCAAGAGTTACTCTTGTTACTTATTTTTACGCCTATTGCATTGCTGCTCGATGTGTCTCATATCGAGAAGATTTTGTTGATTGGGGCACTGCTGCTCGTGTTAGTTATTGAACTACTCAACTCCGCGATTGAGAACGTTGTTGATCGGATTGGCAGCGAATATCATGAATTAAGTGGTCGTGCTAAAGATATTGGCTCGGCAGCAGTATTTGTCAGCCTATGCCTGGCCTTGTTTGTATGGTTCATGATTGTACTTTTATAGTAAGCATACCTTCGAGTAATGATAAAAGGGATAAGATATGGTTTGGAATGGTATAACTAAAGTCGAAACCAATGTTTGTAAAGGTCTAGGGATCTTGATGATCGTGATTCATAATTTCATGCATCGTTTCCCAACGCCTAGTGAAAATGAAATGGAATTTACTGCCGGTAAGGTTTACAGTTTGTTTGATATATTATTCACCGATCCCGCGGGTATTATTCGTGCTCTATTTAGTTATTTTGGCCACTTTGGGGTGCAAATATTTATATTTTTAAGTGCCTATGGATTAATGAAGAAATATGCGAAAGACGAGAATAAGTTATTATATTTTAAATTCATCGTCGATCGTGTTGTCAAAATTTACCCGATGTTTTTACTCGCAATCGTGTCATATTTTGTGTTTATGTTCATATTTAACGTTATTTATAATGGCATGGGTTTTAGTGAGTGGTTTATTCCGCTGTCAAAACCACTGATCTTTAAATTGTCGTTATTATATAATTTTTATCCATACCAAGGATTGTCGATAGTTGGACCATGGTGGTTTTTATCGTTTATATTTCAATTTTACCTCGTATTTCCATTCATATTGATGATGTTCAAACGCTTTGGAAATACATCTTTAATCGTTCTAAGTTTACTTTGTATTACGATTTCCATGTTAACTAGTGGTTATCTATATAGTAATGTAAGTGTTTTTATTACTGTTATTGGCCACATGCCGGTCTTGTGTTTAGGTATTTATTTAGCACAAGATAAACCTGTTAATTTATCCAATTGGTTACTGGCTGTTGCTATTTTAGTATTCACTTTAGGTAACTTTAATGAATATGCTTTCTTGGTGAGTCATTTCTTTTTCTGTATTATGTTGCTCTTTGCTTTTAGCTATATATTAAAAAATATTAATCAGGATGGATTCGGGTTCAAAGTGTCTATGCTCTTTGGCACTATCTCAATGCCGTTATTTTTAGTTAATGGTTTTTTAAGAACGCCTTGGGAAAGTATCTCTCATGATATCAACAATGAATTCGTGACGATTTTATTGTGCTTATTGTTTTTGACGATATCTTCGCTATATTCGATGTTTTTATTGCAGGTAAATAATAAGGTAACTGGCTTATTAAAGAGGTAACCTTAAGCGCCGCTATAGTATGTCGCCTAAATCGCACTATTTAGTCTAATACCACGATCTAATCTAATACCACTATCTAGTCTAATACCACTATTTATTGAAGTATACTACTTCCGAAGAGTCATTTATAGCATACTTCTCTTGTTTAATTTTAAGGTTAAATACCGATTTAGTATAATCAATTTGTTCTGCTCTAACACCGATCCACTCTGCGAAAGTATGGGGGAAATCTCTCAGAAAGTATGTCGTCTCCTGAATCTGATTACCGCTTTTATTGCTGGAAATGAATATAAGAGGGACTTCAAGTGCTTTTCTTTGAAACAAGTTTCCTACCCCATGAGATTTATACGGTTTTCTTTCTATATCCACGAGCCCATGATCTGAAAAGTATATGACTTCATAATCTACAGCGCTTTTTTTGAGTAGTGAAACTATGTCATTAATGAATATACTCGTATTTAGAATACTATCGTCATAACAATTTTGGTCGTTTTTTAATTGTGCTCTATAAGCGTCGTTTAATATGGATGCATCTTTGGTTCTTTCACAGAAATCAGCATGAGAACCAATCATATGTAGAAAGTAAATATTATTCGAACCAGCAGTTAGATGCTTTTTTAAATCTTCGATTAACACGAAGTCAGAGTTTGCTTCTTTATAACTTTGATTATGAAAAATGGTTAAACCAGTTCTGTTGGCAAGATTAGTAATGGGGCTGTCATATATTCCTGTTTGACCTTGATTAGAAAACCAAAATGTATTGAAACCGGCAAGATTTGCTAAATCAATAATGTTTAAATTGTTATTTATAGTTAGTTTATCATTTATAGCTAAGATCCGACTTAAAGCCATACCTGTTTGTGGCGCTGGTGCAATAGGGTCTGAAATGAACGTCACCCCATTTGTATTTTTCAGCGGCGCTGTGGTTTTTCTGTGATAACCGTAAGAAGATAAAGCCGATTTTTGCACTGATTCACCAATAACAATGACATAATTTTTGTTCTTAGATAACGATGAGACACTGACATTTTCCCATTCTGTTGTGATGGGATTATTCTCAATTTGTTTCAATTCTGAATAAGATTGTGATAAAGCAATCGGCTTTAATAGTGGCATGTTGAATAGAATGTAATAAGCTCGAGTCATCGGCACTAACACTACTTTACCGTTTGGAGATGCTGAAAATATTGCGTTATTCTTGGCTTGTGTAGATGACAAGCCGGTCATTAACACAAGCAGCGTGATTAAACTTAACTTAATTTTAAAACCGGCTAAACATTGGTTTATTTTAAATAGGATAAATGGCGTTAAAATGAGTTGTAGAAATACAACTAGCGGTATATCAAAAGACTGAAGCATCTCCACCGTCTCTTTTGTATTTGTTTCTATGATGCTGATATAACTACCTAGTTCAAATCGACCGTATTGAATTTTAATAAATAAGTAAAGTGATGAAAGAGCACTTATCAAGACAAAAAGACATAAATTTAATAGTTTTAACTTGAAAACTGAAGATATGACTAAAATGAAAAGAGTGCTAATACAGGTTTTAATTACAACCCCGGTAATATAGGTTAGGTTAGCATTGCTTAACGCGTTTTCTAAAGATTTTGCATCGGCAATAATAAAAAAATAATAGATGAAAATGAATGAAATTGAGGCTGTTAAGTATATCGAATTTTTAGAAAAACTCAGTTGTATTTTTTTTGACATTCCACATGGCACCCAGTTAACAATCGCTATGTTTAATATTAGACGACAAAACTTTAAATGAACGGCAGAATTGGATATTTTTTAATTAAAACAAACGCTAACGATCATAATATCCGTGGATGTTAGCGTTTGTATATTGACCCCGATTAGGTTTGCTTTTGGTGGTAACATACTGACTCGTCACATCTAAGCAGAAATAAGCCTTGTTTTTTTACAGGTCCTACATCACTTCTCTATATCCCTGCTTTACTTATTATGTGGCGCCAGCATTTGGTCAATAAGCAGGGATGTTTAATGATAAATATGAATACGCTTAATCCGCGTGTGCAAATACTATTAAGCTTGATTCTAACCCTCGTTGTTGGATTGTTGTGGTATAAAACCAAAATGTGGTTGATACCCGCAGTTTTTGTCGCCACACCTTTGGTATTAATTGGACTGCTACGTTTTCCGTTTTATATTGTTATTACGTTCATTATATTTTCATATTTTCGTATCCATGAAGCTTTTCCCGTACTCATCCCATTACATATCCCCTTAGCATTTTCGTTAGCCTCTTTTTTTGTATTGGGTTGGCATATTTTTTTAAGTAATAATATTAAAGTGTACTGGTCAACGGAGCTAACATTAGTTTGTCTATTCCTCGGTTGGGCGATGTTTGGGATCCTGTTTGCTTACAATAAAGGGGCCGCACTAACCACCTTTAATGGGGTGCTGAGTAAAGTATGGGTGATGACCATTGCTATCTGTTGGTTGGTACGCAGTATTCATCATTTTCGTATAGCCACCTATTTATATGTGATCGCAGGGGTGATGATTGGTGCAAAAGCAATTAGCAATAAATTGCAGGGAATAGGATTGGTAGAAGGCACACGAGTAACCATTTCCAGAGATATAGGTTCGTTAATTGGTGATCCGAATGATTTGTCGTTAGTCATGATGTTTCCTATGTCCTTTGCATTATCGAACCTGTTGCAGCCTAATATTGGCAAGTTTCACCGGATGTTGTTAGCGGTGGCATATATTATTTTATTTTGGGCCATCATCGCCACGCAAAGCCGTGGAGGACTTATGGGCATCATGGCCATCACAGGCTATTTTGCGTTTAAACGTATCAAAAATAAGTTATATATTTTAGCGGGCGGCGCTATATTATTACCTATCTTGTTAGTCATGGCAGGGGTTGCTGATCGTTCATCTGGTGGCGCTGCTGAAGACGGCGTTGACGAATCCGCAATGGGGCGTATTTATGCCTGGATGGCCGCATGGGGGATGGCGTTAGAAAACCCTTTTACTGGTGTAGGAATAAATAACTTTTATCTTAATTATTACTTGTTTAGCCCTCATTGGGATGGTAAGAATCACGCGGCGCATAGTACTTGGTTTCAAATTTTGGGGGAAACGGGATTTGTTGGTTTAGCGCTTTTTATCGCGCTTATCACCATGCTATTTAAACGTTTGTGGCGTACTGAAATCGATAGTGGGGTATTACCTATGCATGAACGTAATGCTTTTGTGACCTGTAATGATGGCGTTTTTGCTGGGTTGATTGCCTTTTGTGTGGCTGGGACATTTTTAACGCAAGGTTTTACTTGGCCTTTGTATATATTACTGTCGATGACTGTGGCATTAGCTAAAATATTGTCAGATAGGCTCGCTCTTGAAGAAAGGACGAAAGTGAATTAGCGAACGGTAAATATGCGATAAAGTGGGTCACATGTATTAATTAATCGCTGTGTTTGTGCTATGTTTTCGTTACTGTTTATTATCGAGTTTATCTGCATTGCCTGATTATTCTTTTTCTAATGTCGCTCAGTTATTTGGTGCCAATTGCCGCACCTTGTCATTTCGTCCTGAAGGGGCTGTCTTTACCACTAAGCGGCAACAAACCTACCACTATCCTTGGGTAAGTTTTGAACCTAAGCTAAAGCATTATCGGGGCTCCTTCTTTGATACAATCATACTTAATTGGGAGGGCCAACGGGTACGCTTAAATGGCGTGACTAAAGCGGATGTGACAAGCCTTATTGATGACTTGTATTTCCATGCACTAACGGGCTTGGAAACAAAAATATTAATACTTTATCAGCAGCTCACCCAGACAATAGCGCAAGGTTATATTTCCCACTCTAAATGGTTAAGCTTAAAAGCGCTGTTATCACCTTGGGCGGATTGGTTTGAAATGCTACCGAGCATCAATAAGATCCCGCCTACACTGAAAAGTCCTTTAACACACTTGCGTTTTTGGCAACAAAGTCAGCTCGATAATCTGGATAAATATAATCAAGCAGTGATGAATAAGCATAAGCAGAGCCACAAAACCTTGTTTGATAACCTTGAGAGTCACCCGCTGACGGAAAAGCAACGAGATGCCTGTGTTGTTGCTAATGATGCCAATCTGGTACTGGCGGGTGCAGGTTGTGGCAAAACGAGTGTGATGCTAGGACGTTGTGCTTACTTACTTGAGTCCCAACAAGCGACTGCCGATACTATATTGATACTGGCGTTTGCAAAAGATGCCGCGCAAGAGATGAAGGCAAGGCTTACTGAACGGTTACCAAAGGCCAAAATAACGGTTAAAACCTTCCATGCATTAGCGTTAGATATCATTAAGCAAGTTGATGGTGAGCGGCCTAAAGTGAGTAAATTGGCTAATAGTGATACAGCCAAACAGCAATTGTTTAAACAAAAGATAGCAGCACTGTTATGTGAGCAGACGTCACCTGATGAAGACTTCAAAGCCTTGTTTAGTGAGTACTGTTACGCGTATGTTGCTTGGCTAGGTAAGTTACCTGAGAATAAACATGACGCTGAAGTACAAAGATTATTAGCGGGTAAGGGCAGTTATAAGAAACTGTTAAACCAGCTTGTCGAATTGACTATGCAGTATAAAAATAGTCTCGCAGACAAATCTAAACGTAAATCACAGACCTTACAAAAGTTACAGAAGGTCGACGATACTGACCTTGCCGCGTTAACGCATGAGATTGTTGAAATACTACTTGGTTATTATCATGCAGACTTGAACGAAAGCAATGAACTAGATTTTGATGAGATGATCACTAAAGCCTGTGAATATGTTAGCAGTGGCCAGTTTAATTCACCTTGGTTACATATCCTTGTTGATGAATTTCAAGATATCTCGCAAGCCCGGGCGAATTTGGTTAGGCAATTACAAAGTCAGCATGATGACAGTAAGCTATTTTGTGTTGGTGATGACTGGCAGGCTATTTATCAATTCGCCGGCAGTGACATCGCAGTGACGACGCGTTTCAGCGATTATTTTGGTGTTACGAGTACATTACCCTTGGATACGACATTCCGCTTCAATGATCAGATTAGCGCGGTTGCGAGTAAATTCGTGATGGCTAATGCAGAACAACTTGATAAACAGATCACAACGCATAGTAAAGCCAAAAAAGCATGTGTGCAGATCAGTTATTATCAGCTTGATGACGAGCATAAAAAAAGCAATAAGCAAAGTACGGCTAAAAGGACAAAGAAAGTGAATGATGATGAGGCTGCGTCATTACCAGTAAATACGTTAGTAACTACATCTGAGAGCAAACCTGTAAGTAAATCGTCACCAGCAAATGAGTTGTTATTAGCCAAGAAACTAGCGCAACTAGCGGCGAGCAAGTCAGGGAAACAGGAAGGTAAACAAAAATCAGTGTTATTACTCGCGCGCTTTAATTTCCAATTACCTGATACTAAGTCCCTAACAGCATTGTCGTTACAACATCCGCAATTGGATATCAAAGCCATGACAGTGCATAGCTCGAAAGGCCAAGAGGCTGATAATGTCATCGTATTAGCGATGGAAGCGGGTGAGCACGGTTTTCCTTGTCACAAACGTCGCCACCCGTTTGCAGAAATATTACAACCTGATCTGTCGGGGTTCCCTGATGCAGAGGAACGTCGGTTGTTCTATGTCGCCTTAACACGGGCGCGTCAACAAGTTAGCTTACTGTGTAATAAAGACAAGCCATCGAGTTTTGTCACAGAGTTATTGGCTGGAGATTACGCTGTGACAGTCACGAAATAAATAATTCAGCAGCGTATGTAAAGGCGATTTCTGGCCATGTTAGCTGGCAATATTTGTTGTTTCAGCTTCAAGCTTACGTTGGAAATCTTGCTGTACGACAGCCAGTGCTTTTATGACAGTGTCGGCTGCCATCTGATTTTCTTCTAGTAATTGAATAAGATCGACTGCTAATTGTATATGCTTTGGCGCGTTTTCTAGCGACATGATAATAACCCTTAATTTTTATTACATTATTTTAATGAAATATTACGTCTACTGATTTTTAATTGATAACGATATATTTTATCCCAATCAAACTGATATTATTAGCCCATATTCATTGATTAACAATTTTATACCGAGGCTATTATGAACAAAGAACAAGTACATCAAGTGATCCAATTATTACGTGAAGGTCATTCATTAACAGACATTACTAAAATGGCTAAAATCAACGTGATGTATGTAAGCGTTATTCGTAAATTAATGGTAATGGATCTGCTTCAGTTACCTGCAGAAGCTTAATCTATTCGGTTATTGTTCAATAGCTAGGTTCTTAGTTACTGATTTATTACTAGCACTCATGCTAGAGCTATATCGGCATTAGCTAAGATCTTTCTTTTGTTCATAGCGTTGTAATTGTTGTCGTACTTTGGCTGTGGCCCCCTGACAACGCTGTAACCTTTGCTTGGTTTGCTGTAATTGAACCGGATCACTTTGTTGATCTATCATTGCTTGCAAACGGCGTTCATATTCTATTTGTTGTGCTAATTTGGCATATAAATGGTGTGATTTCTGCAATAACTTCTTCGCAATAACATCGTAATTTTTAGGTTCTTCTTTTACTTCACCACGTCTAAAATGACATTGTTGTAATACGCCGTTGATCGCTCTAAATTGATGCGCTACTTTCTCTAATAATACTTCTTCTATCGATAACCCATTTTTTATAGGTAAGACATGATTTGGCGTTATGCTCGATTTATTATCTTTTGCCGCTTGTTTATCAAAATAAGCTTGTAGACGCGTCATACTATTTGCTAACTCTGCCACATATTGATGAATATCTTGATTTTTATAGATGAATAAACCCGGATAGAATAATGCTCGATCGCGTAATTTATAGTTTATCGTTGTGGTGTGACTGGAATTCACTTGTTTACTTAACAGATTTAGCTGTTGAATTCGCTGAGCCAGTTGGTTTAGCTGTTGTTGCTGGCGGTTTATTGTAGCCATGCTTGATACGCTAATTTACAGGCAATGATGATCACGACTGTAATAAACAAAGGGCGAATGAATTTAGCGCCAAAATGGATTGCGGTATGCGCGCCAACAATAGCACCAATCATAATACATAGCCCCATGCTTAAACCGAGATACCAATTGATATGGCCAAGGTAGATAAAAGTGAGTAATGAAGTAAAATTACTGGTGAAATTCATTGCTTTAGCGACGCCAGAGGCAAACAAAATATTCAGTTTGTAGAGTGCCATCGTCGACACTGTCCAAAATGCGCCTGTACCTGGTCCCGCGACACCATCATAGAAGCCAATAATATAACCTTGTGTGCCCTGTTTTTTATGCAGCGCAGGATTATCATCAGGTAAGGTTTCACCTGTGTGTTCTTGGGTTTTGCTAAAAATAGAATAGATAGCGGTAAAGATTATCACCACAGGTAATAACTTGTCTAACCAAGCGGTACTAATGACATTAACCACCAAGGTGCCACAAATTGCACCAATAGCGGTAAACAAGAAGGAACGCCACCAAAATTTGGGATTAAATAAGCGTTTTTTATAAAAGGTGATCGCGGCTGCACACGAGCCAAAACTCGCGGCTAATTTATTGGTACCTAATGCTAGGTGTGGCGGTAGACCAGCACTGAGCAGTGCGGGTACTGTTAATAGACCACCACCGCCTGCAATGGCATCAATGAAACCAGCAACTAGTGCGACGCTGCATAAAATTATAAAAACCGAAGGTTCTAAACCAAGCTCTAACATCAAAATTCTATATTTCTTTTATAAGGGGGGAGCGAATTAAGCAATGCTGGTCCATAGCGTTTACTGATAACTCGACGATCAAGTAGGGTGATTCTACCAGAATCTTTTTCTTTTCTCAGCAATCGGCCACAAGATTGGATCAATTTTTTACTGGCTTCAGGAACTGATACTTGCATAAATGGATTACCACCGGATTTTGTGATCCATTCTGACTGCGCCTCTTCGACTGGCGAGGTTGGTACTGAGAACGGGATCTTGGTAATAATTAAATTGGTAAGTAGATCACCGGGTAAATCAAGACCTTCTGATAAGCTGCTCGTGCCAAATAAAATACTGGTTTTATTCGCTTTGACGTTATCCGCGTGTTTTTGCAATTGCTCGGTACGTGAACTCTCTTTTTGTACCAAGAGTTCTAGTTTTGTGGTGTTACGGATAATTTCAGCGACTTGATTCATTTGACGGTATGAGCTGAATAACACTAAAGATGCTTTTTTGTCAGGCAATAAACTTGGTAGCTTTTCGCCGAGTAATTCGGTAAAGCCCTGTTCATTGGGGGCGAGTGCTAAATTGGGGATATATAATTCAGCTTGTTCAAATTCAAATGGTGAACTTAATTGCAGATGCTGGGTTGATTCATCATTCAATAAGCCTACTTGGCGACGGAAATAGTTAAAATTACCGAGAGAGGTTAATGTTGCTGACGTTAAAATAGCTGCACCACATTGTGACCACAACATATGCTCAAGCTTACTGTCGACGTCGATCAGACTCGCTGCAAAGATATGGTCGTCTTGGCGGCTATCGCTTTTCTCAACCCATTTCGCCAATGGCGTGCCTTTGGTTTCTTTAATTAGCATGTTCCACACTTGGTGGAGGTTTTCGATACGTTGTAAGTAGAAACCCACTTCGGCAATGAGTTTATTGGCTTTTGCTTGTGGCAGTTGATCTTGTTTTAATTGTTCGGCAAGAATATCGACGATTTTAGCGGTTTGCGAAACACCACGTTTGGTCTCGTGGTTCATGTTAGCGGCTAGATCTGCTAATGCTTCAGGTAGTTCCCCGTCTGCAAAGCGCCAAGAGTCATCACTAAACTGCTTGTCATTCGCTGACATTAAACTGTGGATCTTGGTGAGTTCTTTATTAATGCTGTTGATTGAACTGAGTAACTTAGTGACTGGTTCGGAGATTTCACTCGAGGCAATCGCTTGGGTCAGTTGACGCATGGATACAGCCATCGTTTGTAACCAACCTTTAGCGCCTAACACTGATGCATGTGCAGATGAAAAATCACGGGTAATACGTGGCAAGTGATGTGCTTCATCGATGACGTAATAGCAGTCTTCAGGTTTAGGTAAAATAATGCCGCCTCCGAGTTCTAAATCGGCCAGCAGTAAGGCGTGATTCACAATGAGTACGTCGCACTGGTCTAATGCTTCACGGGCTTTATGAAACGGACAGTTACGGTGAGCGCTAAATGATTTACTGCAGCTGTGACGGTCTGAGACGATCATTTGCCAAATATCATCCGGGATCTGAGTCGGCCAACTATCAATATCACCTTTCCACTTACCTGCAGCATAAGCGGTAAACAAACGTTTTATAAGCTGTAAATCCCGTTTTTTAGGAATAGTAGCTAAGTCAGCAAGCAGTTCTATTTGATCATCTGCCTGGGCAAGCATCGCTAATTTTTGTTCGCAGCAATAACGCTGGCGACCTTTTACTAAGGAAAATTCAAATTTCAGTCCCGATTGGCGGCGAAAGAAAGGTAACTCTTTATGTATTAACTGCTCTTGCAAGGCAACGGTGGCAGTAGATATGACTAACGTTTTCTTGGCTTCGGTTGCCAGCGGGATCCCTGCAATCAGATAAGCTAATGATTTACCAGTACCTGTGCCAGCTTCGGCAATAATTAATCGACGGTTTTTATCAAAATTACCGGCGAGGGTCTTTGCCATTTCAGCCACAAGAATATTTTGTGAGCGACGAACGGCGAAGTCAGGTAGTGAATCACGGATGTTCTGATAAACATCACGAATCGCTTTTTTACTTTTATCTGAAAGCATGTTTACTCTTAATCTGAAGAAAGGTCGTTAGTACTTTTATAATCCCTCTATTTTAGCGCAATTATAAAATCTGTATAGATATTACGGCGGAGAACACTGATAAATTTACAGTAGTTTATAAAAATGCCGTGTTAGCGCTTATTCGCCACTGACAAAGCTGACAAAGCTGACAAATTAGAGACTGAAAGCTTACGTTTCGTTTTATATGATGACGCTGTTATTCATACATACATCATAGGTAAAGGGATTCATATGAAGATATTCGTGAGTGTGGCAGTTCTATTCGGGTTATTATTGACAGGTTGCAATAGTTCAGATGACAGTGGTTCATCAACAAGTGCAGGCGGTAAAACACCATTATTTACCGTTTATGGTAATAAAGCCTATATGAATGGTGAAATTAATAGCGATATTGTTGCACAGCTAAATTCGATGACAGCTGCTAATCCACAGGTCGATACGATTGTGATGGTGCAAGTGCCCGGTTCTCGGGATGATGAAGCGAACTTAAAAGCCTCCTTGTTAGTACGCAGTAAAAACTTAAAAACGATGCTCCCCGCCGAGGCTATGATCGCGTCGGGCGGCACTGATTTTTTCCTTGCAGGTGTAGAGCGTATTGTTGATCCGAGTGCGCGCATTGGTGTTCATTCTTGGGCAGACGGAAATGGCACCGAAGGTAAAGACTTAGCTGCAAGTCATCCTGAGCACCTGCGCTATTTAACTTACTATAATAAAATTGGTATCGATCCAAATTTTTATTGGTACACCCTCAATGCAGCAAGCGCCAATGATATTCATTGGATGAGCGCTGCGGACATGGCCAAGTACGATATTGCAACACGAGACATGACTGCCAACGAACAGGCTAACGTGTTTGCTGTGCCAAGTCAGTTTGGCCAAGCTGCAACCGATTTATTTGATCGCTATACTTGGGTTACAGTACCTAATGGTAAAGCGATTCATATTTTCGCTCAATCAAAAGTATCTCTAGCACAGCTACTTAAAGCTCGAAATACACTTGAATTTTATTTAGCTGATACTGCGACAGTAAAGAAAACCCTGGTCGCAAACAGTATGGGTGATCGAGGTGCGTCATTATTTATTTTTAATGATGAAAAAGCCTCTGAAAATGCCATGGAAGGGGAGCTTGGTAATAGTAAAATAGCGGATTTTGGTCAGGATCTATATGCGACTGAGATTTTTGTGGAGGGTGATAGTCGCTACTTAGCTGCGCCATCATCTGCGCGAGATGCAACCTTTGAAGAAGTATTACACCTTACCCAAGCACAGGGCATAGCCCCTGCGTTAGCATCACTACAAAAGAAAATTGCTGACCAAGCAGAGGTGGCGTTAACAAACAATGTATGGAACCCTGACGCTGACCAACTTGAAGAATGGCGTGCTGAAGGTGACTTAGAAACCGGTAATAGTGTTTCTCATGAATATTTTGCCGCCATAGTGGAAGCATATTACGGTATGTGGAAAGGGCTCCCAGCGGGTATGGATGGTTACACGGGCAACTCTCGTGCATTACAAATAGCGCATGATAGTAATGGACAGGCGATTATTGCTGAATTTTTACCTGAATATATCCCAACAACTATGGATATAGACCCGAGTTTTGCAGTTGGTAGCATTTTTTATATGGAATATAATGCGGCGTTAAGTTATACGGCAAAATCACAATATTTACAGTCGGTGCGCTTAACAGGGAAAAATAACAGTAATATTGTAGGTAATAGCCAAAATAACGTCTTGATGGGTAATCAAGGGGATAATCAGATTGACGGTAAAGGTGGAGTAAATACATATAAAGTAAACGGTTTACAATCTGAATTTATAGTTGGGGCTGATGGAGAAGGGTTCTTGCTGCAGGATACGGTTGATGGGCGTAATGGTACTGATAAGTTGCTAAACATTCAGAAAGTTGAATTTAATGATAGTGAACTTAACCTATCGCGATAGCTTGACTTTAACGCCTGACTCTAGCCTAAAGATACTTAAATAACTTAGTTATTTCTTATGATGTATAAATTATTTGCGTATTGTATAAAAATGGAGGTTTAAATGCGTAAGTTTGTTAGTATCAGTGTGCTGCTTGGAGTGCTACTCACTGGCTGTCATAGCCCTACTGAGTATATACCTCCAAGTCACAATATTTGACGTCAGTGCGTTTAACTGGGATAAATAATAGTCATATCTCAGGTAATACCCAAGATAAAATAAATACTCGTAACGGTACTTATTACGTTAACGAATATTCAAACAATTGAATTTAATGATAGTGAGCTAGATTTATCTAAACTTTAAATGCTTAGCTCTGTATTTAAACTTATTTATGAAGATATAAGGCATCCTTGAACATGTTAAAGAATGACAAAAAACACATTTTAATTGTTGAAGATGATTTAGAAATTTGTCGACTTCTTGATATGTTCTTACGCAGTAAAGGCTATCAAGTATCGCTGAGTAATAATGGTATTGATGGACTGGCTGATATTGCTCGGTTAAAACCTGATCTAGTGGTATTAGATATCATGATGCCTGGTTTAGATGGCATCGAAGTCTGTAAGCAAAGCCGTGAATTTTATAGCGGGCCGATTATTATGTTGACCGCTTGTAGTGAGGAAATATCGGAAATGTCAGCATTAGACACTGGCGCTGATGGCTATTTACACAAACCATTACGACCACATATTTTGTTGTCACACATCGAGGCATTTTTGCGTCGTGAAAATAGAAGTAGTAAAAATACGAACGCGATAAATCATACAGGTAGTTTAACGATAGATACCTTAAAACGTCTTGTTACGCGTGAAAATAAAGAGATAATTTTAACTGGCGCAGAATATGAAATGTTAGCCTATTTAGCTAAACAAGCGGGGACGATCGTCAGTCGAGACGAATGTTATCGAGCACTCAAAGGCGTCGAGTTTGATGGCCTAGATAGAGCCTTGGATATGCGTTTATCGAGCATACGTAAAAAGATAAAAGATGATGCCGCACCGTATCAAATCATAAAAACAATTCGCTGCAAGGGTTACCTATTTGTTAAGCAATAATATGGTTACCAAGCTGAAGGGATGGATTCGTTACTATTCCTTTAATACGCTATTTTTAAAGCTATATATTGGTGTCACTGCCGTAATTATAGGTAGCGTCGTCTTTGTTAGTCTCTCGATGGATTATTATTACGATCAACTTGATGATGATGACTTCGTCTATAACGCTAGTTTTGCGGCTAAGCTATTAGATGATTTTGTCGAAGATACAGATCTTTGGAATATGGAAGTCGATTTATTGAGTCGATTTACCGGGTTTACCATTAAAAATATCAAAATGAAAGATGCCTTACTCTATCATCGAAGTCACGAATTATTAGATGTTGTTGATATAAAACCAAACAAAGATTACCCACCTTTACCTGCTGGTATAGGTAAGTGGGGAGTATTCGTTTACAAACATGGAATGGAAAATGATCAGCGTCGTCTTGCTATTATTTTGCCACATAAAGATGGCTTATTACTCATTATTGATCGAAGTGAAGCTATTTATCCAATGGATGGCCCTCAGGAGTGGGCAGATGATGAGGATAATGCTTTCTTTTTTTTAGTAGGTTTTATCTTTTTAAGTATTGCCTTAGTGCTGTATGCCAGTGTTAGAAATATATCCAATCACGTCTATCGTTTAAGTGATGCTAGCTTAGCGTTAGCAAAGGGCGATTTAGATACTCGAGTCAACAATAAAATTCCCGCACCTTTGAATCAAATGGCGACAAGTTTTAATAAAATGGCTGAATCACTGCAGCATTCACAACACCAACAACGGGTGATGGCGAATGCTATTGCACATGAATTACGCACGCCGTTAACCCGAATTCAGTTGGTGATGGGGTTATTAAGTGATGAAGAGCATAGTGAATATACCACTGCATTACATAGTGACTTGAGTCGTTATTCAGTCGAGATGGAAGCCTTGGCTAATGATATCTTGATGTTGCAAACGATCGAGCATAATCCATCATCTATCAATCAGCCCGTTGATCTAAGCTGTTTAATAAAGTCACGTGAAAGTGAATTTAAGCGTCAATATCCCCACATATCGATTTCATCAAATATTGATTGGGTTAGTATGGATGGTAACCCTCGCTACCTTCAACTTATCGTTGATAATCTGGTAAAGAATGCCTGTTTATACGCAGATTCAAGGGTTAAGATCACCCTTAAAAAACATGTTAATTGTTGCTGTATTATTGTCGAAGATGATGGCGATGGCATCAGCCCACTGCAACGTGAACAAGTGCTTGATGCATTTACACGTTTAGATAACAGCCGCAGTCGACAGACTGGTGGTTTTGGTTTAGGTTTAGCAATTGTGAATACGGCGGTTAAAACCATGCAAGGTAAGATAGACATTAAAACCAGTAAACTGGGTGGGGCGATGTTTATTGTTGAGTTTAAATGTGAATGTTGTAGCCCATTTAAGTAATCATCATGCTTATTTTAGTCGTAAAAAATGACGACCGCTGGTGCTTGTCGTCATTTCATCTTATTACTAATGTAGCGCTATACCGAGTCTAGTGCTTGTTATACAGCGCGTAATTCACGGCGTAAAATTTTACCTACAGCTGTTTTTGGTAACTCGTCCATAAATACAATTTGCTTAGGTACCTTGTAGGCCGTTAAAAACTCTCTACAGTGTGCAATGATATCCCCCTCCTCAAGGTCTTGGTTATGCTGAGATTTGACGATAAAGGCTTTCACCGATTCACCAGTTTTCTCTAAAGGTACACCGATCACTGCTGCCTCTAAAATACCACTGTGATTTGATAGGATCTCTTCGACTTCGTTAGGGTAAACGTTAAAACCGGATACGATGATCATGTCTTTTTTACGATCTACAATTTTGTAATAACCATTGTCTAATTGTTCGGCTATATCGCCCGTTTTAAAGAAACCATCACTGGTCATGACTTCTGCTGTTGCTGCATCGCTACGCCAGTAACCTTGCATGACTTGCGGGCCTCGCACAGATAATTCACCAGCTTGACCTGCTGCAACCTCATTATCGCTTTCATCAAGTAGTTTAATCTCGGTACCGGGTAAGGCTGCGCCAATTGAACCAACCAAAGTTTCGTTTGGACGGTTAAATGTGACGACTGGCGATGTTTCAGATAAGCCATAACCTTCACAGATATCACAGCCAGTGACTTCTTTCCATAACTTGGCAGTTGAACTGGTGAGCGCAGTGCCGCCTGAAGTGGTTATTTTTAATTTGCTGAAATCTAATGCTTTAAATTCAGGCTGAGTACATAAACCAACAAATAAGGTATTCAGACCTGAGATGGCAGTAAATGTGACCGCTTTCATTGCATTGACAAAACTTGGCATGTCTCGTGGATTCGGTATTAATACAGTGTGGGCACCAGTACTAAAGTAAAGCAATAGGGTGATGTTAAATGCGTAAATATGATAGAGCGGCAGCGGTGATATGAGTACCTCTTCGCCTGCCATTATTTCGTTAGATAAACGCCCCTTGGTTTGGATGGTATTACTTAGTACATTACCGTGGCTGAGCATTGCGCCTTTTGACAGTCCGGTTGTGCCGCCAGTGTATTGTAAAACAGCGAGGTCATCGATATGACAAGCAACGGGTAAGTAAGGATTCTTTTTACCGAGTGCAATCGCATCAAGTAATGAAATTGTATCTACCTGGGAAGAACCTTGCGCTTGTGGTGCGAGTAAATCGGCAGCATGAGTAGTAATGATTGTCTTAATATTGGTATCTGGCAGTACTTTTTCTGCCACCGGCAATAGGTCAGATAAGATAACTAATGCCGTTGCTTCAGAATTGTTGAATTGATGTAACATTTCACGTGGCGTGTAAAGTGGGTTGGTATTAACTAATACTAATCCTGCGCGAGTCGCGCCATAAGCAACAATAGGAAATTGGGTAATGCTCGGCAATTGGATCGCAATCTTATCACCTGGTTTTAGGTCGGTATAGTTTTGTAAATAAGATGCGAATGCGGCAGATAGCTGGTCTATCTCTTTAAATATAAGGGTTTTACCTAAACAGGTATAAGCAGGTTTATTGGCATATTCTTCACAAGTATCTTGTACCAAATCAGCAATACAGTTGAGTCCATTCAATTCTATTTTTTCTACAGCAGCATTCGATAACATATAATTCTTCCTATCATTAAGTTGTTTTGTGAATATAAAGTGACACTGAGTTAGTTATTTGGTTGCAACATAGATGTTACAAATTGTGTATTTAACCTGAACTTTTTTGAACAGGTAATTTAAACGTTTGTATGATTTATCATCATACTGTTGAATTTATCTATTTCAGCGAGCTACCCGGTATTTTTTCAAATCGGCTAACTGGTCGGCTTAGCTTGTCTTGAAATTAAACTTTAGCGTATTAGCAGCTTGTACTGTTTTCAGCTAGGCTTTTATATAGCGTTGAATTGAATTCGCAGAGTATTTGTTTAACATTGCTTTTAAGGGGGAGGGATTTATGGCTAAAATTAAATGTATCAGTGTGTTGCTGTTGGTGTTGACGTGTCCATTTAATAGCTTTTCAAAACAAAAGATTGCTGTATTTTTGGGGAGTCCTATGTCAGGGCTTCAATATCAACAAGATGACTTGCGTTTTTCCTTGGGCCTGAAAGATTTCGGTATTGCGTTTGATCAGACTTTCAGTGTGGCGGCATTATTGGAAAAACCTAAATTAGCACCGCTCTATGTTTATTTAGGCGCACAACTTGTTGACCACCATAAGCATAAGGTAGCTGTACGCTCAGGTATCGGATTCCAACAACCTTTTGAGCAGATAATCCTGTATGCAGAACTTGGTCCAAGCCTGTATGTGGTAGAAGATGTGGATATCAAGTTAGAAGCGAGCTTAGGTATTAAAATTGATTTTTAAATACACTCGCGTCGAATAGGGGGAACATCATTGAGTCAATACTGCTCAAAAATCGAGATACATCAAGGTTGGGATAAGCAGGATGTTGCAAACGACGAGATAGCTGGACAAGGTAAATATTTTTTTTACCTTACTACAGCGGTAAATAAAGTATTCGTCAAAGTGCTGTAGATGCTCATCACGACGGATGTAATGGAATAATTGCATTTGTTTTGTGTAATTACCTTCAGTATTAAAAAATACTCGGCCATTAACGCGTTGATAGAGTAACGGATCAACATCTCTCATGTGATAGAGCAGGCAGCGTAATGAAGAAACTGCACGTGCGACATTAATTAGCGTGATAATTGAAAACGCGATAAAAATAAGATCACTATTATTCATCCTTTCCCCTTAGCGGTAAACGCTAGCCTGCCAGTTACTTTCATTATCCTTATTAATATGAGTGTAATATATATTTTTGTTTTCGGTATGTTATGGCCGATAAAAGCGAATAATTTATATTATGAAACGATAATTTAACACTTCATTAATACATTACAAAAACTAATCCAATAAGTCTTAAAATGTACTGTGTTTTAGCTGATTTTTTACTTGCCTAAGCTGGGTCTCAGGACTATGATGCCGCCTGAAATGCAGAGTAAGATATTGCGTATATGGATTTAGCCTGTCACCAATCTTTTCATTGTCAATCCAACTAGAGTTTATCTCTAATTATTGCGGTTTTTAGCTTTGATTACCGTTTTATATTCGTAACTTATTATGAGGGTATGGTTGTGCTACAACAATCGTCTTCTGCCAATATGGCAAAATTACTATTTCTAATTATTATACTGACTGCTGTAGGGCAAATGACACAAACAATGTATGTGCCATCTATTGCCGCAATGGCTACCGATTTTGCGGTTCAGCCAACGTATCTACAAGCGGTTATGGCGGCTTACCTGATCCCTTATGGCTTATCGCAGTTCATCTACGGCCCTTTATCAGACCGCATTGGTCGACGACCTGTGATAATGTTGGGCATGGCTATATTCATGGTGGGTACATTGGCGGCTTTATTCGCTCCGTCATTTGAGTACTTTCTATTAGCTAGCTTTATCCAAGGTTCAGGTACGGGTTGTGCTGGCGCAATGTCGCGAACGGTGACGCGTGACTGTTACGATGGTGCATCACTGCATCGAGCTAATAGCTTTGTGAGTATGGGGGTCATCTTTTCACCCTTACTTGCACCTGTGGTAGGTGGTTACCTGTCAATGGCATTTGATTGGAAAGCAAGTTATGTATTTTTGCTGATCCTAGGTGCGTTAGTGACATTAGCCATGTTTACGATGTTTGATGAAACACTGCCGAAAGAAAAGCGTCGTAATGAGCGCGTTTGGACAAGCTACAGTTATGTGTTGAGTAATCGCCAATTTCAAGGTTATGTCTTTTGCCTTATTGCTACATTCGCGGGTATCGCTGTGTTTGAAGCGGCGGCAGGTGTTTTGCTTGGCAGTGTGTTAAAGCTTGACCCAACGACGGTAAGCTGGTTATTTGTATTACCATTACCGGGTTATTTGTTGGGCGCGTGGTTATCGGCAACATTATCGGTGCGTATCGGTCAACGTAATCTGTTTAATATTGGTATGGCGACATTAATCATTGGTGCGGTTGTGATAGTTATCCCCGGTATGAGCGGATTAGTCACTGTGGTTTCCTTGATCGGTGGTGGTTTTATTTCATTTATTGGTGCTGGCATTATTTTTCCAGCTGCAACCACTGCGGCAATTCAACCTTTCCCAAATCATGCTGGGACAGCAGGTGCTATTTTGGGTGGTATGCAAAACTTAGGTGCGGGTCTGGCGACATTAGCTGCATCATTGATGGGCGCTAAAGATCAGTTTAACCTTGGTACTGTGATGCTGGTAGCTGCAGTGCTGGTGGTGGTTAGTATTCTGTGGGTGCGTCGCCGCTTTACCAGTGATACAGCCATGACACCTAGTTTATAAATAGCTTATAACAGCATACAGCGGGAACAGGGATGTTCCCGTTTGACTGATTACTGATTAGTTCGATAATGTGGGTCTGTCCAGCAACGTGGTAATTCTTCCCCGGATAGAAAAAGTAACTCTGATTTGTTAAATGATTCAGGGTCTTGCTGTTCCTCACCAACCTGATAACGGCCGATTACCGTATTATGGAACAGGTTAGTAAGATCATCTTCTCCTATCACTTCTATCATATCGTTATTGATTCTATGTTTTAAAAACATGTTAGCCCCGCTTATTTACTGTTTTCTATTAGTGATAGTATAGCTGTCACTCACCTTTTATTTTGATTATCGGTTAAACTACGGGGGCAATGAACCCGTTATGTAGATGTAAATATGACAAAACCATTCTCGCAATCTTGTGAAAATAATAAACAAGCTATTTTAAACGTACTCACGGCTGAATTCAGTCACGCTCAGCAAGTACTAGAAATTGGCACGGGCAGTGCACAGCATGCAGTACATTTTGCAGCTAAGTTACCCCACCTTACTTGGAAAACAAGTGACTTAGCCTGTAATCATGCCGGTATTTATACCTGGTTAGACAGTGTTAATTTAGCTAACTTACAGCGTCCGTTATTATTAGATTTAAACCAAGATTGGCCGATTGACAATGTGGACGGCATTTTTACAGCTAACACGTTACATATTGTTGGCTGGCCTTTGGTGAAGCGTTTCTTTCAAGGGGCGGGTAAGCATTTAGTCTCAGGCGGAAAGCTTTGTATCTATGGCCCGTTTAATTATGGTGGCCTATTTACCAGCCCAAGCAATGCTAATTTTGATGTGTGGCTAAAGAATATTGATAGTGAACGCGGTATTCGCGATATTGACGCGATTAACCAGCTGGCTAATGCACAAAACCTGACATTGACAGCCGATCACATTATGCCTGCTAATAACCGTTTATTAGTATTCGTGAAATCTTAAGTTTGGCTTAATAATGGCTCCACAAACAGATTAACGTCTTTCACAAGATGTGCAGCCACGGCAAGCTACGCGAGTTTTACTGCTGCGATCGAGTCGACTACGTTGCACTTTGCAGTAAGCATTTTTTAAACAACGGCGGTAATCAAACCAGTCTTGTGGTTTGGTTAGTAACACATAACCATTGAAGCGTTTGATTAAATCACCTTGCCATTCGTGCATTAAGCCACTGTCAAAACCAATATCAAAAAAATCTAATAAGTCAGGGGCATTCGTTAGTAACTTTACTTGCTCAGCAGTACTGGGTTTGGTTGTTGTTTGCATAGCGGCCTTTTAGCTTAATTCTCCCATAGCCACTCATGAGCGTAAATCTAAAGCCGACGATTAGTTGTTGTGGATCAAAAAAACACAAATGATAATAATTATCATTTGTGTTGAGGTGTTTTGAATTTCTTGTTAGTATCGATTTATCCCTAAGTAAACAAGGAAGTAACATGCCAAATCGATTCCGTTTTACGCTATCATCAGCGGTTATATTTTCAATACTGTCATTATTTACAATGTTATTAAGTGCGACTTGGACGACGAATGCCATCGCTGCAGAAAACAAATTTAAAGTAGTGACGACCTTTACCGTGATAGCGGACATGGCGAGAAACGTAGCGGGTGATGCTGCTATCGTGACTTCAATTACTAAGCCTGATGCTGAAATTCATAACTACCAAGCTACACCGGGTGATATAAGTCGTGCGCAAGCTGCTGATTTAATTATTTATAATGGATTAAACCTGGAGTTATGGTTTGATAAGTTTTTCCATAATCTACGTGATGTACCTAGTGTTGTCGTTACCAAAGGCATTGTTCCTATGGGTATTTCGCAAGGTCCTTATTCGGGTAAACCCAATCCTCATGCTTGGATGTCATCTGATAATGCCCTTGTTTATGTTGAAAATATTCGCCAAGCCTTGGTGAAATACGACAGTATGAATACTGCTATTTATAATCAAAATGCACAGCGTTACAGTGCCAAGATAATCGCCGCAGTAGAACCATTCAAGCAGCAAATTGCTGCCTTAACCAAGCATCAACGCTGGTTAGTTAGTAGTGAGGGATCGTTCAGTTATTTAGCCCGTGATTACGATTTACAAGAGCTCTATCTTTGGCCTATCAATGCGGATTCTCAAGGGACACCGCAACAAGTGCGCAAGGTTATCGATAAAGTGAAGGCTAATCATATTTCAGCCATCTTTAGTGAAAGTACGGTATCAGCCCGACCTGCACAACAAGTCGCTCGCGAGACGGGGAGTCGTTATGCTGGCGTTTTATATGTTGATTCATTAAGTGCGAAGGATGGCCCTGTGCCCACGTATATCGACTTGTTAAAAGTCACCCTAGGTACGATAGCAAAAGGACTTGAACAACAATGATCGGATTAGCGGTTAACAATATTAGTGTGACGTACCGAAACGGCCATACAGCACTATTCAATGCTAGTTTTAGCTTACCTCAAGGCTCGATTACGGCATTGGTTGGGATTAATGGCAGCGGTAAATCAACCTTGTTTAAGGCGATAATGGGGTTTGTTACGTTAGCAAAAGGCTCGGTTGATATTTTAGGACTGCCAGTCAATAAAGCGTTAAAAAGTAATTTGGTTGCCTATGTGCCACAGAGTGAAGAGATTGATTGGAATTTTCCTATTTTAGTCAAAGATGTTGTTATGATGGGGCGCTACGGACACATGAATATGTTGCGTATAGCGAAACAGAAAGATCAGGATAAAGTCAATTTGGCGCTTGAACGCGTTAATATGAGCGAATTTAAGTATCGACAAATTGGCGAGTTATCTGGCGGTCAAAAAAAACGGGTGTTCCTTGCTCGTGCATTGGCTCAAGAAAGCCAAGTTATTTTACTTGATGAACCTTTTACCGGGGTTGACGTGCAAACAGAAGAACAGATCATGGCGTTATTACGAGAGTTACGCGCTGAAGGTAAAGTGATTTTAGTTTCCACGCATAACCTCGGCAGTGTGCCAGAGTTTTGCGACCGAACTGTGTTAATTAACCGCACCATATTGGGTGCGGGATTAACCAGTGAAATATTCACTCAGGATAACTTGCAGAAAACCTTTGGTGGGGTATTACGTCACTTTATTCTTGCGGGCGATGAACTGCATGAAGATGACGATAAGCGGCAGGTGACGGTACTGTCAGATCATGAACGTCCGGTGGTTCTTTATGGTAACGGTGAGCAAACACCGGTGGTGAGAGAGAGATGATAGAGTCACTATTAGTCCCCTTTAGTTATGACTATATGGTCAATGCCATTTTTATTAGTGCGTTGGTCGGCGGTGTTTGTGCTTTTTTATCTGCGTATTTAATGTTGAAAGGTTGGTCATTAATTGGTGACGCCTTATCACATGCCATTGTCCCCGGTGTCGCAGGTGCTTATATGTTAGGGCTGCCGTTTGCTTTGGGGGCTTTTTTTTCGGGCGGCTTGGCTGCCACCACCATGTTGTTTTTAAATCAACGAACAAAGCTCAAAGAAGACGCGATCATAGGCCTTATATTTACCGCATTTTTTGGTTTAGGGCTGTTTATGGTGTCGCTGTCACCGACATCGGTGAATATTCAAACCATCGTTATGGGTAATATTTTAGCGATTACGCCAGCTGATACCTTACAACTGTTATTAATCTCCGGTATTTCCTTGTTTGTACTGATATTGAAGTGGAAAGATTTAATGGTGGTGTTTTTTGATGAAAATCATGCCCGCAGTATTGGTTTAAACTCGAATGCGTTAAAGGTTTTATTTTTTATCTTGTTAAGTGCGTGTACCGTCGCGGCACTACAAACGGTAGGTGCCTTTTTAGTGATCGCCATGGTCGTTACGCCTGGTGCAACGGCTTACTTACTCAGCGATAGGTTCTCTTGGGTGATTATATTAAGTGTCATTATTGGTGCGGTGAGTTCATTTATTAGTGCTTACCTTAGCTATTTTATTGATGGTGCAACGGGTGGCATCATCGTGATACTACAAGCGATAGTATTTATATTGGCGTTTGTATTTGCGCCCAAGCATGGTTATTTAGCGGCAAGATACAAGGCTAGACAAACGATAGGGATATTATGATGGTGAGCTTACTTGATACGTTATCTGAAACAATATTAAATACCTTGTTAGAACCGTTTTCATTTACCTTTATGCAGCAAGCATTTTTAATCGTGCTGCTTGTGGCGATCCCAACTGCTTTATTATCGTGTTTTTTGGTATTAAAAGGCTGGTCTTTGATGGGGGATGCTATTTCTCATTCAGTGCTACCTGGGGTGGTGATCGCTTATGTTCTGGCTATTCCTTATGTTATTGGTGCATTTGTGGCAGGGATTTTTTGTGCGCTTGTAACCGGTTTTATTAAAGATAATAGCCGACTGAAAGAAGATACTGTTATGGGCGTGGTATTTTCGAGTATGTTTGGTTTGGGCTTGGTATTAATGACCAAAATAGAATCCGGTGTGCATTTAGATCATATCTTGTTTGGTGATGTACTTGGGGTGGCATGGCTGGATATTTTGGAGGTTGGTGTTATCGCTTTTCTGGTTGTGGCGTTCATGCTGATTAAAGGTAAGGATCTACTGGTATTTGTGTTTGATCATCAGCACGCGAAGGCGATCGGCTTATCGACAGGGTTATTACATTATGGTTTATTGTCACTACTCACACTAACGATAGTTTGCGCGCTAAAAGCGGTGGGCATGATATTAGTGATTGCGATGTTGATTGCCCCTGGAGCTATCGCGTTTTTATTAACGAATAAATTTCAAAGTATGCTACTGGTGGCATTGTTTATTTCGTTATTAGCGTCGTTCTTTGGCGTATATCTAAGCTTTTTCCTCGACAGCGCCCCGGCGCCAACGATTATCATGTTATTGAGTATCGCCTTTATTCTGGTGTTTATTTATAGCAGTTACCAAGCAAAAGTAACTGCGTCAAAATACTTACATCAAGATATCGCTGCGGATTTAAGTTGCTTGTAAGTCGTCAAGCCATTGCTGTTCGAAGTCTTTCATACGTAAATGTTTACGTGAGTTTTCATGTGATTCTTTATGCTGAGCTGAAGTAAATGGGCCAGCTTGGCAGCAATGACAGCAATCATCACCAAGTATTGTCGACGGTGTTAATTGTGCTCTTAGCGCCAGAGCTAATTGATTAGTAGGGCGTGGACTCCATACATAAGTAATGCCTTTAGTATCTTTAACGTGTTTATCACGATCAACATTACGAATGCGGTAGCCAGGGAAATTGGCTATGTCGAAGTTCATTTCACCGAGGAAATAGATGTCTGTATTGCGTATTAATGAATGTTGAATATTCCATTCAGAGTAAGGTTTTACGTCTTTGCTGGTGATATAACACAGTTGTGGACCTGTAGGATCAAGTAACTGCTCACTGCTATTAATTAAAAATTGGCGTAACAGTCGGCGATTTAGCGTGTTAATACCAATGCCTGCGCATTTGTCATTAAACTCTGCTTTGGAGGTAAACCCGGGGACGAGTGGAAATTGGAAAATGACTAAGTCAAAGCTATGGCGGTTTATTTCAGACCATGTCTCAGGTTTCGTAATATCAAAGCCAGTTAATACTTGGCAATGATTAGCGAGTAATTTTTGATAAAAATCATCACCATATTTATTTTCCAACGTGGTCAGAGGATCGTAAATTGTGGCTGTTAAATGCGTCGGTGCATAATGTTGAAGTAAGGCGTTAGAAAATGATAAATCGCCATCGCCAATAGTTAGGATACGCCAGTTGGGATTAATATACATGGTCAAAAAAACTCATTAATACTATAAAGCGGTATATTATACGGCAGCGCTGCAATAATTTCACTTCTACAATGCCATTAACATTATTATTTCTATACTTAAGTTAATCCTCTTACTTAAGGTATCGCAATGAAACATATCGCGATTGTTGTTCCTGAATTCCCAATAGCCTCTGAAACATTTGTGGTCACGGAAATATGTGCACTAGCAAAGGCGGGGCATCAAGTCACCGTATTTTGCTTTATTAAGCGTGATTCAGAAGTGACATTGCCTAATAATGTCACAGTGATAGATGTCAATATAGCCTCTAATAAACAAGTATCTGCGTTTGTTGCTAAGCACCCTTTAGCGACGACAAAAGCCTTTAATTGCGCCCATCATCAGCATGCTATCACGACGTGCTCATTACTTGCTTATGGTGCAAAATTAGCTTACCTCGCGGATAAGTTTCGCTGTGAGCATTTTCATTGTCATTTTATGCACTGCAGTTTAGCGTACACAATCGTCGCCGCTTGCTGGTTAGATATTACCACTTCGAGTGTTGAGCATGGATCTGCTATATATGAAGATAATGATGATATACGCTATAAATTAACGGCGTGTAATTTTAACATTGCTGAGTGTGAAGATATCATTAAGAACTTTCAACGACTGGGGGCAAAGCATTTACATTTGTTGCACAGTGGGGTTGATCTTTCTCTTTTTCCCGCTCATCCAGTACCGCCACATAAACAACTGGAGTTACTCTTTGTTGGTCATTTGGTCGAGAAAAAAGGCATTGCTTATGCGTTAGAGGCACTGGCTTTGATTGCTGAAAATATACGTCCACATTTCGATATTGTAGGCCAAGGACCAGCACAAAATTACCTCCAGCACTTAGTTAAAAAATTAAACTTAACCGCATTTGTACGTTTGCTGGGTTATCGTTCCCCACACTGGATTGCGCAAAAAGGTCCTGATTATGATGGTTTTGTTGCCCCGTTTTGTGTTTCTGCTGATGGCGATAGTGATAGTGGCCCTGTGGTATTAAAAGAGGCGATGGCGATGGGGTTACCTGTTATTACCAGTGATATAATGGGATGCAGTGACATTGTGACTGAAGATACCGGGTATATCGTTGCTTCGAAAGACGTACTGGCATTAAAACTAGCGATAGAAGCGCTTATACAATGCCAGAATAACGTGCGTGAGCAGATGCGGATCCTGGCGCGTCAGCGAGTAGAACAGTATTTTAATGCCCAAGTGCAAGCCCACCGACTATCTCGTTTGATTGAAGGAGCCAGTGTTAAATGAATAGTTTAAGGGAGATGTTGATATATGGAATGGGTATTTTTGTACTAAAAGGCTTGGGCTTTATCATGATGCCCATCGTGACGCGTATGTTGACGCAAGTTGATTATGGAGAGCTTAATTTTTTAGTCAGTATTGCGTCGATGGTAAGCCTATTCCTGACTTTAGGTTTGGGCGACATCTTATTTCGCTTTGCCAGTGGTCAGGTTAAAGAAGATAACGATGCCGTAATGCGCCAATGCTTTCGTCTGTCGTTATTGTGCGCGGTGACATTTTTGTGCTTGGCCTTACCACTCAGTGGCCTCATCATGAGTTGGTTGCCGGTTAGCTTAGGCTTATTGGACCTGCAGTTATTATTGATTAGTTTATCACTCTCTTCATTACTCACAGTACCTTATTGTTATTTTAGAATGACGCATCGAGCTGTCCCTTTTATGGTGTTTTCTATTGCACAGGGCGCACTACAAACAATGCTTTCTATTGGTTTATTGCTATCAGGCTATGGTGTCACAGGCATGATGCTATCAAGTGCAATCAGTAGCTCTGTTATCGCGATTACAGTGCTAATATATTTTCGGGCGCATCTACAAGGAACACGGACTCAGTTTTCATTGGAACATTATCGCTATATCGCTTTTATTGTTTGTTCAGGCATCTTTGTTTATTGCCTTAATGGCGCCGAGAATTGGCTGGTAGTTATTCATTTAGGTAAGCAACAATTAGCGATATTTTTTGCTGCAGGACAGTTTGGATTAATGATTTCGGTGGCTTTCGAGCCATTTCGTATGTGGTGGTATGCAAGGCGTTTTAAGATCCATGAAGCAGATCCTAAACTTGGCGCTAAGTATGCTGTACTTGGTGTGCAAATAGGCATGATATTGGCTGGTAGTATGCTATTTTTCGCCCCTGTTTTGATGAACGTTATGCTACCTGAAAGCTATCGTGAGAGTATTAGTTTGATCCCTTGGATATGTTTAATCATGGCGTTACGGTTTCACTCCGAATTACTCAATATTGGCTGTTTTTTGAAACAGAGTGCGAGATGGGCATCGATTATTGATGGCGTTTGTGCCGTGCATTTAGTGGCAGTTGGTTATTGGGCAGTCGGGGAACATGGTCTTACTGGTTTATTGTGCACTATGGTGTTAACGGTTTTAATTCGCGGCATACTCTTCTATATGATCAGCCAGCGTTTGGTTTATTTGCCTTATCGAAAATCATATTTACTGACATCATGGGGGATTTTTATGATCCTATTGATCGTTAATATGAGTAAGATCTCGGGTTATCGTGTCATTGAATTTATTCTGCTGGTGATAAACTCTTTGTTATTACTTTATTTTTATCGAGATCTGTGGCGAGGTCTGCAACTTTCAGCGTGGCGTAGATACATTTCCCACTAATGTTATATTCAGAACTAAAGTTAAAGGATTAAGTTCGCGGCGAAAGGGATTATTATATGGAGTTTACTGCGTTATTAGTTGAAGACAGTGCGTCTATGGGGGCTATTTATAGTGCTTATTTACGTAATGAAGGCGCTAATGTTACTTATGTTCAATCAGGTGCTGGTGCATTAATTGAGCTTGCACGTTGGCAGCCTGACTTACTTATTTTAGATATACAGTTACCTGATATGTCTGGGATGGATATTTTAATGACCGTGCAGCAACGCTATCCTGACATGAGCATTATTATGATCACTGCACACGCTTCCATAGACCTTGCTGTTGATGCCATGCGTGCTGGGGCATTTGATTTTTTAGTCAAACCTTTCGATGCAAAACGGCTATCTATAACCCTGCGTAATGCACTTAAGCAGCGCCAATTAATTCACCTAGTTGCAAACTATGAAAATAGTTTACCAAAACCAAGTTTTCATGGATTTATTGGTGATTCGTTAGCGATGCAAGCCGTTTATAAAACGATTGATTGTGTTGCTAGCAGTAAAGCATCTGTTTTCATTACTGGTGAAAGTGGTACGGGTAAAGAAGTTTGCGCACAAGCGGTACATGATAGTGGGGGGCGGAAAAATAAACCGTTTATCGCGCTTAACTGTGCTGCGATCCCGAAAGAGTTAATTGAAAGTGAGATATTTGGGCATGTAAAAGGTGCATTCACAGGGGCGATATCTAACCGTGATGGCGCTGCAACACAAGCACATGGTGGGACATTATTTCTCGATGAAATATGCGAAATGGATTTAGATCTGCAGAGTAAGCTATTGCGTTTCATTCAAACCGGTGTATTTCAGCGTGTTGGTTGCTCACAAGAAGAATGTGTCGATGTTCGTTTTGTTAGTGCGACAAATCGACGTCCTTGGATTGAAGTAACAGAGGGACGATTTCGTGAAGACCTGTTCTATCGTTTACACGTTATCCCGATAGAGTTACCACCATTGCGCCTGCGTAATAACGATAGCTTGTTGATAGCCCAGCAATTACTCATTGATTACAGCAAAGAAGAGAGGAAACATTTTACAAGTTTTGATAATAAAGCCATTGAAATCATCACCCATTATGCTTGGCCAGGTAATGTACGCATGCTGCAAAACGTGATCCGCCAAATGGTAGTGTTAAATGATGGCGAGGTGATTACAAGTCGCATGTTACCAATCGAAATGCAGCAAGAAAATGGGGTTAAGGCAAAGAAAATAACGTCGAATTTATTCGTTCATGGTGATTCCCTTAACATGCATCATGCGAGTTCGTTATTACAAAGGTTGTCTCCTCACGTTGTTGATCGCACTCTAGATGATGCTCAAGTGGGGAGAGGTCTAATCGGTGAAGAGATAGAGCCATTGTGGAAGAGTGAAAAACGCATTATTGAAAATGCTATTTCACATTGTGATGGCAATATACCTAAGGCCGCGGCATTACTAGATATAAACGCATCGACTATTTATCGTAAACGTCAGAGCTGGGCGCAAGTTTTATCAAGTAATGTTAATTGACTCATATGAAATATTATCTCTTTTTATATAAATTATGCTTTACATGATGACCGGTTTTAAATGATAATGAGAATTATTATTATTTAGGGGTGTGGTTATGCAAACTTGGAAAGTGTTAATGGAAGATGGTCATCGTTGTGTGAGTGAAAAATCCTGGTTAGATGCGGAGCTTTGTTACCAGAATGCCGTGGAACAGATAAAGCTGCAGTGGGAGAATAAACCTGAAGATGAAGCGTTATTAATGGCTTGGATATCAGCTCAACATCATTTGGCTGCTATTTACGAAGCACAAGACCAGCACTATACCGCATTGCGATATCTAACGATGCCCCATCAATGGATGATGTCATTACTACGTGGTGAATCCGTATCAGACACTTTCAAAACCCTTGCTAGGCAAGCCGTTAAAGTCACGCTAATGCCACTACTCGATTTTAGCCGCCGTCATCCTATCTGTGAATCTTGCTTTGATGCATTACAAATATCGCCAGAGTGGTTAAAAGAGCCGCACCCAACAGTGCATTAATGTGGTTACGCTAATTTATATTCAATGTAATGAAGGAGATGATGATGAGTTTATTATGGACGATACCCGTGGTACTCACGGTATTTTATATCGCTATTTGTATCCGACGGGCAAATAAAGCGAAACCAGTACAGCAAGGTGAGAGTTTGTAGTGGTTAGGGCATAATCAGGCCTGTGAATGACAGACCTGATTAACCGTTTTTATCCAATAAAGCTGAGATAGCCTTGCAGAATAATTAAATTAACAATATCAATAAAGAATGCGCCAACAATAGGCACTACCATGAACGCCTGTGGTGAGGGGCCATAGCGTGATACAAGTGAGCCCATGTTCATTACCGCAGTTGGCGTTGCACCGAGACCAAAGCCACAGTGACCACCTGCAATAATAGCAGCATCGTAATTTGAACCCATTAATTTAAAAGTGACAAAATACGAGAAAAGAGCCAGTACGACAGCCTGTACAGATAAAATTACCAATAGCGGTAACGCTAAATCAAAAATATTCCATAATTTAAGATTCATTAATGCCATTGCTAAAAACAAAGATAAAGCGACGGTACCTAGGATATCAACAGCTTCAGTATTTACTTTATAGCTTTTGGTTACTTCGGTGGTATTGGTGATGATCACACCTAAAAATAGCGCGTAGACAAAATCTGGAATACGTAACCATGTGATGTTAAGTAAAGATACGGCTTGTTCTACATAACCGGCACCTACCACACACGTTAACAGAATAAACAGCGTCTCGATGATACTTTTACCTGTGATACGGTCTTCTTCTAACTCGTTATAAGTCACTAACTCAGGGAATTGTTCATGATGGTTAGTACCAATGCCATACTCGGACTCTAAGTTATTTTTAGCAATAAGGCGTTGGGCGACTGGACCACCGATAATACCACCAACGACTAAGCCAAAAGTGGCTGCAGCCATTGCTAATTCAAGGGTATTGATGCCGTACATTTCATAAAATGTTTGTGACCAAGCGGCGCCTGTACCGTGACCACCAGATAAGGTGATTGAGCCTGCAATTAAACCATAAATAGGCTCAAGCCCAAGCATGGTTGCTAAGCTAATCCCAATTCCGTTTTGAATGATAATGTAAAGTGAGGCAACCGCTAAGAAAAGGAATACTTTCGTGCCACCTTTTAATAGCTGAGTGTAGCTGGCTGCCAAGCCTACCGTACTAAAGAACATAAGCATTAATGTGCTTTGTAGGGGCAGAGAGAATTCTAGCGTGATATTTTGAAAGTGCAAAATGGTGATAATAACGGCGACAATTAATCCACCGACTATTGGTTCTGGTATGTTGAATCGTTGCAGTACGGGTATTTTCTTATTACAGATATGCCCTAGAAATAGTACTAAAAAAGCGATTAAAAAAGATTCTAGTTCACCAATTGAATAAATAGTATTCATATTACCTCTTGGTTATTAATCAGTGTGATGTGTTTTACAAATTTAAAATGAATGTGAATAAACAGATCATGAAACTGATGTTGTGATTAAAATTGAGATTTAATACCGAGTAAATAGTGTCGTAGATGAAATCTCGACCATTGATATCCATAGCCTCATGATTGATGACCGAATTGTTTACTCTGAGCGTTAAATTACTTGTTAAATGTATATTTCATATATGCATAAAATTTACATAAAGTACGTTGGTGCCATACCTAGTACATAAGCAAACGTTTACCCTGTGAACGGCTTGATTTGCAGTTTAGCTATCTATTATGGATAGGTTAATTAAAAAATAATGCCCGAATATAGCATATTTTAATTTTTATTCATTATTTATAGTTAAATAACGATATTTGTACTACTAAAATCGCCATTAAAGTCTACAAAAAACCACACTAAACGATGGGTTAACATGATTTTGTATAAAATACATTATTGATTGTCATGTTTTGGTTTATTCAGAGTTTAATAGTGCGAATATTAATGAGAATGATAGTAATTCTCATTTGATCTTGTTATATTGGCGCCACTTAAACATAAATGACGCTGTAGGGAATTCTCGATGTCTTGGAATAAGAAGTATTTAACCACATCTATTTTATTAGCTTTATCAATGCCAGCAATAGCTGAATCCAATAGCAATATGGCTGACGCCACGACTGTTGTATCAGCTACACGATCGGAACAGTTACTCACAGATGTCGCAGCGTCAGTAAGTGTCATTTCCGCTGATGATATTGAAGCTAATCTTGTAAAAGATGTTGGAGAATTATTTGACTATACACCGGGTGTTACAGTAGAAAGTGATCCTCGATATGGCGTTCAAAGTGTTAATATTCGAGGAATGGAAGGCAATCGCGTTAAAATTGTGGTTGATGGTGTATCGCAAGCCAACCGTTTTGATTCAGGACAGTCTTTCATTCAATCAGGACGATTAGATATTGACCCAGATATGATTAAATCAGTTGAAGTAGTTAAAGGTGCGGCATCGAGTTTATATGGTAGTGATGCGATTGCAGGTATTGTGGCATTTGAAACCAAAGATCCAAGTGATTTTATTGATACCGGCGATAATAGCGGTGGTCATGTAAAACTAGGTTATCACTCGGTAGATAGTAGTTTTTCTCAGTCAGTGGCTTTGGCTAATCGCACAGAGCTGGCGAAGAAGAGCAAAACTTTGGCGAGCCAGACCCACAAGAAACAGAAAAAAATAATGTGTTAGTGAAACTGCAATATCAAATCAATGAAAATCATCGCATTGAATTTACTGGTGAACAGGTGCTTTCAGATACAGATAGTGATTTACCACTCGATAGTACTTGGGATAAAAACTATGATGCTAAAGATCAGCATGAACGTCAACGTATTGGTGCAAAATATATTTTAACTGCAAATAACGCGCTATTTGATTCAGTAGCACTACAGATTGATTGGAAGAAAAGTAAGCAAATATCAAAAACCATGCGTGGTAACACAGCGAAAAAAAGTGAATTAAAAGATTATCTTTATGGTGAAGAAGGTTATGAAGGCAGTGCTAAATTTGATAAATCATTTGCATTAGCTGGAATGGAACATTATTTAACATATGGTTTGTCTTATGAATATCGCGATATTGAGAATATCAATGTGACTTATAAGACGGACGGTGCGGGAGATACCGCGAGTACGTTATATTATTATATGCCTGCTGCTAAAGAGAGTAAATGGGGCGCTTATCTACAAGATCAAATCGTTTTGCTTAACGGTGATTTAGTATTAACGCCAAGTGTTCGTTTTGATAGTTTTAGTACTAATCCTGATAATAGTGTACCGACAGACAAGCATAAAGACGTGAGTGGTTATATCCCAACTGATTACAAAGATTATTCAGATTCTGCAGTAACTGGTAAGTTTGGCGCTCTGTATAGTTTAACTAATGATACGAAGGTATTTGCGCAAGTTAGCCAAGGTTTTAGAGCTCCAGATTTCCAAGAACTGTTCTATTCATATAGCAGTGGTACTATGCCGTATAAGAGTGAGCCTAACCCTAACTTAAAAGCTGAAACAAGTATTTCTTATGAAACAGGTTTACGCGGTAACTTTAACGCTGGTAATTATGAGTTTGCGCTGTTTTATAGTGACTATGATAACTTTATTGATACGGTAACTCGTTATGATGACCCTAAGTATAAATGGGGGATTACATCGTATGATAATCTTGAAAAAGCAACGATTAAAGGTGCAGAATTAGGTGCTAATTTATGGCTAGATAGTTTAATAGGGGCATTTGACGGTACGACTTTACGCTTAGCTGCAGCTTACACTGAAGGTGAAGATCAAGATGGTTTAGCGCTAAACAGTGTCTCACCTTGGAACATGGTTGTTGGTCTTAATTATGATAGCCCAAGTGCTAATTGGGGCACATCACTGAAAACTGTTTATACTGCCAAGAAAGGCGCTAACGACATAAACACTACTGACACAGGTGATAAAGATCAAATTGAGAATCCAAGTTCAACCGTGGTTGATTTAACTGCTTACTACAAGCCGATGGAAGATTTAACATTACGTGCTGGTGTGTATAACCTAACTGATGAGCAGTACTGGTCATGGAATGATGTGCGAGGCTTAACAGCACAAGATAATGATTTATCACAAGCGGGACGTAACTATGGCGTAACGGTTAAATATGACTTTTAATTAGTCTCTTGTATTACGTTTTAACTCATTTGTGTAGATGAAAATCCGCTGACCTTTACTCAGCGGATTTTTTCGTATTCCCGTTACCTAATTCTTGCTTGACCCACTATCATAAGGTCGATATCTTATTCATATAGTTAAGTCACCACATACTCTCTATGGATCTTAGAGTTCACAATAAATGGAATTAATTTTGCAACAGTTGAATTATACAAAACTTGGTTTAGTGTCGCTATTTTTAGGCTCGAACGTTCAAGCTGAAACACAAAGCGAGTGTATTGACAAGCAAGTCGCAGCCAGCCCAGCAGAAATGACATTAGGTGAAATCAGAGGGATATGCGCAGCACAAAGCAGCCTTGAAGAAGATGGCACCGTTATTATTCGTGGTAAAAAAGTAAAAGCAGGGGTGCTAACAAGACGTATTGTTGCTGAGCGGCAAAATGATTCATCGGAATTCGTGCTAACGCCACATCGAATGAATTATATTCTCCCTGCCTATAGCACGAGCGAAGTTAACCCTGAAGCCTATCAAGAGGCTGAGGCCTTAGATGAAGGTTACAAGACGGTTGAATCAAAATTTCAATTGAGTCTTAAGTTACCCTTGAGTTATAGCTCGCTGTTAGTCGATGGTGATCGTATTTATGCTGCATTCACGATCGAAGCATGGTGGCAAGTTTATGCCAAGGATATATCGAGCCCTTTCCGAGAAACAAATTACCGTCCTGAAGTGTTCTATGTTGCACCACTCGATTGGCACCCTAATGATGCTAATACCGGGGTAATGGTTGGATTTGAACATCAATCGAATGGACGCTCTGGTAGTCTTTCTCGATCATGGAATAGAGTCTACGCTGAGTTCATTTATGAGCAAGGCAACTTAGTGTGGAGCGTTAGACCTTGGTATCGTTTAGCTGAAAATGAGAAAACCGACCCAACAAGTCCTAAAGGCGATGATAACCCGGATATCGCCGATTATATGGGTAATGTCGAATATGGTATCGGTTACGCTTTTGGTAAATATGAATTAAGCGCTGAGATGCGACAGAATTTTTCTACCCATAATGGCTCGGTGCAAGTAAACCTAACAACACCTTTATATGGTAAGTTGAAAGGTTATATCACAGTGTTTAATGGCTATGGGGAAAGCCTGATTGATTACAATCACAGCCAAACGCGATTTGGTATTGGTATCGCGCTTAATAATATGTTTTAAGCGTATTAGCCAAACTTTTTCTCATGCGCTTGCAATGTTCTCTCAACTTTTTTTAACGCTAATGCAATTTTAACCGCGACACTCGGTGATGCGTGTTTATCACCTAGTAGCGTAGCTGAATGCGCAGCGCATAGATTTTCAGCACCTTGCCATTGTGTGATTAACTGCGTTACCCAATTCCTGAAATCGGTTGCTGCACCAGGTCTTTTTTCTAGCGTCTGTGGCAGGGTCATGTGGAATGTGACTTCTGGTTTTTTGAGTACACCAATGATGCTCGGAAACTTCAAATACATTAGCGTATCATCTACGTGAATTGTTTTAGACGCTTTGTGATAGGCCAGTACCGATGCAAAATGTAAGTTCTCGTTCGTTGAGATGAAGTCAACACCAGCGGGTACAGAGAATTCAAAATCGTCAGCAAACAGCGCAGCAAATTCACTTGATTCTGTTAGTTGTGATTGCCACGGTAGATTCGGGAATTTATCGAGGTGACGTTGAGTGCCATAAAGCTTTGCGTGTGGATAGGTTTCATGTACTGTTTTGACATGTATGGTATGGAAAGGGTGCAAGTTAATGATGGCTTCAAGGTCTTCGCCATTATTGGTTAATGCATCGACCTGGTTTTTAAGTTTCCCCGTTAATGTATAGGCATCAAGCAGGACAAATTTACCATTTTGACAGCGTACTATTGACGCATGAGTGCCTATATTTAAGATGCCCCCGATCTTAAAATCGCCGCGTATATTCCAGAAGTTATCCGCAATATTTAGTATTTTTTCACTCATGTTATTTATTACCTCAAAACCTGTTGCAGTTTACTATATGGGTGTTGTTTATAATGACCGTTGTGTAATAGCAATAACATAAGAAATTAGGTGTATATAGCTAATTGCTTCGATTTGTTTATTTATATAAGCAATAAGGGTGATCAAGAACGAATTTTATAGGTGTTAACCCCCTGGAAAATGTCGTTAAATAGTTATTTTTGTTTAATTTTGAACCTAAGGGACTGTAAAGTGTTCATGTAGCATAAGTCGACTTGCATGTGCTAACTAACTACTGCATAATCACCTCATCGAAACAACAGACGGTCTGGCTAACATTGTTTAGCGGGAATGGTCGATAGTTAATGGCGGTTGTAGCTCAGTTGGTAGAGCCCCGGATTGTGATTCCGGTTGTCGAGGGTTCAATCCCCTTCAGTCGCCCCATATTAAAAAGCCTGCTTATATAAGCAGGCTTTTTTGGTTCTAGAATTATATAAAATATAAATGATGACTTAAGCTTCAATTAAAGTCTAAATTAATCTTGAAATAAAGTTGTAACCCGTCCAGTTTCTGAATCGTAGTTTATAGATATCTTCGCTTTTTTGCGGTTATTTGTTGTATCGCCCAGTGTCCTTAAAACATAAGTACATTGGCTTTGATCGCTCCCAGCATCAGCTTTGTGACGATAAGCGGTAAAATCAGTGCTAGCATCTTTATTTGTCGATACAGAGGCTGGATTTAGCAACAAAATATTCCATAGTGATACGCAACCTTCCTTGCCTTTACCTATATTTTTAGGATTCGTGATAATACCTTTATTATTACCTTTATTTATACCGAGTGGGTACCCGCTTGGATTTACATCTATAGAGCCATCTGCATAACCTGGAATGTTTGCCATGTGTATGCCAAGTCCTAATATTTGATAGCGTATTTGAACAAAACTGACCGCTTCTTGATAGGCCGCTGCAATCACTTTAACACGACTAATTTCTGCATCTTCACGAAAATTAACAAATTTAGGGATCGCGATAGCCGCTAGTGCCGCCAGAATGATGATGGTGATAGCTAATTCAATAAGGGTGAACCCCTGTGTTCTTATTGCTTTAGATGACATATAGCGCCTGTTTGGTTATTGCCTTCCTTAAGTTTAACCGATTATTAAGTAAGTGGTAAATGATATGTATATTCATTTCTACGATATGAATTAGGTCACGTACCTAATTCATGCCTTGGTGAGTCATCAGGCTGCTTATCGCTCGACTTAAGGTTTTATACACTGCTTTGTTGTTATTTTCATTGTTGTTTACTCTGCATTTGCCGGTTTAATTTGGATTTAAACCCTAAGGTTGTTTTCATTGTGCGATCTATGCCTCTTATTGAGTATTTCTTAAGTGTTAATATCTTGTCGAGTTTACCTTTCTTTACTTATCCATAATAAAAGAGATTAATTATGTGGAATCGACTGAATAAATCTATGATGTGTTGCCAAATGCTGTTTGGCTTATCTTTCTACGGCGTAATGATTATTTTAACCCGCTTCTTTTTAGAAGATTTGGGGTATAGCGAAGCTGACACCATGATGGTTGTTGGTGCGTTTTCTGCTATAGGTCCGTTGTTTGCTATTGCGGGTGGTTTCATTGCTGATAAATTTTTGGGTGCTTATCGATCGTTAACGATTGCTTATCTTGCCTTTGCCATAGGTTATGGCTTACTTGTCTTTGGTGCATCGGCAGGTAATGTACAATTATGTCTGGTTGGTATTGCGCTAGCCAGTTACGGCCGTGGTCTAATGTCGCCTTCATATCCAAGTCTGTACAAGCGTACATTCGCAAGCCAAGAAGATTTTGAAAATGGTTACCCAGTTAACTATTCAGTAAACAATGTCGGTGCCTTTTTAGGGCAATACTTATTCCCTATGTTCGTACTTGCAATTGGTTTTAATGGCAGCTTCATGTTATCTGCTGTGATGGCCTTCATTGCGTTTGCCATTCTAGTCGTTTCACGTAAACCACTATCAAAAGTAGGCGCTGAGATTGACCAAGCACCTGTAAGTACTAAAAACTGGATTGCATTCACTACGTTATCTGTTGCAATGATAGGTTTAGTATTCTTTATGTTTTCAAATATGGATATTGGCCAGAATATCATTTATGCAATTGGTGCATCAGCGATCCTTTATTTCATCTCATTAATGCTTAAATCGGAACGTGCTGATGCATTAAAGATGGGGACTATCCTTATCATGACTGTATTAACAACGGCTTTCTTTGTGTATTACGGCCAAATGATGACGTCAATGACGATGGTAACGATTAATACTATGCGTGGTGATCTGTTTGGTTTCATTCCAATTGCACCTGAAGCGGCAATGGCAATGAATTCACTTTGGTGTATCGTTGGTGGTCCAGTGATCGTATATGTATTCTTATCACTTGAAAAACGCAATATTAACTTTACGACAGCAACTAAAATCGGTTTCGCATTTATCTTAACGGCAATCGCGTTTGGTATCCTGACGATGGCTGTATTGAATGTTGGCGAAGATGCTGTTATTCGTCCTGAAATCTTTATGGTGATTCATTTCTTCCAAGCATTTGCTGAAGTGATTGTGGGCAGTATGGTTGTGGCATTCATCTTGTCTGTGGCACCGAAACACATTGAGAATTTCTCAGTGAGCTTATACTCAGTCGCTATGGCAATGAGTGGTATTGTTGGCGCGGTATTCTCTACTTCAATTGCGATGGAGAAGGGCCAAGAGATCACGCAAGAAGTCGTGCAAACAGTTTACGGTGACTACTTTAGCCTATTAACAGGTTTAGCTGTAGTGATGGTATTTGTCGCCTTCTTAGCGTCATTTGTTATTCGTAAGATGCTTGAGAAGAGTAAAGAAGCGGAAGGGATGACAACTGCTGAAGCATAATAGCAGTTAATAAGATGTCGTTTTAAAAAACGAGACTGTCGCCTTTAACAGGTTAATCATGCAAACAGTCTTGGTGAATACAAAAAGGCCGCTCTTATGTTATTTACAGGAGCGGCCTTTTATTATCTCTAATAATCTAAACGATTAGCTTTATACGATTAACCTTTATAGATCTTAGGGTTAAATGCATCACGTAACCAGTCACCAAGCAAGTTGATTACTAAAACTAGTGTAACGAGTAATACACCAGGAAAGGCTGTGATCCACCAAGCACCAGAGAAGATGTATTTAAAGCCAGTACTGATTAACGCACCTAATGAAGGTTGGTCAACCGGTAAACCTAAGCCTAGGAATGACAGCGCTGCTTCAGACATAATCGCATTAGCAATCTGTACTGTTGAAATCACTAGGATAGGCGACAGGCAGTTTGGCAGTATGTGTCTAAACATAATACGCATCGACTTTAGACCCATGACTTGTGCTGCTTCAACGTATTCTTTTTGTTTCTCGGCTAATACAGAGGCACGAATAGTACGTGCATACTGTGGCCATTCTGCTACACCGATGATCACCACGAGCATGACGACGGCATATTGACTAAAGAATTCAGCACCGAAACTCGCTTTAAAGATAGCGGATACGATGATCGCCACCATCATGGTCGAGAACGATAACTGTACATCAGCAAAACGCATTAGGAAGCTATCAACACGGCCACCGAAGTAACCTGCAGACAGACCAATGACAATACCTAAGATTAACTGTACACCAACAGCTAAGAAACCAATTGTCAGTGATAAACGTGAACCATAAAGCATGGTTGATAAAATATCACGGCCTTGATCATCAGTACCTAAGGTAAAACGTTCGTCTCCGTCTTCCATCCATGAAGGTGGTAGCTCAGAGTCCATGATATCAATGCTGGTAATATCATACGGGTCTGTTGGTGCTATTAATGGCGCTGCTAATGCTGAGATCAAAAATGTTAAAAAGATCGCAAAGCTGAACATTGCCACCTTATCTCTTAAGAAATAATAGATAAGGTCTGAATTTTTAAAGCGTTCCCAGCGAGTAGGAACATGAGAAGAAGTCACTGTGTTCATACTAATTATCCTTTACCTGTAATGTTTACTGTTGGGTTAACGAACCCGTATAACAGGTCAACAAGGGTATTTGTTACCACAAAGATTAAACCTACAAAGATGACATAAGCGGTAATTAATGGTGTATCAACACGGTTAATCGCTTCTAAAAATAGGAAACCTGTTCCTGGCCATTGGAATACTGTTTCGGTCAAGATTGTATAAGCAATCATGGTACCGATCTGTACACCACCAACGGTGATCACAGGTAACATGGTATTTTTAAGGGCATGTACATAGTAAATTTTGTTTAATGCTAGGCCTTTGGCTTTAGCAAACTTGACGTATTCAGAGCTTAACGCTTCCAGCATTTCAGAACGAACCAAGCGGATGAAAAGCGGCAACATGATAGAAGCCAATGAGATGCTTGGTAATATTAAGTGTAAGAAACCATCCATCGTAAGGAAACCTGTTTCCCAACCCATGATATTAACAGTTTCGCCACGTCCATAAGACGGTAACCAACCTAGTTCGATGGAGAAGATATACATCAACATGATTGCAGTTAAGAATACCGGTACAGAAATACCAATACTACTTACCGCCATGATAATTTTTGTTAGCGCACTTTTGGGATGAATCGCCGAGTAGACACCTAATGGGATCGACACGAATACAATAATGACGGCTGCGCCAAACACAAGTTCTAGTGTTGCTTGAAGCTTATCAAAAATAACTTCTGCTGCAGGTCGTTTAAAGAAATACGAGGTGCCTAAGTCACCTTGTAGTGCATTAACAAGAAAACGGCTGTATTTAGTCATGTACGGATCATTTAGACCTAGCTCGTCACGCAGTGCTTGTCGTTCGTCTTCAGATACAGATTGACCAACTAATTCGCGTAACGGATCGCCTAGATTATCCTGAATGGAAAATGCTACCAAACTGATCACGAACATTACTACCAAGGCCTGAAAGAGGCGTTTGATCAGAAATGTGAACATTCCTTGTCTCCCAAAGTAAAATTAACTTTTATCATTATATTTATTTAAAATAATCGGTGTTTTTATCGGTTTATCTTGATAAAAACACCGCATAGTAACGGTATTAAATACCGTTAAGATTTAGTCGTTATTTAACGTTTAGGTTATTTAACTACTAGGTCACCGAAGTACGGGAAGTTTAGTGCGTTTACAATCGGCTCAATTTGTAGCGTCGATTTTGCGCCCCACGCTAGATCCTGCCAATGTAGTGGCACGAAAGCAGCTTCGTCATACAAGATGTTTTCAACACGTTGCAACATCACACCACGTTTTGCTGTGTCTGTTTCAGCATTTGCGCTGTTTACTAATTTATCAACTTCAGCATTTGAATATTGACCACAGTTGTAAGCACCACGACCTGTTTCAGCATCTTTAGTCATTGTTAAGAATTCAGAGAAGTTAGCTGAATCTTCAGTATCTGAATGCCAACCAATCATCATCATGTCTGCTGAACAAAGGTCAAACTCAGGCCAGTATTGTGCTTTTGGCATTGTTTTTAGATCAACTTTGATACCGATTTTAGAGAGCATAGCAGCAGTTGCTTGTGCGATCTTAGCATCGTTAACATAACGGTTATTTGGTGCCATCATTGAAAGTTTAAAGCCATTTTCATAACCCGCATCTTTCATTAGCTGTTTTGCTTTTTTCAAGTCATAACGTGGTACTAGGTCTGCATCATAACCAGCGTAACCTGCAGGGCCTTGTTGACCAGCAGTTGTACCGAAGCCTTTCATGATCTTCTTAACAATACCTTGGTTATTGATTGCATGTACGATCGCTTGACGTACGCGCACATCTTTAAGCGCAGGGTTGCTGCCTTGGTTCATTTGGAACGTGATGATACGTGTTCCAGATACCGTTACTAGATCGATGTCTTTAGATTTCTTAACACGTTTTTGATCGTTTGGTGCAACTGGGTGGATCATGTCAACGTCACCAGAAAGTAGTGCAGCAACACGTGTAGCATCTTCTTTAATTGGCACAAGTGTTAGCTTGTCAACGTTACCTGGTGATGTCTTATCCCAGTAGCCGTCGAAACGTTCGAATACAACTTTTACACCTTGCTCGCGAGATGCGATAGTGAAAGGGCCTGTACCAGATACGTTTGTTGAAGCGTATGAACTACCGTGTTTAACGATTGCTGACTTGTCTTTACCTGCTTCAGATTTACCCGAGTAGAACTTTTTGTCCATTGGGAAAATGTAAGTAGCGGTTTGTAGAACAAGTGGGTACGGTTCTGAAGAGACGATTTCTACAGTGTAGTCATCAATCTTCGTCATTTTTTCGTATGGTGCAAAAATATTTTTGTAATCAACTGATAATTTTAAACGGTCGAACGTCCAAACAACATCATCAGCAGTCAGAGTGTTACCAGAGTGGAATTTAACGCCTTCACGTAAGTGGAAACGGAACGTCGTGTCATTAACACGTTCCCATTTGTCAGCAATACGGCCTTCAAAATCGAAATCTTTAGTAAAACGCACTAGCGGATCAAACAACATGTGCGACATCTGTAGTGTACCACCAGATAGTTGCTCATGTGGGTCAAGCGATACTGGATCTGCATCGTAAGCAACAGTGATATCTGCTGCAGCAGCGCTAACGCTTAGGCCTGCGGCCATTAGGGCAATGGCTAGTTTGGTCTTTAAGGTTTTCATTTGCATAACTCCTTCATGCTGGGACGTGACGCCCGTATATGTTGTGTTTTTTGTTATTATTTAGCTGTTGTTTTTTCGTGTTTTTGCTATCACTAACAATGATTAGCTCGCTAATTTGTCTCTTAAACCTTTAAATTCAGGCATTAAAGAAACAAGGTGCTTGCTGTAGTCATGTTGTGGATTAGTGAATAATTCTTCTGTCGGTGCGACTTCAAGCAGTTTACCTTTTTGCATTACACCTACGCGGTCACTGATTTGGCGAATAACCGGTAAATCATGGCTGATGAACAACATTGTTAGATTGAGTTCATCTTGTAAATCTTTTAGCAGGTTAAGAATTTGCGCTTGAACCGATACATCTAATGCCGATGTTGGTTCATCACAAATTAATAAACGCGGACGTGTTGCCAGTGCTCGGGCAATTGAAATACGTTGACGTTGACCACCAGAGAATTCGTGTGGGTATTTAACCCCAGCCATTCTGCCTAGCCCTACGTGATCAAGTAGATCATGTACAATTTGACGAATCTCAGCTTCTGATGATGCCAGTTTATGGAAACGAATAGGTTCAGAAATGATGTCAAAAATTTTCATTCTTGGATTCATCGACGTGTATGGATTTTGGAATACCATTTGCATTTGACGACGAATTGGGCGACGTTCTTTTTCAGATTTAATCGCGGTTAAATCGATGCCTTCAAACGTGATCTTACCTTCGTTTGGCGCATACAGACCAGCGATAATACGGGCTATAGTTGATTTACCTGAACCTGACTCACCAACTAAGCCAAAGGTTTCACCTTCTTTAATATCGAAGCTTACTTTATTTGATGCTTGTACGTATTCACGCTTACTTTCAAAGAATGAATCTTTCGTCACAAAGCGCAAGCTTACATCGTCAACAGTCAACAGTGGACCGGTGAATTCACGTTGGTCTTCACTTTGGCCTAACCAATGGTTTTTAATATCAATTTGCTTCATTTCGACAGCTTCTTCGATATAGCTTACCAGTGGGAAACGATCTAGTTTGATATCTGAACGTGGTACGGCAGAAATTAGGCTTCGCGTATAGTCATGTTCAGGATCACTAAGTACTTGCTTCGTTGGCCCAAACTCTACCAGATCACCGCGATACATTACTGCGATTTTATCGGTCACGTTTGATACAACACCCATATCATGAGTTACCAGCATACAACCGACGTTTTTCTTGATACACAGTTCGCGAATAAGCGTTAGAATTTGGTCTTGAATTGATACATCAAGTGCAGTTGTTGGTTCATCGGCAATGATTAAATCAGGCTCACAAGACAAAGCGATGGCGATAACGACACGCTGTCTCATACCACCTGAGAATTGGTGAGGATATTGTTTAATGCGTAATTCAGGTTCTGGAATACCCACTTGTTCCATCAAGCTAAGTGAACGGCTAACAGCTTCTGCTTTGCTAACATCTAAATTCGCAAGGATAGTTTCAACCATTTGCTGTTCGATAGTGAACAGTGGATTTAGCGATGTCATTGGATCTTGGAAAATAAAGCCGATTTTAGAGCCACGTACAGAACGCATCTCTTCAGGTGTTAAGCCTGATACTTTTTCACCTTCAAGGAATACTTCACCGCTTGCGATCACACCTGGTGGGCTTAACAGATCAATAATGGCATTACCCACAGTTGATTTACCTGCACCAGATTCGCCAACTACACCAACAATTTCACCGCGTTCAATAGCAAACGACAATGATTTCACTGCTGCGTGAACACCGTGTCGAGACGGATATTCGATGCGAAGATTTTTTACTTCTAATAAAGACATTACCAGACCCTTATAACTCGATGATTCTACATCCAGTCTGAAAAATTGATTCCATTCATTATCAGCAGTACATGTCACTGATATGTTACGTGAGTATTAATCTGACAAAAAAACTGCGATAAAGCAACATAAAAGGTATAAAAATCTAGATTCCGTAAGTTTTTTGCACTAAAACGCAGGTTATCCCTAGTTTTTTTAGATTTATCAAAAATATTTTAGCTGTTAAATGTAGACTTTTTACGTTAAATCAACTAAAAAGTAATACGTTAACTATTTTGTAACACCCTGGCTTAAAGCTTGATAAATCCAGTTCATGACTGGTCCTGTGGCTTGATCTCGACGCTTAACAATGCCCATTTCAATCAATAGTGGCTCAGTAATGTGGGTAGTGGATAATTCTACTAAAGCACCTTTATACCAGTGTATATTCGCAACATGCTCGGGTACTAACGCCCAGCCTATTCCTCTAATGACGAGCTCGGTTATGTAATAATAGCTGTCTATATGCCAATGATTAGGTGAAATTGCTTTGGCTTGTGTTGTGCCGGTTCGATCGCGAATAACGAGTTCTCTAAATTGGTTTAACTGTTCTATTTTAGGCTCTCGGATCTTAGCAAGCGGATGTTCAGGTGCCACAATCAAGGATTGGCTAAATTTACCAATCGACATGAATTCGAGTGAATCTAGTTGTGTTTTTAAATGGAATAGGATCCCGAGATCGGCTTTTTTCTCATCAACCCATTTCGCAATATCGGCTTGCGAACCGCTAATTATATTGATTTTCAGTAACGGAAATTGCTTCGCTATATCAGTAAATAAATGTTGAAATGCCGTGATAGGGGATGCTTCATCCATGGCAATCGTCAGCGAGATTTCTTCACCACCTGACACTGTTAACGCGCGCGACTGTAGACGCTGGCATTGTTGTAATACCGCTTCAGCTTCGGCATACATGTCTTCGCCTGCGAGTGTCAGTACGGGGAGCCGTGCACTGCGGTCAAACAAAATGATGTTAAGATCGGTTTCTAAATTGGCAATAGCGGTGCTAACGCGCGATTGTGCTTTACCTAAATGGCGTGCTGCAGCAGAGAAAGACCCCAGCTTTACGGCGGTAACAAATGCTTCTAATTGATCGACGGTCCAGTTCATCTTATTTCTCTCAGTGTCTCTAAATGCTGTCTGGCGGGGTGTTATCCTCGCTAACTATCCGAAATTCGGATGGATGCTAACTTTCATCAATATCAAAAACAAGCATAATCCTTAAAATAATAATGTATTCAATAGTTGTAAGAGGTTTTTGTGAGTTCATCACAGTTACAAGTAGATCCACTAGCTAAAAACGTGCGTGACGTTGCATCGGACGCTGATATTAAACGTTCTTTTTGGCGTTATGCTATCCCATCAATTACCGCGATGTTAGTGAGTGGTCTTTATCAAATTATCGATGGTATTTTTGTTGGTCACTATGTCGGTGTCGACGGGCTTGCTGCGATTAATATGGCGTGGCCGATCACCTTTGTCGTGTCTGGATTGGGTATCATGGTTGGCATGGGCGGTGGCAGCTTAATATCGATGAAGCGAGGTGAACAAGACTCAACCTCTGCTCAGCAAGCGCTTAATGCCAGTTTTTTATTAATGCTAGTGTTAGCAATGTTTTCGGCCATGGGTTTGTTTCTATGGGGCGCTGATTTACTGCGGGTACAAGGTGGTGAAGGTACTATCTTCACGTTAGGTTTTGATTACGTGAATATTTTTTCCTATGGTACCATTGCGACTATTATGGCGACGGCTATTCCTATGCTTGTGCGTAATGATGAAAGCCCTAATGTGGCAACGGCATTGATGATCTTTGGCGCGCTGTTAAATATTGTACTTGATTATGTACTCATTGGCTTGTGGCAATGGCAACTTGAAGGTGCAGCATTAGCGACGATCATTGCTCAGTTAACTATCGCTATCATAGGTATTGGCTATTTTCTTTCACAGTACTCAAGCTTAAAGTTTGATCGTAGTTTGGTGCGTGTTAACCCCCGGATGATGAGTACTATTATTGGCTTGGGCGCGTCATCGTTAGTGATGTATTTGTATACCAGTTTTGTGTTTGCATTGCATAATCGTTTATTCATGCAATATGGCACGTCAGTGACTGTCGGTGCGTTTGCCATTGTTGGTTATATTATGACGCTGTATTACTTGGTTGCGGAAGGTATTGCTGAAGGTATGCAACCACCGGTGAGTTATTACTTTGGTGCCCAGCAGTTTGAAAATATCAAAAAAATGCTGCTATTGTCGATAAAAGTAACGGTAATTGCCGGCGTTGGTTTTATCGTGATTTTAAATGTCATGCCGAATCTGATGATCAGTTTATTTACCAGTGACGATCCGCAGCTGGTTTCAGAGGCTAAAAATGGTATTCGCTTACATTTATTCTCGATGTTTTTGGATGGTATTATTGTATTAGCATCGGTGTATTTTATGGCGATAGGTAAGGGTGGTAAAGCCTTGGCGATATCTGTGGGGAATATGTTTATTCAATTACCATTTCTGTACTTTTTACCGCAATGGTTAGGCGTGGACGGGATCTGGTTAGCCTTGCCTTTATCTAATATTGTACTGTTTGCGATTGTGGCACCTTTGGTATGGCATGATATAAAGCAACGAGAAAAGGCTTCTGTCGTTAACCATATGACCCATGAGCTGGGTTAATATTTGAGGTGGTAATACCGAGGCTAAGGTGCTAATAACAAGGTGAGAGATAATCGTTCACCTTGTTATTTAGTACTGTTATTTGATATTAGCCATAGCCAAGGCTATTCAGAAAATGTCGATAAATGCTGCTTCACTTCATCAGATGCGAATGCATGTTCAATGCTGATGTTGTAAATGTTGAAGTAGTCTTCACGATTTAAGTTAAACTCTTCCATTACCTTACGCACTTCATCTGTCATCGTAGTATTTGACACGGTACGGTTATCGGTATTAATGGTTATTTGAATACCATCTTGATAGAAAGCTTTAACTGGATGATTAGCTAAGTTTTCAACTGCTTTTGTTTGCACATTACTGCTTGGACAAGTTTCTAAGGCAATGTTTTGCGCTTTAACTAGATCGTATGCGCCTTCATGGCCAGTAATATGAATACCGTGACCAACACGTTCTGCACCTAATAATGATACTGCATCAAATACATTTTGACCGACGCCTTGCTCACCAGCATGAATGGTTACACGGTAACCTTTTTCAATCGCATATTCTGCATAAGGCACAAATTCAGCGCAGAATCCCGGTGCTTCACCACCGGCTAGATCGAAGGCAACAATACCGTCGTTTAAGTATTTCGCTGCCGTATCCAATACTTCTTTGATTCTATCTTTTGGCATGTGACGCAAGATAGATAAAATGTAGTTACCTTTGATGTCATACATGGCTTCGGCACGTTTCATACCTGCAACGACACTATCAAATACTTGCTCAAGGGTTAAACCTTGTTCTAAATGCAGCATAGGACCAAAACGTACTTCCAGGTATTTGACGTTTTCTTGTGCCGCATCTTCAAATAATTCAAAAGAAATACGCTCGATACCTGCTGCTGTTTGCATTACTGATAATGGCAAGTCAAAGCGTTGTAGGTATTCCCCAAGATCGGTACATGTCTCAGGTGCGATCATCAAGGTTCTGATTTCTTCAATGTCATTACTTGGTAGGGTAATGTTTTGTTCTGCTGCAAGCGCAATGATTGTTTCTGGGCGAACACTGCCATCTAAGTGGCAATGCAGGTCAATCTTTGGTAAGTCAAAGTAATTCATGAGTCTCTACCTTTATATATTATTTTAGGTTTTAAAGTTACAGACTTCATAATCAAGAGTTTAAGGATCTTGGTAGAAACTCCCAAACCATATTATTGGGATTATACGAAGTGATTTAACTGCGTAGTTTAGCAGTATGGTTTAAACACTGCAATTCGTGGATCGTCCCCTTTAGCGTTATCAATGTCGGTGTTACTACCTTGATTAACGATAGAACTATTTATTGTGGTATTAGGTATAAATAGTGTCTAATTAAGTATCGCTAGTGTGGAATTAAGGCATAGGACTTTATTATGAAGATTCAAATATCGGCAAGTAATGCGCTGTGTAAATGGATGAAACTGGATTTAGATAGAATACCCAGTATCGACGGTAAGCGTATCGGTACTCAAACGATAACCACAGACGCTGAAACACTTGCTTGGCAATGTCATGTAATAAAAAACCACAACAATGATTACAACGGCACTGTTATTGCGGTTGAAGCCCGTAGCCGATATGTCATTATTATCCCAGATCTAGTCCCTCTAACTCAAGCTGAGTTCGAAGAGCTGTTTTTAGGACGGCTGTTTATTGAAGTGGTTAATTTAATGCTAGATCGCCGGGCTATTGAAGAGTCTGTTGCTGACATCGTCGCGTCTGATTTTTCCGCGCAGGATAAGCAATTCTGCTGGTTTAAAAATACCGACTTGAGTGTCAACGGTCATGTTAGTGATGCCGAGTCTTGGATCCGTCAAAGTTGTGACAATAATGATGTAACGGCTTATAGCGATGATGAAGCGTATGGTTTGTCTATGCACATAAATGAAATGCATAAACGTATTGCTAAAGAAGGACGTAATAGCCGTTTTGTTCCGGTCGAACGTCTGCTTGAAGATGCTTTATTTCGTTTTGCCAAAGGTTTATCCCGTGATAGTTATCCAGATACACCTAATGGCCACTTTCCAAGCCCTTATCCAAAACCGATTGCAGTTAATAAACAAGAACCGAAAGTGATACCTGATAATGTGGTTTGCTTAGCAAACTTTCGTAAGAAAAAATTGTAGTAAAGGTCGGCCAGTTACCCCTTAAATATTGATGCTAACCAGTCTTTTTACATATCAAAACTATCAAATGATAATCTACCTACATTTAATTAGAATAAGATGCCTACTTTATGGGTAGTGTGATGAACCTTGGATGTTAATTGATTGCTTAATAAGGTTGATTGATTAGTAACTGTAAACAACTGTAAACTATTGTAAATAATAGAAACCAATAAGCTACTTAACTATATTAGAAGTCTTTGTTAGCTAAAAGAAAGGTTTTAAAGCAGGTCTCCCACTAAACATTCTGATTATTAATTTAATGCTGATTTACTCTTAAGGGTTCAAAATGAAAAAAACAATCTTGGCTGTAACTATTTTCGCATCACTTTTATCTGGTTGTATTACTACTGGCGGTTCTGCATCTTATGTTGAACTTCAAGAAGAAGGTCAAGATCTTTATTTAGAATCTGCAATGAAGGGAACTTCATATGAAGTCTTAACGGCGGAAGGCACAAAAAAAACTAATACCGTTAATACTGGTTACCAAGAATCTAAAGTCGAAGAATTAGAAAATATTAGAACCGTTGTTAATGCCACATTTTTAACTGCGAAGCCTGTTTATGAGCGTTTTTCAGAAGAAATGATAAATACGCCAGTTGTTGGTAGTTATTTTGCAGCAATTGGCAATGCTAAAAATGATGAAGATATAGCAGTAATTAATGCTGCACTATCAGCTGAAGACAAAAAAATCATTGAAGATTTCAAAGCGTCATCAGTTAGCCAAGAATTACTTGTTGGTTTAAAAGATGTTGCCGTAGTTGTGCTTGCTAACTCTGAAACATTTTATCAATTAGATACTACAGCATTAATTACAAGCGTTGATTTTTCAGACATGATGGCAGAAAAAGATCGCCTATCCCACACGACAGACCAGTTACTCTACATGAATGATACTGTTGTTTCTGCCTACAATAATTATCAAGTTATTTCTGCTATGAGCAATGCTGAATAAGTTTTATTAAGTAATATAAGCCGATGATTACTCATCGGCTTTTTTGTGTAAATAGAAGAGAATGTATGAAAAAAATACTTATAGTCGTATTAACCGGAATCCTGATGTCAGGTTGTGGAACGACTAATTTGAAAATTAATTCACAAGCAGATCTTGATGCGAATTCGCAAATTAGTACAGTTAGTCGAGAAGCATTGTTTGAAAGTGAGAATATCGAATTACCAAGTAATTACGATGTAAAAGCATTTAACAAAATGCGTATTGCTGCTTATGTTGATCGAATAAAATTCGAAAAAAATGCGGAAGTGACGAATATTGAAAATAGTATAATCGCCAAATTATTAGAGAATGAATTATCAAGAACTAAGCGTTATGACGTATTAACGCGTAACTGTAGCTCATGTGATTATGAAATTGCTTTTCAAGCTGAGAATACTGTAGATAAAGGAGCAATTCAGCGCGGAGAAAAAATCAATCCTGACTTTGTATTTGAAACCTCGATCGCGCTTGGTACGGTTATCAAAAAACTGTCTGATCATAATCAGATCATATTTCGCAGCTTAGTAACAACAAAAGTGGTTAACCCTACTACGGGTGAAATCGTACATGCATTTGAACCTATCCGTCATAATATGCCTGCCAAAAGATACTTTGCTATTGAAGGTAAATTCTTAGCTGGTTTTGATTATAGAGACCAAAACGAACTGCAAGAAGCTTATAAAGAAGCTGCACAAAAAGCGATTCAAGTCTTAGTTAACCGCACTATTGATTATTATCCTGTAGGTGGCCGAGTCACCAATTTTCGAAATGGCCGATTCGCTATCAACGCTGGTATTAATCAAGGTTTTGCTGTGAAGCAACCTGTTGTGCTGTTCCTAAGCGATGATGGCCTAGATATTCCTATCGCATCGGGTGAAGTGACGCCAAAAGGCGACTCAGGTTCTGGTGTTATGTTTATTTGGAAAGAAGATGATGCCGATGCTGAACAAGTGAAGAAAAAGCTTGAGGCGATGGGTAAAGAATACCTCAAACGTAATAAGATTTACGCGGTATCTGTTGGCACACCAGAAAACTGGAAGTTATAACACGTATGAAAAAACTACTTCGTAATATCTATTCAAGCTTAGCGATAGCAACTGCGTTGCTTTTCGCTTCCTCAACAGCGATAGCTGGCGATCCAATGGATGACGTGTTTTCATTACTTGATAGTGGTGGCGGTACGCGCTCTGGTATCAACAAGCTTGATGGGTATTACGTTGTAGCAATGGGCACATCGAGTCGTTCTTCAGAAGCAAAAGGTTATGAAGAAGCGAGAATAAATGCTTTGCGCCAGTTAACCGAAATGATTAATGGCGTAACGATGAGTGGTAGCACTAGCTCCTCTATGAGCCATGTTACTGTTTCAGAAGGTAATAATAACAGTGATTTTTCTAAAGAGTCTTTTTTAGAGGTTGTCAATGTTGGCTTTAAGGGGCAATTATCAGCGGCTAAAATGTTGAAAAAAGGCAAATATGACGGTGACTATTTTGTTGCGATTAGTATTGCGCAGTCAGATATCAAAAATGTAAATATGCTTCAATCTACATCCGGTAATTTGAATGGCAGTGGTAACACTATCATCATATCGACAGATGCTGGTAATCAAAGTATTGCTGACTTTAATAACGCATCTTCTTCTGTTGAAGCGAAAGGTTTGGCATCAATGACTGTGGGTGAACAAAAAGCACGAGAACAAGCATTACAGGACGCCATTCGTAACGCGGTTCAACAGGCTCAAGGTGTCATGTTACAAGGCAAGTCTGGTACATTTAATGATGCATTGACATTGGCGCTGTCCACGAAAACAGAAGGCTATGTCAATGAATACGAAATCTTAGATGAAGATATTGAACGCGGTAGCTATTACGTCATTTTAATGGCTGAGGTTAATTCTGGGAAATTATTAAATGATGTTAACTTTTATCTCAATGTACTAGGTAATCCAATATTTACGGTCAGCTCAGATAATAAATCAAAATCAGCCTGGATCACTGATGAATTAGAGCGACTTGGTTTTTCTATTAATGATGGAAAAACGAAAGCGACTCACTCCTTCTCTTTAAAGCAAAGTCAGCGTGCGGTTGAAGACCACAAAGGCAGTAAAGGTATTGAAACAGAGTTAACAGTGACGCTAAAAGACAATAATAGCGGTGACATTTTATTAACTGTTATCAATGAACCTATCAAGACGCGGATCTACGTTAAGCCAATGAGTCGCGCTAAACAAGTTTCAGAGCATGTTGCGTATAAACAAATGCAAAGCAAACTTGGCATCGAAGTTATTCAATCTTTGGCAAAAAATGCTGAAAAAGGCACTGTTTATCAAATAGTCTTAAAAAATGCAAAACGTACCGATGTTGATATTTTTAAACACGTTTTAAACAACGGTACTGCAGGTAGTGTTGAATCTTGGGATTGGGATAAAACAGGTAAAAAGATGACTTTGAACTACCGCTTTTCGGGACCGCTTAGTGAAGCTTTCGACGAAGGTTTACAAGAGATATATCGTACTTTTAAAACACAGGGTAAAGGCCGACGTCCACATATGGAAAAGAAGGATCCGCGTTCAGCATATTTTAATATGGTAAGAAGTTAATCGAGCGGTTTACCCTATTTTAACCACGGAACTTTAATGAGAACAGTGATGAAAAAATTATTACAAATATTAACGCTATCAGCGTTAACTACAGCCGTTTCTGCAAATGTAGTGACACCTAATGTTGTCCAACCTGCTGACGTGGAACAACCACAGTTACAAGAGTCTCCAACACCTGGGATCCAAGATGCTTATGAGCATGTCGTTGGCATGTCGAATAGCTATAAACATAAACTAGAAAAGGCGTTGGCTAAAGCGGGTAAGAAGCATATCGTGACAGTTGGTCTTTCAATTCAGGAAGTTAACGATACTACAGCATCTCAAAATTGGGGCGCTTCACGTGCAGTTGCATACACTAAAGCAATGTCTGAAGTACGTGCGGGCTATGTATCGAGTATTAATGTAAGTATTCAAACAGAAACTCTGAATAAATTATTTAATACTGATGATGCTCCTGAAATTACCAAAGCAGATTTAAATAAAGCTGGCAACGCCTTTGAAGAAATGCTGGATAAAGCCGTCGCACTAGCAAATGGTAAGTTAGATGTGGCACTCAATGAGCTTGGTGTCGATCCAGCTCAATATAATGCCGCGCCAGTTGAAAAACGTAAATTAATGATGCGTAATTTTATTGCAACCAAAACGAAAGTAACTGCTTACGGCGATCTTTCGGGTATGACCGTTAAGCGTACATTTGAAGCAACTGATGTACACGGTAATACGGTTGTTGCTGTGCTGACGCTTGTGTCTCCCAAAATGCGAGATCGTGTTCAATCATTACTTGATTCACGCGGTAATATTGCTGCAGATCCAGCAAAAATAGCTAAAGGTATTGACATTAATAGTTGGGTTGTTGAAAACGAAGATAAATTAATCTTCGAACAGGGTATCAAACTTATGTATGACACTAATGGCATGCCAATGTTAGTTTCTTTTGGTCAATTTCCGATTAAGGGTTACGGCACGAAAAAGCAGTTACGCAGTAAAGCAAAATTTGCGAAACCACATGCTTCTAATAATGCCTTCGCAAATTTTGCTGAGCTATACAACATGAATGGGCAGTATAAAAACGCGACTAAATCAGGTGTTGTTACTTCTCAGTTTGAAACGGTTAAAAGTAACGCTGATGGATCAATAGAGCGTGATCAAAAAACGCTAGAGAAAACCATTAACGAAATTAATCAAACGATGAAAACGGCAGCAAACCTTAATAATGCGGCAGGTATTAAGACTATCCACACTTGGATGATGATGCACCCATCTAACCTACAGCAAATGATTCTAGGTGAAGTGAAAGTTTGGTCTCCTGAGTCAGATAAAGCAGCTCGTCAAATTCGTGCTGGTAAGGTACCTACTAATACAGCTCAAGTTTTATCAGCCACTAAAGCAGCCGAAGAAAATTCAGGGGCTTATGAAAGTACTTTAGAGCTAGATATGGATGACTTCTAATTACATTAAATCGTAATAACAGAATCGGCAGTGATACTGTTTGTTTTTTATAAAAAATACAATAAAAATAACAAGGAATAAAAATGAAAAAAATTCTCGCTCTATCAGCAGTGATGCTGGCTCTTACGGGCTGTCAAACGACGCAACAAGCTGTTGTTGAAGCTAAACCACAACCGGCAGAATGTTACTACTACGGTAAATCAGAAATGGCAGCGCCAAACTGGATCTGTAACCCGAATGCTAACCGTGACGAGTTTATCCGCGAAGCTGTTGGGTTTAGTGGTAACACTGCTGGTGGTATTGCACATCAGAAAAACCTCGCAATCTTACAAGCTAAAAAAGAATTAGCAGACCAAGTGAAAACTGAAATAATCTCAAAAGTGAAGAGTAAAGTCGGTACTTTAGGTGTTGACGGTGCTGCTGGTGCAAGTTCAGCTACATCAGCTGAAATGGAAGCGATTGCTAATGTGCAACTTGAAGGCGTTGAAATTATTCGCTCATTCCGTGGACCTGATAGTTACTTCTACGTTCACGTCGGTCTACCTCGTGATGTGTTCAAACAAAATGTAGAAAACGTAATTGCTGCAGTAGAAGAAAAATCACCTGCGACAGTCTCGACAACAAATCCTGCTACAAATAAGCAATTATCAGATGATATTGCAAAAGCTCTTGGCGAGATGTAAGGAATAATGACTATGGTTAGATTTGTAAAACCATTGGTACTAAGCATGAGCTTGTTTACAAGTTTAGCTGTAGTTCAAAATGTGGCAGCAGAAGACAGTTTTGCGGAAAGTAAAGCGGCAATGCTTTCTACTTTTAACCAATCAAAACAAAATTCTATCGATTCTTTCGAAAATTCAAAGCTAGAATACTTAGCACAGTTCAATAAAGTGAAACAAGAACTCGCTAAAACATGGGATACCCCAGAATTAACAAGCCGCAGTACTTGGGTGCAGTACAGCCAAGATAATACTATTAAAAGAGCGGTTAATTTTGAAACAGGTAAGATTACCGTTGAAGTTGTTGGTGATAATTTAACATCTAAAAATATTGCTGATGTTGTACAAAAGCAATTAACAGAATTACAGACTGAAACAACAGCAGAAGCTTATAAAAAAGACAAAGTTGTGACCACTGAAAAACCAAGTAAATTGGTCGCAAACAATAAAATGTTACCAGACGTAAATGTTGAAGCATTAACAAAGTCGGCAACGACATCGTCGGTAATGCAAAATAATGGGCTGAAGATCACCCGGGTAAGCATGAATTACCCAAAAGATAATGTAGCAAAAAAAGGGTTAGTTTATTTACCTTCGGTGATGGAAAAGTCAGCTAAGTGGGATGTTAAACCTGACCTTATTTTAGCTATTATGCATACAGAGAGTCACTTTAACCCTATGGCTCAATCGCATATTCCGGCCTATGGTTTAATGCAGGTCGTACCTACCTCAGCAGGTCGAGATGTGACTAAGCGATTTTTAGGCAAAGAGCAATTGTTACCGGCTGAAGTGCTATTTAACCCTGAGTTCAATATTGATATTGGTACTGGCTACCTTAATATTTTACAAGCGCATTATTTACGTAAGGTGAAAAACCCTGAAATTCGTACTTATTTAGCTATTTCAGCTTACAACGGTGGGATTGGTGCAGTAGCAAGACACTTCACGGATAAAACATCATTATCCGCTTTAGCTACAAAAGCGAATACATTAGAACCCGAAGCTGTGTATTTATCACTAGTTAACGACTTTCCAGCGGCTGAAACACGAAATTATTTAAAGAAAGTATATGCTAAGCAACAGTTTTATAAAAAAATGCTAGCTGTGAGTAATATCTAAATGAAGCACTATTTATTACTTATAGTATTAACCTTCATTTACAAACCTGCTTTTGCAGCGCCTGATTGGGCAGAAAACCCGCCGAGTCAGGAAGGCTATATTATCGGTGTTGGATTAGGCGAAGATATAACAAAAGCCAAGCAGGGGGCAATTTCATCGATTGCCCGTACGCTTAATTCGAATGTAACTAGCTCTGTATCTTCTCGCGCCATGACGTCTGGCACTGAGGGGGCACACACAACACTGTCAACAAATGCTATTTCGAGTGAGGACGTATTATTACCTCATATCACCTGGGTAGAGATGGTAACGCAAGAAGGGGTCTCTTACGCAATAGGTAAAGTATCAAAAAGTGAGGTTATTGCTTTGTATGAAGATAACCTTAATATTGCCCTTAAACCGTTTGGTCACATATTAAGTAAGCAAAAAATTGATTTGAATGATTATTTATTCTTGCTGGCCAATAAAAGCAAGTTAGATTTATCTGCTAAACGAGCAAGTTCAGTTGCGTCTTCATCGACTAAAGCTAGCAATTATCATCGCGATATTGAAGTACTTTTGACGAAGCAAAATGCATTCATTGGATCTGCTTGTTTTAATGTCAAAAAAAGTAATGATCGTATGGCGGATAAAATTTACTTACCATCAATTGAAAGTGCTATTCAGTCGAGTCAATTTGTATTGAAAGATGATAAAGACTGTACGCCGGTTCGATTTAGGTCTAAAACCGAACGCACGGGTAAGACAGTTGCCAATGTTGTGATGCAAATCGATATTGGCCAACCAGCACTTGTCAGTAAAGTGATTAAATTTAAAGGACAAAGTTCAGGTTCATATAAATCAGCAATGATGGATGCCGCTAATAACTTTTCCAATTACTTTATTGATAATACCGGACTGCTCAATTCACTATTAAATGAATCGGCAAATACAATTGAAATAACATTGTAAGCTAATTTTACATCTCGCCGCTAAAACGATTGCGCTACTTCACTCTCTGTCATGCTTACACCTTTAATCTGAGCATAGACAGATTGGCCGACCTGTAGCGCCAAATCATCACAGGCCCAAGGGGTGATATTCGCCCAGATATGGTCATCGCCAAACGCTAATTTAACCTGCACATTATCATTTGCTTCCGAATGTATGATCTCGGTAATTATTGTCGGTAGAATATTACGAATACTGCTGTCTTGCGGGCGTGTTTTACACAGAGATACATGGTTAGCATGAATTCGTACGCGTAGCTTACTGTCTACAGCCAAAGGCACACCATTAATCCACAGGTAAGTACCATCAGTGAGTGATAACTTACTCATGCGATAACCTGCATTTAACGCTGTGACGGTCGCCATTAATAGCGAGCTTTGTTCTTTGGCTGGTAACCAAGGGCGCATCTCTGCACTATCCCAAACGGTTTGTAACGGACCATTCACCAACACCTTGCCTTTATCTAATACCAGCATGGTATCAGCCAGTTGTAAGATCTCATCTAAGCTATGACTGACATAAATAATCGGTAAATTAAGCGTCTTAGCCAGTTGTAATAAATAAGGGATAAGTTCACGTTTACGCGGTAGATCTAACGCAGCTAATGGCTCATCCATCAATAACATTTGCGGTCGTGTTAACAAGGCGCGGCCAATAGCAACGCGCTGTTTTTCACCACCAGAAAGGGTTGATGGATAACGGTTTAGCAATTCATCTAAGCCAAGTAACTTCACCACAGTATCAAAATGAATCTGGTCTTTATCTTTATTACCGTAATTGAGATTACCGCGTACGCTGTAGTGAGGGAATAACCGTGCTTCTTGAAACACATAACCGATACGACGGCGTTCAGGTGGTAGGCTGATCCGCTGTTGATGATGATAAAGGTGGGTATCCCCTAACGTCAGGTGGCCATTATCTGGAGTTGATAGGCCGCCGAGGATATTGACTAACGAGGTTTTACCCGCACCAGAACGTCCAAACACAGCACAGATACCTTGCATTGGAATTTGCGCATTCACTCGCAAGTCTAAATCACCAAGCTGTTTGTTTATATCAATCGTTAGCATTATGACGCGACTCGCTGTTGGGCTTTTTTGGCTAACCACTGTGATGCAGTTAAGGATAATACGGCAATGATAATAGCGATGACACACAGGCGTGCGGCTTCGTGCTCTGCGCCTGGGGTTTGAATAAAAGAGTACATGGCGAGTGGGATAGTGCGTGTTTCACCGGGTATATTAGACACAAAAGTGATGGTTGATCCAAACTCGCCTAAACTACGGGCAAAAGCTAATACCATGCCAGAAACAATACCAGGTAAAGTCAACGGTAAGGTGATGGTGAAAAAGACGCGTAAGCGATTACTACCAAGCGTACGTGCAGCTTGTTCTAAGCGAATGTCGACACTTTCAAATGACAAGCGTATAGCACGTACCATGAGTGGAAATGACACTATCGCGGCGGCTAATGCAGCGCCACGCCAACTGAAGCTGAAACTCCAACCAAACCAGTCATAAAGTACCGCGCCGATACTACCTTGACGCCCCATCGATATTAATAATATGTAACCTATGACCACTGGTGGTAGGACTAGCGGTAAGTGGATGAGGCTATCAAATAGCGACTTTCCGGGAAATTCACAACGGGCTAATATCCACGCGCATACGATGCCAAAAGGCAGGCTGAATAACACTGCGACACTGGATACTTTTAGACTCAGCAGCAGCGCTGCAATTTCATAATCACTTAACAAAGTCACTTACCTTAAATGGATAGTCCTTAAATAGACAGACCTTAAACAGACAGACCTTAAACAGAATCAACCTTAAAACCGTATTTAACAAATATTGCCTGCGCAACGTCAGATTGCAAGTATTGATAAAATGCCGATGTTGCAGCTGAGGGCGTACTTTCAACCAGAACTAATGGGTATTCGATGGGCTTATGGCTGCTGTTAGGAAAGGCTGAGACGACTTTTACTTTTTTAGCTATTTGCGCATCCGTCGCATAAACAATACCAAAAGGCGACTCACCACGCTCTACCAACGCTAATGCGCCGCGCACGTTATTCGCACGTGCTAATAGCGATATTGCTTGCGGCCATAAATCTAAATTTTCTAACGCTTGTTTTGCGTAACGACCAGCAGGGACATGATCGGGATCGCCGACTGCAATGCGGCTATCTCCCACAGCTTGGGCTATATTCCACTGTTTGTTTAATACGATGTTATCAATAGGACTTGTATTGGGGGCGATGAGCACTAATGAGTTGCGTAACAAAGTCACTCTCGATTTTGCGGCTACCGATTTTTGCTCAACCAAGTAATCCATCCATTTTTGATTTGCTGATAAATAAAGTTGAGCTGGCGCACCTTGGGCTATTTGCCTTGCTAAGGTTGATGACGATGCGAACACAAATACCGGGTCTATCTTGGTTGGATTTACCATGTTGTCCGTTTTAAACGTGTTGCCTACTTCCGTTAACGCATTGGTTAATGACGCAGCGGCAAAAACGGTGACGCGTTCGCCAGCGAATACGCAACTGCTAAACATGAATAACAGGAGGGTTGCGAGATGCTTGAATCTATGACGGTATCTTGGTGGCATTAACAACCTCTATTTTTTATTTCTATTGTTATTATGCGGGAGTGACTATTAATTATCGTTATATAGCTTACTACATAACGATTGGCAAATTTTAGCCCTGTTAAGGTAAATTAACAAGGCTAATTATGATTATCTTACGTGAGAGCTAAAATGCCACTCTGTTTCTACCGTTTTCTTTGGCGTAATATAACTTCATGTCGGCATTGATGAGTGTTTCATCAAATGAAGTGTTGTGATGCTCATGCAGCGCAATACCAGCACTTAACGTGACCGTAAATTCAATGCCATCATGGTTAAAAGCTAAATTAGCAACGCTCTTTCTGATACGTTCAGCGACAGCGATAACATTTTTATTATCATCACAAGGACCGATAATGACAAACTCTTCACCACCGTAGCGGATGCAGTAATCGCCAGTACGAGTACATTCCATCATGACGTTGGCGATTTTTTGCAGCACTTTGTCACCACAATGATGGCCATAAGTATCATTGATTTTCTTAAAATGGTCGATATCTAAAAATATCACAGCGAGTGCTCTGTTATGACGTTTCTCGTTCTCTAACATACCAGGAATGACTTCTTCTAGAAAACGCTTGGTATAGAGCTTTGTGAGTGAGTCACGTACAGATTGTTCTGATAGTTGATTGACAAAATAGTTGATCGTGATAATTGCCGAGCTAATAAACAACACAAAACCAAAAAGTAACATACCGGACGCTTTTGCTACCGTCCAAAATACATTCTTTTCCATATCATCAATATAAATACCAGTACCCACAAGCCAATCCCAAGGTTCAAAGTAGAGTACATAGCCGATTTTAGGGAACTGTTCTAATGAATCATTCTTAGACCAAAGGTAGTTAACCCAACCACCATTTTTACGTTCATCTCGCTCTATATCACGAAAAGGGTAGCTGCCATCAGTGTATTGCCAATCTAATAAGCTCATCCCAACCAGTTCCGGTTTATAGGGTTGTAACAGTATTTTACCGTCGAGCGTACTGATCCAAAAGTAGCCATTATTGCTGTAGGTCGACTCTTTAAGTGCTTCCATAGCGTATTTTTTGGCGACGTCATCAGAGAGTTGACCTGTTAAACTCAGCTCATGAAAATAGCTGACCATCCCAGATGCTGATTCAGTAAGGTGCTTTGATTGTGCTTTTTTTTCTTTTTCTAAACTGTTAGAAAAAGACATGTAAAAGAACAGTAAAAAAGCAATGAGCCCTGCAAAAATAACTGCAGACAAGCCAAACAATTTATTTTGGAGCGGTAGGCGGTATGGTTGAGTTGTAATATTCGCCATCAGGACACCGTGTTGTCATTTAGATGAGAGACATCATATTCATGCTAACAGATGATGAATATATCATTTAGAGAAAAAATACCGCAAACGATATATCTAGGTATAGATTTAATGTGTTGCATAATTAAAGTACGACGCGATCTCGACCTGCAATTTTAGCTTCGTACAGTTTTACGTCTGCTCGTTTTAATGTTTTTTCAAAACTATCATCGGATTGATTATTATGTAGTGCAATACCAGCACTTAATGTGACATTAAACTCATATTCGTCATTTTTAAAAGATATTTCAGATACTTGATGGCGGATCATTTCAGCCATATCGATAGCGTCAATTTCATTTTTGAAAAAACCAATTAAAACAAACTCTTCACCGCCGTAGCGCATACAGTAATCACTTTTTTTCGCATTGTGAACCATCACATTTGCTACTTGTTTAATGACTTTATCACCGTTGTCATGACCATGGATATCGTTGATTGATTTGAAGTGATCAAGGTCGATAAATATGACGGTTAAATGATGATCCGTTAGCTTGTTGTGATTAAGCAGCGCTGGTGATATTTCTTTTAAAAATCGTTTGGTATATAAATTGGTGAGCGCGTCGCGTACTGACAGTTCACTTAATTGATGCACAAAATAGTTAACAATGATAAATGTCGTAAAAATGAAAATAAGGAAGCCAAACAGTAATACGCCAGTGGTTCTGAATACTGCCCAGAAGATGTTTGTTTTCATATCATCTAAATATAAGCCTGTGCCAATGAACCAATCCCAGGCAGGGTAGTGGGCGACATACGACATTTTCGGATATTCAGTGGCAGAATTGTGTTTAGGCCAGGTATAAGACACCCAACCACCACCATTTTTAGCTTCTCGAGCAAACTCTTTAAAAATATACTTACCAGTGCTGTCTGCCCAGTTTGTCATGTTAAGGCCGACGAGGTTTGGCATGTAAGGCTGCACTAGGATCTTGCCTTGGCTATCATTGATCCAAAAATAACCATCGTCACCGTAGGTTGCAGACTCAAGCGTGCGCATCGCCATTTTCTGAGCATCGGTTGTGGTTAATTTATGAGATAATTCTAATTGATGAAAATGTTGAATAATACCAAGAGCAGATTCAATGAAATTTTTAGATTGCGCTTTTTTTTCTTCTTCCAAACTGGTCGAAAAGGAGTGATAAAAAAACAATACGAAGGCAACGATCCCAATGATGATCATGACTGACAGGCCTACCAACTTATTTTGGAGAGGGAGTCGGTACGATCTTGGAGAGAGGTTGTGCATTGCCATTCCTAATAAAACATTCTAATGAAATAAAAAGTTATTTTGATATTGTGACGCTGGGAGTCGCCCGAATTATATAGGTTTATATGCTGACAAGCGCGCTTTTTTTATAAATATTGGCAATTATAACACTTAAGTTAGCGGTAACTTAATACGACGTAGTTAGCTGTACGGTGTGTACAACTAAGGTGATAACTATTACGTTAAAAATCAGTACTAAGCTGACATAATGTTAATAATAGTAGCATCTGTATTTATCATGCCATCGGTCACTAGCATGCCTATATTACGAATACTGCTTTCGATGTCCTGTGCAATAATCCCTTGGTCAAATGCCTGGGTATCATTCATTGCAAGCATAAAGGCGGTAACGGCACTGCTCGTTGAAGTTTTTACTTTCATCGCACAAGTCGATTTTGCGCCATCACATACCATGCCTGAGCAATCGCTTAATACGTTTTGGATGGCATAACATGACTGTTCATAATGTCCGCCCGCAAGGTAAACCATTGCCATTGCTGCTGAAGCACTGGTTACTGTATTACCACAGAAAGCGGATAGCGGTGGGTAGTGTTGTTTAATATAAATAGCACCGAGATGACTCAAAATAAGCGCACGGGCGAGTTGTTCGTCACTGGCTTTATAATGCTTGGCAATCATTTCGACTGGCACGGTTGCTGCAATACCTTGATTACCGCTGCCATAATTACTCATAGCTGGTAATATTGCACCACCCATACGCGCGTCTGATGCCGCTGCAGTACGCATAATAATGGTATTGTTGAGATCGGCAGTCATAAAACCGTTCTGGATATTTTTATCTATGGTGCGACCGACCTGTAGCCCGTAAGCATGCGCGAGGCCTTCATCTGCTAAATTTGAATTTAATGTCGCTGCTTCTAGAATAAAGGCGATATCGGCAAATTCAGCGCCCATTGCATAATCATAAATACCTTGAATGCTGATATCGAGGTTATCCGTGATATTGCTAGCGCTTTGGGCTGAGCAGCTGTTATTACTGAATACCAGTTTACCGTTTAATGTTGTCTTCGTTATTTGCGTATGACCACCACTGATTTCGACGACGGCAATATAATCTCGACATTGTGCTTCGACATGGCAATAAATAAACTCTTTTGAATCGGTACGCTTAACAATAACATTACCGGTATCGATCAAGGCTTGTGCTTGAGTTACTTGCTGTGGTGTTATTTGCGCTAATACTTCTAAACCAGCCTCTGGAACACCTGCAATCGCCCCTACTGCTGCTGCAATAGCTAAACCAATCTTCCCGGTCCCGGGTACAAACACGCCCATTGAATTTTTATATAGGTTATCAGAAACGTGAACGGTAATTTTTTCTGGCGTTGCAGGTAGCATATTCGCCGCAACAGCGGATGCATACGCGGCCGAGATCGGTTCGGTACAACCTAACGCAGGTTTTACAAACGTATTAAGTAGTTGCTTATATTGTTGCCATTGGTTATTCATTCGCTATCCCTCATCGGTGCTGACAAATAACTGCAGCAACAGGTAATTTGACGTTAATAGACGTTGGTTGACGCTTCTTTACGTTGATAAGGTTACTGTACGCTTGTATGTGGAGAATATTTTTTCTTATCTGAATGAATATTTAAGAATAAAGAGAATAATATTTCTTATAATTAACCAACAGGCTATCATTTGCGGTGTTGATCACACTTATTTATGGTGTTTTTTCTTCGTTAGGTATTATCTAAAGTAAATATAGCGGGTTTAAAATTGTAGGTTGTGAACTGGGAATCGTACGCATTGCCCATTTTTTGATTATCATGTGCGGTCCAGTTGTTATTACTTTAGTGATAACGCACAATAGACACTTCATTTTTAAGGTGATGATATCGCGTGGATTTACAAGCATTATTGACAATCTCTGTTGCAGATAAAGTAATTGCCAACCCCAAACGAATTGCATTGTTACAGCAGATACAAGTCTGTGGTTCGATTAGTCAGGGCGCAAAACTCGCTGGTATGAGCTACAAAACGGCATGGGATTCGGTGAAAGACATGAATGTCCGATTGTCTGAGCCTGTTGTGCACAGTGAAAAAGGCGGCAAAGGTGGTGGTGGCGCTAAGCTGACTGCTTTTGGGGAGCGCTTATTACAAATGTATGCATTGACTGACCAAATGCAAGATATGGTATTAGCTGCTTTACAAGACCAAACTATTCCGATGAATAATCTATTGGATGTAATGGCCCACCTGTCATTGAAAACCAGTGCGCGTAATCAATTATCAGGCACCATCTTATCATTAGACAATAGCCTAACGAATGCAGATTCTAATCATGATGATTTGAATGTACGTTTGCAAGTTGAGCTGACTAATGGCTTACGGCTCAATGCCTGTGTCACGCAAAGCAGTTGTGCGCGTTTATCACTCGTTGTAGGTAAACCGATCTTAGTTTTATTTAAAGCGCCGGCGGTGAGTATTACGCGAGAGCAGAAATCAGATAGTTCTGAAAATAAACTGCGTGGTGTTGTGCATGAAATTCACAGTAATAGCAAGACGACTGAAGTGAGTTTGAAGCTTATCGATAACAGCTTGGAAGATAATAACAGTACCCCACAACTTATATATGCGTCTATTGATACGAAATTAGCGAATAAATTAAAGCTTGTTGTTGGCGGGGAATATTATGCGGTATTTTCAGCAAGCCAAACGATAGTCGCTTGTATGAGTTAAACTTGGCGTGGTGGTTTTGATAGCTTTGCTAGCATTTTCGCGAGTGCCATGGGAAATTAAGGGGCTACTTAGATAGCCCCTCTGTCCAGATAGCCTAAATACGCTTTTATACCGGCTGTGTACTCAGTAACTCCCCGTTAATATCGAGTTTTATCGCACTTCCATTCGCTAAATAAATCGTATATCCGACAGTGTGTGTTTGGTACATACCATTCACTTCAAAGCATTGTTCTACAGGGGCAAGTTCAATTATTTTGTGATGCAGAGTGCCATCATCAAAAAATACGTCCGTTATTTGAGTTTTAGGGGTATTTTTAAATAACCCACAGACCACACGAGCCGAGGCTATCGTGAATACAATCATTTTCAACTTCCATTATTGTTATTATGCATGTTTGTTATTAACGTGTTTTGTATAATAAAAATATACGCGCGGAAGGTAGCATAGTTGCAAGGGGAAATATGTTTCTCTTACTATTGCTTACAAAAAACCTACTTTTATTCATTGTAAAAGTAGGTTTATGTTTTAAACATCAATGGGAGTGGCTGTTAAGGCTTTGTGGCGGAATTAGACTTCAAATTTATGTATGACCTTGCCTCAATGCCCTGTTCATTTATCTGTAAGCCAGTATTTAAGCGCAGATTATAGTCTTTTAAGTCCAGTAATTCCTGTGGTACTTCTTGGCCACTGAGCTCTGCAGCGGTAACCAAGGGGGTAAACGCTTTACTGTAATCGATTGATAGACTGTAAATACCTGTCGCAGTGATGGGCTCATCACCCTGATTAATAGCTATTTTTTCGGCGTTATCACCATTGAAAATAACCATATGTTCTTTATGCATGATCAACTTGGGGTTAATACCTGGCATTGGCGTGATCGGGATTAAGGAGGATAGTTCGACCACGTTACCGTTGGCTGGTAATTTAACATTGGCGAGCTCAGGCCTAAACGTTGCAATAATATTATAGAGTGCTCTTGGATCATCGGCCGATAAGCTGATGATCGCATCTAAGCTCTTAATCGTCAGCTCACTTTGACTTTCATCTAAGCTGTAATCTATGACTGCACCAGAAACACCTTTAACCTCATTGGCCATTGCCGTCATAACGCCAAGCATTGCTGGGTTATTTTGTTGTATGGCAGCTTGCATTTGTTGTAACGGTGGACAGGTATAACTTGGTTGTTGCAGTTCATTCCAAATATTATTAATAGCCGGAGATAAGCTGCCCACATCAAGTCCAATACCCAGGGCTAAAACGGTATTATTTAAATCGCTGACGTATGCGGGTATGAAACCTGTCATCTGGGTGAGTGCGGTTAGTATGGTCTGATTGTTACTTTCGACCACCATCGACATATCAAATGTGGTGTTATCGTTGTTTATATCAAATTGATTAAATCCGAATGCGGTACGTGGCCAGTTACTTGCTATACCTGTTAGTTCTGCTTTACAGTCGGGCTGTTGGTATATCAACAAAGGGTCTTCACTTTGTGAGGACATCAGTTTAGCAATATGCTGGCCAAGTAAACTCTCATCAGGACTGGTAATCGCTTGGATCATTGCTTGATGGTTTAGGTAGCCGATTGATTGTTCAGTAAACTGATGTTTTTTGATGAGGTCGTTGAGTGTGTTTGCATCAGCTAAAGATCGTTCTACAGGGGTTAGTCCTAATGCATTTTCTAATAATATGGGATCATTTAATCCGCTATTAAAAGTAATTGTCAAAATATTATCATGTTGGCTAATAATCAGCTCGAGTTGTGTAGTCTCTGTTGTGTCAGTAAGTTGATAGGCACGATAATCTCGTTGTTTTATTTGCCGCTGTTCATGCGTGAAGCTACTCTTAGCTTCAGCTTCATCTAGTAACACCCATATTGCATCTGGGTTGATCACATCGATTTTGAAGACTGGGATCATGCCGAGGGTGTAAAAGTAAGCTTGTAGTTCTTCTGCAAGACCAAACGTTGTCATAAATGCATCGGCATCTTGCATTGTGCTTAGATAGCGCTGGATCAAGGCTAAGAAAAAATTTGCTTTACTGTTGCTTGGATCATAGCTCTCACTGGCGTATATAGAACTCATGATCTCATCAGGTGATGCACTGTAGGTATCTGCTATTGAGTTGATGTAATCTTTGATCGGGAAGGGGGTTAGTTGACCTGAAAATATAGGTGTATTTTCCGGTATATAATTTAATACAGCACTATTTACTACATTGTTATCTGAATTGTCACCTGCATTCTCTGCTGTACTTTCAGTCGAACTCTGTGTGACGAGGTAACCGGCAGTTGCCGCAACCGCCACTAGCGCGCCTGCAATTAAAATCCTTTTCATCGTATTCCTCCATTTTATGCTGTTAATTACAGTATGGTATATTTATCAAATTTTCGTCGCTATACAGACAACATGTAGGCGATATGTACCGTCAGTATGAAACTCTAAAGTATTATAAAGGTGAATATTAATTCGTTTTCTTTTTTAATCATACTGGAAACTATGTCTACTTATTACTATTAAATTAGTGTAATACTTTGATTTAGTAGTTAATTAGATAGTAAAATGAAATGTAATAGTGTGTTGTGTTTTAATAATATTGAAAGAGTCTACGTGAACATGGAAAGTGAGAATTATAGCGATCTTGATATCCCTATTGAAATGCTAGAAAACTGGCAAGGACTGATTGAACATATTGCTAATGTTGCCTCGATACCGACATCACTTATTATGCGCTTACAGCCTGAAACCATTGATGTCTGTGTCACTAATAGGCACCCCAAAAATCCTCTTCACGTTGGTGATGCTGAATCGTTAAACGGCAACTTAATGTGTAAAACAGTGATTGATTCGCAAAAAATGCTCATTGTCGATAATGCGTTAAAATCTCAACTTTGGTGTGATAATCCGGATGCTAAACTGGGGCTGATTTCTTATTGTGGCTTACCTATTAATTGGCCGACGGGTAAAGCGTTTGGCACTATCTGTATGCTTGATAACAAAGAAAATGGTTATACAGATTCAGAACGCCAACTGTTAATTTTATTTAAGAACATGGTCGAAAATAGTCTTACGATCTTATACCAGCAATATGTTTTAGAAGAGAAAGTTAAAAAAAGAACCGCAGAGCTTGAACAAGTTAATTTACAATTAACTAAAGCGTTAGATAAATACGCGGCCGCAGAACAAATCATAGAACAGCAAAAATACAGTCACGACCTTACTGGTTTCCCTAATATCCATGAATTAGAAAAGCAGTTTAACGCTAATATTATTGCCAGTGATAAACCCGCGGCGTTAGTTCATTTACGTATTACTAACTTAACCCAAATCCGTAATAATTTAGGGCTAGAGTACTCGCAACATATAACCTGCTATATCGCTGATAAATTAAGACAATTATGTCCCGTGGATACTTATTTGGCTTTGTTGTCCGATGATGATTTTGCCATTGTTTACCAACAAGGTAACGATGATCTCAGTAATGAATTAATGGTTATCATTAATAATTTAATTTCAGGGCTTAACGAAGCAGTTTCTTTTGCTGGGCAGAAAGTGAAAATCACACGCTGCATGGGGATCTCGCTTTATCCGGAACATGGTACAAATTTCTTAGAATTGATGCACAATACCAGCGTTTCAGCTTCTGAATGTCAATTGCATAACCGTGATTATCAGGTCTATGACGCCTCGTTAAAAGCCGAACTGATGGACCGATTTCAACTTGAATCACAGCTAATGCATGCATTACCTAACAAGGAATTAAGCCTGCACTATCAGCCATTGTTTGATGTGGCGAATGAAAAGTTAATTGGCGCTGAAGCATTATTACGCTGGCATAATCCACTGTTAGGCTTTGTCGGGCCGGATCAATTTATTCCAGTTGCCGAAGAGTCGGGGATGATGATTGAAATCGGTTATTTTGTGTTGCGCAGTGCGATAAAACAACTTGCTAGTTGGCAGGTATCTGGTAACGATGACTTCTTTGTAGCTGTGAATATCTCACCATTACAACTTGCCGATCCAATACTCGTGGATACGATTGAAGCCTTATTAGAGACCCATAACGTCAAAGCGACATCGCTGGAAATAGAAATTACTGAAAATGTATTTTTAGGTAATCAAGATGGTGTCTTACAAGTATTAAGACGCATTGATGCATTGGGGATCAGAATTGCCTTAGATGATTTTGGTACGGGTTATTCTTCGTTGAGCTACATTCATCGTTTCCCGTTTAGTACGGTGAAAATTGACCGTAGTTTTATTGCTAATCTTGAAACATCGTCGGTTAATCAGCATTTGGTTACGGCGATTATATCAATGGCTAATGCGTTTGATTTAAAAGTGGTTGCTGAAGGTATTGAAGATAAAATCCAAGCCAACTTTATTGAAAACGCGGGTGGGCATATTTACCAAGGTTATCATTTTGGTCGACCGGTAAATGTCGATGACTTTACGCGTCAATACATTTTATAAGAGAATGTATAAGAGCATGTATAAGTACGTATATAAATACATGCATAACTAAAAGCTTAGAATACAAAAATGCCGATTAACAGTGATGAGTTACTATCACTTATTAATCGGCATTTTTTATTTATAAAGGTATAGATTAAGCCATTGTTTGTTCTGCTTGGCTGTCTATTGATTCATCTTTTGATTTTAACAAGCGACTGGTGATAGTCCCGGCGGTCATTGAACCACTGACATTCAGTGCTGTACGCGCCATATCAATTAATGGTTCAATCGAAATAAGCAGTGCTGCAATGGCGATAGGTAAACCCATTGCAGGTAACACGATAAGTGCTGCGAATGTTGCACCGCCACCTACGCCAGCAATACCAAACGAACTCACCATGATAATAGCGACAAGTGATAAGATGAAACTAAAGTCCATCGGGTCGATACCGACACTTGGCGCAACCATGACCGCTAGCATCGCAGGGTAGATACCCGCACAACCATTTTGACCAATCGTCGCCCCAAATGATGCTGATAGGTTGGCAATTGCTGGTGGCACGTTTAGCTCGTTAATTTGCGCTTCTACATTTAATGGGATTGTTGCTGCGCTACTGCGAGAACTAAAAGCAAAGGTCAGTACTGGCCAGATTTTTTTGAAGAACTCTGTTGGTTTCACGCCAACAAATGAAACCAAAATGCCGTGCACAACAAACATCAGTAAAATAGCCACATAAGATGCTACAATGAAACCAAGTAAGTTAAGAATATCACCAGCACTTGATGTTGCCACAACCTTCATCATTAGCGCTAAGATACCGTAAGGTGTGATCGCCATGATCATCTTCACTAAACGCATTACGATAGCTTGTGATACATCAACAAAAGTATTGATCGGTTTTGCTAATTCTGCGTTTTCTGCGCTGACTTTAAGCGCTGCAATACCGACTAGAATACCAAAGATAACCACGGCAATAATTGACGTTGAACGTGCACCTGTTAAATCAGCAAATGGGTTCGTAGGGATAAAGCTAACTAACATTTGTGGAATACTTAAATCGCTTACTTGTCCTGCGCGTGATTCAATCACAGCGACACGGGCTATTTCGCGCGAACCTTCAGTTAGACCTTCAGCAGATAAACCAAATAATTGTGCGATACCGATACCAATAAGCGCTGACAGCATTGTCGTAAACAATAATACGCCGATGGTTAAACCACTAATTTTACCCAGTGAACCTGAGCGCTCTAATTTAACAACCGCAGAGATCATCGATACTAATACTAATGGCATGATCACCATTTTCAGTAAGCCGACGTAACCTTTACCAACGATATTAACCCAATCTAAGGTTTCTTTAATGACACTGCTGCCTTCGCCATAGCCAACTTGCAATAGCAAACCAAATACACTACCTGAAACAAGGCCTAATAAAACCAAGCGTGAAAGGGTGTGACCTTTACGTTGTTGGGTATTTAATAAATAAAGGAGAATACCAAATACTGCTAAGTTAGCAGTAACTACTAATGACATGATCAATTCCTGTGAGTGGTTTTAGCTTAAACAACCGGATAGCACTACCTTGTGCAGTGTTTTTAAGCTATTTAATTACAATGGGTTGGATTTATTTCAGCAGATTACACTAGTGATTACGTTACCAAAAAGAATTAAAATTCATTAGATATTACTTTTGGGCATATAAACGCGAATGAGTTTCAACAAATGACTAAGTATGAACAGTCGCGTTTGCTGTATGCATTACCATTGCGAGTGCTTTATCATCAAATTTCGATGTAGATGGATAAGCAGCTTGTGTTATCGATCCCTTATTATAAGTTACCACCTCATAATGAGTAACTTACTTGAGTATAACTGTCTCAGATCAACGAAATGTTGGCTGTTAATCAACTTGGTGAAAAATTAAGTTGAATTATTCAAAAAATGTTGAATAATAGGGGCACATTATAAGTGACCTAAGTCACAACAATAGTCTGAAACAGGAATCGTACTCACATGTCTAACTCATTTGTACTCGTGATCAACTCTGGTAGCTCATCGTTAAAATTCGCACTTATCGACTCAAATACCGGAGATGCTGTTCTTAATGGATTAGGAGAGTGTTTTGGCCTTCCTGAAGCGGCTGTTAGCTGGAAGTATGAAGGGCAAAAATCTGAAGAAGCTATTACCGCTGCAGGCGATCACCATGAGCTTGCAATTAATCGCATCGTTACTCTAATTGATAGTTTAGGCCTAACGTCACAAATTGTTGCTGTTGGCCATCGTATCGTGCATGGCGGCGAGAAGTTTACTAGTACAGTACGTATTGATGAGACGGTATTAAACGAAATTCGTAACCTGTCAGATTTAGCACCGTTGCATAACCCTGCAGGTGCGAAAGGTATTGAAGCGGCAATGGTTGCTTTCCCTGCATTACCACAGTTCGCTGTATTTGATACCGCATTCCACCAGACTATGCCTGAAAAAGCATTCACTGGCGCTATTTCTCATAAGCTTTACCAAGACTATGGTATTCGCCGTTATGGTTTCCACGGCACGAGTCATTATTTCGTGAGTCGTGAAGCAGCGAAAATGATTAACAAACCTATCGAAGAAAGTAGCTTTATCTCTGTTCACCTAGGTAATGGCGCATCTGTTTGCGCAATCCGAGATGGCCAAAGTGTGGATACAAGTATGGGCTTTACACCATTAGCAGGCCTAATGATGGGCACACGTTGTGGTGACTTAGATCCAGGCATCATTGAGTTCTTACTTAAAAAAGGTTGGACACAAGACGAAGTTTATAAAGAGTTGAATACTAATTCAGGCTTTATGGGTGTGTCGGGTTTAACAAGCGACTGCCGCGGTATCGTGGAAGCAATGGAGCAGGGCCACAAAGGTGCTACATTGGCATTCCAAGTATTTACTTATCGCGTAGCGAAATATATAGCGTCATACATGGTAGCGCTTGAATCGCTTGACGGGATTATCTTTACTGGTGGCATTGGTGAAAACGCACTACCAATTCGCCGTGAAGTATTAGCTTACTTGAAGATCTTCGGTTATAAAGAAGATGAAAAAGCCAATGAATCTGCACGATTCGGTAATGGTGGATTGATTACTGAAGCGGGTACTCCTGCTGTTATGGTTATCCCAACCAACGAAGAATTTGTTATTGCGCAGCAGTCGGTTGAACTACTGTAAGGTATAATTAAACAATACCCTCTTTCGTGTAGATTGAGGGTATTTTTTTGAGTTCTTATTAATGCTTAGCATATTGACAATATAGCCAGTCTTATAGATAATTTATCGTAATGTAATAAGAAGAGTTTATGATGCTAATACCAACGCATTTAATCAAGATGATCAGTTTGTTGCTCGTGAGTATTGTACTCTCAAGCATGGTTATCTATGCTCCTCTTTCTGCTCATAACTTGCCATATAAAGCTGAAGCTATCGAACATGAAATGCATTGTGATGCGGCGTGTATGATGGAAACCCCATTAGTAGGGAGCTGCTGTGAATCTTTGGAAAGTAATATTGAAAATCAGTGTTGTTTCCCAAATGCTACGACAAGTCATGCCATTATTTCGATGTCCGCTTTGAATGCTCACCAGCCTTTTACGCTAAGTCTTATTCATCGAGACTGCCCTCAAGTTAGTTTCGCTATTCCAGATAGCTTGTATCGACCTCCTATTGCTTAATATTGCCTGATATTCACACCCAAACTCCCAATAGAGTTGGGTATTTCTATTTTTCGTTAACGACATCTCGATATGCCACGATATTTTCGCCCAAGGCGAAGGTAATGTTGGCGCCTGCGTTAGAGGAAAAAGGATAGACAAATTTAACACTGCTTTAGATAAAGAGAGAACGATTGAACTCGTCTATATGCAAGGTGTTTAAGTTATTTAAATTAAGTAATGACTCCAAGTTTAAGGAATTTATAATGACAACAGTTACAAAATTAATTGCCATATTATCGATCGCGTTTACTTCAGTTGCATTCGCCAAACCGACGATTGAATTATACAAGTCACCAGCATGTGGTTGCTGCGTTGAATGGGCTGATATCATGGAAGAAAAAGGTTATAAAGTGAATGTAAATCACCAACGTGATTGGAGTGCAGTGAATAAAAAATTCGGTATGCCAAGTCAATTAAACTCTTGTCATACAGCGGTTGTCGACGGTTATATGGTTGAAGGACATGTGCCAGAAAAGGATATAGCGCGTTTACTGCGTGAACGTCCGAGCGATATATCAGGTCTTAGTGCGCCAGGTATGCCTCAACACTCACCTGGTATGGCTGCACCAGGTCAAAAGTACAAAGATTTTAACGTTATTGCTTTTGATGAAAATGGAAGCCTGAGTTTATATTCAAAGTATTAAGGTCATAATGGGGGGAGGGCTACAAGTGAGCCCTACCTATATTCGGCACAGGGCTTTGTTTGATATTTCTGTGATTACTCAACAGTCGCTAGAGCTGCTGTAAATGATGATTTTATAAAATCGTGATATGAATCTCCGCTCCTGTAGCGGTTTTTTTTAATTTTTTTTAGCTCATTTAATTATCCACGTTGTACATACTTACCTTAAAATTTGATGTTGTTAAATATAACAAATTTGACAAAGATCACACTTCATTAACTTGTTTTTAACCCCTAAATTAACATTAAACACTTTATATTGACTTGTTGGTGTTACTTTATCTTGTGCGATGTGCTGTATCGGTGTCTAGTATAGTTAGGTATGTTGATGGTACGTTCCTTTAATCTTATATGTATTTACCATTTTCTTGTTTGTATTTGACTCTTGTTATTGAAGTGTTAAGGATGAAAACATGAAGAAAAAACTATTAGTCGTAGCCCTTGGTCTATCGAGTTCTATTATTTTAGGTGGTTGTGGAGGTGGAAGTGATGATAGTTCTGGCTCGGCAGCAGGTGTAGGATCGGCTGCAGGTGCAGGTTCGGCAGCTGATTCTCCTGAATCAACCCCCGTTTTTTATAATGCAAAAGTAATTGATGGTTATTTAAAAAATGCAGACGTTTGGCTCGATATTAATGGCGATAAACAGCTCGATAGCAGTGAACCTTCAACACTTTCAGGAGATGGTGGTGTTGCTGCATTAGATGTTACCGACATCGTAAACCCACAACAATATGCTATTTATGCAAAAATTATTGTCGGTCAAACAGAAGATGAAGATGGTGATGCTATCGTAAGCGATTATATGATGTCTGCGCCTCCAGGTGATACTGAAGTTACACCTCTTTCGACCTTGGTTCATATTACCATAGAGCAAAATACAGATGGTTCTGAAACGCCTGAAGCACTTGAAATCGTTAAGACTGAGGCAATAGCCGAAGTGGCAAAAAACTTTGGTATTCAAGAATCCGACGTTTTAAGTGACTATATTGCCAGTGGCAGTGGTAGTTCTACATATGTAGCAAAGAATATCGTCAATTCGAAAATACTTCCCGAAGATGAAAGTGAGTTTTCCGCCGCTATTAGCGATGCTGCTGATACCTCAACATTTAATAAACAGGTCGCGGTAGTTGGCGATTTGATTAAAGATGTTGTTATTGTTGTCGCGGAAGATGATCTTGCGGCGGAAGGGGCTCTATTTACGAGTGGTGATTTAGATACCGACACGGATACGGATGGTGTTCCTGATGGACTTGATGCATTCCCTGCCGATGTGAATGAGTGGTTAGATACTGATAAAGATACCATTGGTAATAACGCCGATCCCGATGATGATGATGATGGTGTAGAAGACAGTATTGATGTCGCTCCACTTGATCCGGATGTGAGTGAATATGCTGAATGTGTCATTAAATATATGCCAGAAGGTGTCACAATCGATGCTTTCAATACGTCTGTCGCAGCCTGTGAAGGCTTACCTGAAATGGATTTAGCTGGTAATGCATTGATACGTCTTACTGGTTCAATACAACCACGTGCTTATGTATTTAATATGGATAACACGGCTGATTTCTATCGTAATGGTATCAAGTACAATCGTGTATGGAACATTGATGAAAATGGTAATTTAGCGCTTTATTATGGTGATGGACAAACGCTTAATTATCTTCTGCACCTCATTGACGATTCAACAGAAGACTTGAAATTTGCAGTGTACGATAGCGATAAGCAATCAGTCTGGACTACTACCTACCAAGATATTGATGTTTCCGTTGACGTTCTCGCATGTGAAGATCTTAGCTCTGGGTGGAACGATGCTACTGATGAACCGCAAAATTACCGTAGCTACGAGCAGTTTAAACAAACTGTGACATCTTGTCAGGAAGGTAAACTTGTTGCTGATTTAAGTGCTGGTTTTATTGACCAGGGTATTATTTTGACCACTAGTGACGCGCTAAGTCCTGCTGATGATGTCGAATCATATCAATTTAATAAAGATGGTACCGGTGTGTTTACTTCTAACGAAGGCGTTGGTGACGTCAGTCTACCAATGAATTGGACTGTCCACGAAGAAGGTATTCTTAAAGTTACGATAGCTTATACGGATAGTGATAGTAATCCGCAAACGGCGCATGATTTTCTTGCCATTGTTGAAACCAATGGTATCGATTTCAGTATGAAAATATTTAGTCGTAGTACTGAATGGAAAGGAATTGGTGATACAGACCTTGGTGACTTATGGAGTGATGTTTTTAACGCTGATAATATTGAATAAAGGCGCATAAGAAGTAAGTTAAAATAGATAAGAAGTAAATCAAAAGTCGCAATGCCCATCAGTTTCGCTGGTGGGCATTTTTATTGACCTTGGTTCTTATCTTCTTCCATTGATTTGCTTAAGTATAAAACTTTCTCTTGTTAACACCCTTCCTATTAGCGCATTATACTAATGTGAATATAAACATTATGATCCTAAGGAAGACTATTAGATGGCTCACGAACAAGTATATAAGATTGGTACACCAGGTCAAAAATGGACAACGGAAGATAAAGCCGAATGGCTAGCGAAGCAACAGGTAGTTCGTAGTTACAAAAAAGAAGTACTAGAAAAATTAGCACCACTACAGCAAGATTTTGACATCGAACAGTACGGTGAATTATCTTATGATCCCGCTCGATTCCCCCTTTATGTTGTTAAAACCCGTGATTGGGATAATGCGAAACCGACCATATTAGTCACTGGTGGCGTACATGGTTATGAAACCAGTGGTGTACAAGGTGCCATCCGTTTTATCGAGACACAAGCGCTGAATTATAGTGCGCAGTTTAATATTATTGTCGCGCCTTGTGTTAGTCCTTGGGGTTATGAAACGATTAACCGCTGGAATCCAAACGCGGTCGATCCAAACCGCTCTTTTGTTGAAAATAGCCCCGCCGAAGAATCCGCTGCATTAATGCAATGTGTTAAGAAACTAAGCGTTAAGATCACTGCACATATCGATTTACACGAAACGACAGATACCGATAATAGCGAATTTAGACCAGCATTAGCAGCCCGTGATGCGGTTGTGCATGATAACTGGAATATCCCTGACGGATTTTATTTAGTCGGTGATACGCTTAACCCGAACACTGAATTCCAAACGCATATTATTAATGCGGTCAGCAAAGTAACGCATATTGCCCCTGCAGATGATAGCGGTCGTATTATTGGTGCCAAACTGGCGCAATTTGGCGTGATTAATTATGCCACTAAAGCTCTTGGCTTATGCTCAGGTTTCAGTGATTGCACTTATGGCACGACGACAGAAGTGTATCCTGATAGCCCGCTAGTTGATGATGAAAATTGTATTCAAGCACAGGTTATCGCGATCACTAGTGGCCTTGATTTTTTACTTCAGTACAATAAATAACGTCCTCAATTAGAATGACAAACTCAACGTTTACAGTGGTTAAGCTGTAAGCGTTTGTCAGAACCCCTTAAAAAAATTATTGAATACATTATAATAATTTCTTTTATTCTGTTTCATCGTATCCATTCAACATAAATTCCACATTTTGTTTTGTAGGATGCGATAAATCACCTCATATTAGAAAGTATTATGTCAAAATTTCAAGCTCCAACCTTTAAGTTCGCATTACTGCATCCCAAGTATTGGCCTGTTTGGTTCTTTGTCGGTTTATTGGCATTGACGGTTTTACTATTACCTTATAGTTTGTTATTACGTCTTGGTCGCGGCCTTGGTTATGTTGTTATCAAACTAGCAAAAAGTCGAGTGGCAATCGTACAACGTAATTTGGAGTTGGCTTTTCCTGATATGACGGCTACTGAACGTAAAAATCTCAGTGAAGAAAATATCAAAAATACTGGTTTAGCGATTATTGAAATGGGCATTGCTTGGTTTTGGCCTACGTGGCGATTTAAAAAACACCTGATTGTAAATAACGTAGAAGAAGTATTAGCGCTAGATCAGCAGGGAAAGGGCGTATTAGTTGTCGCCGTTCATGCTTTAAATTTAGAAATAACAGCGCGAGCGTTTGCGCTGTTTGCACCGGGTTATGGTGTGTATCGTCAGCACAGTAACCCGGCGTATAACTTTATTCAGCATTGGGGGCGCACCCATCATGGTAACAAAATGGTGGATAGAAAAGATGTCAAAGGCATGTTGCGCGTACTCAGAAATGGCGGTCGTTTGTGGTATCTACCAGATCAAGATTATGGCTTTGAGCATGCTGTGTTTGTCCCATTTTTTGCTGTCGAAGAAGCGGCGACCACATCAGGAACGAGTGTACTGGTTGATGCCAGTAAATGTGCCGTGATCACCGCATCAAGTTTTCGTCAAAACGATACTTACACACTCGAAATAGATCCTGATATTAGCCGTCAGTTTCCACGCCGTGATCCCGAGGGCGCTGCGCGGGTGATGAACAGCGCATTAGAGCAAGTGATCCTGCGTGGGCTCGATCAATGGATGTGGTTACATCGCCGCTTTAAAACCATGCCTGATAATAAAAATAAGGGTATTCGTTATAAAAAATAGTGACAGGCTTATCCTCATGTATCTGCTGTAATTTTGTACACAGTTCGATCTTTGCTGATAAAACGATTACCATTATGAATTAGTCTGTAGTTGGATATGATGATGTGTAGCGGCTGCTGTGTGGTTACTTGTAATATGTATCCTACGGCATGACATGAATATCAGGTAAAAGGATAAGTTTTGGATTTAATAAATGATGAGCAGTTTATGCTTCGCGCATTAGCACTTTCAAAATTGGCACTACCAAATTGTCGACCGAATCCACCCGTGGGTTGTGTGTTAGTCAAAAATAACCAAATTGTTAGTGAAGGCTTTACCCAAGCGCCAGGCCAACATCATGCCGAAGCACAAGCTGTCGCAAGCTATGGCCACACGTTAGAAGATGTGACAGCTTACGTGACGTTAGAACCTTGCTCGTTTGTAGGGCGTACGCCATCTTGCGCGCATACACTTGCTGGGCTTAATATTAAGCGTGTTGTAGTCGCAACACTCGATCCTGATCCTCGTAACAGCGGTAAGGGCATTACAGTGTTAACAGATGCAGGTATTGATGTGGAAATTGGCGTTTGCCAACGAGAAGTCAGTGAGTTTATTAGCCCTTATTTATTGGGATAATAAGTTTACATTATGCTGGTTAACAGGATATATTTAGCATCTTAATTTAATATTAACTGATATATGGATTTACTTTAATGAAAAAATTAGCTGTAACGATAACTGCGTTAACTTTCACGTTTGGATTAACGGCTTGTGCAGAATTAAAAACAGTTGGTCGTGATATTGGTCATGCGACAAAAGACGTGACAACATCAATTGGTCACGCCTCGCGTGATATTGCTAAAGACGTCAGTCACGAAATTAAAAACTAGAGTAAAACGACGTCTTGAAGTGCTCAGCTATTATCTATAGAAATCGCCATATCATTTCAAGACGTATAGATCCGGTTATTGCCACATTATCTAGTTGCACTTTTTTTACTATTACCCTTTAAACGTATCTCACCCGATTTATTCAATATCTTCAGCTCACAACTTTACTTTCATTTTTAGCGCTTTAACCAAAAGATCACTATATTTAAGGTACCTTATAAATAAGTGAGTAACAGAAATGAAAGGGATAATCTTTTCTGAATTTTTAGAGCTAGTGGAAGATAAGTTTGGTCTAGACGTTTGTCAGAAAATGCTAGATGAAAGCCATGACGAAGGCGTTTATACGACGGTTGGCACTTATGACCACAAAGCGTTAATCAAACTGATCATGACATTAAGTAAGTTGACTGGTATTTCGCCTGAAGACTTACAAGCTGTGTACGGTGAATCCGTGTTTAAGACCCTCTATAACAGTATGCCTGGGTTAGAAGGGAAAGCGGTATCAACTTTTGATTTTATCAAAAAGGTGGAAGATTACATTCACATCGAAGTGAAAATATTGTATCCCGATTCTAACCCGCCGATGTTTAAATTCATTTCCGTGACTGAAATGGAAATGGTTATGGATTACATTTCAGCCCGCTGTATGTCACACGTCTGTTTCGGTTTAATTAAAGGCTGTAGCCAACATTTTAATCAACAAGTTGATATTAGAATGGAACCATTGAAACAAGATCAATCAGAAGTGCGATTCACATTACGCTATGTGTAATTTACACCGCCTACCAATGGGTATGTTGATGGTCGGAGTTAACAAATGGATTTAGAGCAACAAATTGTTTTATTAAAGAAGAAAGTTGCGCGTGAAAAAGCCTGCCGAAAATCGGCAGAGCAATTACTTGAAGATAAAAGTAATGAACTGTTTTTGGCTAAAAAAATGGTCGAGGACACATTAGTCCACGTGCAGCAACAAGCCGAACAAGATATGGCACTGTTGACCTTTAAAACTTACTTGGACTCTATTCTTCTCGACTTCAGTCAGTTATTCCTTAAGAATTCAGTGTCAGCGACGCTATTACAACGACTGTTAAACAATCTTTCTCATATTGATACCATCACTGCTGTGCAATTAAATATCCAATCTATCGATGCAGTTGATAGCATCGCGGTATTACATGCCGGAGTGCGGACGCAATGGCAAGAACCAATCGAACATAGTGCATCCTGTTATTGGAGTGCTGATCATCGGCATTTACACATTATGATTAATGGTGAAGATTCGCAACTGGGTGTGCTATCTGTTGCGCTTGACACTAAGCTGGAATGGCAGCAAACGATTGAAAAACAATTGTCATTATTTTCAGACATGATCAGTGTTGCCTACCAGCGTAAATACTTGCTCGACCGAACTATTTTAGAAATGCATCGCGCAGAGAATTCAGAAAAATCGACCCGTGATTTTGTCGCCATGATTAATCATGAATTACGCACACCGTTAAATGGCTTACTTGGCTCTGCGGACTTAATGGATGATACTAAAATTGATAAGCAGCAAGCAAGACTACTGACGACTATCCATCAATCGGGTGAGTTATTACGGGTTATTATTAATGACTTGTTAGACTTTAGCAAAATGAGTGCCGGCATGTTGGAACTACAGATCAAGCCTTTTGACGTGGTCTGTATTAGTCGTGTTATCGACGATATATTTTCGGTTCGTGCAGAAGAGAAAGGCTTAGCGTTTGAGCTATTTTTTTCCAAACAGATCCCGCTAGAATTGCTCGGTGATGCAGAGCGTATAAAGCAAATATTAGTTAATTTGATTGGCAATGCGATGAAGTTTACCAGTGAAGGTAAAGTCTCCGTGTATTTTTTATGGGAAAATGAACAACTGGTATTTAATATCGTCGATACTGGCTGTGGCATTCCACTCGACAAACAAAGTAATTTATTTGAACCCTTTGTACAGGTTGATAATTCCAGTAATCGAAAACATGAAGGAACGGGATTAGGACTGTCAATTTGTTTGCATTTAATTAAAGAAATGCAGGGCGAATTGATACTGACGAGTGCGTTAGATAAGGGCTCTGAATTCAAAGTAAGCTTGCCTTTGGCAATATCAGCGCAAAATATGCACACGACGCAAGTTGAAGAAGAGATGGATTATCCTATTCATGAATTAACATTACTTGTGGTTGAAGATATCAAAATGAATCAAGTTGTCATTGAAATGATGTTGAAAAAATTAGGCTTGAATTGTGATATCTACAATAACGGAAAAGAAGCGCTTAGGTATCTGGAAGAGCATACTGTCGATATTGTTTTAATGGATTGCCGCATGCCTATCATGGACGGTTTCGAGGCGACAAGAATTTTACGCCAACAAGGATATACTAAGCCTATTATTGCATTAACTGCGGGCACAACGAATATTGAACGGGAAGAATGTTTGGCTTGTGGCATGGATGATATTGTCAATAAACCCTATCAATTAAAAGACTTGAAAAAAATGCTAAATCATTGGGGCAAGCAGATAAGCAAGTCCCTGTGATTTAGCGTTTTCAGTCGCCTTTTTCCGCTAAGGGCGGGTTCTATCGGCTGTTTTTAAAGTGTGATATCCAGCCCAAATACGTGTCGCTGTCGTGATCCAGCATAGCGCTGCGAATGTGTAGGCTATGGCGGCAAAGTACTGTGGCAATAAACACACTAAAATAAAGCAAAATATTGTTTCAGTGCCCTCAGTTAGTCCACCGATGTAGTACATAGATTTATTTTTATACACTGGATTTTCGATGCTTTGTTTACTCGCCATGATAGCAAAGGCTAAAAAGCTGGTGCCAGTGCCAATAAACGCGAAAATCAAAAACGCACCAGCGACTGCGTTAGCGCTAGTGTCGGCTACCACAAAGCCAAACGGCACCAATGAGTAAAATAGAAAGTCTAAGGTAATATCTAAGAAACCACCGCTATCAGTGATCCCCTGTATACGAGCAACAGCGCCGTCTACCGCGTCAAGTATGCGATTTAAAGCGATGAATACCAAAGCGATATTGTATTCTTGCAGTGCTAATGCTGGGAAACACATCAATCCAAGCACAAAGCCTAACAAGGTGACTTGATCGGCTTTTATACCGGTTTTATGTACTATTTTAGCCGCTGTATTGATCGGCCAGCGGATAATTTTAATCGCATAACGATCAAGCATCTTGAATCTCCTTATTCCAAGGCCAGCGTAGGCATCTACTTCCTATTGGGACATCGTCAGCGTCGTGCGTCACCATTAATACAGGCAGTTTTCTGCTGACTGTTTGGGCAAACACCCAATTTCTAAATTCACTGCGTAATGACTTATCTAACTTACTAAAGGGTTCATCGAGCAATACCACTGCAGGCTCGGCAAGTAACATGCGCATCATACTAATACGCGCACGTTGGCCGCCAGATATCTGCATAGGTGACTTATCGGCAAGTTCGACTAAATTGAGTTCTGCTAACGTTTTTAATGCCAACGTTTTACGTTGTGCTTTTTTGACTTGATTGGGCAATGCGATCGCCAAATTTTGCCAAATATTTAAATGCGGGAATAATAAATCATCTTGAAATAAGATGCCTATGTTGCGTTTATCGGCAGGCAGTTCATTTAATAATAGTTGTTGATAATAACATTCACCTTGATAGCTAAAATCAGCGGACTTATGCCCGGCGATAGCACTTAATAAGCTCGATTTACCGCAGCCGCTCGGGCCCATTAACGTTAATATTTCACCGGGCTGAACAGAAAACGAGATCGGGGCAAACAAAGGCTGTTTGTCATTATCAAGAATACTCAGATTATTTACTGATAGAGACATTGCGTGTGGTTACTCTATTGGTTGATGTTGATGGAGGCGCTGAAGTCGTCGCATGAGTATGATGATTAGAGCCTGCATCTTGTTGTTCGAGTGAGCCTGTTTTACGGCTTGCCACTATCGCGATAATATAAAATATGAACGGGGTAATGGATTGCAATAACGCATAAATAGCGCTAATTCGCCGATCTTGTCCACTCGATAGCGCCACCGCCTCGGTAGTTAAGGTGGAGATACGCCCAGAACCGAGCATTAATGTCGGTAGATATTGCGCCAGACTGACACTGATGCCCACCGCCCAAGCTATCCAAATAGCCGGGAGTAATAATGGCCGTTTGATCTGCCACCAGGTTTTAAACGGCGACATGCCCAAACTCAGCGCGACATTATCTAAACGTTGATCATAACTGCGCCATGGCCCATCTAGTGCAAGGAAAATATAAGGGAAAGCAAAGAAAGTATGTGCCCAGATAACCCACAAATAATAGTACTGATGTGCTATGTATAATGTTGCCACTTGCATACCAAATAATAAAGACAATTGCGGGGCCAACATCGGGATCGCAATTAACAATCTTGGTACTTTTAGCCATTGCTTATTGGCCGCTGCTTTGACGCTATGCTCATGCACAATAATTGCGAATATTAAGGCAATCGTGGCGCTAATTAACGCGATCATCATGCTATTAGCGATGATATCGAGTAGATAATGCCATTCTTGTTGCCAAAACCGTAGTGACCATTTTGACGGTGTTATATCTGGGAATCGCCAGCGCTGTGCAAACGACCAAATTAATAACATAGGCAAAGTGATAAGGGCGATGAGATAAGTGATGGTAATTATACTTTTACCACCAATTGGTAGCGAATAGCGCCCATTTGACTGCCAAGTTTTACATTTTACCGTTATTAACCACTCCGCTAAACGGATACTAAACAGGGTGACTAAACACAGTAATAATAATACTAACGCGCCAGCAGAGGCTTTAGGTAAGGTCGCTAAATCGGCGTCATTGAGCCATTGCCATACCAGTACAGCCAATGTCGGTGGTTGGGTTGGGCCTATGATTAGGGCGACATCCACCACTGAAATACTATAAGCCATCACAGCAAACAAAGAGAAGCGGATCTTAGGTAGCCATTGCGGCAAGATAATTTTTTGCCATGCTTGGGCATTGTTATAACCTAAACTCTGCGCCGTGATCAGTGTGGTATTGATGTTTAGTTGCTTGAGCAGGGGAATACTCATGAACAGTAGAAAGGGTATTTCTTTCAGTGTTAGCGCAAGAATGAGACCAATACCATATTGGTCATGAATTAACTGCCAGTCTATTTGTTCACCAAATACCCGGGCAATAAAGCCACTTGGTGTAAACAAGAAGGCAAAGCCAACCGCAAATGCAACGTGTGGCAGCGCCATGATAGGCGCTAGCAGGGTTTCTATTTGTTTCCACCATCGGCTATGCCAGCAGGACTGTAAAATAGCGAAGCAACATACAGCGGATAATAACGTACTGGTAATACTAACAAATAAAGTCAGCATGATTGATTGGTTTAACCCCGGCCAAGCAAGCAGGGCATTAAAACCAGTAAATGAAAATGTGTATTGATCAATCGCAGGGATATAACCAAAGGCGGCAAAAATTAATCCAACCAGCCCAGGAAATAAAGGTAAAAAACTGATAATAACCGTCAATAGCACAACCACTTTAAAGGTGATTGATGCGATTGACTGGCTGTTTACTGATTTTAATAAAGCGTTCAATTAAGGTCCGTAGCTAGTGTCCGTAGCGTTTTTGCCATTCAGCTTCAAGTGCTGCTTGCCAACTTGGGTGTGGTTCTGGGATTGATTTAAACAATTTGGTTTTTTGTGCTGAACCTGTGATGTGCCGCGGCGCTAATACCGTCGGATCGCCCCAAATCGCTAGGTCCCCTTTACGAGACTGTGCCTCAGGGCTTAATAAGAAGTTAATCGCCACTAATGCGCCTTCTTTCGCTGCTGCGTTCCATGGAATTGAGAGAAAATGAATGTTCGATAGTGCACCGGCTTTCATTGCATAAGCCACCGTGGTGTCGCTGAGCTTGCCACTTTGCTGTGATGTGGTCGCTTCATTGGGATTAAACGAAATGGCAATATCGAGTTCGCCATCATCGAGAAGCTGAATTGTTTCAGATGCGCTGCCTGGAAATTGCTTACCTTGATGCCAAGCGACGAGATTTAACTTGTCGAGATAATTCCATAACGGTGCTGATATTGCCGCGAAAGACTGAGTATCTACGGGTTTGTATAATGGTGTATTATCACTGGCCAACTCTAACAAGGCTGCTTTCAAAAAGCTGGTGCCGTGAAATGAGGGTGGTTTTGGGTAACTAATTTTATTTGGGTGCTCAATTGCGTAAGCAAGCAATTCGTTAAAGCTTGTTGGTGGGTTATCTAAGTTTTCAGTGTCATAAATAAACACGAGCTGGCCGACACCCCAAGGTGCTTCTAATCCGAGAGTGGGCTCTGAAAAATCACTGTCGACCGGTAAGGTCTTATCAACATAGCGCCAGTTGGGTAGTTGTGTTGCAAACGAATCAGTGATCAGATCATAACGCTTCATTGATTTGAAGTTTTCACCGTTCACCCACACCATATCAACGCTGCCGTTGGTGTTCTTTTTGGCGGTTTTTTCTGCGGCTAAGCGGGTGATGGCTTCGGCAATATCACCGACCTTAACGTGCTTGAGACGCACGCCGTATTCACTGTTTAACCGTTTATCCGCCCAACGTAAGTAGTTATTGATTTCAGGACTGCCACCCCAAGCATAAAAATAAACGGTTTGTCCTTTGGCTTTTTGCTCTACAGCTGGCCAATCTAGGTCGTTCGCTTGGCTAAATGTAGTGATTAGCAATAAGCTAAAACCAACGAATAGCTTATGTATGAGTTTGAGCATGAAATATCCTTTTTCAAATTGAGCTAATAGCTGAGCTAAAATTATTGCCTGCTATGTTTATAAAATGAATTATAACGCATTGTAATCATATTCATATACTCATATTAGTAGTAGGTAGTTAAATTACATCAAGATGTTAGAAGTGTGACTAGCTCGGGCATGGATATGACAGAAGTGAATTACCTGAAGTGAATTATACTGTACAGTTAGGCTTCATTTTGGGTTAAGAGCGTAGTAGCGACAAGCATGACTAAATTTAAACCGGCACTAGGTCTGAGTAATAACCACCTGCAATCGATGTTGTCTAGCTCTGGTCCTAGAAAATATTTCGAGAAACGACGTGCGAACCAATTACTCTGTTTGGCAAAGCAGCATATTATCACTACGCCACAAGGGGTTAGATTAGAAGGTTTTCTTAGCAAAAATAACACTACAACGCCATCGAAAGGACTTGCTGTTATCTTGCATGGTTGGGAAGGCTGTGCTGATTCGTTGTATGTATTATCTAGTGGCCAAAAGCTGCTTGATGCGGGTTACGATGTGTTTCGGCTTAACTTTCGCGATCACGGCGAGACCCACCATTTAAACGCGGAACTATTTAACTCGTCACGCTTAGAAGAAGTCGCTGAAGCAGTTAAATACATTTGTCATCAATTTGGTGGTAAACATAATGTGTTATGCGGTTATTCACTCGGTGGTAATTTCTGTTTACGCGTAGCCAATATCGCCAAGTCTGCGGGGATTGAATTACATCAAGCGATTGCGATCTGCCCTGTGTTACATCCACCCACGACGATGGCCGAATTAAGTGCTGGTTTTCCATTGTATGAACAGTATTTTGTCGCTAAGTGGAAACGTTCGTTAGTCAAAAAATTACGCTATTATCCACAGTTAGGTTATGGCAACGCATTGAAAAAATTAAAAACACTCGATGAAATGAACTTTTTTTTTGTTGACCGTTATACTAATTTTAGCAGTCGTGATGCATACTTCGAGGCTTACTCGATTATTGATGCAGGGTTGAGCCAATTGGCAATACCTACCACGATCATTACGTCTGAAGACGATCCTATGATCCCACCTGGTCACCTAGCGAAGTTACATCAATCGCAATGGCTGAATATAGACCTGCAAGCGAAAGGCGGGCACTGTGCATTTATTAAAAACTGGAAGTTTGAAAGCTGGGCCAGTGAACGTATTGCCCAGCTTGTCGAATAAGTGAATAGTGAATAGTAGCGTTTAGCGCGAGCAATGCTTATTGATACTGGTCATAAAATTGATTAAGGATGGCATATGATTCGCCACAAGCGGTAGCCCGGTATTAACTAACGACACCGAAATATCACGCTCAGGGTCTGCCCATAACAGTTTATTAATCAAACCAATATGGCCAAATGCTTGTGCACTATTAATGCCCCACAAACCGATAGGACTTGCGCCTAGCATCATGCCTGCGCTATAACGCATTGGTGCCATCAGCGTACGATCAAATTCTAATGATCCCGTTTCTTGGATTAAACCTTGCACCGTTATCGGCTGGCAGATCTGTTTGCCTTCCCAGACACCATGATTTAATAGCATTTGATAGAAACGGCCCATTTCTTCTGCTGTCCCCATCAAGTTTGCAGATGGTATCACCGCTTGTTGAAAAATGGCGGTATTACTGACTTCAGCCACATGCTCAAATGAACCACCTAATACGCGCTTAATAAAGAATGAAATAGGGTACATGGCCTTGATGCCTGTGGCGTAGTTATCTGCTAACTCGCTGCCTTGCGTTTTATCTAGCCCGTAGTGAAAGTATTTCATTTGCATTGGTTTTCGGACTCTTAAATCAAGAAATGCTTGTATGCTCATACCGCTGACTTGTGTAATGATTCGTTCTAAAATATAGCCGCCACTGACCGCGTGATAATTAAGTTTTCCCACTTCAGAGCTCGGTAGTGACTTGGCGCACAGCTGTCGCCAAATTTCGTCGTTATCTGCAAGCGCATTAATACCCAGTGAACTTGGCATCGCTGACATACCGCTACGATGTGATAAAACTTGATGGATTGTGATGTCTTGTTTACCGTGTCGACCAAATTCAGGCAGATGAGTACTTACAGCATCGTCTAAATTGATGAGCTTATCTTCATTGAGCAAATGGATTAAAAATGCCGTCACCGCCTTTGATCCCGAGAAATAACAAAGAGGCGTTTCAGGTTGCATTAATCGGGCATCCATATCTGCTTTTTCATTGGGTTTATGGCCGTTAGCATAACCGATCGAGCGACTTAAAATAATCTTACCCTGGCGACGAAAACACAATGAGATAGCGGGATGCGTCGCGGTTTTATAGATCTCTTCAACAGACTGCCAGATGGCATCGACACCATCACGGGTCATATCAACAGACAAAGGCTCTACTTCTTCGTGTCGATTAATGGTGGTCACGGTGGCGAGTGATTTTGGCAGGTGGATGGTATTACCAAGGCGCAGATACCTGTTTGCGCGTACTAAATTTTTTAATCCAAAATCAATTATCATGTCGCTAACTCAAGTTGTAGGGGATACACATGAAGATAGAGTTATATTTTAGAATAAACAATTAGGTTTGAACTTAATTTAATGGCCAGTATAAACTGGCCTGGTACTATTTTAATGTTAGAGTCGCTGTTTAATCTTCTAACTTCAAGGCTATCACAGCTGAAATGGCGATAAACACTGCCGATATCCACAAGCACATTTCTAACCCGTAAACTTGAAATACCCAGCCTGATAACAGCGTGCCAATCAAGCGACCCATCGCGTTAGCCATGTAGTAAAAGCCAACATCCATCGATACACCATCACTGTCAGCTAGGCTGACGATTAAGTAACTGTGTAATGATGAATTAATCGCGAACAAGCCGCCGAAAACCAATAAACCAAAGACAATGGAAAATTGCACGTAGAATTGATAGTGTAGGGCAATGGCGATCAATACCGGTATCACCGCTAAGTAACCAGCCCAGCGTGCTGCAGCTTGTGGCTCAGGTACGTTGCCAGTAAAGCGTGGCGCGATTGATTGCACCATACCATAACCGATAACCCAACTAGCCATAAAGCCGCCAACCCACCAATGATCCCAATTAAAGGTCGTTGCCAAGAATACCGGAAGGGCAACTACAAACCACACATCACGAGCACCGAATAAAAATAACCGCGCTGCTGATAATAGGTTTATTGAGCGGCTTTTAGAAAATATCTCGGTAAACTTAGGCTTGTTTTTGGCTTTGCCTAATTCGGCTTTTAAACTGGTTAAGCTCCAGATCCAAACAAGCAATAACATCGCCGCCATGAGCAGAATAGCGTGTTTAAAACCAAGCGCCGTTAGTAGTACGCCACCTAAGAAAAAACCGACGCCTTTAAGTGCATTTTTAGAGCCTGTTAAGACAGCTACCCAGTGATAAAGTTTGTTATCACTGTCACTACTATTGTTATTAGTAGCGCTGCCATTATTGCTTTTTGGTACTAACAATTTAATGGCACTTTTGGCGCTCATTTTATTTAAGTCTTTGGCAATACCAGATAAAGCTTGTGCGATCATCACATAAACAACAGTCAGCATATCAGCGGGTACGGTTAACATCATTAAGGCGACAATTTGCATCGCCAAACCAATGTTCATCGTTTTATTCAGGCCTAAACGTGCCCCTAACCAGCCACCAATTAAATTAGTGATGACGCCGAACACTTCATAAAACACAAATAACATGGCGATATTTATCGGGCTGTAACCCAGCTGGTGGAAATACAGCACCACCAACATGCGCAATGCGCCGTCAGTTAAGGTGAACGCCCAGTAATTACCGGTAATGATAAGATACTGTTTTATTTGTGGGGACATACCCGCTAACGCTTTTATCATTTGTCTGAACGACCTACCATGCGAGCAAGTTCAGCTGCGCGGTTTGCATAGCCCCATTCGTTGTCATACCAGGCATAAATTTTCACTTGCGTGCCATTAACCACCATCGTTGAGAGTGCATCAATAATACTTGAACGAGGATCGGTTTTATAATCAATTGATACTAACGGGCGTTCTTCATAACCGAGAATATCTTTTAATTCTGCTTTTGCAGCCTCTTTGAAGTAACTATTCACTTCTTCTGCTGTCGTTTCACGCTCCACTTCAAACACACAGTCAGTCAATGAAGCATTGGCTAGCGGTACGCGGATAGCATGACCGTTTAATTTACCTGTGAGTTCAGGGAAAATATTGGTTATCGCTGTTGCAGAACCGGTTGTTGTTGGTATTAATGATGTGCCACAAGCACGTGCTCGGCGTAAGTCAGCGTGGGGTGCATCAAGAATGGTCTGGGTATTAGTGATGTTGTGAATAGTCGTCATTGAACCGTGTTTAATACCGAGCTTTTCTTTTAACACTTTAACCACAGGGGCAAGGCAGTTAGTTGTGCATGATGCTGCTGTCACAATTGGGTGCAGGTCTTTGTTATATAAATTGTCGTTAACACCCATGACGACGTTTAACACGCCTTCCTCTTTTACTGGCGCTGTAACAACAACGCGTTTAACACCTTGGTCTAGATAAGCTTGTAATAGCGCTGAGGTTTTAATTTTACCAGATGCTTCCAGTACCACATCACAGCCTGACCAATCGGTATCAGCAACCGCTGTATTACGTGTGCACGGGATAAAGTGATCGGCAATGATCATGCGATCCCCTAAAAAATCCGCTTGATGCTGCCAACGGCCATGAATAGAATCAAAATTCAGTAGGTGCGCTAATGTTTCGGCATTCCCTGCTGGATCATTGATTTGTACTATCTCTACATCGTCCCAGTTAAACGCTGCACGCATTGCTAGGCGACCCATACGACCAAAGCCGTTAATACCGATTTTAATAGTCATTTTTCTTCTCCAGAATACAGATTTAAATTAAATGTGTCGATTTTGATTACGCGTTAATGAACAGTTTAGTCATTCAGATTTTTAACTGTCGGTGAATTGTCGAATGCGTTACCGGATGAACTATCGACTGAGCTGTCAAATGAACCCTGGCTACGATTAATGATTGCCACCAGTGATAGCATAATCGGTACTTCGACCAGTACACCAACCACTGTAGCCAGTGCCGCACCAGAATGTAAGCCAAATAATGAGATAGCCACAGCGACAGCAAGCTCAAAGAAGTTTGATGTACCAATTAAGCACGCTGGCCCAGCGATGTTATGCGGCAATTTTAATTTCTTAGCAGCAAAAAATGTAATCGCAAAGATCATGTACGTTTGTAGCGCCAGTGGGATCGCAATCAGTACAATGGTTGTCGGATCGTTAATCAAGGTATTGGCCTGAAAGCCAAACAATAGCACCACGGTCGCCAGTAAGCCTAAGATAGACCAAGGCTTTAACTTCGCTAAGATATGTTGGATAGCTTCCTTGTCATCTGATTTATTTAGTCTTTTTCGCGTCAGAACCCCTGCAATTAAAGGTAGAACAACATAGAGCACAACAGAGAGTAACAAGGTTTCCCAAGGTACATTGATATCACTGACTTCCAGTAAGAATGCCGCGATAGGCGCAAATGCAAACACCATAATGATATCGTTCACAGATACTTGCACTAACGTATAATTGGCATCGCCTTTCGTCAGTTGTGACCAAACAAATACCATTGCTGTACAAGGTGCAACGCCCAGTAAAATCATACCTGCTATGTATTCTTGCGCGGAATTAGGATCAACCATGTCGGCAAAGAAGACTTTGAAAAATAACCAAGCAAATGCAGCCATAGTAAAAGGCTTGATGATCCAGTTAATAAAGACAGTTAGCATTAGCCCTCTTGGATTTTTACCAACGTCTTTAACGGCGGCAAAATCAATTTGCACCATCATAGGATAAATCATTACCCAAATAAATACTGCGACGACCAAGTTAACGTGTGCGATTTCTAGACCCGCAATAACCTGAAATGCTTGTGGCTGCCAAGCGCCTAAAATAACGCCGGCAGCGATAGAAAGTGCTACCCAAACTGATAAATAACGTTCAAATATACCCATTTTTGCCTCTAACCGCAGTGTTGTTGTGTACGTGCAGGGCGCTTGCCCATGTCATTTAATCGCTGTATATCAGCATTGATTAAGCTGTTATTTTGTTGTGAACTCAGATCTAAGATTGTTTTTTGCCATGTAGGTAGTGCAGGGTTGATGGCATAAAAAACCCATTGTTTGTATTTTCTATCAATGAGTAAGCCTGACTTGCGTAGTTGCGCTAAATTACGTGAAATACTTGGTTGGCTTGCTGTTACGGCTGAAATTAATTCACATACACAGAGCTCTTTTTCAATATCAATTAACATTAATATTCTGAGTCGCGTTTCGTCAGAGAGAATTTTAAAAAGTTGTGTTGGTTCCATATTACTTCGCTTATATGTGTGTTTTGTTATATAGTATATGCGCAAAAAGTAATATGCGTCAAACGTTATATGTGTAAAATGTTATATTATTTTTTTGTGAAGTAAAGTGTTAAGCAAAGTCTCAGGCATATAGATAAGGTTAAATAGATAAGGCTGATATAAATATTCGTTATATCTAACATAAAATTAATGCTTAAGTAGTATAAAGAGATTGTTCTATTTCATTAATTATCTTAAAATTAGTGACCTAAGTTTATGTTTTATTTTAAATCATAAATGTTAATACGGGTCATGCTCACGGTTATCATATCGCGGGTGACAGCACCTCGTTCACCTTAAATAGGCTTCGTTAATGGATACTACGCTTTTACTTTTTATTGCCACCGCGTTCAGTTTTGGCATGTTAGTTAATCTTACGGGATTACCACCTATGGTTGGTTTCCTATTAGCGGGTTTTGCGCTTAATTTTTATGGTTTTGAAGCAACTGAAGGATTACAAACATTTGCTGACCTTGGTGTGACTTTGCTGTTGTTTTCGATTGGCTTGAAGTTAGATATACGCACCTTGTTTAAAGCTGAAGTGTGGGGCGGTGCAAGTATACATATCTTTGCCAGTATCGCTTTTTACGCCGTGGTATTATTTATTCTCAAGCAGGTCGGTTTAACTTTCTTTACTAACCTCGATAGTTTTGCACTTGTGCTTGTTGCGTTTGCATTGAGTTTTTCAAGTACGGTATTTGCCGTTAAAATCCTCGAAGAAAAAAGTGAAACCAACTCACTTTATGGTCGTATCGCGATTGGTATCCTGATCATGCAAGATATCTTTGCTGTGGTATTCTTAACCGTATCAGTTGGTAAGATCCCGTCGTTATTTGCAGTGATCCTGTTAGCCCTACCATTAATTAGACCTTTATTATTTAAATTATTAGACCGAGTTGGCCATGGCGAATTATTGGTCTTGTACGGTATTTTCCTTGCGCTTGTGTTGGGCGCAGGTTTGTTCGAATCTGTTGGCATGAAAGCTGATCTTGGCGCCTTGATTGCAGGTATGTTATTAGCCGGACATGCGAGTGCAAAACAGATGGCGAAAGCGCTGTTTAATATGAAAGAAATGCTCTTGATTTGTTTCTTCTTGAGCATTGGTTTAGGTGGATTACCGACTGTAGACCACTTGTTTGTCGCAGCAATTTTAGCAGTCGTATTATTTGGTAAAATAGCCTTGTACTTCGTTACCTTAGCCAGATTCAAACTACGTGCACGTACATCACTGTTTGCGGCATTCTCACTGGCTAACTACAGTGAATTTGGCTTGATTGTAGCCGCTCTGGCGACGTATAAAGGTTGGTTATCACAGGATTGGTTGATCATTACTGCGCTAGCGGTATCGATGAGCTTTGTGATTGCGTCGTTACTGAATAAGTATGCTGATGATATCTATAACCGCTTTACTAACAAGCTCGCGCATTTTCAGGCGACAGATTTACACATCGACGATCGTCCTGTGTCACTGGGTGATGCGGAAATATTAGTTATGGGTATGGGTCGTATCGGTACAGGTGCCTATGATGAATTGAAAACGCAATACGGTGATAAGGTATTAGGGCTTGATTACAATAATCAAAAGACCTTGAATCATATGGAGCTAGGTCGCCGTGTTATCACGGGTGATGCACTGGATACGGATTTTTGGAATAAGCTGGAAATGACTGATAACATTAAATTAGTGTTATTAGCGATGCCCGATCACCATGGTAATCACTATGCGGCAGAGCAGTTGCACAGAATGGAACGTTGCAGCTTCCAAGTGGCAGCACTAGCGCACTTCAAGAGTGATGAGGATGAGCTGAGAGCGCTTGGTGTTAACCCTGTATATAACATGTACCAAGAAGCGGGTACTGGTTTTGCTCACCATGTTTGGACTGAGTTAAGTATTGCAACACCACATGTGACTGAGAAGTCATAACGTAATGAGACTAAGGTAACGGGTATGATTTAATTCGTTGTTCGTTACCTTAGTCTGTTATTTTTTAGTGACTTAGCTGCTTTTACTTAAGCGTCGCCTGCGTTAACACGTTTTTGATTGGCACCAAGCATGTTATAGATATCATATCGCCAAAAACCAATCCATTCGTGTAAGGCAAAATCAGTCAGGGCAAAGTTATAACCCAATGGCAGCCATGACACTTGTGCTGACATATAATCGGCTCTGATAGGTGTTGCACGTACGCCGAAGTGTTCAAAATACAATTGACTACGTTTGATGTGTAATCCTGATGAAACTAACACACTATTGTCGAAGTTACCCTTGTTGAGTATTTCACTGGTAAATTGCGCGTTCTGCCAGGTGTTAAGGCTGTTTGATTCGGTAATAATATCAGTCGCGTCAATGCCAATTTGCACTAAACGTTTTTTATACACAGCAGCTTCTGTTGTGCCTAGTTTGTGGGTGTCACCACCACTGACAATGATCTTACATTCTTGCGCAGTGCCAATACATTCGTTGTAAAGTTTAGCCGCTTCATGGATGCGTCCAAACGCATGAAAAGGTGGTTCGATACTGTCAACATTATGTTTATTATTAACAGTATCTTCGACTTTTTCTAAGCCTGCGCCGAGCAGAATAATAGCGTTATTGTCCTGCCATTGAATCGGTGCTTTCGTGGCATAGTCTTGCTGTAGTTTATCTAGTAAGTATTTAGGAATAACACCGGTGCTGATAAGTAGGGTGAGTAATACAGTGCTGTATAATACGACTGATTTAGCACGATTAAAGTTAAAGAAACGCAGTAATAATAAGATAACGATCAGTAACGAGATAAGCAGTAGGCTCATTGATTGTCCTTGTTGAAGTCGGGAAACACAAAATCTCATCGCAGTATAAAGCAATAAAATAATTTATCATTGTTTAGGCGTCTGGTCGGATGCTTTTAAATAACTGAAATTTAATATTAATATGAGCATCTTGCTCTGTATACTGTGACACATAAGCTAATTAAGGACGATTATGGATAATTCAATACGACAGGGGTATTTGGCTGCATTTGGTGCAGTGCTGATCTGGTCAGGGTTTATTTTAGTATCACGCATGGGCGGGATCAGCGAGTTGCTGTCTTATGATGTTATTGCCATTCGTTATGCTACGTGTGCAGCTTTAGTATTGCCTTTTTGGTTTTTTAAGTTTCGATTCAAGCTATGGCAGCCCAAATTTGTGATTTGCAGTTTGTTTGGCGGTTTAGGTTATGCGCTATTTGCCTTTCAAGGATTTGAGACGACACCGGGTTCACAGTCGGCGGTTTTGTTACCTGGCTTGATCCCCGTGATGATTATTGTGTTGTCGGTGATAATAAATAAACAGGGTCATCCGTGGAGTAAGTGGCTGGGTGTTGGCATTATTACCTCTGGTATTGCGGTATTGTTTTTACAAGAGTTCCTCGCGCAAGGGGCATTATTTATTGGTCATTTAAGCCTGACTGGAGCAGCATTCTGCTGGGGCATATTCTCGGTATTGTTGAGCCGCTGGCAGGTCACGCCATGGCAAGCGACCGCGAGCCTCGCAATGATCACCTGTAGTATTTACATGCCTATTTACTTGCTGTTTCTACCGACTAATATCAGCTTGGAATTGATTAATGCTGGATTGTGGCGCGATATGTTATTACAAAGCTTTTATCAAGGGTTCATGGCAACGATAGTGCAAATGCTGTTGTATGTACGCGCGGTGCAGATTATTGGCGCAGCGAATATGGGCACTATGATGGCAATGGTGCCAGTGATTGCCGGTATCAGTGCGTTATTTGTGTTTGATGAACCTGCTAAGTTAAGTCTGGTTATTGCCATGGCTGCGGTGAGCATTGGTGTTTGGTTTGCGAATACTCAGTATTTTAATCGTAAGTAGCATGTGGTGGACTGCATTTTAATATAGCTAAGTCTTAGATTTACAAAGAGGATAAAAACAGCTAAAGAAAAGCATCAAAAGTTATACAATACTCGAGTTGCGAGATCGCAGCATGGATACTCATTCACAGAAAAGTTCAAAGTAGTCACATATGTCTAAAGATTTTGATTTCACCACAGAATACACCCTCGACAAGCCCTTTTTTGCTGAGTGTTATGGTCAAACTAACCGTCCTGCTAAATTTCCAAAAGCCTATCTTAAAGGAATAATGTTTCTTATTTTTGGTGTGGTTTTAGTGAAGTTTGAGCTATTACCCAGCGGTTACGTTGGTTGGTTCTTTATTACTTTGAGTATCATTGAGGTGTTCAGTATTTATTTTAAGAGAAGCTGGTGGTTATGCCGACAAAAGTTCAGCTTGAACTCAGGCAGCAAAGTGGTATTTCAGGGTGACACTAACGGTGTGAGCTATAAAAACGGTAAAAATACCCGCAATATCGCATGGACTGAAATCGACCAACTTCAACAAACCGATTTAGGGTTTATCCTGCATATGGGAAAACAGCGCCAATACGTTAGTAAATCTTGCCTAAGTGATGAAGTGATTGCGTTCATGGTAGAGCAGCACGCAGTATCAAAAATGAACTAGCGTCAATGCGTGCAAAGTAGAGGATTTGGCTAGCCACATATAGGCTAGCTGAATAATTTTCAGTCCATTCGGGTAATAAAGGTTTGCTCGTCATCCACAAAAGCCACAAAACCGCCGTGATAGATAAATACCCGACCACGCCCTTCAACTAGGCAGGCAAGCTGTGGGTTCAAATCTTCTGCGTTATCCTGGCTTTGAAAAGTGCCGGTATCGGTAATTACGCCCCTGAGTGTAGGCAAGTATCCATAAGTGCGCTTGGCTTGATCAATCAGGTTCAACTCGCTGGCGGTAGAAAAGCAGAAGGTGATCGCAGCAGCTTCTTCGATAAATATAGTTTTCAGTTCTTCAAAAGCTGTAATCACCAGCCAGTCGATGCCGTTAACATGATGGATTAACATAGAGTTTCTCGGTTATTTTGGTGCGGAGATTTTATCACTATTAGGGGATAATGTAGTAGAGATTTAGTTGCTAAAGTTATTTCCGGACATTCATTAGGTCAACTTGACACATGTCAGTATAAACAGCTGACAGGATCACTGACGTTAACAACCAAAATAAATCATCTATATCGAATTTTACCCTGACTAGGAGAAGTGCCTTGTTTAAAGCAGCTATAAAATCCGCCAGCCATATACTTATCGTCAGCTTATGGCTGGGTATCAGCTCAGTTTCATACGCTACTGACCACACTGAAAAAGCGACGGTTGTTATCAACGATCTGCAGAAACTCCTGAGTGCGGCAGAGCAGTACGCGAAAGATACCGGTGAAGAGCTTACTATTACATCCGATACAAACCCTGCTTATGGCTATCTGAAAATTGATCACCTGATTGAGAATCCTGGTATTCCTGGCTGGAAAGGTCCCTATATTCCGTATAAGGACTACTGGCTCGGCGGCGAGCAGTATATTGATCACCCGGTTTATAATGCAGCTCAACTGCTCAGTAAAGAAGACGGCACCGACTGGGTAAAAGGCAGTTCGCCGGACGGCTGTAGAAAATCATCAGGATCCTGCTCTATTTCTGCCTGCATCTGGCTGATGCCTGGCGAAACAACCCGTCAGGTCAATGTGCAGATTGATGGCGTTGATAGCAAAGCAGATTCAGACTCAGCGGGAAGAGTCAGGTATGACAATGGAATGCTCGGTGGAATAGTCTGTCTGACAGGTGGCAAGTACCCAAAAGATCTGTCTCCAGTTGAGTAGTAGCCATCTCAAATTCATATGGCTACAGCGGCCGCCTGAAACACCTTCGGCGCCCCACACGCAGGCGTTTATCTCAATTTAGCTAGACTTTTAGTAATGCGAAGCATACTCTTTGAATCGTAAGCCCTAAGCCATTTATATCCAGTAATGGCTTAGAGCACCACCAAGCCAAGCTCCTAAAAAACCAACACTGCCAATAGCATAAATACTATATCTCAGGTAAAGTTATTACCTCTAAAGTAATGCAGGATGCAACACTATGCCGTATATCAATATTAAAATCACTGATGAACAAGTAACGAAAGAGCAAAAAGCCCAGTTAATCGCTGGTGCAACGCAATTGCTGGTGGATGTATTAGGGAAGAATCCGAAAACCACCGTTGTCGTTATCGACGAAGTGAATACAGACAATTGGGGAATTGGTGGCGAAGTCGTAACTGAACTCCGCCAAAAAGCTAAAACTTAACGTTATATCTCGTTATATAAATAGGCATTAGCAATTACCCAAGACGCTTGGCAATAGCCTTTATCGCCATCGTCACGCCAATCGGTACCGCAGCTTGATAAGAATGCAATGCATAGACATTGACCTTGTTGAGTTGATGGTCTGGTAATAACTCTGCCAATGTATGCTTATGTTTAGCAAAGATAAAGTCCGGAATAATACCCACACCAAAACCTTGCTCTAGCATACTCAAACAAGTGGGCAGGGTATTAGCCTTATGATGGGTTTTAAAGTTAAGTTCAAAGCGTGGCGAGCCATTTCGATTAGAGCCACTTTTATCACCGCGACTGTTTTTACAACTAAAGCTGTGATGAATCGACTTTTCTTGCCAGTGATTAGCAACGTATCTGATATTATCCACTTCTAATGCCGCTATATCTGCTTGGTGGTTGTTAATCGTTGCGACAGAACCACACAGCACATCCCTAAAATCACCAATACGTTTTTGCTTAAGATTACTTGTCTTCGACTCGCCAACGCGTATCGCTATATCAATACCTTCTTGCATCAAATCAGAGCGACCATCATGGCTAATTAATTCCAATTGAACGTCTGGGTAGGCATGAAATACTTCGTGTAGCGCGGGTAACACCAAATGATCCATTAACGCATGCGGCGCAGTGATCTTGATTAACCCTTGCGGCGTTAACTGTAATTGTTGGGCGTCTTGCCAAGCTTGCTCGGCCAATTCATGCATGGTGCAACATTGTTGGTAAAAGTGCTCACCTGCGGTTGTCAGGATCTGCTTACGCGTAGTACGTTTAAGCAAGGTAACAGCAAGCTCTGACTCCAATTGTTTAAGGTGTTGGCTGACAACCGACTTGGATACATCGAGCTTTTCTGCTGCCTTGGTTATCGAACCGAGTTGGACGACATACATGAATACCGTCATTTGTTTTAATTTACTCATGGTTTATGCTTACCTAATGTCATCTAGCGTGTTGGTTATTCACTATGGCTATTGTTCTGTTTATCTTAACAGTGTTTTCTGATTAGTCTGTTTTTGTTTGTTAATTATAACGCTAAAGTAACGCCATAGACTTACACAATAGCTAGACACTTATATAAGAGAAGAACTAAACACTTATATAACAGCCAGATACTTCATCGGAGCAAGAACAATGACACAAGATCAAATCTTAACAGCATGTAAAACAGCAATCGCAGCATGGCAGACAGCTTTTAACAGTCAAGATGCAGCAGGTTGTGCCGCGCAATATGAAGAAGGCACTGTGATGCACGCGCGTCCGTTTGGCACATTCACTGGTCGTGAAGAGATCCAAACATTTTGGCAAGGTATCATCGACCAAGGTTTTAACGATGTTGATTACACTGACATTGAATGGGTAGCGATGAATGACGACAGCTATGTATTAACAGCTAAATGGACAATGAATAAAGCATTTGGCGAAGTTCATCACGAACAATGGCGTATTCAAGCAGATGGCAGCGCGTTATTAGCAGCTGATGATTTTGAAGTTCAAGGCGAACGCTAAACGCTATTTTCAGTGTTAATTTGAAGGCTGGTTTGAGATAAGGTTTGAAGAAATAGTTTTGAACTAAGTGTTAAACAGAGCGCTTGAAAGAATGAAATAACAAGACGAGTGATAGCAATATCACTCGTCTTTTTTATGCTTATAGTTCTGTATATAGTTCTGTATATAGTTCTGTATATAGTTCTGTATATAGTTCTGTATATAGTTTTGTATATAGTTTTGTATATAGGCTCGTAATTGCAGTTGTACAGCTGTATTGATAACAGCCTATGACGTTGGATCTATCGTGCCTGCAATTGAATTGTTCGTTCTAAACCAGCCTGCAATTGAATAACGCTCAGACTCAGCTGCAAGTACTTCATGCGGAAAACGTTCACTTTCAAATACCACCAAGGTACCTGCTTTTGGTGACACGCGTGCGATCACATCATCCGAATCTTGTGCATAGACAAGTAACTCGCCGCCAGCATCGGGTGTATTGAGATAGCAGACAGTCGTGAATACACGGTTGGATTTACCTTTAAACGCATCTAGGTGTTTTTGATAAAAATCACCTACTTCATATTTTGCGTAATGACATTCGTAATCAAACAAACCTAAGTAAAAGTTACGGTTTACTTCCAGTCTAATCTCATCCGTTAGCGCCATAAAATCAGTTTGTGCAGGGCTTGAGCCTGTTAACCATAACGTTTTATCTTTACGTATTTGTTTGTTTAATTGTGAATCTTGATGACGACCTATACCCGCGGCTTTAAAATCAGGTTGGTTTTCAAGGCAATCTACCAGTAATGCTTCAATAACACCTTCTGGAAATGCATCTTCGATGACAGCGTAGCCATGCTCATGGATATTATCTAAAATGGTATCCATGGTGGCACGAAAGTTATTCTTTGAGGTTATTTGTTCTGTTTCCACATTGGTCATTTATGTGAGGTGATGATGGCTGCATTATACCCAGTTTCAGCCACATAAATATGATAAAAAATAACTATTGTCGAGATAGGTATCTAGACCAAAAGCTAAGTATCTGAATTTGATAACTGAAATGCGAATAACAAGCTGTTACAGTAGCCTATTAACATATGCTAATAGCTAAGCATGTAAGGAACCTGCAAATGATAAACTGGCCAGCAGTGATCAAGTATCACGGTGAAGACGAACTTATTTATGTTGAGTCATTAACGGAGTGGTTAAATGACGCTGACTTGAATCAAGCTAATTATGAAATAGAAGATCGGTTAATCGATGGTTCAGGCGCTACTTTTTCATTACCCATGACTAACTATGTGACAGAGGATGAGCTGTTTTTTTGTTTGAACAAACCAATTCAAGTGCCCGAGTTTGTCGAGTTAGTCCGTAAGCATGCGGTTATGGAAAATTATTGTTGTTCAGCAAAAATAAACGCTAAGACCCATCAGCAAGTGATTGCGATGGTCAAAGACATTCATTCACTTTAGGTTGGAGTTTTAGTCATGGACGAACACGTAGTTATTTTAATTATTGCTTTGATCGTTTTGTTTTATGGTTTTATTTCCAAAAAACTTGCGCAATATGGTATATCCGGTCCTATGGTGTTTACTGTATTGGGACTTATTTGTTCACCGTTTGGATTGAACATTACCGCGGTGGAAATTGATGCTGAATTTGTCACTGTGTTGGTTGAAATTGCACTGGTATTGGTATTATTCAGTGATGCGGCATTGTTAGATCTTCAGTTATTGCGACGTTCGTGGCAAATACCTGCAAGATTACTGTTTATCGGGTTGCCTTTGACCATTATTGCTGGCACTGCTGCTGCAGTATGGTTATTCCCAGAACAACCGCTTACCTACATGATTTTACTCGCACTATTGTTAACGCCAACTGATGCGGCGCTAGGTAAGGCAGTGGTAACTGATCCGAAAGTAGCGAAAACTATCCGCTCAAGTATCAATGTAGAGAGTGGCTTGAACGATGGTATTGTATTTCCTGTGATCTTGACTGTTGTGGCGTTGATAACCAGCGGTATGGCTAAATCTGAGAATTTCGATTGGGTTTGGTATGTGGCCGAGCAAATCGTCTTTGGTATGTTAGTCGGTGGTATTGTGGGTTATCTTGGTGCGAAATTATTAAATAAAGCGATTCAACATCACTGGATAGAAGAAAGCTACCAAAACTTGATCCCAATCGCGCTGGCTATTCTGGCGTTCTACCTTGCTGAAGAATTATTAGGCAATGGTTTTATTGCCGCGTTTTTTGCCGGTTTGTATATTGGCAATACCAGCCAGCAAGCGCGAGTACATATTGAAGAGTTTGCTGAAAGTGAAGGGGAGTTATTCATCCTCATTAGTTTTTTCTTGTTTGGGTTAGCGTTTGTGCCATTAACACTGCATGATATTAGCTTAAATGTTGTTATTTATGCCTTGTTAAGCCTGACGGTGTTGCGCATGTTACCTGTGATTATTTCATTAGTGGGTACTAAGTTAGACATGGCAAGTCGCGTGTTTATAGCCTGGTTTGGTCCACGTGGCATCGCCTCAATTCTCTATGTATTAATTGTGGCGCATGAAGTCGGTGATATGGATGATCATAACGGTGGTTTTGAGATTGTTTATGCCATTGTTACCTTAACTATTCTGATGAGTATTTTTGCTCATGGACTCAGCGCTCAACCGTTTGCAAATTTATACAGTAAAAAACCTCACGCTGTTGAGTGAATCTTTACAAGTTTGGCTATAATACAAGGTAAACCAGTTAATGAGTATGATCACACGACTGCACTATTTTAATTGTGTAGTGGAGACGGGCAGTATCTCTGCGGCAAGTCGCATTTTTGACGTACAGCCATCTTCAATCTCAAGGCAGCTAGCTGCGTTAGAAACTGAGCTCGGGATCCGCTTGCTCAACCGCACTACGCGTAATATAGGCTTAACAGAGGCAGGTTCTACTTATTATCACTATTCACAACGTATTGTTGCTGAATTGGATGAAGCCAACCGCGCGGTGAATGACTTACAGCAAAGCCCAAAAGGTAATTTAAAAGTCAGTATGACAGTGGGTTTTGGCGAATCATGTGTATTACCACTGGTACCCGGGTTTATGCAGACTTATCCCGATGTAAATATTGAGTTAGAACTGACAGAAAGAGTGGTTGATTTAGTCGAGGACAATGCCGATATCGCCATTCGCAGTGGGCGCATTCCAGATTCTAACCTAATTGCCAGTAAGTTAGTTGATAATGATTTTTTGTTGTGTGCAACACCGCAATACTTAGCCGCACATGGCACGCCTGATACTCCGGATGATTTAATCAATTTTAACTGTATTTGTTATGGTTATAGTGGCTGGCGTGATTGGTATTTGATGGATGATAAACCGCGTAAGCTGGCGATCAAAGAAGGCTTGATTGTTAATTCCGTGAATGGTCAAAAGCAATTGGTATTAAACCATGCCGGTTTGGTGTTAGCTGCACGCTGGGCGGTGAATAGTGAGTTAATCAATGGCAGTTTGGTGCAAGTACTCGCGCAACACCGTTTTAGTCCTTATGAACGACTAAGTTCGACGTATGCGCTGTACTTAAAGCGAGATCTTATATCGCCTAAGATCAGGGTTTTCTTAGATTACCTTAAACAACACTTAAAAAGTTAAGCCCAAAGCCGCTAGTGATTTAGAGTTGGTATTAATATCATCGGCTTCACGCTCTACCAACTCGGTTTGTTGTAAATTGTGTTGTGATGCATCACTGATATTAACAATATTGCGGCTGATTTCTTGTGACACCATATTCTGTTCTTCCGAGGCACTGGATATTTGAATTGCTAGATCGGAAATATCCGTGATAGCACCATATACATTTTGCATCATGGTTTGAGTTCGCTGTGATTCATCAACACACAACTCGGCAGCTTCTTTCCCTTGTTGCATGGTTGCAGACCACTTGACTAAGGTTTGTTGAATTTCGTTAATCGACGTTTGAATTTGTTCTGTGGCTTTATGACTACGCGTCGATAATGCCCTCACTTCATCGGCAACAACCGAGAATCCACGTCCATGTTCACCAGCGCGAGCGGCTTCAATGGCAGCATTGAGTGCCAACAGGTTGGTTTGATCTGCAATACCGCGGATCTCTAACATGATAGTGCTGATCTTCTGAGCTTCGTCCGATAGCATGCTGGCAGATGCCGCAGACTGTGCAACATCCGTAGCGAGTTGGCCGACTTGTAGCATGGTGTCTGACATGGCTTGTGTGGCACTTTCACAATCATCGTGGGCGAGTTGTACTTTCTCTGATGTTAATAGTGTATTTTGTGAGACTTCAGCAATAGTTGATGCCATTTCTGTTACTGCAGTTGCCACTTGATGTAATTCAGCTGTTTCTTGCTCGACACCTTCTTTCGCTTGGTGTGCGGCAGCGGTGAGGTTATCAGCCCCTGCCTCAAGAGCACGACTACTATCAACCACACGGCCTAGAATTGTTTGGATCTTGCCTTCTTCTATCTTCAACTGAAAGTCGACAATACCTTGTGGTTTAAACCCTGAAAATACATAACGTGAGACACTATCATAACGTTGTTTCAAGCTGGAGAAATAGCGTGGCACTGTAATTAATTCATTATAAAATATGATAAAGGGCAATAAAGGTAATGCGATATTTAAATAAGGCATGTTCTGACCGAAAAATAAGAGCAGTATACTCATGACTGAAAACGTCAGTGGCTTTAAGACAGGGCGCTGGTACCACTGAAATAAATTTTTACCGTTATTGATAGTGGTGTAGGCTGATATTGCTCTTTGTTTATCTTCAAGGGCCAGTTTCTTACGAACAGATTGATAACCGACTAATTTGCCTTGCTCATGGATTGGGGTAACGAAGGCATCAACCCAATAATAACGCCCATCTTTGCAACGGTTTTTAACTGCGCCGCGCCAAGGTTTACCGGCTTGTAGGTTTGTCCAAAGGTCTTTAAATGCGGCGGTTGGCATGTCAGGATGTCGGACAATATTATGATTTTTACCAACTAATTCCTCAAGTTCAAAACCTGCGACTTGGCAGAACGTGGCGTTAGCGTATGTAATGATCCCCCGATTATCGGTGGTAGAAACTAATTCATCTTGCACATCAAATGAAACTTCTTCATCAATGACCTGAGTGTTTCTTTTATTCATTACTTGTTTATCTCCGTTGTCGCCGTATTTCGTATATAAATAGGTATTTAACATGCCTCTTAATAGGAACATGATACCTTAGTTTTTTTGATAATTGCGTATCAAAAGTTAAATTAGTGTAAATATATTATTACTCACTATATTATTGTTCACTATTTTTAAATCAAGGCTTTAGCAGGACAGAATTTATAATAATGTTAATACTATTTTACTGAACAGGGTGTTAAGCAGAGTTTATGCTAATTCCGAGTTATAAATACGGATTAATGTTATCATTAGCTTCTCTTTATCATCGGTTTTACTGGCATGATCGCAATTATTTAAAAATAACGCCTTGTTTAATTGGCAGAAATTAAGCTTTAGACGGCGTTTATTATTGATCATGACTTTGTCTGGTATTGTTAAATTATTGATCTTATCTATTGCTGGGTTTGTCTATTTAAAGCACTGGGAAGAGCAAGACAGTGGTAATAATGCCCTTGGTATTGCTAAATTTTTGTCTACATCGCCATGTGTAAATAGAGCGATAGAAACCAATAACCCTGAACTCATTCGAGAGAAAATTGAGTATTTACGCGCGTCGGTCGGTGCGGCATTTATTGTCGTCGGTAATAAAGACGGTATCCGTTTATCTCATCCTATCAGCGAACGTATTGGTAAGCCGATGAAGGGCGATGATAATGATCGCGCCTTAAAAAAAGGCCTATCTTATGTCTCGGTTGCCAACGGTTCATTAGGCCGCTCAGTCAGAGGCAAGACGCCAGTTATTGATAGCAATGGTAATATTATCGGGGTCGTCTCGGTGGGGTACCTGTTGACGAGTATTGAGAGTAAAGCTGATCACTTTTTTATCTTTTTGCTGATTATGATTGCGTTAGTGGTACTGACTAACGCCTTGATCTCTAATTTTACCGCGAAGAAATTTCAAAATGCGATATTTGGCTTTGAACCTGAAGAGTTCGGCCGTTTATATATGGAACTTGAAGTTACCCTAAGTACGATTAAAGAAGGGGTGGTGAGTATTGATGCAAATGGTTACTTACGTTCTATTAACCGCAGTGCTTGTGATATTTTTAAGGTGAAAGCGGAAGATGTGCTGAACCATCGCATGGATGCAGTATTGCCGGAGAATAACTTAACTGAAATTTTGACCAGCAAAGCTAACCAATATAATGTTGAAATGATGATTAAAGGCCAAGCTATTGTAGCAAACAGGCAAATTCTCATTGTTGATAATCAGGTTGTGGGCGCAGTATCGAGTTTTCGTCTTAAAGATGAGATCAGCGAGCTAACTAAACAGTTATCACAAGTGCGTGAATACTCAGACTTGTTACGCTCGCAAACCCATGAGCACAGTAATAAACTTAATACTATCAGTGGTCTTATCCACCTCGGTAAATATGACGATGTACTGGGTTTAATTGGACAGGAAACCGAGCGCTATCAACACTTAATTGAGTTTTTACGTGAGGCGATTCACGAGCCTGTGATCGCGGGTGTATTGCTGGGTAAAAGTGAAAGAGCGAGGGAGTTAGGGCTATTATTAGATATAGATGACGGTTCACAACTGTTGACCCTACCTGAGCACATTCGTGCAGAGGACTTGGTCACTATATTAGGTAACTTTATCGATAATGGCTTTGATGCTTGTATTAGTAGTAATACGCTCAAATCGGAACGACAAGTCTCTGTTAGTATTTCTGACTTTGGTGATGAAATCATCATGGAAGTTGAAGACAATGGCTGTGGCTTACCTAAAGGTATCGCTCAGCAAGAATTAATTAAGCAAGGTGTTTCAAGTAAATCGGAAAGTAACCGAGGCGTAGGACTGCATCTTGTTGATAAAATCATTAACCAATATAACGGTCAGTTAATGATGGAAAGTATTGATAATAAAGGAACAAGAATGACGGTGTATTTACCAAAACAGCATGCAGGTAAGGATATTAAACATGACATCAACTAATACGATTAAAGTATTAATCATTGAGGATGATGTGGGTATCGCTGAGATCCACCGCCGCAATCTAATGAAAATAGATGGCTTAGACATCATCGGGATTGCCACGACAAAAGCCGAAGCTGAAGTACTGCTTGATGTTCTCACGCCCGATTTAATCTTACTAGATGTGTATTTACCGGATGGTAATGGCTTGGATATTCTGCGTGATTTACGCCAACAGCAGCATGCATGTGATGTTATCTTAATTACAGCAGACCGTGATTCGGATACATTACAAGCAGCAATGCGTGGTGGGGTGGTTGATTACATTTTAAAACCGGTGATTTTTGCACGTTTAGAAGAATCATTGAATAAGTATCTTAAACAGAAAAACCAATTTGTTAATCTTGATGATGTTGATCAACATATGGTCGATGCGATGATTTCTGTTAGCGTGAAAAGCCCTGCTACATCACGTTTACCGAAAGGTATTGATAGTGTCACCTTGGATAAAGTACGTGGTTTGTTTGCTGAACATGCAGATATTACAGCGGATAATGCAGGGGTATTAATTGGTGCTAGCCGTACCACGGCAAGACGGTATTTAGAACACTTGATTAGTACTGGTGAGCTGGTAGCTGATTTAAACTATGGCACAGTAGGGCGTCCTGAAAGAACCTATAAGAAACAAGTTAGATAGTAGGTATTCATGCAAACTATTGGTTAATGTTATGGACTATAAACTAATAATTAAATGAAAAAAAACAGCGCTTTGAGCGCTGTTTTTGTTTTCACATTATTTATAGTCCCAATGACGCCTAGGATGACGAATCACGTTATTGTTAATCACACTCATCAACAAATACAGCTTTCTTTGCACGGCGACGGTTAAATGCGGTTAGCAGTATCGGTGTAACCAGTACTAAGGCTGAAATAACAGTGAAAGTCAGTGTTATTGGACGTTCCCATAAGAAGCTTAGCTCACCATCACTGATCATTAATGAACGGCGTAGGTTTTCTTCCATCAAGCCACCCAGAATAAAGCCCAGTAATAACGGTGCTAAGGGGAAGGACGCAAGCCTGAGGAATATGGCGATCACCGCCACTAAGATCATAATAAACACATCAACAGTATTAAAGGAAACCAGATAAACGCCAGTGATCGAGAAAAAGATAATCATTGGCAGTAATACCGTTCTTGGTACTGCAAGTAATTTGGCAATATATGGGATCAGCGGTAGATTCAATACCATCAATACGAGGTTACCGAAGTACATTGAGATGATCACGGACCAAAAAATCTCTGGATTATCGACAAACAAACGCGGGCCTGGTTGGATACCGTAAGAGATCATGGCACCGAGCATAATCGCGGTGGTTCCAGAACCTGGTATACCTAGTGTTAACAGAGGTACAAATGAACCACTTGATGCGGCATTATTGGCGGCTTCAGGGGCAACTAGGCCACGAATACTGCCTTTACCAAATTCATCTCGTTTATCTTTAGGGGCTAGATTACGCTCTAAGCCATAACTTAAGAAGGCCGCGATTGTGGCGCCAGCACCGGGTAATACCCCGACAAAGAAACCCAGAATAGAAGAACGGGCTGCTACGGGAGCGACTTCTTTAAATTCTTCTTTTGTTACTTTCATGCTACCGATTTCAGATAAGGCACTGTTTTCTTCAGCTGACGTATCTGGTTCCGGTTTTAAAATACTGAATAGTATTTCACCTAGGGCAAAGGTCGCCATTGCTAATAATAAGAAGCTAAAACCATCCATCAAATCGGTTAGGCCAAAGGTGAAGCGTTCAACGCCAATGCCTTTATCAATACCGACAGTAGAAAGCATTAATCCAAAAATAGTCATCATCCAGGCTTTTAATACCTGACCTTTCCCCGCAAATGCAGCTACAGCAGAAAGTCCGACGAGCATTAAGGCAAAATAATCTGATGATTGAAAACTTAATGACACTTTGGCTAACGCAGGAGCAGCGATTAATAACATTATTGCCGATAAGGTACCACCAGTAAATGACGCGTAAGCTGCAAGTGCTAATGCTTTACCGGCTTGACCTTTTTTGGCTAATGGATAGCCATCAAATGCCGTAACCACGGTGGATGAACAACCGGGAGCATTGATCAGAATTGAAGATGTTGAACCACCAAAAATGGCGCCATAGTAAACGCCTGCCATTAAGATCATACCCGAAGATGGATCAAGTCCATAAGTAATGGGGATCATTAACGCAATCGCAGAAATTGGCCCAAGACCGGGCAACATACCAATAAAAGTACCGACAAAACAGCCGACCATCACCATCATTAAGTTGGTTGGCATGATTGCTGTGGATAAGCCTGCTAAAATTCCATCTAACATAATTATCGTCCTAGAAGCTTAAAAAGAGGTAACCAGGTTCAAGATAAATATCCAGAACTTTGGTTAGTAGTAACCAAAATACAGTTACAAAAGGAAAAGATGCACCGAACAATACTGCTTTTCGGCGCTCACCCAGTAGCCAAAAACCGACTAATAAGAACAAACTGGTGGCTAATACAAACCCGAGCCAGGTTAAACCGACACCATAGGCGGTCATTAAAGCAACGAAGGCACTAAGTAAGCGCCAATCTAAACTACTTTCATTGTTATTTTCGCAAGCACTGGTACTACAAGCGTTAGTCGGTGACATGACAATAAGCAGCAGTGACATGATAATGCCACCGGCGGTCAGTAAATAGGGTAAAGTACGTGCCGTAAAGGCCTCATATTCGTCACCAGGGAAAAGCTGAATCTGGGTAGCTTGGTATCCGTAGATTAAGCAGACAAGCAGGAATATTAATCCACTGACTCGATCTCGGTTTAAGCGCGGTAAAGGTGTTGTTTGCATGGGGGCTCCGATGTAAAAGAAAGCCACAGTGTATGATTACTGTGGCTATATTATGGTGATGAGTTAGTTTATTTTAGGAAACCTAACTCACGCATCAAGGCACCCATTTGCTCTTCTTGTTGTTCTAAGAATGCATAAAAGTCTTTATCTGCTTTGTAATTATCAATCCAACCGTTACGATCACGCACTGTTGCCCATTGATCTGTTTTATACATTTCAGCTAATACTTTGTTCCACTCGGCGACTTTGGCGTCACTGATACCCGGTGAAGCAAAGAATCCACGCCAGTTAGCAAAGACGGTTTCATTCCCCATCTCTGTTAGTGTTGGTACATTTGGCGCCGCAGCTAGACGTTCAGGCGCTGTAATTGCAAGAATACGCACTTGACCACTTTTCGACATTTCCAGTACTTCACCTAGACCGGTTGAAAGTAGTGGTGTTTCACCTGATAATACCGCGGCCATTGCTTTACCGCCGGCGTCATAAGCGATGTAACGTACTTTACGGGCATCAAATCCTTCACCTTTAAATGCGGCTGCTGCAATCAGATGATCCATACTACCGCGCGCAGAACCGCCGGCAATTTTCACTTTTCGTGGATTTTCTTTAAATGCAGTCACAACTTGTGACCAGTTTTCAAATTTCGAGTCTGCTGCCACGACAATTGCGCCATAATCGGCAATCGTTGTTGCAACAGGGGTTAGATCACGGAATGATTGTGGAAAAATACCTGTCAAAGAACGGATCACTATCGGTGTTGAGTTAACCATTAAAGTGTCTTGCTGACGTGCAGCGGTCTCAATCATGTGAGCAATCGCTTTACCGCCACCGCCACCAGAAAGGTTTTGGTAAGAGACTTTTTCAACTAAGTCGGCTTTCATTAATACGTCACCAGTCCCTCGGGCTGTCATGTCCCAGCCACCACCTGCACCACCAGGTACGATAAAGTGGATTTTTTCTAAATCAGCAGCCCAAGCCGCTGATGATAGCGTGGCAATACTGGCGACAATAAGTGATGAGGTTACACATTTTCTAAATTGCTTTAGCATGGTTTCCATTCCTTGTGTTCATTGTTGAAAAGTTGAATTTAACATTGAATGTTAATAGCTGGCGTTTTTATTGGTTATTTGGTTAACGCTTACGGGGTGTATGTTAAGTAAATGTTGCTCACTTTGTTGTGACGAAGAGGAAAGTGTAAATAAAGGCAATTAATAACATTTAGGGTATTTTGTTCATAAAGTTCACGGCAGGGTAGAGACGAAAAAAGCCGCCTGATTTATTGCTAAGCATAAATTAGGCGGCTTTAGTTATATACGAAATGTTTATTTACTTTAGAGTGCGGTTTTATCTGTGTCTGCTTTATGGCTTTGTGCCATCGTCTTTAAGATCGCATCTTTTTCTACCCAAACATCATTGAGGTGTTGCTGAAAGCCAATTTTAAATGCGCGATCTTTTTGATAATCACCACGCATCTTGTCATCAATATCTGCTACGCGAATATGTACATGCACATCTTTCACTTCACCACACAGGTATTGCCAAAAACTGGGAGTTTGACCTGGGTAATAGATAGCAACATCAACAATTTTCTGAATGTGTTCACCTAATGCAGACAGTGCAAATGCGAGTCCACCTGCTTTTGGTTTTAACAAATGCTTGAACGGTGATTTTTGTTTGCTGTGTTTTTCTGTGGTTAAGCGGGTACCCTCCACAAAATTCATCACACTCACTGGGCTTGATTTAAATTTAGCACAAGCCTTACGTGTTACTTCAATATCTTTACCGCGTAATTTGGGATTTTTCTTTAGTTGTGCAGTGCTGTAGCGGCGCATAAAAGGGAAGTCTAATGCCCACCAAGCCATGCCTAAGAAGGGCACAAAAATAAGTTCTTTCTTTAAGAAGAACTTTAAGAAGGGGATCTTTTTATTTAATACACGTTGCAAGATCAGTATATCAACCCAAGATTGGTGATTCGCAATAACCATGTACCATTCTTTTTCAGACAGCTCGATGTCAGCATTGTGCACATGGATCTTAACAGGATGAATAAAGTGTTCGATTACGCCATTTACGCGGATCCAACTACTGGCAAAGAAGACTAATAATGAAGAACAGATTCTTTGTATAATTTTAATTGGTAGTAATTTGATTGGGCTTAAAATCATAATTGGGATAACCCAAAAAAGTAAGTTAACCAACCACAATACAAAGGCTAAACAGCCGCGTAAAGATGACATAACACTTCCTAAAATGACGATCAATAAAAATAGAGCGTCTATACTACTGCGCAGATCAACACTACTCAATATTTAACTACCACTTTATGTACAAAACAATGCTCTTTAACTAAAGGTCGGAGCAGTTAAAAGGCTGTCCTGTAAAAATAATTAAAATTATTGTGATATATCACACTTGGCTTTATTTTGTATTTTAGCCGATAGATATTGTTATTTTTATGTTGCTTTATCGGTTAGTCGATAAGGCTATAATATAGTTATTGTTTGTATTTAACCCACTTTAATAGAGTAATATACTTCATGTTGAGCTTATCGCGGCCTTTATGACTTTTATAAAGATGGCGTTATATTGGCATACTTAGCTCATTTTATTGAATACGCACAGGTTTTAATACAATGTTTGAATTATGTAGCTGATTTACTCCGTTTGTTATTTATAAACTATATTCATGTTATTGCAGAGTGAATTCGAAATGGCTTATTTACGGATTATTATTTTAAAAGACCAAAGCCTCCTTTTTAATTCAAGAGCTTGAATCTTATGATTAATGAAAAATATACGTGCTATTTAGTTTCAAAATCAAGTTTACAATCTTCTCTATTAAAACAAAGTCTAGAAAAATCGCTTGATATTGTTATTTTAGATGTCTCTTTTACAGAGTTACTTCAGAGCCTTTCTTCTAAGAAAAGCAACAAAAACCTCAATTACGTTATTATTGATTTAAACCATTTGCAAGACGATTACCTAAGTAAATATTTAATCCTTGTTGATGAAAAAAATCTTAATACGAAAGAAATATTAATCAACTCTGAATCTGTCATCATCATCGATGACTTGATGAGACTACCTAATTTAACAGGCTTGTTTTATGAAAGCGATACCATGGAATTGATGTCAAAAGGCATGCAAAAAATGTTAGATGGGGAGTTTTGGATTTCTAGGGATCTTGCCACTTCTATCATTACCGTACACCGGAAAGATAAATATTTTACGTCAAGTGTGATTGCAGAACTGACTCGACGCGAAGAAGAGATTATGAAGTTACTCACTTTAGGGGCTTCAAATTCTCAAATCGCAGAGCAATTATTCGTGAGTGAAAACACGGTTAAAACCCATTTACATAATGTGTTTAAAAAAATAAAGGTAAAGAGCAGATTGCAAGCAGTGATGTGGGCAAAGGGACAGCAATTTCAAAGGGTTTAATGATGAAGTCAAAACAAGGAAAGGCTTTGTTTTATGTCATGTGTATTAGTGGGCTTTGTATCAGCGCAAATGTACAGGCAATTGATGATAAGACTCCGTTAGAAGAGTCCCAAAGTAATGATGATAGTCTCGTCGAAATTCAAGGGCTGCTTATCGATCGTACATTAACTCGTCTTGGTAAAGATTTCTATTTTACCTTTGCGATGAAAATGAACAGTGAGTATGGTGACCTTGAGGTTAACTTAACGATTTCAGAAGTACCAACGGCGCTATCGGGAAGTATTATTACAATCCATCATTTTAATCGCGTTATTTATAAAACAGCTCTTTCACCAGGACGGTATCAAGCAGAACAACGAGCAGAGGAAGCTATGTATGTAACGCGAAATTATATTGTTAAATGGAAAGCCGAAAAACAATTTCAGGATACTTTTGATCTAGAACGATCAGAGTTATAAGGAAGAAATGATGAAGATAACTACGCAACTATTCGCTCTCTCATTTATCTTAAGCTGCAGTAATGTCATAGCCAGTGAATTAGTTTATACACCTGTGAGCCCAAGCTTTGGTGGTAATCCGTTAAATAGTAGCCATTTATTCAATACTGCTAACGCGATCAATGATTACTCTGGCCCTGAGATTGACTCTGGATTTGAAGAGAAGTCAGCTTTAGAGCGTTTGGCGTCGAGTTTGGAGTCGAGACTAATAAGTCAAATACTATCCGATGCCAGCGAAGGTAAAACAGGACAGCTTATAACCGAAGATTTTACGGTCAATGTTGTTGAAGGTGATAGTGGTGCATTGCTTATTCACTTGGTGGATAATTTAACTGGTGAGAGCTCAACTATTCAAGTTGGCGGCATTACTTCGAATTAAAAGCAAACCAAGGATGAAATCAATGAAGTTTTTATGGCTGTTTTTTATCGTAATTATGACTGGATGTTCAAATTCATTGAGCATTCCAGATACTTCGGATACGCCGAGTTTAATGCAAAGGGGTAATACCTATAATGATCTAGTAGCACTGCCGAAACCAAAAGGTAAAATCTATGTGGCTGTGTATGATTTTAGAGATCAAACTGGTCAATATAAACCTCAACCAAATAGTAACTTCTCGACAGCTGTGCCACAGGGAGCTACAGCACTATTAACTATGGCACTATTAGATTCTCAGTGGTTTTATCCATTAGAACGACAAGGTTTACAAAATTTGCTGACGGAAAGAAAGATAATCCGCGCTGCGCAGAGTAAAGATAAAGTAGTCTCCAACCATGGTACTGATTTACCTTCATTGCAATCAGCAAATGTGATGATAGAAGGCGGTATTGTGGCTTATGATACCAATATAAAAACGGGAGGGATGGGGGCGAAATACCTCGGTATTGGTGGTTCAGGTAAATATAGAACAGATCAAATTACGGTTAATATTCGCGCGGTGGATATACGTAGCGGTAAAATTTTATCAAGCATTACTACAACCAAAACAATTCTTTCTTATGAGTTAGCGGCGGGTGCCTTTCGCTTTGTAGATTATAAAGAATTACTTGAAGTTGAAATGGGTTATACCAATAATGAACCGGTTAATATTGCTTTAATGTCGGCCATTGATGCTGCGGTTATTCACTTGATTGTTAATGGTGTCGAGCAAGGTTTATGGTCACCGAGTTCACTAGATAGCCTGGATTCACCTGTATTTAAAAAATATGCATCTCAATCTAGCACTCTAAATACAAATGCTCAGCAGGCTAGTACGAATGACGTATTTACAAAAGATGCCTCTGAATTGATGACCAAAAATACCAGCGTTACAAATTCTCGCCCTAAAGATTACCGTGCTACATATTAATATGCTTACTGATCGTATTTAAGTTACGGTTTTGTATTCTCACTAATACTAATAGTTACTTCGATGGCTCCCGTTTCTGCTGGGGCCATTTATCTCACCTTAAGCACGACAACACACTATCCCTATATGATGTGAATAATATTCAGTCCGATATTTGGTACTCATATTTTTTGCTTAAATGCCATCGCTGCTAAACTCCCCATGTTGTATGTAATTACTTGCTGTTGTAATCGGCAGTGTAACCTAAAACAGTAAACCTAAAGTGCACAGTTAGCCACTTCAAGTTCAGCGTATGTTAAGCTTTTAACCTCTTGTGTTGGTGCGTGATCCACTATAAGCCCTACTGTTAATACGTGAGGGCATCTCCATTGTCGATAGTCTTTTCAGCTACTTAACAAAAGCGTAATGGCGGATCTATCTCGTGATGTACATCGAACATATTTCGTTGCTTGTAAACTATTTGTAGCGAGAATAAACACGCTCAGTTCTAGATCGACGGCAATGTTTTAGGTTGTGATCTATATTTGATATCCTGTAATAGAAAGCACTCGCGCTTAGCTCGATTGCTTTCTATTTAAAGGGGTGGGGATGTCTTCTTATATTCAGGTTGATAGGAGGTTATCATTTAGCTCATGGCCTGATTTATGTGCAGGCAGAGCTTTAATATAAGGTTGGGGGGGGACTTAACTATACGGTTAAACCAATTCTGTTTTTATCGTATACAGCTGCTTAATAACAAGTTTCACGGCACTTGTTGAATTAGGCCACATTAGTGTCTCGGGTACTGCACTAAGCGTGGCGGAATATTAAGGGGAGGGCTGGTAAGCTGTTAGTTGTTTCAGTTTAGCGGGTAATTATGATGATATTTTGCAATCTTTATCAATCATAAAAACGGTGGTTTTATTAGAAGAGGAAGTGATTATCTTTATGGGGAACTGTTCTTTTGATAAGCTTAAATTAACTTGTGAATTTTTATCGATGCTGGTTGTGAATTGATTGCTGGTCTTTGAGGTTAGATTAATTGTGTGATAATTATCATCTTGGTTAATAATCACCAGGTGAATACTATTACCGACATTCTGACAAAGAATATTCATTTCTTTAGCCTCTCGTTTTATGTCATTTGGTTTTATTCTCAATTGCTCTTTACTATGCAATGTTTGTGGTAGTTGTAATGCGAATAAAAAAATAGCGGCACTAAACGCCGCTGATTTTTTACGATTGACTAAATAAGTCACTGTTCTTTAATTTTGTACAACGATAGCACTGTTGTTGTTACTGTAGTTCGCTGTGATTGTTGAACTATCATTATTATTTTGCGTCACATCAATCATGTTATAGTTTGAGTGATATAGAGATACTTTAGCTGTTGCATCATGCCCTATTTGTTCGATATCGACGTCATTATCACTACCGTGAGAGACATCAACTTTCGCTAAATTATCATAACCATCTTGCTCGATATCAACCGTATTATGAGCACCGTGAGTAATATCAACTTTGGCTGTATTATCATGACCCTCTTGGCCGATATTTACGTTGTTATCAAGGCCGAGAGAGATATCAACTTTCGCTAAATTGTCATCACCATCTTGAGCGATATTCACATTATTACCAAGACCACCTGAAATATCAACTTTCGCTAAATTGTCATCACCATCTTGAGCGATATCGACGGTATTATACGCACCATAGTGAATATCAACTTTCGCTGTATTATAATCACCATCTTGTGCTATACCGACATCATTGAAACCAGCTACACTGAGATATACTTTAGCTTTGTTTTCGTCACCATCCTGTGCGATAACTACCTTATTTTCTAAACCATAGTGAATCCCAACTTTCGCTTTGTTATCATCTGAATGATTGGCTACACTGGTTTTAACTTTATTATAAGCACCTTTTTCAATTTCAATATTTAATCGGTTATCGTCAGCGCCACGACCAAATGTACTCTTGGTGGTATTGTGATCTGAACTACCCCAAGGTGTTGTACCATGAATTTTTACTTTTGCCGTATTACGATCTGCATTTCTTTCTAACGTGATTTTTGATTTATTTTCATCGCCTTTTTGAACTATTTTTAATTTATTATGCTTTGATTTACCACCATTGAGTGCGATATTGGCTTTGTTATCATCACCGATTTGCTTAACACGTAGTTTATTACGATTACTTCTTTTTCCAGCTTCACCATTGATAGCAGTCTTAGAGACATTTCTTTCACCTGTTTGTAATATATCGATTTTATTATGATTACCATAGGTGATGGTCTCTTTAGCTTTATTGCCATTGGCGAGCGCTGCACCGCCGGTATTTTGTGTTACGGTCACGTCATTGTTGTTTGCATTTTGAAAAATCATGGTGTCGACATTGCCAGCGAAAGAAGCGCCAGAGATAAGAGCTGAAGAAACTGCGATTGCGATTGTTAATTTTTTCATGGTAATTCCCTTAATGATCTTATATGTTGATTAAAAAGTATTGTTGATAATAATACGCCCACGCCCGGTTTGGTTTACCGAAAAATCACGCGAGTTATTCGTTGTATCTTTAATAAAAGCCAGGTTGTTATTACCAGACTGATTTATCGTACCTTTATGTTGCGCATTACCACCTTGAATATGTACTGCAACATTACGATGACCGTGTTGGATAATGGCACTTTCATGCCCTTGACCTCGTTGAACCGTTTTAGCAATGTTGAAGCGACCACTTTGATCGATATAAGCGCTGTTATTACTACCGTCTTGTACTATTTTTGCTTTATTTTTTATACCGCTCAGTTGGATATGTGCTTTATTACCTAATCCACCATCGCGACTTTGTAAAACTTTTACTTTAGAGAGATAAGCACCATCAAATTCAATATTTGAATAGTTACCACTTGGCGCTAACTCTGATAAAGCGGCTAACTCTGGCGGCGGTTCGTAGGGACTCCCCCCCGCAAATACATAACTAGAAAGTGTTAATAAGCAACAAATGCTTATATTCTTTACCTTTAATAGCCTTGCCATATCAGTACCCTTATGACCTTGTTTTTGTTAAAGCAACATGTTGTTACTTGGATTAAGTATTGGATTGTTAGGGGGTTCAACCATCAACTTTACGATGAGATTATTAATGTTTATGTTAATTTTAAAGGGTTAATTCGGCTTATTATTGGCCATCTATTTGGATTAGAAACAGTTAAAAAGCTAATGCTAAAGTTTATTTTTTGGCTGGGATTGAATCGATGCTGGGATATATGTCTTTGTTTCTATAATAAAAAGGCAACTGCAGTCTATATTGCTTAATATCGGCGACGTTACGATGGGAGGATAAGTCGTTTAATCGTTTAAGATCACGCTTTAGAGGTAAAAATGAAAACCTTAAGGGGAATTCTATACAAACGACTGTGCCGCCGTCGATAATCATTTACTCTATGATTAATCATATCTTGTTTGTTCTAATCATTAAGGAAATACACTTATGAATAATGCTATTGATATACTACTAACCCCGTGGCTTTGGATAACGATTGTGGTCATTTTCACCATCCAAAGAAGCGTATTATTTATTCCGCAAAATAGAGGTTACGTGATTTATACCTTTGGACGCTATAGCGGTACATTACAAGCTGGTCTTAATTTTATCGTTCCTTTTATTCAACGAGTCGCTGCAGATCGTAACTTAAAAGAACAGTCATTAGATATCTCTTCACAGCTGGCGATTACTAAAGACAACATAACCTTGGAACTTGATGGTATTTTATTCATGAAAGTGGTTGATGCGGCAGCGGCGACGAATAACATCACTGATTATAAATTAGCGGTAGTACAGCTAGCGACGACAACAATGCGTAATGCCATTGGTTCAATGGAACTCGATCAGTGTTTTCAGAATCGAGATAACATTAACGCCTCTATCTTAGCGTCAATGACTGAAGCGACTCAACCTTGGGGTGTGCAGGTGACTCGTTATGAGATCAAAGATATTACCCCACCGATTTCAATTAAAGAAGACATGGAAAAACAAATGGCCGCAGAACGTGAAAAACGTTCTGTTATCCTTACCGCTGAAGGTGTTAAGACGGCAGCTATCACGCAAGCAGAAGGTTTGAAACAAGCGCGTGTTTTAGATGCTGAAGCCGCTAAAGCGGAGCAAGTACTCGCGGCTGAAGCAAGTAAAGAGTCACAAATATTAGAAGCCACGGGTAAAGCTGAGGCGATTAGATTAGTGGCAGATGCAGATTCTTCAGCATTACATGTTGTTGGTGCGGTTGCTATTACGGGAGAGGGTCAGCAAGCGGTACGCTTAAAACTCGCACAAGATGCTATTGCAGCACACAAAGCGATCGCAGCTGAAGGTTCGGTCATTTTAACGGACGGTAAAACCAGTGAGAATATCGGTAATACGGTTGCTCAAGCTATTGCTGTTTCAAGTGCACTAAAGTTATCTGAATAGTGAGGCTATTTTCCATCATGGAGTTTACTAAATGGATACATTAATGGATTACTTACAGAACAATCATGACCAATTGCTTTATGTGATTGGCGCGCTTGCCTTGATTATTGAGTTGAGTGTGACTGGGTTAAGCGGGCCATTATTGTTTTTTGGTCTTAGTTGCCTGCTCACTGGGTTATTGGTGAGTATTGGCGTTATCCAAGGCTGGGAGTTTGAAATATTATCGGTTGGCTTATTGTCTGCTGTGGTGGCGCTATTATTATGGAAGCCACTTAAACAATTTCAGGGCAATCGTGTCGTGCAAGATACTAGCAGCGATATGATTGGCCAAACCGTACCGGTGAGTGAAGTGATCACTATTAACGGTGGTAAGGTTCGCCATTCTGGTATTAATTGGAATGCCCGTTTAAGTGAATCAGCGACGGTTAGTTCTATCGCTGTTGATTTACGAGTAAAAATTGTCGCGGTGGATGGCAATGTTTTAATTGTCGAATAACCAATGAATAAATAGCGCTGAGCAAATAGTACTGTCGATATAACAAATGGTATTGTCTGCATAGAAAATAGGTGGCTGAGTAAATACTTGACTAATTTATCAGCTGCCTAACTCATCGGAGCAGATCAGGTGCTCAACACACAGTTCATAAAATGCTTGGGCTTGCGGTGAGATAGTATGCTCAGCCAAACGAAAAATACCCATCTTGCGTTCTAACGGCGGGTCAAGCAAAGGTAACCACACGAGATCAGTTTCATTACTGGGAAAAGCCAATTTTGGTAGTGTGGTTATACCAATACCCAGTTTTAATACTGAAAATAATGACGTGATATTCTCAACGGAGTAGAGTGCCTTATCAATAAGAACCCTTGCTGGCGTAGGTTCAAGTAGGGTACAAGTACCATTATGAATAAAGGGTTGATCTAATAACGCCTGCCATTCAATACCATTCATATTATTCGCGATTGGATTATCCTTTAAACATACCACACCGATAGGATCTGAAATCAGCGGTGTAAAATCCACTGTATCAGCATCTAAATTAGCACAATTCCCGAGTGCTAAATCGACTTCGCCTGACACTAATCTTGCTTCAACACCGGCGGCATTGTCATCAATTAAGCTGACTTCAACGTTGGGGTACTCCTTACAAAATCGCCCGAGTACATTAGGGATCAATTTTGCTGCGACAGAGGGCACACTTGCGATGCGTACGCGCCCTTGTTGACCTGCTGCTGCGGCACGTAGGTCGTTGTCTAAGGTTTTGTAAATTTGTAGAAACTGGGTGATCTTGGGTAAACATATTTGCCCAAAAGGGGTGAGCGTTGATTTATTTCCAGGTTCAAATAGCGGCTGCTCTAATGTACGTTCAAGTTCTTTGATAGAGGTTGATAGTGCAGCCTGAGAGCGATTTGCTCTGCTTGCTGCAGCGCGAAACCCGCCATCTTCGACGACTAAAACAAAATGTCGTAGTTGTTGTATTTTAATATCCATATTTAATCATCCATGCAACATATAGTGGTAAAAATGTTTGTTCATAAATAAACATATCGTTGTAAAAAGTATGTAGTGATCACGCTTTTACGGGGTGATAAATTTTACTTATCAATTGAACAGAATTTACCGTTAGATTTATCAGGAGTCAACTGGCAATATTCACAACATCGAAACAAAGCTGTTACAAAATGGATGTGAACATGACAACTCAAAGCTACCCTGTAAAAACCGAATTATTTGCGTCTAAAGCGCCACTTGAATGGGCGATTGTAAATAATGGCACTTTATATACAGCGCAGATCCCGATTGATCAAACAGGCGCTGTTGTTGCGGGTGGCATTGAAGCGCAAACTCGCCAAACCTTTGATAATCTAGTTCACACATTAGAATGTGCTGGTGAATCTCTTAATTCAGTACTGCAAGTCTTAATCTATGTCACTGACCGCGAGTATCTCGCCACTGTTAATAAGGTATATGCAGAATACTTTGATGCGCCTTATCCAAATCGCGCAGCAATGATCGTTGCTGGTCTTGCACGTGAAGAAATGCTAGTTGAGTTCGTTGTCTACGCTGCTGTCAGTGAATAATTAACGTTCTTTAATTTAAATAAAGCAAAATAAGTCAATATTTATAACGGTATAAACCCGAACTATACTAACGAATATGATCTATTTATAACTAATTCAATCTTACTTAACGTATCGCCGAAACAAGGAAAGTCGTATGACAACTCAAACACAGCGTATTCAAGCAGAAAACTCACTTTATATTGGCGGCGAATGGCAAACAGGTGTAAGTACTGTTGCCAATATTAATCCGTCTGATATTAGTCAAAATTTAGGTAACTTCGCCCAAGCGGATACGGCGCAAGTGCACCAAGCTATCTCAGCGGCAAAACATGCCCAGCCAACATGGGAAAAAACGCCACTAGAACAAAAGCAAGCTGTGCTACAAGGCATTGGTGATGAGTTGATCGCACGTTGTGATGAACTGGGTCGCTTACTATCAAGTGAAGAGGGGAAGCCCTTTTTAGAAGGTCGTGGTGAGATTTATCGTGCGGGTCAATTCTTTCAGTATTTTGCTGCCGAGGTGCTACGTCAAATTGGCGATAGCGCAGCCTCTGTTAGACCTGGTGTGTCAGTTGAAGTAACACGTGAAGCTGTGGGTGTTGTCGCTATTATTTCGCCGTGGAATTTCCCTACGGCGACTGCAGCATGGAAAATTGCTCCTGCTTTAGCGTTTGGTAATAGTGTTATATGGAAACCAGCAAATCTAACACCAGCAAGTGCTGTGGCATTAACAGAGATTATTCACCGTCAAGGCCTACCAGCAGGTACGTTTAACCTAGTGCTTGGTAGTGGTTCGGAAGTGGGTAATGTATTAATTAATTCAACCGAAGTGAATGGCGTTAGTTTTACCGGTTCTGTTGATACCGGTCGAAAGATTGCAGCTGCTACAGCGCCTAATTTTGTGCGTTGCCAGTTAGAAATGGGCAGTAAAAATGCCTTGATCGTGGCGGATGATGCCGATATTAATATCGCCGTTGAAGCGACGATTGCGGGCTCATTCTCTGGTGCAGGACAGAAATGTACCGCATCTTCTCGCCTAGTAGTCATGGATGGTATTCATGATGCGTACGTTGAAGCGCTGATTAAACGCATGAGCGAACTGAAAGTGGGTCATGCCCTTAAAGACGGTGTATTTATGGGACCTGTTGTTGATGGTAAGCAGCTAGATGCGAACTTTGATTGGATCGATACGGCACGCCAAAGTGGTGGTGAACTGGCATTTGGTGGTGAACGTTTGAACCTAGAACATGAAGGTTTCTATATGTCGCCTACGCTGTTTATTAATACCAAAAATGATTGGTCGGTGAATCAGGAAGAAGTATTTGCGCCGATGGCGAGTGTTATTCGTGTTGCTGATTTAGAAGAGGCGATTGCAACAACAAACGATACCCGCTTTGGCTTAACCAGCGGTATTATCACTCAGAGCCTACGTACAAGCACACTGTTTAAACAACAAGCGCAAACAGGTTGTGTGATGGTTAACTTGCCAACCGCTGGTACTGATTACCATGTCCCGTTTGGTGGCCGTAAAGAATCAAGCTTTGGTCCTCGTGAACAAGGCCAGTATGCAAAAGAATTCTACACTGTGGTGAAAACGGCTTATCAACGCGCTTATTAAGCGGTTTTTAAAACTGTGCTGAAAGCGGTTATGAAACCGTTGTACAGCACAGTGAAGTGAATGAACGTCAGATGAGTAATTAGGAGTCGGTATGTATAGCCAAAGGATTGTGATTGATGGGTTGCAGTATTGCAATTGGGATCGAGAGTACTTCCAGACATTGAAAAACAGTGGTATTACCGCTGTTCACGCAACGATTGTTTATCACGAAACAGCGCGTGAAACGTTAAGCCGTTTTGCGGAGTGGAATTTAAGGTTTGAACAAAATGCGGACTTGATCATGCCTATTCATTCTGTTGCTGATATAGAAAAGGCCAAAGCGCTCGGTAAAGTGGGTATTTTCTTTGGCGCACAAAACTGCTCATCAATTGATGATGAAATCGGTTTAATTGAAGTAATGCGTCAACAAGGTTTGCTTATTATGCAGCTGACTTATAACAATCAAAGCCTACTGGCAACTGGGTGTTATGAGAAAAATGATAATGGGATTACCCGTTTTGGTAAGCAAGCAATTGCAGAGATGAATCGTGTTGGCATGATCATCGATATGTCACATAGCGCAGAGCGATCTACACTTGAAGCGATTGATTTATCGTCACGACCTATTTGTATTAGTCATGCTAACCCGACGTTTGCGTTTGAGGCACTGCGTAACAAATCGGATACGGTGATTAAGTCATTAGCGGCACGTGGTGGATTGTTAGGGTTCAGCTTATATCCATTTCATTTACCAAATGGCAGCCAATGCAGCTTAGATGACTTTTGTCAGATGGTGGCTAAAACGGCTGATATGGTGGGGGTTGAACACTTAGGGATTGGTAGTGACTTATGTCTAAACCAACCACAAGCAGTATTGGAATGGATGCGTAATGGTCGCTGGTCTAAAGCGATGGATTACGGTGAAGGTTCGGCAAACAATTCAGGGTGGCCTGATTCATTGCCTTGGTTCTGCGGTAGCGCAGGTATGGAGAATATTTATAACGGATTAATACGCTACGGATTTTCAGAATCTGAAGCGGGGCAAGTATTAGGCGAAAATTGGTTTAACTTTTTAAAGCAAGGATTAGAGCCTATTTCGTAAGTCGTTACGACACATAGAACGTCAGTCCATTATTATAAATCGAGAGGACTGGCGTAAACACACCTTTGCAGTTGCAAAGCATACCTCTGGAGTCAGAGCATGTCAGATTTAACTAAAAGCGCGAAAGCGGCGAGCTTAGATAATGATAATAATTCTACAGCGGATAAATTGGGTTTTAGTAATCCCGCTTTTTGGTATAGCGGCAGTTTTCTTGCCTTGTTTGTACTATTAGCGTTATACGATGAAGTATTGTTATCAAGTCTTGTTAATACGGGATTCTCATGGGCTGTTACAGTCTTCGGTCCTTATTGGCAGGTATTGTTGCTATTAACTTTTTTGATTGGTATCGCGTTAGCCGCTGGTCGTACAGGTAAAGTTGTTTTAGGTGCATTACCTAAACCTGAAATGGATGGCTTTCGTTGGATGGCTATTATCTTTTGTACATTACTTGCTGGTGGTGGTGTGTTCTGGGCTGCAGCTGAGCCGATAGCACATTTTGTTAACCCGCCACCTCTGTATGGTGCTCAAGAAAACATTCAACAAACGGCGGTTAATGCTTTATCACAATCGTTCATGCATTGGGGTTTTCTGGCTTGGGCTATTGTCGGTAGCCTTACTTCTATCGTAGTAATGCACCTGCATTATGATAAAGGCTTACCGCTAAAACCGCGTATCCTACTTTATCCTGTGTTTGGTAAACGCGTATTAACCGGGCACACTGGCGCGTTGATTGATGCTTGTTGTATTGTTGCTGTTGCGGCTGGGACTATCGGTCCGATTGGTTTCCTTGGTCTACAGGTGAGCTACGCATTAAACGTTTTGTTTGAGATCCCAGACGGATTTACTACGCAGCTTATCATCGTTTTATTTGCCATTGCTTTATATACCATTTCGGCATTGAGTGGCTTGAATCGAGGCATGCAAATGCTGAGCCGTTACAACGTTGTTTTAGCGTGTTTATTGATGGCTTACATTCTTATTTTTGGTCCAACTAACTTTATATTTAATGGCTATATCCAAGGTGTGGGTAGCATGGTTGATAACTTCATCCCGATGGCAACATACCGTGGCGATGAAGGTTGGTTGAGCTGGTGGACCGTATTCTTCTGGGGGTGGTTCTTGGGTTATGGCCCGATGATGGCAATCTTTATTGCACGTATCTCACGTGGTCGAACGATTCGTCAATTGGTTTCTACGATCAGTATTATTGCACCACTGACTACCTGTTTCTGGTTCACGATTGTCGGTGGTTCAGGTTTAGCATTTGAAATCGCCAATCCGGGGTCTGTGAGTTCTGCATTTGAGGGCTTTAACTTACCTGGTGCACTGTTGGCTGTAACGTCGCAGTTACCATTTCCGATGATTACGTCTGTACTGTTTCTTATCCTAACGACGATCTTTATCGTGACGACGGGTGACTCGATGACTTACACCATTAGTGTGGTGATCAGTGGTGAAGAAGAACCAAATGCCTTTATTCGTACATTCTGGGGTGTGGTGATGGGGATCACTGCGTTGGTGCTTATTTCACTGGGATCGGGAGGGATATCCGCACTGCAATCGTTCATTGTTATCACTGCAGTACCGGTTTCTTTAATCTTATTACCTTCGCTCTGGAATGCACCACAAATCGCGATTCAGATGGCGAAAGATCAAGGTTTATAGCACGTATTAATAGTCAGTCGATTGATTGACTGACCATTAATAACTATGTGAAGCAGGGCGGTTAGCAAGCCGCCTAATTAAAATTTTTATATTTACAATGGAAGTTAATAATATGGATGCTCGTCCTTCAACTTGCGGTGGCACTTATATGCGTGATCCTGTAACCGTTATGGCGCCAGAAAGACTTGGTGCAATGCATCAAAACCGGATTAGCTTTGTGCGCTCTTTAATTCGTAAAATGGCACAACAAAAATGGCAAGTGACTAAGCACGACTGGCAGTTGTCAGCAGAAGGCTTTGGTCATGTGATTTACAAACTGACAACACTGAATCATATTTATCACTTAGTTATTTTTTGTGATGAAATTGCCGATGAAGATCGTAATGATCGTGTTATTGCTGAAAAGTGGGACGTAACGTTCGCCCTGGTTTATGGCGATGTTGATGTTGATTTATTGAGTCGCTTACGCACTAACGTGCCGTTGCAAGAAGCTGGACGAAATCCAAATAAAGTATTGGTATTGGCAAGAGCGAACAAAAGTGTGCGGGTGTTTGAACATTTAGTATCACACCTTGCTAAAGGGCAGCAGCCGAATGCCAAAGAACTTGCAGAAGTTGGTTATATCCTGCGAACGACAGCCGTTTACGGTAATGGTAAGTTTGGTATTGCTGATTTTGGCTGGCTGGAAACGACCGAAGACTTTAATCAGTCCTTCAGTGCGCAAATGTGTGCTGTGTATATCTTGCGTGAATTCAGCCTCGACTGGGTGCATTATTTAGCGCAGCAGCAAGGTGGAGATAAAGCGGTTAATTTAGATCTTGGCTTACAACGTTACCTAGGGATCGGTAATGCGACAGGCTTGGGCATGGCACCGTACTTGATCAATCATCCTTGTGTTGTGGATCAATGGTTATCATCACGAGAGTCTGCGTTGACGGCTGTATTAAATGCTGCTGTTGAAGTACATAAATTAGCACCACTACAGCATTTATTACAAAAAGGGCTTTGCCATTTAGAGCAAATCATTACGATTAATGAACATCAAGATGACCTTAATAACACCGCAATAACTGAATTACATGATCTGTTGAGTAATTTAGATTCCTTGCTGATACAAAGCCACTCTTTATTACCGCAAATGAAAACGTGGTCAGAACTAATTGATTATGCCAGTAAATATAGTCTGGAAACGCAAGAAATACTGCTGTCGTGTTTGATGGAGCTCTACCCTGCGTTGGTGGATAACTATGAAACTAAAATGAATTGTGATGAAAGCTTAAACCTACCAAGCGGTAAGCGTATTGAAGATTTATTAGCGGTATTACAAAGTCGCTATCGCTGGGCTATTGAAACTGATTTTAAACAACCAGAAAATAACTATTGGTTCTGGTATCGCTCACAAGACAAAGAAGAGCCACGCTTAGGTGTTCGCGGTGAAGAACCGGGTGAAGATCGTGAATTGCCATTGGATATTGGCCGTCAAGCTAATCGTCTTTATCATGCGCTATTGATCTGTAAACCAAACATGCAATTGGCTGAGTTTTTAGTATTACACCCTCAATATCGTGCCATTTCACGTCGTGTTTGGACGCTAGGGAATAAGCAAATGGGTGAAATACAAATGAATGTATTACATCAAAAATCGTTACCTATGCACCTCTTGCGCTGTAAGTTAGCGGTGCTGGGTGCAACTAAATTTGACCCTCGCTCTGAACGTTGGGTACGTGTTACTTTTTTCCAAGGCGCACCGTTACTTAACGAACTCCATGATGGAGAGTGGTTGTTTCCGTTATTACCAAGTAATGCCTTAAATCAAGCTGTACTCGAAGGGGAAGTATCATGATCGTTTCACATAATGAATTAGTCTCGGTGGTTAATAAAGCCTTTTTAGGGATGCGTCGTAGCTGTGGTGAAGCCGATGTGATAGCCAATATGGTTGCTGGTTTACAGATTGTTGGATTAAATGGTATCGGCCACTTTAACAACGCGGCGCAGTTTTTAACGGCGGAAAAAGATTCCCCTGTTGATATCTTTATTACTAATGAAGGTGGACTGGTTGTTGATTTACACGGTTGTAGCTTAGCTTGTCACCTACCAGTTGTGATCGATTACGCGCTTGAAAAAATGGTCGGTAAAAAGCACCTGACGATTGAATTGAAAAATTGTCATAACCGCTGGCTTGCGTATAACGAATTGGTGAAACTAGCGGCGAAAGGGTTGGCGTGTAAAGCGCAGTGGAATAATGGTTCGTCACCACAAAATACCCTGTATATTTTGAATCAAGGGTGTGTGTCACCGGAACTGTTTCTATCTGACCATCTCGATCTAGCAGGCCGAACATTACATGATATGACCATTCAATTATCAGTGAAAAATTTTGATATTGCCGGTTACTCAGCTGGTTACACAAAGCACATTAAGTCTTCAGCGCTAAATAATGCACAACGTGATACCTGGTACGAGGGTATTTCAGTGGATGATGAGGAATGGGAAGTATTGAAACGCACGGCGACGGCACTCTTGGTTGAAAATAGTGAGCAGTCAGTTAAAGGCGCTGGCGAACTTGTTTAAGTGCCGAGTTTACAGTTTCTACTCACAGCGACGAGGTAATTGATTAACTTCAACACTCGGTGATAGCTGTTTGTAAACGTTAAGTATATCCATTAAGCAGTGGTCAAATGCGGCCACTACACTGGGGTCAAATTTACTACCTGATAATGTGTGGATCCGGGTTATTGCGACTTCAATTGGGATTGCTTTTTTATAGCAGCGCGGATGGATCATGGTATCAAAGGTATCTACAACGGCAACAATACGCGCCGATAATGGGATGCCATGATGTTGCAGCTGATTAGGGTAACCAGTGCCATCCCAATGTTCGTGTAAGGTCAAGGCAATATCGTGCGCGAGTTGCAGTGTTACTGATTCCGCATCTTGTAAAATCTTAGCTCCGATCACTGGAGCGGTTTTCATCATGATCCACTCTTGCATTGTTAGCGGGGCTGGCTTGGATAAAATCTGTTCTGGAATACCTATCTTACCTAAATCATGTAATTTTGCCGCAGCGCATAATTCTTTGGTTTTGTCTTTTGACATCCCCATGCTTAAACCAATTAATTCACAATAGCGTGATACGCGACGAATATGGTTTGGCGATGAATCATTCTTGTATTCAGCTGCCAGTCCGAGTCGTGTAATGGTTTCGACATTGGTTTTTTCTAACATCAAATGTAATTGTTGATTTTCTTTACGGGATGCAATCAAGCTATCAATCATATTGTTAAAGGCGTATTGGGTTTGTTGTAATTCCACAAAACTTGATTCGGTGACATTGGTTTTGATGAATTGACCACAGCGTATGTTCTCGGCAATCATTTTAATTTTGCGCAATGAATCCGTAATGTGATTGATGAAAAAGCAAGAGCTAAGACAGGCAAAAATGCTGATGACTAAGCCAAACAAAATGTTCAATTTTTGATTGGTGATGAGCTCACTGAGAAAAAACTGTTCAGGCATGTAGACCGCAATGATCCAAGGCCATTCATGATGAGTGAATTCTTTAAACAAACCATGATATTGATTATTATCGAAACTAAAGGCCACCGCTGTTGCTGAACCTCCGGTTGAAAATAGCTGTGTTTCTTCTTGTAAAGCCTGCCAAGCGGTTAATGCTATTGGGTTGTTGATTTCATTTATGCGCGGGAATCGTAGGCTTTCACTGGCGGTATCTTGGATTATTTTTTGATCAGGATAAGCGATAATTTCACCGAGGCGGTTTGTAACGAAAGCCGTGCTGTTATCACCGAGATCCAGATTGTCGAAAAAAGAGGAGATAGTAGCGAGTGATACGTCGACGCCAATAACACCTATTAATTGTTTATCTTTGTTATAAACGGGCATTGAACTGGTAATACCGGGTTTACGTGAAGAAAAGAATACATAGGGGTCTGTCCACGATAAAGCGCCATTATCTAGCGCTTTATTAAACCAAATACGATCGCGTGGATCGTAGGATTCTTGCTGTATATTCTTGACTGAAAGCTGGGTGAAAATATTATCATGGGTGAATAACTGCGATGATGTTAATGTGTCTTTGTTATCAAACACGATGAATTTACGTGAAAATAATGGTTCTTTGAATCCTTGCTCCCGCTGCACATGTACAAAGGTACCTTGAGTGTTCGCGAAGTAGATACCTGAGATATGCGAGGATTGTTTGAGCTGTTGAAAAAAATATAAACTGAGATCTTCGGGGCGGTTTATCGACAATACATCCGCGCTTAATAATTCACTGCTTAGTAGTGTAGTGGCTTCTGCGATATTCATAAAACGCTTTGAGTTGTTAATAATATTATCTGCATAATCAATCATTAACTTATGGGCGTGAGCATTAAATGAGCGCTGGTTAGAGACGTAACTGGACACAAGCAGTGTGGTTAATGTGACAAATTGCAGTAGGATCACACCACTAATCAGGGCTTTTTTTATGGTAATACGCAATGGTAATTCATCCTTGAATTATGCATAATATATTGACTTGAGCACTATTATTAACATCGCAAATTAATGGAGTCAAGTGTACTTAACTTATTAACTTCGATAGTTATTTAGTGTATAAATCACTTCTTCTGACTGACGTAAGGCCCTTAATTGGGTAAACAAGTCAACCGCTTCAGGATACTGCTTACGTAGGTAGCTAAACCATTGTTTTATTCTGTTTGGTAGATACTTCTCTTTATCGCCTCGAATCTCTAATTGGCAGTAATTTTGTAATAAAGTCACGACATCCGTCCAAGGCATAGGTGCTTGATTGTATTTAACCACAGAGCCTAGGTTGGGTAAGTTTAAGGCTCCGCGACCTACCATGAGATCTTCACAACCAGTCACCGCTAAGCAACGTTGACCATCTTCATAATTCCAGATCTCACCATTGGCAATAACAGGAATTGATACATGTTGTTTAATGTCGGCAATGGCTTCCCAATTGATTGCAGCAGCGCGGTAACCATCGGCTTTTGTACGCCCATGTACCGTTAGTTCATTCGCGCCTGCTTGTTGTACTGCATCGGCAATTTCTAACTTTTGGTTACTGTCTTCCCAACCGAGACGGATCTTAGCGCTAACGGTGTGCTCTGACGATACCGCTTCTCGTACTTGTTTGACTATTTGGTACACAAGTTCAGGCTCTCGGAGACACGCTGCACCACCAGACGATTTATTGACTTGTTTTGCTGGGCAACCAAAATTGATATCTAAACCGTGAGAGCCTAGTTCAATTGCACGCACGGCATTTTCTGCCATCCATTGTGGGTGCTGACCTAATAATTGAATGCGAACGGGCGTACCTGCTTGAGTTCGGCAACCATTATTTAGTTCGGCGCAATAACGATAAAAAATCTTTTCTGGTAATAGCTGTTCAACAACTCGAATAAATTCGGTTACGCACAAATCGTAACTGCCTTGCGCTGTGAGTAACTCGCGCATCAAATTGTCAACAACGCCCTCCATTGGGGCTAAAACTACGCGCATATGATGGTCCTGCGTTGGCAAAATGAGCGATTAAAACAGAATTAACCATAATTGCCAAATATATCGTATAATAATTTCTTCAAAAGGGCGTTAATCTTAATACTCGCTTGCATATCAACAAGCAGTTACATAAAATTTATCCCCATTATTATTCTTATATATTGAGCACATGTTTTATACCCAAGTTATTTGGTGATATGACAGTTCGCTCATCAAATTAGCAGGTTAAAGCATGAACCAAGATACACTCGGGTTTATTAAAGACAGTATTAAATCGATTCCAGATTACCCAAAAGCGGGGATTATTTTCCGTGACGTAACAAGTCTTGTTGAAAATGGTCCAGCATTCGCTGCGACAATCGATTTACTTGCTGAGCGTTTTAAAGATGCTGGTTTTACTAAAATTGCAGGTACTGAAGCGCGCGGCTTTATTTTTGGTGCGCCACTTGCTAAAGCATTAGGTTTAGGTTTTATTCTTGTGCGTAAGCCGAATAAACTACCACGTAAAACTATCGAACAAAGCTACGAGCTTGAGTACGGTACTGATACGTTACAAATTCACGTTGATGCTGTTGATGCTGGCGATAAAGTACTTATCGTAGACGATCTATTAGCAACTGGTGGCACTGTAGCCGCAACTGTTTCACTGATTCGCCAGCTTGGTGGTATTGTTGAAAATGCGGCCTTTGTTATCTCACTACCTGATCTAGGTGGTGAAACTGTATTGAACAATCTTAATGTTAATATTACTAAATTAGTGGATTTTGACGGCGAGTAATTCGTTGTTACATTCATCATCGTAATAATCGTTCTTAGCTGGTGGCCGACTGCCAGCTATTTTCAGTCCCGAGCATGTTAGTGCTTCTCAATATTAAGTAATCGTTGAACTGTTATGAGTTATCAAGTTTTAGCGCGTAAATGGCGCCCGCATAATTTTCAGCAAGTTGTTGGTCAACAACACGTGCTGACCGCTTTAGTTAATGCGCTAGAGCAAGACCGTTTACACCATGCTTATTTGCTCAGTGGCACGCGCGGTGTTGGTAAAACAACGATCGCCCGTATTTTAGCGAAAAGCTTAAACTGCGAGAAAGGCATCACCAGTAAACCTTGTGGTGAATGTTCAACGTGTGTCGAGATTGATCAGGGCTCTTATGTCGATCTACTCGAAATCGATGCGGCATCACGAACGAAAGTTGAAGATACGCGTGAACTACTTGATAACGTACAGTATAAGCCAGCTCGTGGCCGCTTTAAGGTGTACTTAATCGATGAAGTACACATGCTTTCTAAGCACAGTTTTAACGCGTTATTAAAAACGTTAGAAGAACCACCTGAATATGTGAAGTTCTTACTGGCGACGACGGATCCACAAAAACTGCCGATTACCATTTTATCGCGTTGTCTGCAGTTCCATTTAAAAGTATTAACGCCAGAGCAGATTTCTCAGCAGTTAGTGCATATCTTATCGCGTGAACATTGTAAGTACGAATTGTCAGCATTAAATTCAATTGCTAAAGCGGCTGATGGCAGTATGCGTGATGCGTTGAGCTTAACGGATCAAGCGTTGTCACATGGTGCGGGTGAAGTGTTACATCAAACCGTATTAGATATGCTGGGGACGCTAGATCACAGTCATATGCTGCAGCTATTGCGCCTTATTGTCACTGGTGATGCAAATAGCTGTATGGCTAAAATTGCCGAGGTTAGTTCGTTAGGACCTGATTTTGACCAATTGCATATAGAGCTAGCAAGTTTGTTACACCGCATTGCGATGGCACAAATTTTACCGTCATCAGTGGTGGACTCTGAGCATGCAGATAAAGTGAAAGCCTTGTGCGATGAAATGTCACCTGAAGATGTGCAGCTGTATTATCAAATTACTTTAACAGGTCGCAAAGAGTTACCGCTTGCACCGGATCCACGTAGTGCGTTAGAAATGACGATATTACGTATGCTTGCATTTCGTCCACAGGGACGCTTACAAGCACCGGAAAGAGATGTGACGCCAGCAGCTGTGGCAATACCTGTGATGACTGAAACTGTCGTGGCTGCACCGGTTGCGCAAGCACCAGTTTCTGAAGTACTTGAAACGCCTCCAATACAAGCACAAGCTTCCGCTCCTGAACCTGCAGCATTGCAACAAGCGCCGCAGCAAATTCAACAGCTTGCTCCACAGCAACAAGTTCATCAACAAGTACAATCAGTCGCAGTACCAGAACAAGCAGATGACGCGGTGATTAATTTAAACCTAGAGCAAAATGAGCTATTACAAGCTGCGCAAGCGATGGGGCATGTCGAACCACAAACTGCAGAGCCGCCACATTATGCTGCTCCGCAAAATAGTGCGGCACCAGAATATGCTCCGCAGCCAATGAATAACGCGCCTGTACAGGCTGCACCAATTCAACAAGAACAAGTACAAAGTCAAGTGCCAGCGCAAACATCTGTGCCTGAGAGCGGTGTTGATCAAGGACGTAAAACACGTAACTTTTTACGTAGTCGTTTAGGTACAACTGCAAAAAAGTCGACAGCGGCGAAGAGTGAGCAGGCTCCATCGTCGTATGTACCGCCGAAAAAAGCGGTAGCACCTGTTATCCAGCATACACCAGCGCCGCAGAGTCGTTTTAACACGCCAGCAGCAAGCCAACCTATGCAGCAGCAACAAACACAGCAACAGTCTCCACCGACATGGGACGAGTTACCACCACTTGATTCTTATCAGGACCAAGGTAACTATCCAGACCAAGGACAGTACCAAGGGCAGGGTGGTTATAACAACCAGATGCCAGCGCAAAATTTTGCAGAGCCTGCGGTACGTCAAATTGATCGTTTCAGTCAGGTTAAAGTTGATATTAATGATTTGTCACCGGCTTTTCAGCCGCAAAAATCAGGTAAATCTACAGCGACAGCACCGCTTGATAACAAACTCCGAGATGAAAATGACCCATGGTGTTGTTATATTAATCAGATGAGCTTAGGCGGGCGTGTTCGTCAACTGGCATTGCATAGCGTGATGGAGCAGGAACCTGGTCGAATTACACTGACGATGAATCCAGATCAACGCTACTTTGCAAATGATAAGTCGCGTCAGCAATTAAGCGATGCGTTGCAGCAAGTATTATCTGAGCCAGTTGAATTGGTGATTAATTTTGGTGAAAACCCAAACAAATCAACGCCAGCGCAACTTGAAGAAATAATTTATCAACAACGCTTAGCGAATGCGACTAAAAACTTGTATGATGATAAGTATATTCAGTTCTTTATGAACCGACTCGGCGCTGTCATTGATGATAATTCAATCGTGCCGTTATAGTGCTGTTGTAGTACCGTAATAGTACCGTAATGGCGCCGTTATAATTTTTATAGTGTTGATATCAATCGTTATCAACCTTGATTTTTTTCCAGTGATACCCATATAGTATGGATATTCAATGCGCAACAATCAGTATTCATTTATTGTTGTTCGCGGTAGACAATAGAAAGAGAGTTTAATATGTTTGGTAAAGGCGGAATGGGCGGCTTAATGAAGCAAGCTCAACAAATGCAAGACAAGATGGCTAAAGTACAAGAAGACCTAGCTAACATGGAAGTAGTTGGCGAATCTGGTGCTGGCATGGTTAAAATCACTATGACTGGTAGCCACAACGTGCGTCGTGTACAAATCGACCCAGAATTGATGGAAGATGATAAAGAGATGTTAGAAGATCTTATCGCTGCTGCAATCAACGATGCTGCTCGCCGCGTTGAAGAAGAAAATAAATCAAGAATGGCCGATGTTACTGGCGGTATGAAATTACCACCAGGTATGAAAATGCCTTTCTAGTTCTTTAATTAGAGCATAGCTAATAGATGTTTAATATCGGTTAGCTAAACAATTGCGATAAAATGGCAAGTAACCTTTCTTAATATAAGACTGGTACTTGCCATTTTTTATTACTGTTATTTCACAAAATACATATCTTTTGCGTAGATATTACCGCGTGGATTGTTTTCTGGGAATCCTTTCAATGTGTCCCTAACCATGCGTGTTTGCGTATAGTTATACAGCGGCATCATCGGCGCTGTTTGGCTTAAGATAGCTTCAGCTTGCTGATATAAACCGTAACGCTGATTTTCATCTGCAGTATTTGAGGCTGTGGCTAATAACGAGTCAAACTCAGGTGAGCAAAAACCAGATTCATTCACCGGGTTATCACAGGTAAAGGCCTCTAATAGTGCCGATGGTTCAGCATAATCCCCGAATGCCCATGAACGTGCTAATTGAAAATCCCCCATATTTTTAGCGGCAACGTAACTCTTCCATTCCATGTTTTCCAAGATGACGTTTACACCAAGTGGTTTCCACATTGATGCAATGACCAGTGCAATTTTTTTGTGGTTTTCACTGGTATTGTACGTCAGGGTAAATGTGAGCGGATTTTGTTTGTTATAACCTGCCGCTGCAAGTAATTGCTTGGCTTTTTTAACACGCTGTTGTTGTGTTTGAACCGCAAAATCAGGCTTGCTCGTGGCATAGTTTGCTATCGTGCTTGGGACTATCGAGTAAGCAGCAGGTTCACCTTGGGCGGTAATTTTGTTCACTAATATATCACGGTCAACAGCCATACTCAGTGCTTGACGTACTAGCTTGTTATCAAAAGGCGCTTTACGGGTGTTGAATGAATATAAGTAGGTGCCAAGCAAGGCTTGTGATTTAATTTGTTCTGGATGCTCAGTCATCATTGATTGATAGTATTCTAGTTGCACCCTATTAGTCATATCAATTTCACCGGCTTGATAACGATTCCATTCTGCAATCTGAGATTCTAAACCTAAGTAAGTGACCTTGTTAATAACAGTGTTAGTGTTATCCCAGTATTGCGGGTTACGTTGCACTTCAACATATTCATTTGGTAGCCATTTTACTAATTTATAAGGACCATTAGTGACAATGGTCTCTGCACGTGACCATGTTTTACCATGTTGCTCAACGACAGCAGTTGGTAGCGGTGAGAATGTCTTGATCGTCATCATATTAAGAAAGTAGGGCGTTGGCTTGGTAAGCGTCACTTGCAGCGTTTTTGCATCGAGGGCTTTAACCCCTAAATCAGTGGCCGCTGCTTTGTTGTTTTGAATTTCTGTAGCGTTAACAAGGTTAGCGGTAACAAAATAATGGCCGGTATTATTGCCTGTGTCTGGGTTTACTGCGCGTTGCCAAGCAAACACGAAATCGCTCGCCAGTACGGGAGAACCGTTTGACCAAACTAAACCATCACGTAATGTAAAGGTGAATTGTTTGCCGTCTGCAGATACAACCCAATCAATAGCTTGCCCTGGAGTTAATTGCCCTTGGCCATTTTCAATGAGTAATCCTTCAAACATGTCATTGGCGATAATGTCATCAGGCATCCCTGAATTGACAAAGCTAGGATCTAAGCTGCTTGGTTCTGCACCATTACCGCGTACTAGGTGCTGTTCAATAGCGAGTTGGGTGCCAACCGGTACATTAGCGGCGATGCTAGCAAATGATAAGTTCAGTGAAACGAGTGCGAGTACGGTCAGTTGTCGTTTTTTTGTCATGGCAATTCCATTGCGTAAATAAGACAGGGGGGACTTAGTATTGTCATAACTTTAGTATGACGTCAATATTATTTATCTACGCTAATAAAAACGGGAACACCCGATTGGATATTCCCGTTATGTTCTTAGTCGTTGTTTAAAATGTTTTAGTGTTATTGAACTATCACATCACAAGATAAACAGGCCAACCTAATAAACCAATAAGACCTTCTTTATCTTCGTATCGTTCTAAACGTTCTGGACTGGCGTTGTCTAAACGCAGTTCTCGATAGTGTTTAGCGAACGTTAATGTACGTAGTAAACCGGCAGTAAAGTATTTACCTTGGTCTGTTCTGATGGTCTCAGCGAGTGTAGACGGTAACTCAGACAGCGCGTGTTCAACCTGTTGTTCAATGAACTCAAGTGTAAACCATGCATCATCGAACTCAATCTTAGCGATATTTTGCTTCAGATTTTGTCTGACTTTTATTGGACCAAAAAGAAGGCGATATAGCACGACTTCTGCAAATACGTTTTCTAAACTTAAACAGTCGAGTGGATCATAGGTAGACTGTGCGTAAAACTGGTTTAGCAGACCGACAATGGACTCTTCACTATTAAAGTCTAATAGTGCGTCTTGGTAACTCTGCCAACCTAGCCATTCATCTGCATCACTCGGTGTTGAAATTTTATCGAGTAAAATAGGGTCGATATCGCCATAAATTGACTTACCGTTTAGCTTGTACTTACTCACACGACTCAGCATGCTCCAACCTTTCTGGAAGGACTTTACCATGCCATTTGGTGCGATAAGCAGTTTAAATGCTATCGCTTGGTCGTGATTACTCAGCGACATTAATCCTAAGCTAGCAACCCCGATCACATCGAACGCGGCATTTTCTAGCAGATGCATTTTATGTTTGTTATAAAATTTATCAGCTAGCTTAAGACTCATTAATATCGCTTTGTTTTTTATTTCAGCAAGTTGAGTTTCATCTAATAGCGATTCTGCTTGCGCATAATCTAATACTTTCGTTAAAAAAGGACCTTGATTACTGTCTCTTAGTACAATTTCCATTAACGGAGTCCTTAATCAAGAAAGCTAAACATGTCATCAACTTCTTCGTATTCGTCTTCTACTGCGTTCTTTTCTTTTGCTTGCAGTACTAACTCATTCACGAAACTGTCGATGATAGCAACCCAGCTTGAGTTTTCGCTGCGCAGTAAGTTCTTAATTGATTTTTCAACTTCCGGTGCTATTTCTCGGATCAAGGCTAATAAGCTACGTGGATCGTCAATACTTAAACTGTGCGTTTCTTCTTCAACACTACGGTCTGTAAAGCCAACGGTTTCACCATCATCTTCATCATCATAATTGTCTGTGATGTGGCTGTGGTGATCAGCTTCTACCTTAGGAGCTAACAGGTATTCAATAAATGGGATCGACAGATAAAATAGACCCGCTTGATCTTCAGCAATACATTCTAAAATAGCGGCTTGCTTCGCTTCATTATCTTGAATTCGGATAAGATAAGTTAAAAAATCAAACGTATGCTGAATTAATTCATCGGCGTTGTTTTTTACTTTTTCTTCCCAATACAGAGGCTGCTGACAAACGATGTCGCGGATCTGTTCCGGCGTCATCAGTTCTGACATGATAGAAGGGCAAGAGATATCATGGTGACTGTTTATTTGTGTTAATGTGACGATATCCATCTGTTCGATCACTTCCACTAATACTTCATCAGTCATGGTGTTAGCCATTAACTCAAATTTCTTACTTGCTTGTTGCGGTTCTACATCAGCAAGTTGTTTGATCTCAATTACAGCTGTTTCAATTAAGCTATTCATTAAAGCTCTTCCTCGTCAAATTGATCGTAATAACCTTCTTCGCTATCTAGGTAGTCATTATCATCTTGTTCTTGAGCTTGCCTAGTCGGTGTAGACTGATTCTCATTCGCCAATAAGAATAGGACGATACAGCTTTCTATTAATAAGGTCTCAGAGAATTTTTTTACAGCTAATACCAGCGGTAAGTCTTCCTTATTAAACGCGACAGTGGTTTTAAAATCATCCCACTCAGGTTGAATACCTTCTTTGACCCAGTGAGCCCACTGGATTTTAGCTTCAGGTGGAAATTTAACTTTGTCATAAAGCGCAATCGGTAAGTACTCAGGTACAGACTCAAGTAACTGCGGATCAGCTAATAAAACAGCCTTCATTTGGCTGGTAAATTTTGCAAGTGCATCAGGCGTATCAGGATCGTTATAAGATTCGATATTGCTATATGCATTTTCTTTTAATTCATCAATACGTGATAGATCTAGTGCTTTTGTCATAAATGCTCAGAAATTAACTTATAGAATAAAATTGGTCCCACAGCTCGCGCATCGCGGCAGCAGGGTCGGTCACAATAACGTTACTGAAGTTTTTTACAAATTCGCGTTTTAGCTTCGGATCTGAAAGCACTTCATAGGCGTTTCTTACGCGCTGCAGCTGAGCTTCAGCATGCTTTTTTTCATCGTCTGATGCACCGAGTAATTTATCTGGGTGAAAGCGATTCGATAGACGTTTATAGGCTTTTTTCACGTCATCTTCGTTTGCGTTCGGCTTGATACCAAGCACACTAAAGTGGTTAATCATAATGTTACCTGTGAGAGATTAGCGCAACCAATAATTTGGGAGGCAAAGTTTAACGGCTGAAAGGTCAGAGCACAACACAAATCCGCTATTGTTGAAGCTTAATGTGCATCCTGGACGCTAACGACCAGATCTCGGGATTTAACATTATAATTTTACCCTTATTGTATATATTTTAACGTTTATCTAAAGTTTAGTTAAGGCCTCGCTAAACATCGAATCAATTAGCTGCGTAGCGGTTTACCCTAAGGTAAAATTATATGCTAAAGCAATCGAATTAATGTAGTATTGCGCTCAATATAGACGGTAAATTTAGCTTGTGCCGACATTTTTTGGAGTTATTAATGAAGTTCAGTCCCCTGTTAGATCAATTAATTAATGATCTACAAATTTTACCAGGTGTTGGCCCTAAGTCTGCCCAGCGTATTGCTTTCCATATTTTAGAGCGTAAGCGTGATAACGCTGTGTCTTTGGCGCATTCTTTAGAGAAAGCAATGATTGAGATTGGCCATTGCCAACAGTGCAACACGCTGACTGAATTAGATATCTGTGCTATTTGTGCTAATCCCAAACGTCAAATTGAAAAAAACCTTTGTGTCGTTGAGGGGCCTGCTGACGTTGCGGCGATTGAACAAACCAATCAATTTAGTGGTCAATATTTTGTGTTGATGGGTCACTTATCACCATTAGATGGTATTGGACCGGATGAGATTGGTTTAGATAAATTGGCCGCGTTATTAGCGTCTGGCCATTATGAAGAACTTATTCTGGCAACCAATCCAACAGTGGAAGGCGAAGCGACGGCATATTACATTGCTGAGATTGCACAAGAGTATGGCGTGAAAGCAAGCCGTATTGCGCATGGTGTACCTGTTGGTGGTGAATTAGAATATGTCGATGGAACGACCTTGTCCCATTCATTACTTGGTCGACAACAAATTAGCTAATTTATGCGTTAGTGCTTAGTTCATTGACAAGTACTAGTTCATTGGTAAGTATTAGTTTAGTGATAAATAGAGAACACCAAGCATCAGTGTTGTTGGGATAGACAATGTTATCAAGGCTTTCAATGTACTACTAAAATTCATAATGACCTCGGTCTTTAAAAATAAGTAATAACATCCTTGTCATCAATCTAATGACTGGGAGAATAACAATTAAGTATAGGTAATACTAGTTCAATAATAAAAAACCGATAGTGAATAACGTCACTATCGGTTTTTTTATATAATCGATGTATTAATACAGGCTATGTGTTAATACATTCGATTTATTACCATCTAGCCTAAGGCTAACAGGTAAATTAAGCTGCGAAGTTAGCTGCAGCGAAATCCCAGTTAGCTAGTGCCCAGAAACCGTTAAGGTAGCTAGGACGTAGGTTACGGTAATCGATGTAGTAAGCGTGTTCCCACAGATCAACTGTGATTAGTGGTGTAACACCCGCTTCAGTGATTGGCGTACCTGCGTTAGAAGTATTAACGATTTCTAATTCGCCTTCAGCGTTTTTAACTAACCAAGTCCAGCTTGAACCGAAGTTGTTAACAGCTTTATCGTTGAATGCAGCTTGGAACGCTTCGAAAGAACCGAATTTAGCGTTGATAGCGTCAGCTAGAGCGCCTTCTGGTTGGCCTTTTGCAGCAGGAGTAAGGCTGTTCCAGTAGAATGTGTGGTTCCATACTTGTGCAGCATTGTTGAATACTGGACCAGTAGAAGATTTAACGATTTCTTCTAATGATTTTTCAGCAAGAGGAGTACCTTCGATTAGACCGTTAAGCTTAACCACATAAGTGTTATGGTGTTTGCCGTAATGGAAAGAAAGAGTCTCTGCAGAGATATGTGGTTCAAGTGCATCTTGCGCGTACGGTAAAGCTGGTAGTGTAATACTCATAGGTATTTCCTTATGTATTGATAGCCAACGGCTATCCATTGCTCATTATTGATTTAATTATTGCAAGAATACTAACGCTAGCGTTGAATATATTCAAGCATTTGAATGTAATTGTACTGCTCAATTAATAAATTGTAACCAGCAAAGTAAAAATTTAACAATTAGACTAAATATAAAACAAAATAACCCTACAAAATAACGGTGTTAACAGAGCTATAATTAGCATAAAATGATTAATTAAATTTGTATTTATATAATGCATTCTATGGTTAGAGTTTAAAAATTATAACTACAATAGATGTAAACGCTAAGATTTGTGAGGACACAATGGAAACTTTAGATAAAATTAAACAGCAACTTGCTGAGAATTCAATCATCCTATACATGAAAGGTTCGCCAAAACTACCTAGCTGTGGTTTTTCTTCACAAGCATCACAAGCTGTGATCAACTGTGGTGAGCAATTTGCTTACGTTGATATCCTACAGAATCCAGATATCCGTGCTGAATTACCTAAATACGCTAACTGGCCTACATTCCCACAACTATGGGTTGACGGCGAGCTTGTTGGCGGTTGTGACATTATCATGGAAATGTTCCAACAAGCTGAATTACAGCCATTAATCGCTGAAGCGGCTGCAAAAGCGAAAGCTGAATAACTGTTAATGTTTGTTGTAAGCAATATTATTTGTTTATAGCCAAAATTGACATGCGAAAAAGGGAAGCAATTGCTTCCCTTTTTTATATCTGCGACTTAGGCTATCGATTATTTAAATCATTGATAGCCTAACCAGAACGATGAACTATGTCGCGATAATGGTTATGATTTTTACAGTGTAACTGCCGCGATCCAACCAAAGATAATAAGCGGAATATTATAATGGATGAATGTTGGTATTACAGAGTCACGGATATGATCGTGTTGACCATCAACGTTAAGACCAGATGTTGGGCCTAACGTTGAGTCTGATGCTGGTGAGCCTGCATCACCTAATGCTGCAGCTGTACCAACAAGTGATGCAGTTGCAAGTGGAGAGAAACCAAACTGCAGTGCCAATGGCACGTAGATAGTCGCAAGAATTGGAATAGTCGAGAATGACGAACCAATGCCCATTGTCACCAATAAGCCAGTTATTAGCATTAACAGTGCAGCTAAGCCCTTGTTATCGCCAATTACACCACCAATCGAACCCACTAACGATTCAACACCGCTTGTTGCTTTCATTACCTCAGAAAAACCAGATGCCGCTATCATGATAAAGCCAATCATCGCCATCATATGAACACCACGGGTAAAGATATCTTGAGTCTCGTGGAATTTGATCACGCCACCGAGGGTAAAGATAATGAAGCCTGTTAGTGCACCTAAAATAATTGAATCGTAGATTAACTGTAAGCTTAGTGCAGCCACAACAGCAACCATCGCTACAATAATGTGACGAGGATTAAATTCAACTTTTTTTACTTCTTTTGTTGTTAATTCACTTTCAGTTAAATATTCACGCGGTTTACGGTAACTAAATATCACTGCGGTAATAAGGCCAATAACCATGCCTAGCACTGGCAGTGCCATTGCTGTTGGTAATTGTTCGGCAACGACGTTTGCACCATTATCATTTAGATTCTTAAGTAGAATATTATTTAAGAAGATACCACCAAAACCAATCGGCAAGAACATATAGGTTGCTGTTAAACCAAATGTAATGACACAAGCAACCGCTCGACGGTCCAAGCGCAATTTATTCATCACACCCAATAGAGGCGGTACAAGTAGCGGGATAAACGCGATATGAACAGGGATAACGTTTTGTGAAGAGATTGCTACTAATAGTAAGGTAAAGAGTAAACCGTATTTAAAACCGTTTATTTGGCGTTGAGTGCCGCCAGTGCCTAAGCGAGCCACGATTTTAGCAGCTAAGATGTCAGTAATACCTGATTTGGAGATAGCAACTGCAAACGCACCTAACATGGCATAGTTTAATGCAATTGATGCACCACCACCTAAACCTGAGTTAAACGCTGCAATAACTTCTTCTAAAGGTAAACCACCAATTAAACCGCCTAAAATGGCACTAATTGTGAGCGCTACAACAACATTAATCCGCATAAAACTGAGGATTAACATAGTAAGCACCGCGATAACGACAGGATTCATTTATCTACTTTCCAATGTTAATAATTTCATTAATCGTAGTATATAAAACTATAGTGAATAAGATAAGTGAATTTTGCGTCTATTTATGGGTATTTATATAGATATAATGAATAATTTAAGCTTGAGCTTCATGATATTAACAATTTGGTGCTTCATAACGAACTGAAAACTTGTTGCAGATTGCACTTTGACTGCTAGCATTGCGTTAATAACTTGGTGTTTTATTCTGACCTGTGATCAAACATGGCGCATGGATGCTTTATATTAACTTAATTTAGCATTTAAGCCTTAATTGATGGTGTTAAGTCTCTATTCAGTTTGAGTTTACTTCGGCTACCTTGCTAGATTCGTTATGGCGCTTATAAACTCATGATTCATTTAGCTAAAATAAATAGTGACGAAATAAATAGTGGGCTCAAAAAAACATACACGAGCACTTATTTTATTTCTTATATTAAAGATTTTTGTCGCTCTCCATTGACCTTAAATTCCTATCTATTATATCGCGGCTGTCGCAATGCAATACTCATCACCACGCTATTTTCGTCTTTATCTGTACGCGCAGAAAGTGTGGATGATGATAAGCAGAAGCATTTTATTGCCGAGACCGTTATCTGCGGGGCTACTATGATGTATACCGAAAGTTGGTGGCAAACGATGTTAGTCGGTTTTACAGTTGGTGCGTTGAAAGAGACTTATGATGGCAGTCAAGAAGGCAATAAGTTCGATAAAAATGATATGGCTGCAAATATGCTAGGTTGCTTGGCAGGTTTAAGCTATGGTGCAACTGTATTGCACTTTCATTATGAAAGTGAGACTGATACGACGACAATTGGTGTGGAAGGTAAGTTTTAACTGGTTTTTACATTATGCGTTTTTTGCCCCTTTACGCGTCAGAACTTAGTGCTTAACTCAAGTCGTGCTTAACTCAAGGTTATAACCACTATATTGTTCATTACGCAGGGGCATAATTACTTATTCTGTTTCAATGTCAGTGCTTAGCATACTGTCACTAACAGCTTCAGTCTCTTCTTTAACTTGGTCTTCAGGGACTACAAGTGGCCAACCACCCATATCTTTCCATTTGTTGACTATATAGCAGAATAACTTTGCTGTTTGCTCGGTATCATATTTAGCGGAATGCGCTTGTTTATGATCAAACGGGATACCGGCAGCCATACATGCTTTAGCAAGTACTGTTTGGCCAACAGCTAAACCAGCTAGTGTCGTGGTATCAAAGGTCGCAAAGGGGTGGAAAGGATTACGTTTAATCTTTTCACGACTCGATGCAGCGCTTAAAAAGCCATGATCGAAAGCAGCATTGTGTGCAACCATGATCGCACGATGACAACCGGTCTCTTTTAAGCCTTTACGAACTGCTTTATAGATCTCTGTGATTGCATCGCGTTCTGGTACTGCACCACGTAATGGGTTCGTTGGGTCGATACCGGTAAAATCTAAGGCTGCTTGTTCTAAGTTAGCGCCCTCAAATGGTTCAACGTTAAAGTGTAGGGTATGCGAAATTTTAAGATAACCATCTTCATCCATCTCAAGAATAGAAGCGGCGATCTCTAACATAGCATCTGTTTGTGCATTAAATCCCGCTGTTTCAATATCGATAACAACAGGGAAGTAGCCACGGAATCGTTGGCTAAAAGCTGATTTTTCAGTTGTGGTCATGTGATCATTTATTAGTGTTGACTTGGTTGGGATTATGCCATAATAATCGTATCTCCTCTAATCAACTTTACGAATATCGGGTTAGTTTTTGCGAATTGAGTGTTAGTTTTTAATAATTGACTATTAGTTGTCGGGATAATCAACAGGGAATGTTATTTAGAGGGTCTTTACCTTATTTGGTATTTTGAAGTTTTTTTAATTTTTTGAGAAAAGAGACTCAAGTTATTTAGCTCAATACCGATAAGTTAATATAAGCTTCGAACAAACAGGATTTTGAACCGTATGAATAACTGTCAACATTTTATAATTGCTTCACTTGTTGCTGTCGGTTCAACAAGTGCTTCAGCTAGCATGAAAAATTATGCGGCTAATTACGAGTTTTCTCAATGGGAAAATAGTCGTTCTACGCCCGTACAATGCAGTCTGGAGCATGATATTCCTCGTTATGGTCAAGCCATCTTCACCAGTCGAGCATCGAAGTTAATTAACCTTAACTTTGAATTAGACATGAAGCGTTTACCTGCACAAGCTGAAATGGCTTCGTTACGTTCGGTGCCACCAAGTTGGAAACCAGGCAGTGCAGCGAAAGATCTGGCTGATGTTAAACTGTATCGCCAATTTTCAGGCTATGTGAGTGAGCAACCAGCTTGGCGTATGCTGGATGCATTAGATTCTGGTGACTACCCAACATTTTATTTCCGGGATTGGTATCGCGGCGGTGAATTTATCAGTGTTGGTTTATCTTCAGTGAACTTTCAAAATAAATATCAAGAATTTTTAGAGTGTGTGAGTAACCTATTACCTTATAGCTTAGATGATATTGCTTATTCAGTACTTGATTTCAATGCATCAAGTGATGAATTAACACAGCAAAGTCAGCAACGTTTAGCGATGATTAGTGAATTCTTACAATACAGCCCTGATATTAATGTCGTTGTTGTAGACAGCTATACCGCGAGTTATGGTGATGAACTACAAAACTTAGAAACTTCTTCATTACGCGCAGAGAACATCAAGCAGTACTTCTTAGCTAACGGTTTTGAAAACCTCGAAATAAAAACCAATAGTTATGGTGAGAAAAGCCAAATAGCGTCAAACAGTAATGTTATTGAGCGACAAAAAAATCAACGTGTTGTGATATCATTGGGTCAACCGACTCTTTAATATCACCCAGTTGTAATAGGACGTGTTATGCAATTTTTACATACTATGGTTCGTGTCAAAAACTTAGAAGCTTCTTTAGATTTTTACTGTAATAAACTTGGTTTGATTGAAGTTAAACGTAATGACTATGAAGCCGCGCGCTTTTCTCTTATCTTCTTAGCAGCTCCTGCTGATGCTGAACAAGCTAAACAAACTTCTCGACCAACACTTGAACTTACCTATAATTGGGATGAAGAAGCATATGAAGGTGGACGAAACTTCGGTCATCTTGCTTATGAAGTTGACGATATCTATACAACATGTGCAGAATTACAGGCTGCTGGTGTGATAATTAATCGTCCACCGCGTGATGGATACATGGCATTTATTCGCTCCCCAGACGGTATTTCTATCGAATTACTGCAAAAAGGTGACAGACTAACACCCCAAGAACCATGGGCTTCAATGCAAAACGTTGGCGAATGGTAATATAGTAATACAGTAATACGGTAGCTATGAGTGTGAGTGATGACTCACGCTCAGTTACTTACATCCACAAGTAACCCCTTAATTCCCCAATCCCCTAATTAAAAATTAATATATTATTAAGTTATAATAAAACCATTGTTATATTCATAGCAATATAAAAACACGTGTATATAATTTATTGATATATTAGACTATTTATTATGAATAATGAGAATAACTAAATTTAAATTAATTATCCCCATGTAATTACTTCTCAATAAACACGTTAATCCCAGCCTGAATCCCGACATGATAAAAACAATATAGTCATTATAAACATGCGTTTAAAGTGCAATTTTTATTTTAAATATGATTCATTTATTAATGTAAGGCGTGATATTTAATTTGTTTATATAGATTAATAGCGATATTTAAGTAACTAAAAATGTTAATTAGTTGGATTTTTAAACTGTTTGTAATTGCCACCTTAGAATTATTAACCTACAATCGCCGCCTCTTTATATCCGACAGGTTTTATTATTAATGTCTACACAACTAGCTAATCCAGCACCACTGGGCCTAATGGGCTTCGGTATGACTACCGTGTTATTAAATATCCATAATGCGGGATTTTTCCCAATGGATTCTATGATACTTGCGATGGGTATTTTTTACGGTGGTATTAGCCAAATTATTGCGGGTATATTGTGTTACAAACGTAATGATACGTTTGGCACGACAGCGTTCATCTCGTATGGCTTTTTCTGGTTAACATTAGTTGGTTTGATCTTGATGCCGAAAATGGGTGTTGCAGCGAGTCCTGCTGGATTTATGGGTTGGTACCTGCTTTTATGGGGTCTATTTACTGCTGGCTTATTCATTGGTTCATTACGTTATCCACGTGCAAAACAGATCGTATTTGCTTCACTAACGGCATTGTTCTTCTTACTTGCTGTTCGTGACTTTAGCGGCAGTGCTGCTATCGGTGTTATTGCGGGTTATGTTGGTATTTTCTGTGGTTTAAGTGCGATGTACTTCAGCATGGCGCAAATCCTGAATGGCGAATATGGTCGTGAAGTATTACCTGTGGGTAAACCTGTTTTTTAGTCATAGCTGATTAAGCAGTAAGTACACTATATAATGAATATGATAAAAGCGCGCTCAATCCATTGAACGCGCTTTAGTGTTTAATAACGAAATGTTTAATAAAAATGCCTAGTTACTGCAGGTCTCGTTGAAAGAAGGGGGCAAATTCTTCCGTAAACATTTCTTGAAACGAATCACCAGACTTGTAGATCATGTACACCGCTAACCCTTGTTGCTTTGCCAACGCCATAGCCTGTTCTTCGCCCATCGCCATAAATGCAGTCGCAAAGCCATCTGCAGTCATCGCAGAAGGGTGGATAACTGTCACGGAAACCAAATTATGTTGTGCTGGTAGCCCTGTTATTGGATCTATAGTATGAGAAAAACGTTCATCATTTAGGTCATAATAATTACGATAGCTACCTGATGTGACGATGGCGTTAGTTCCCACACTGATAACATGTTGCACTGAATGCGCAGAAGTCGATGCTTTTTCAATCGCAATTTGCCACGCTAAATTATTCCCATTAATGCCTTTAGCGCGTAAATCGCCACCAAGACCAACAATATAGTTTTTAATGCCTAACGACTCTAAATACTCAGCGATCACATCAGCACCATAGCCCTTTGCTATCCCAGATAAATCAACATAAAGACCATCTATATTTTTACTTAACGTCTTTTTAGTGTAATTCAGATGCTGAATACCAACGCGTGATAGTGTTGTTTCAATCATTTTTGCTGTTGGTTTTTGTTGTGGCACATCAGCGGGGCCGAAGCCCCATAAATTAACGAGAGGGCCAAGTGTGATATCGAATGCACCGGATGTTATCTCGTGTATTCGAATAGACTCTGCCACTACCTTCGCTGTATCTTTTGATACTGGAAAGTGATTAATAGCAGGGCTTAGATTAAAGCGCGATAACTCGGAGTGCGGGCGATAAGTCGACATTTGCTCGTTAATTTGCTCTAGGCGTCGATCTATTTCAGCATGAATGGAAGACTGTTTACTTGTCGTTAATGGGAAGTGAGCTACCTTTATGTCATAAAATGTACCCATAGTTTGACCTTTAAAAGTGCTATTGGTTCGCTGTGGTTCCGAGCAGCCAAGCATTAAAATACTCATTGTAATGGCCGTTATCCACTGCAGTGTTAATTTAAGGTGCACTGAGTGTATGCATTGCATCTTTGTATTTATAATTTTGAAATATAACATTTATATACTCTAATTTTACTGTGCGATAATGTGATGATTAAATCCAGATGACTGAATTTAGGTGATTAAGAGGCAATACCCAGTAATGTCGTGGTGATATAGAAATAAATGAGTAACCCAGTAATATCAACAAAGGTCGTGATAGCGGGACTCGCTACAACGGCTGGATCTAATCGACAGGATTTAGCGATTAAAGGTAAAGTGGCACCAATAACCGTCGCTGTAAGCACTTGAAGAAACAAGGCTAATGCAATCGCAGAACCTAATAATGTTAAGGTGATACTTCCCGGTAATACCGCGCTACTTGATAGAAATCCGACTTTGAGGAAAGACGCGGCAGCTAATGTTAAACCGATCAGACTAGCGATTTGTAACTCCTTCCAGACAACGGCTAGCCAGTGTTTAATTTTTAACTCACCCAATGCTAACGCTCGCACGATCACGGTAGCTGATTGACTTCCTGCGTTACCCCCCGTGTCTGCAATCATAGGCATGTATAAAGCGAGTATTGTTAATGCCGCGATCGCATCATCATAACTTTGAATGATCATGCCGGAAAAAATGCCGATAGCCGCCAAGCCTAAAACCCAGATTATTCGTTTACGTACATGGTCCACCACCGACATATCAAGATAACTTGGTTCGTCTAGGGTACTTTGAATCCCCATCTGTAAATTGACATCTTCCGTCTGTTCAGCTTGCATCACTTGCGAGGCTTGTTGCCATTGAAATAAGCCAACTGGGTGCCCGCGTATATCGACAATGGGTAGGTATTCTGAATTGGCAATGTGTAGTTGGCTGACGGCATATTCTTGATCTTCACCAACATGGCAAGGTTCAATTTGTAATGCGATATCTGCTAATAACAGCTCTTCATCATGCTGAAGTAGTGTGTGCAATTCCAGTAGAGCATAATAACGTCCATACTGATCAACGATCATTGCCGCTTTAGCATCGAGATCTGTGTTTAAGGATTTTATGTGCTTTACGGCCTCTGCAACTGACATAGTATGACTTAGCAGTAGCGGGAGTCCTGGTGATATCATCGAAAATACAGGACTAGTGGTCGTTGCTAATAACTCGATATCGGCAAGTAACCAAGCGGGTAATAGCTTTTTTAAATCAATATTATCTAATGCTAATTTCTTTATTTGATAGTATTGATTTAAGGTTTTATTACTAAACCAATGACGTAATTCCTCGATTGAATGATTTGTTAAAAACGAAATTAACGTATGTTTAGTTTCATTGTCCCATAATTCAAAAGGGTGATTGATATCATTATTTAATGTTAATGTGTTTTCATTGTTTATTAGCGCTGTATTATTGGACATGATTAGTCCTCCAATATAATAGGATTTAATATTTTTATAATGTGAATAACAGCGATGACGGGAATGTTTTTATTGTGATTTTATTTGTGCTTAATTAAACGTATCAAATATAAATACACATACCACTACACATCGCATTGCTGGAACGGTAGTAGACTAGGAGGAATGTCGATTTCCATTTACTTTCCTATTTATCAATATATTACATTAAAATATTATTTATCAATGACTTAATTTAGCTGTGATGATACGAGTAATAATCGTTTATTATTACAATGTAGCCGATGTGTAAATCCAGTTGATTATTAAATATAATATTATTAGCACTGACGATAGCGATTAAAAAATCGTCACGAGGCATTATTTATAATGCGTTAAATACGTCTAATCATGATGGGTATTCTAGATTATGGACGTTTTATATAATGAGAGAGGTACAAATAGAGGCGGGGTATTTTATTATTTAGTATCCAACATCTATATATAGGCTCTCCTACAATGATCGCTTTCCATGTTATTTCCTTTGCTTGATTAATTCGAGCGGATTGTAATTTTAATGATACTTCAAGTCAATGTTGAAACTGGGTCTTTACACTAAATATCATTGGTTTACATATGTGTTTTATATTATTTATTATTTACCGTAGAATACTAGCCAAATCCAGCCCGTTACTGGATTTGGCTTAGGTGAGTCTCCTTGTTATTCTTCAGGGTAGACCTTATCTTTGAAACTCTATTATATGGACTAAAAAAGCCAGTTCAAGTCAGTTAATGAGTGAAAAGTCAGGTTTTAATTGGCTTGAGGTGCTTCACGTTACCTAAGTTTCATTACAAAAAAAACTAATTTTGTAAAATTAAGAGTTTTAAGTGAATATTTAAGAGCATTTCCCCCGAAAATCCTTTACAAAAATCTCCCTCTTGCCGTTCTAGGCTTTTAAGATACTCATTGAGTATCTCGAAGTAGAACTCGCCAGCATCACTTGTTTTGGAAGATACCTTGAGTAGCGACAGTATTTTTTGCGAAAGCGGATTATCATCCATCAAATTAGAAAACATATTTTTACCTACGGCCTCTGATTTAATAAGAACTGATGCTCGCTTTAGTGGTGAGCAAAGCTATACACAACCTGCTGCATTTCACCGTAAACACTTTACCCGACGCATAGTAAAAACGCTACGCGTTGCGAATCAGTCTTGAAGCGTTTGTTAGGCGAAATTACTTTGTCCGATCCCTTGTCACTTTAAATTCGGTGTCATGCAGTTTTGCATGAAATACCTCTACATCTCTCGGTACAATTTTAACTATGTCAGATTTTTTCAGTTTTGAATTAACACCGATAATTACTTGTTTGATCTTTAAATTGTCATCAAAGGCTCTGAAATACAGCTCACTCTCTTTATCAAGACCACTTAACCACAGGATAGAACGATGCTCTTGTTCGTAATGCCAGTGTTTAAACTTAGTCGTCATAAGCGTAAAAGCCGCCTCCTCGGTGTCGAGATCTATGTCTCGTGGGCTAAGCCTTGTTGGAACATAAGTAATTTCTCGAAGACATTCCTCGTGAATATCAAAAACCAAGCATAAACCACTATGGTTTTCTGCATAATGCCCCCATTGAACTGGATTTGTCCAATTGCCACTAAAGCACAGAATACCGAAGTTTTGAGCAACTGCGTCTTTAGCAAATGTCAGCTTAGACTTGACCTTTTTATCTGCTGTTTCCACACAAAGCATTTCAAATGGGTCATTTAAATTATTCAAATTAGAAACTTTAAGTCGTTTCTTCTTCAGGTTATCGAGCCCGTACTTCGAGCCTGTAAAATAGTAACACAGCAATTAAATTTACCTCTTTCGCCTAACGCCTTGCTCAGCGGAAAATGCGAGCTTTAGCGAGTAGTTTTTCTGATGCAGCAACTTGTTATACAATTTTGAACAGTGTTCGATACAATTCTTCAACTGTGTCTATTACTTTGAATTTCGATTTAGATATTATGCGCATAGATGGACGTTCATTTTTAATCCCATCAGCATTTCCTTTAGTATGTTTTGCTACAGGGAAGTTTTCCATATCTGGTAGCTTCTCGTTAGGTTTACCACCAAAAAATAAGAAAGGTCCTAACTCTAAAGTAGCCTCATTAAAATAGACCCAAACGACACAACCAGAATACTTACTAGCCAAAGCTACATGAAGCTTTTGACGAGCAGTACTGGAACCAATATGGGACGTTTTCAGTTGCACATGTCGAATGGCTCCTAGATCTTCCATAATTAAGTCGTAACCTTGGTTATCAACCTCAGGTTTAGCTATTTCAATTGAGCAACTTCCATTTTTCCAAGAAATTTTGAGTAATTCACTAATCAGTGAATGCTCAATAAGTTTTTCTCTAAATGAAGAGTTTAAATTATGCTGACTCATAAATCCTCGTAATCGTATAACGCCCTCGTTAATGGCAAATAATAGTTGATTAAAATAAGCGACGCAGGAGTAAAGTCTAACTGTGATTTGTCCTTATTTAACAGCTTGTTATGCCTGTTTTTCTACTCATGTTCAGGGTTTTACAATTACAGTGCTGTTATAGCCAGCCGAGCAATATTTAATAATCCCGTTAGGTGATGTAAATTTTAGGCTTTGCCCCTCTAGTAGTAAACTATTAAGATTTGGTAACTCAAGAGGTTTGTCTTGAAGCTCACCTTTTGAACATTGACCAGCAAAAAATCTAAACTCTTTCTGATAATTATACCTAGAGTCTTTCATAGTCAATGAGCGCCCCATTGGGTTATTTGAATAGCTCACTAATCCATAGCTAACTTGAGCCTTGGCAGTTTTTTCAACAAGTCGTGCATAATGCTTGATTTTACTTGCCGGCAGTAAGACAAAATAGCAACCAAACTCTTGTTGCATTTGTTCTAACGAATGTTCAAAGTCGTTATGAGAACCAATAACAGCCCAAGACTGCATCCAAGCATCATGTGGTTCAGACGCAGGGTAAACGAGTACGCTTTCTACTTTGTGACCAATTAAGTCTGTTCCATCTGGTTTTAAGAACTTTGGCTTATTTCCGCCAAATTTTATATTCCAATATAAAAGGCATGATTCATTTCTATCACCTCTACCAATATCTTCACATGTACGGTAATAGTGGGGGGGGCGAAACAAACTCGTTCCGCTTATAAAATTCAAATAATGATCTTTTTTACTAAAGAATTTGATTAGTGCAAATGCACGTTGTGAATTATTACTGCACATATACTCCTCCAGACCAACTCAACATGCATAACGCCGCGTTAAGTAATGAGCAACGCCACCACTGAACCTAACCTATTGTGCCGTAAATACTAAAGCTGACTCAAACCAAAAATCCCGAGCGTTGCGAATCTGCCTTAAACGCTTTGTTGAACATATTTGTCGCGCAACTCATTTTCGTTTTTTCCAATCTACAATACCCGAGATAAAGCCTGCGAATAGGGTAATCACCATACCTAAAACCGCAGCTTTATCGATTGAAATTGTTGTTAGCTTGGCTAAAAGTCCATCTCCAACAGTATACGTATAAGATGCTACAACTGCTGTCATCAGAGATGCCGAAATCGCAAACACCTCCGGTTTTTTACCCGAGTTGGAATCTTTCACTTTAGATGATTTAGTTTCAGTGGATACATCACCGCTGCTACTCTGAGTTATAGTTCTGATATCCGAATCATTTTTCTTTATTGATTCATAAACGGCACATTCAGTGTGAAGACGCTGAAGTTCCGTTACGAGAGTATTCTTGCGAGCTCTATCTAGTAATGGGCTTGAAATTGTTTCCGATATAAGATCTTCGACTATCGAGTTGGCGGATATAGACGACTGCTTTAGTCTCTTTTCACGAACCATGGAGTCTATAACAGCATTTAATTCAAACTGAGATATTTCACGGCCCTCCCCAACTTGATAAGACAAACGTTTTACAATATCTCTTCTCACGTCAAAATACTTTTCAGCTTGCCCTTTAAAGTACAAATAAACAGCAAGAGGTATACCGACAATTGATGCCAAAGAACCCACAATTTGAAGAAATTCGTTCATCCACTCTCCTTTAATATGAATAACGCTCGCATAAGAGGCGGAGCGACAGCGAACTTAATGAGCTTGTTATGTGCTATGCTCACTTTGTAATTCTTCGTATGTACAGGTGCGAATTTTTCCTGCTGGAACTCCGCATTTTACTAACTGCTCTAGGTGATGAATCGCATCCGATTCTTCATAAGTGCTAACCAGCCAAATTGCATTTTTCGATCTTTCCGCCAGTCTTTTAAAGTACGGCAAATCAATCTTATTGAATGAGTGACCAATTACGGTAATTTCTAGATAATTATTCAAAGAGTCTACGAATGCGAAGTTATTCTGAAGCACTTCATTAACAGGCTTTTGAAAAGCATAGAAAGGATATTTAGCCGCCCCCTCCGCATCAGAGAACATGGTTCTATTGCTATCTCCATTTTCATCTAGTTCGGGCTCTTCTTCCCTCGTTTCACCATGCCCGAATATCAGTTCATCATAACTTTCGGCCTGACCATGAATATGAAGAACCTTATCGCCATGTATCCCATATACTGATTGAAGCGTGGAAGTATAGTTGAAAGTTAAATAGTTCGCTTCCCTAGGTAATTTCAGTTTTTGGGATGCGGCTGAAGCATCGATTTCTTCAATCCACTCTCGAAAGGACTCTTTAATTGCTTCCACATGACTGTCAGCTTGTTCGGTAAGCTCATCTTCTAGCCCATAGGCCTCACTAGGTCTAAAACTTTCCGATGTCACATCAATGTGATTATAAGCTTCATAGAAATACTTCCACTCAAAAAATCCAAGCGAATTTTCAAAGTCACTCCAAGGCCCTGAGTGACTCATGTCAAATAAGTAGTAGCTCTCCATTTCGTCAAGCAACTCCTTTGCAAAAACATAGAAATCATCATAACTCGTAGGCAATCCATGCCACAGATCAAATCCATTTCCTATGATATAAAGCTTCGGTATCTTCAATTCGCACCCAATAACTGATTCTTCACATAGCATTTGTATAGTAGGACGTCTCGATTTGCCAAATTTATTCTCCTCAATAAAGGTGATTAATCAATTGAAACCCTCAAATGTATTAATTACATGTTGATAGGAAAACGAGTCGTCCTGTAAATTATTTATTTAGTCTTGTAAGTTATATACAATTGATTATATTGATATTAATCTTATGTCACAAGATAAACCTGACTGTCTTTTTACAAATCGAGACTGCGTTCACCAAAATACAAATAACACTTTATAAAATAAGACTATTTAGTCATTTTCATTACGTATAAGTAGGGTGAACTTAGTGGGTAAATTTTACATGATAAAATGAATGGTAAATCGATGTGGATAAATACTTGGTGAGTAGATACTCTAAGCCGTTTTGGGGCATATCCGTCACGTAAAGTGATTTGAAGAAGATTGATAACTTCAAATTATTTCGTTAACAGGGACATCTCTAGCAATTTTATCCTGTTTTCGTCATCAACAACTTCCGCAAGTCGATTATGTATTACATCCCTTTGGGAATTTGAATAGTAGGACGCCCACCATTGACAGTTCGGCTTAACTATCTTGTTTACATAGTCAAAGTAAGGCTCATCAATTTCTGCTATAGAATGGCCTAGGATTATCACTATATCAATATCTGCGAAAGACTGTAGAAACATGCTAGACGCTTGGATACAAGCAGTAGTGTCCTTGTAACTCCTTTTAAAATATCCGTGAGCCTCACTAACTGCATACTCATAATCAGGTGAGTGAGAATCAGAAAAGGCCTCAATCTCTTCTTCTGAGAGTGTTGATATGTCAATTGGGGGCTGAACTTTATATTCTAAAGCCTCCATACCATGGCCAACAACAATGGGGGTTTCAGAGCTATTCAATTTGCCATGAATGTAACAAATACGATCTGGAGATATGTTATAAATCCTCTCAAGAGTATTCGTATAGTTGAAACATAGAAAGCGGGCGCTAGTATCGAGTTGCAATTCTTTACCTTGCTCAACTATATAATTTTCCGCTAATGATAGATACTTGTTCAAATCCTCTCTAAGTCCCGTTGTAAGGGCCCCAATAGCACTTTCTACTTCATAAATAAATTGATTTTCATGAGGGTCATCATCATAGTACTGGCTAGCATATTCAATGAGTTCATCCACATCAAAATTGGCAAGATTTGTCTCTAACTGTTGCCAGTGCTCATCAAGTGTCTGGTTAGCGGACATCATAAAAACACCATTTTCATACAATCGATGGAATTCACTATCTTTGGAATAGTTGCTAAAACCTGTTAATGATGTAGGCAATCCATGGTGCAAATCAAATCCATTACCAATGATATAGAGTTTATTCACGCTAGTACCATCCTATCTTATAAAGTTTAAGGAAGTTGTTAATTGGTTAGAAGTTAGAGCGTTAATTATTTTGTCGCATTACGAAATTTTGATCAATGTTCCGAGACTAAAAATAATCGCAGATTATGAGCTAACTTGAAACGGGGCTGTTCCAGCTTAGAACGATCATACTAAGCCATTGATGGAAATACCTTGTTAGAGTGCCGATTCCAACAAGGTTTATTAGTATTAGGAAAAGTATGCCTATTGAGATTCGCGCCGCATTAAGATATGAGCAACGCTACCACCGAACCTAAACCACTGCGCCGTAAATACAAAACCCTGACTAGAACTGAAAATGCCGAGCGTTGAGACACACTCTTAAATGCTTTGTTATAAGCGTCCCAACATTCGCTCGACCTGACTTTTTCTGATTTTGTAGTTAGTACCCTTAGATATGCCAGATTTCGTCATTGTTGAATTTGGTCCGATTAAGACAGAGTCGACTACCTTTGAAAATGGGATAGTTACATAACTTGAATGCTTTGTAGTAGTAAAGCCTAACTGCTGATGCAAGCTTTGCTTTCGATTGTTATATTCACTGAAAAAAGCAGCAGACAATATCTCTGAATCTTTCGTAGTAAATAGCCCCCACCTTGCTAGTTGACTACAAAAGAACAGGAACAGTGAATAATTGTCAGAAACTACGCAACGGAACTCTTTTTCTTTTTCATATGGTTCAGCGGATTTGATAAAGTTTTTCCAATACTCCAAGAAGAAAAACCAAATTGTAGTAGACATGTTATTCAGCTTGGAATTTGCAGCCTGTATTGCAGGAAGCAACATTTCCAAAAATGTATTCAGCCAAGCTTCATCATAGGAGATATAACAGCATTTTAGATAATTTGGGAGTAACTCAAAATCTTCAAGCGTTTCTTCTAGGTAAGCAATGTACTTAGCCGTTGAAATACGAAGACATATACCTTCGCCTTTGTTGCCATAATTATCCCACAAGTAAGAGTTTTTACTTGTCGTTGTATTGGATTGAATGAAAACATGATCATTAGATAATGCGGTATTTACCATATGAGCAAAGTCATGCTTCTCAAGAGTCTCATTGTTCGTAATATGACCGCTAACTCTACTTTCAATGTCTAACTTAACTTTTCGCTCTAATTTATCTTCAAAATTACTGACAGTGAACATACGAATAGTATCTGACTCAACCATCAAGTAAAAGCTGTCAATAGACGTGTAATGATACACATAGTCAGGAAGTTCAATATTGAATTTGCTATCAACACCTTTCAGGAATCCAAAAAATAAGTTCCTAGCCCCATTAAGTTGATCTTGCACTTCTTTATTCATACTTCCTCTGCTGTTTTAGTTCCGTTTAAGCAATTTGTTATGTTGTTGTAAAGGTGTCAGTATCACCAGATTCAGGATCTATTTCCAAGTCAATCGAATCTACACTGGCATCTGGCCATTCATAAATGATGTTGTATTTACTTGGAGAAAGCATAGTACCTAATGATTCTTCGAACTCTGATTGACTATCGGTATCTCCTACTCGCCCAGTAACGGTTACATTTACCTGACTGCTATTCGTAAATTGAGAGTTAGCACAAGAGATCATCGCTGATAATTTGTAATCTTCATGTGTATCTGGATCTGTAAAATGACCAGCGATTACAATTTTGCTAACTGGGTCATGCATGACTATTCCAGTACAAGGCCCAAGCCCACCTGTATTAATCATGTCTCCGTACTCATATTCCGTGATACATTGCCATTCACCTTGCTCTATCGTAATCATTTACATCACTCTATAATAAAAGTTACATATTATCATAAACTTAAATGTAATGACGGGATACACAGCCAACTTGCAACATAACACCACAATAAACTGCGCTAGGTTTGGCGATTATTTTTCGGATTTTTGTTTTTGCAAAAACGACGACAAGCCGTAATGCGTCAGATTTAATTGCCTTGTTAGACCTTTAGTTTCACAATGAATTCAAATAATTGATACACTGCAATAAATACACCATTATACAAAACCCCCCATACAATAGTCGATGCATTTGAGGTTTTGGAGTGTAACACCAAGATTAGTCTTACAAAATTAAGCAGTGCTAAAAAAGCGCCAAGTATAAACAATATCACTGATGGAATAATATCGATCACTCCATCAACATTTTCTATTGGTAAGTGTCTATCAATTAAAACAGTGCCAGCAGCAACCAATAAAGCGCAAATGACATAATTTTTAAGATTATCCAGTACAAAACTAAAACCAAATTCTAAATCATCTACCTCTAAAAATTGTTCAAACTTTGATAGTTTCATATTGTACTCAGTTAAGGTCTAACAGTTTATTATACAGAATTCTGTATAAGGCGAATTTCAATTTAATAATTATCAACTATATCAAATTTACTAAAATTACAAATAGATATTGATGAATAGTAATTCAAAGTCAAGTAAAACACGGATAAAAACAAGAACAGTATTTATAGAGACCCATGTAAATATTACTAATATAAAATGCACACCTAAAAATCAATACGTTAGTGATTATCAATAATTGATAATCTAGATGTTTTGGCATGTTAAAATAATATATTTTTGCCATCTTTGTAAATCCAAATTATGGCTAAATGTAATCACAGTAGTTGCGATTACATTTAGTGGAATTATCCATAACAAAAAATATGGCAAATTAATGTGAGGATATTGAGTACAAGCAACTGCTCTAACTCATTTAGGGGCATAACCGTGTTAGAGTATTTAATCCCACAAGGCTATCAACATGAGTAAAAATATGGCTGGATATTCGTGGAAATCAGATATGTTTTTAAGTTCACTTATTCTTAAATAGCATGTTTCCTATCTAAACTCCGCCCTACCGTTATTAGTAGAATCTAGTATTAATTAACAAATTAACACTAAATAAATTATTTAGTGTTAAATTTCAATATCTTTAGTGATGTATTGCCTGAATTATATATAATAGGCTTACTTGTTTTAGGGGTAATGGATAACATGGAAAAAATACAATTTCTGTCTACTTTTGTTAAAAGAGTAGGTGACTTGAAGTCACCAGTAGAACTTGATCTTAACGATTCAAAAATCAATGACGACAGTAATTACCAAACTCTTCTGAATACGATAAATAATACTTTGGACTTTGATAATTTAATCGTGTTAGCTGGCTCCGGCACTTCTCTTACTTTTAAAGAAGCTCCAAGTATGAGAGACCTCTGGGACCAATGTAAAGATGCGAATTCAGAGCTATTTGAAACTGTTTTAAACATCGTTCAATATGATAAAAATATATTGAGTAATGGCAACGAAACTGAAACGGTATGTAATGATATTGAGCTTCTTTTATCTCTTTGTGATCAACATATTGCATTATCCTTTGATAACGAACATCTGATATCACTGAATTCATTTTTAGATAAATCAAAACAAGTTATCTTAGATGCGACAGACTTCACTGATAATATAGATTCAAAGGAGTGGGCTTCACACGATAAATTTCTTCGCACCTTAGGCCGAAGAAGCCCCAAACAACAACGCCTTAAATTATTTACAACGAACTATGACTTAGCTTTTGAACATTCAGCTTCCAATACTGGATTTGTCGTTGTTGATGGTTTTGAATTTTCATCTCCAAGCTATTTTAATCCTACTTGGTATCGTTATGACATTGTAGATCGTAGCGATGAGTCTAAAAGTTCTAGTTCGTATATATCGAATGTGTTTCACCTCTATAAAATGCATGGTTCTGTTAACTGGACGCGTGAAAGTAATGGTCGAGTTAAAAAAATTGATTATAAAGCTGGTATAGATGAACCCGTTTTTATATATCCAAGTAGCTCTAAATATCAGACTTCTTATGACTCACCGTACTTGGATATGATGTCATCATTTCTTCACTGCCTTCAGAAACCTAAGACAGCATTAATATGTTTAGGGTTTGGCTTTAATGATAAGCATATCAATAACGCGATCACAATGGCTCTTCGAACTAATCCTGAGTTTAATGTACTCGTGGGTACGAAAGACCCATTTGATGAGCAGGGGTCGTTTAACGCTGATATTCGAGATTTATTTACTTCTGCAATAGAAGAAGGTGACAGAAGGATTTCAATCATAGGTGGGACTTTTTCTCAATTCTCTAATTTGTTGCAAGAACGAAGAAAAGAAACACCAGAAGAACAGTTATTTAAAAACTTTGAAAAACTTACAGAGTCCATTGCTAACCGTAAGGTTGCTAAAAATGAATTCTAACCATTGGTTCACCCCTTTTGATCCCAACCGTCGTATTGGCAGCACAATCAATATCTCACCTACAGAAATAACAGTAAATTTGTCAGATGCTGGTTCAGGTGAAGCAAAATGGTATCTAGGTGATCGTGTCGCAGCTGGAGAAGTTAATGAGTTCGTTTTTATTGATTGTGGACAAACGGCTGTTTTAGGTAGATTAGTAAAGGTCTGGTTAGATGGGGCTGAAAGACTATCTGTTGATGCAATATCTATGGCAAATGGATTAAACAATCCTATTGGTATAATTCAATTATTAACAAGTGTTAATCCTGCTACAGGTACGATTTATAGAGGTATAAAAACTCACCCTAGACTTGGTAGTCAAATATACTCAGCCCATCCTCAATTAATTTCTATGTTGGCTGAAGGGGATGTGAAAGAAGATGACATTAAACTGGATATTGCTGAGCTACCTAATGATTCTACAGTAAATATAACGGTTACGCCTGATAAGTTATTTGCAAGGCATTGCGCTGTTTTAGGGGCAACAGGTGGTGGTAAAAGTTATTCAATATCTAGGTTACTTCAAGAAGTACAATTGAATGGTGGGAAAGCTTTATTATTGGACCCTACTGGAGAGTATTCGGAATTAGATTGTGAAACCTATTATGTTGGTAATCATGAGAGTGCGACAAGTGATAACACCGTGACTTTTCCGCATTGGAAGCTACCTGAATCGGATATATTTGCTTTTTTACGACCTTCGGCTCAAACACAAACACCAAAGCTCTCTGCTGCAATTCTGAGCCAGAAAGTAGTCATTGAATATTGGAATAAATTTGAAACTGCGGGTTTAAACGTAAACAGGAATTATTCCTTAGTTAAATCGGGACAAGTTAAGCACCCTTATCATGAAGCATTTAATTTATTTGAATCAGAGATTAATTTAAAAAGATGGAGTTTTAAAAACCTAGCAGATCAAATTGAACAAGAGTGTATATGGCCATCAGGGAGAGGAGATGAAACTATTTATGGGAGTTATGCTGAAGGAGACTTGGGATACTGTATAAGTTTAATTTCACGAATAAAATCTTATTCCTCTAATCCGCATTTAAAGTGGTTATTTGATCCGGATAAAAATCATCAAGATATTCCAACTATCCTAGAGGACTTTGTGAGCCTTAAAGCCAATAAAATATTACGATTGGATTTATCAGCTGTTCCTTTCGAAGCCAATGGACGTGAAATATTAGTAAATGCGATTGGACGTAAACTCATGGATTTAGCGAGAAGTAAAAAAATTAGTCATGATAATCCAATGTTAGTATTTATTGATGAAGCTCATCAGTTTCTTAATAAAACGGTGGGAGATGAATCGAGTTCTATTAAATTAGATTCTTTTGGCAACATCGCAAAAGAAGGACGTAAATATGGATTGAACGTTGTTATTGCAACACAACGTCCACGAGATATACCTGAAGATGTGTTGAGTCAGATAGGGTCTTTGATTGTCCACAGGTTAACGAATTATCATGATCAAGAAGTTGTTAAACGAGCCGTTGGGTCAATGGACGAACGTTCAGCATCATTTTTACCTACATTAAGTCAAGGTGAAGCATTACTGCTAGGGATTGATTTTCCATTTCCAATGACCGTTAAAATGAAAAAACCAATAATTAAACCAACCTCAAAAAGTGCCGAATATTCAGTTTCGTGGAGTAAAAATAAATACAATGACAAATAATATCAGTGATAAAGATAAGCTATTGATTAATTCTAGCATTGACGACAAATTCGTAAAAAACTGGTTAAATAAATTAGAGGCTGCTCAGAAAGGACATTACACTGAAACTGAGTTTCTAAATAAAGTAAATCTATGCTTTGGTGTAGCACTTATTATTTTAACGACAGGTGTAACTGCTTTTATTTTCTTTGATCCTGCAACGTATAAGGAGCTGACAAAGCTTTGCTTAGCGATTGCAAGTGCTATTGCTGCAGCTTTATCAGGGATGGTTACGTTTGGTCGATTTGGTGAGCGTGCAAGTGAACATCGTATAACAGCAGGTCGCTATGGAAAATTGCGTAGACAATTAGAGTTCCTGCAGGCAACGTCTTCTAAAACAATAAAGGAAGATGAATTTAAAAATAAACTAAAACTGTTAAGGATTGAATGGGAGTATGTAGCTGCGAATGCGCCTTTAACACCAAAGAAAGGGGAGACTTCATATTTCCGTCCACTTTTAATTAGGTTTGGTATGATTGCCGGAACATTGTCAGTCGCTCTTTTGCTCAAAAGTTATTTGTAGTGGCTTATACTACTAAACCAGAGCTGGACGGACATGAGTTAGTAACTTTGGTCAATTAATAATTCATGAACAATTCAGGTATTCAAAGTGGTATAAGTCACTGTTAATGTTGGTGGTGCAGATTACTTACACTATGTAGCATTCTATAATAATTGAGATTTTATATATATTATTGCCAGTTTTTCATGTGCTGGTTATATGTATAAGCCAAACTGGGATCATTATTATGCAGTTAAAAAAGGGTTGAACATCTACCTATTGTCAAGAAGTACTCAATATAGCTCTATCGGATTAGAAGGTAAATTAAATGGCAACTCTAGTTATTCTCGGAAATGGATTTGATATATGGCAGGGCTTACCTACCAGCTACAGTAATTTTCATAAACAATATGGTGATTCCCTAGAGGAGCATACACAGTATTTTGATGACCTCTGCAATATTGACTTAGAATGGGCGAACTTTGAAGAATCTCTTGGCTCCTTCGATCAGGGCAATTTCCATGATAATGCAGCATGGCAACCTTCTTTAGAAGAAATGGCTGATGACCGTACATGCCTTTATGGGTTTGAAGATGAAATATCGAATAAGAAAGAAGAGTTGGTAGATGACATAACAAATGCTTTTAATGAATGGATTCGTTCGGTTGATGTCAGTAAGGCAACGAAGTTAATCGAATTTCCAAAATCATTTAAATTCGTCAACTTCAACTATACTACTACATTACAACATGTATATGAAATACCTGAGGATAATATCTTACATATACATGGTAGGGTAAGGAACAATATAGTTTTTGGTCATGGCCGTGGTGGCAACTCATCAGAAAGTATTCAAGAAAGAGACGAACCTTGGTTTGAAGAGTCACAAAGAAGTGCATCCTCTGTATCCGGTATATTTCATAAACCTGTAGACGAGATCCTTGAGCGTCACAAACATCAATTAGAGGGGTACGGAGGGGTAACAGATATCGTTGTAATCGGTCACTCAATCAATGAAATCGATATTCCCTACTTTCAGTGTATTTTAAGTGCTTACCCTGACGCTGAATGGAAAAATTATAACTATCAAGACTTAGAAGAAGGAATCGATGCCGTAACAGATACACACAATAAATTAATTGGGGCAGGAGTTCCCGATGAAAAGTTAATATCAACTTCATCTGAAGAGTTGAAAACGATTTATTCGGTTGTTTAACCCACATGTTGATAATAGTTTTAGTTAGTGCTTGTTGAAGGTTTTCAATGTTTATATCAGTTAATGTGTTGTGGTTCATTGAAATTGGCGTCCTAATAGAGGCTTTTTGATCTTGGAATTTAAGTCGTTACAGGGACAAAAGTGGGTGTGCTGTTGTGATGTGACAAATCCCTCACATGAAAGAATATATGGTAAATCGACATGAATATATTGTGAGTGAACAATTACTATGACTTACTTTGGGGTAAATTAGAGTTATGCTATTTCACTAAGTTATTACAAGGTAAACCTCACGTCTTGAATTTTCCTTGTAATTGCCCTAAGATGGACACTGTATAAAAAAACAGTGGTTCATGTATGAATATAATACCAATCTCTGCAAGTGCAGGGATCACAGGTTTTGAAAGTCCAGCTGCTGAATATCACCAGCTTGCATGTTCCTTAGACGAAATTCTTATCGATCACCCAAGCGCCACTTTTATTGGTAAAGCCTGTGGTGACTCAATGGAAGGGGTTGGTATTTTTGATGGTGACTTATTGATTGTTGATAGGCATGTTACGGCCAGACAGCACGATGTTATTGTTGCTAATTTTAATGGGGAATTTGTTTGTAAGTTACTTGATGTTCGCCAACGAATGTTAGTTTCTGCAAATGATAAAATTGAACCAGTGTTCATTAATGATTTAGATTCTTTCAGCATTGAAGGAGTTGTTATTCGCTCTATTCGTTGCCACCGTCCTAGCTATTTATTAGATGATAAGTAGTGTTTGCCCTCGTTGATGCCAATTCATTCTATTGCAGCGCTGAACAAGTGTTTCGCCCAGACTGGCGTAATAAACCGATTGTGGTTTTATCTAACAATGATGGGTGTATTGTTGCGGCAAATCGACAAGCAAAAGAAGCCGGTGTTCCAAAGTTTAAGCCTTATTTCCAGATCAAACATTTGTGTGACAGAAAGGGCGTTATTGCTCTGTCTTCTAACTATGAGCTTTACGCAGACCTTTCGGAAAAAATGATGCAAGTCATTGGTCGCTTTGCGCCTGAACAACATATTTATAGTATCGATGAGTGTTTCTTATCATTTAAGCAAACTTATCCCGTAATACCTTGCCTTAAAACCCATGGCGCAAAGATTCGACGTGCAGTATGGAAAGAATGCCGATTACCTGTATGTGTCGGTATTGCACCCACGCTTACTCTCGCTAAAATAGCCAATCAGGCAGCAAAAAAATCACATCACTACAATGGTGTTTGCATAATAGGTAATGAAGCTGAACGATTAAAGGTGCTTGCTGAGATGAGTATCTGTGATGTCTGGGGAATTGGTCGTAAACTATCAAAGATCATGTCAGTGATGGGCTTGAATAACGCATTAGACCTTGCTCAATATCCAGTGGGGTTAGCTCGTAAGGAGTTCAATATTGAAGTTGAACGTACGATACGGGAACTTAATGGACAACCTTGTAAAAGTTGGGATGTAATCAGAGCTGATAAAAAACAAATTTACTCTACACGCAGTGTCGGTGAGCGAATTACCGAATTAAGCACGTTACAACAAGCTCTAAGTCAACATGCGGCTATTGCATCACGAAAAGCACGTAAGCAACACTCATTGTGTAAAATCATGCTGTGCTTTGCGGCAAGCTCGCCGTTTGATGATAAACCAGCTAGTTATCGCGCTATTCATCACTTCCCATACCCGACTTCAGATGTTGATCAAATTACGAAAGCTGCAACTCAACTAGCAAAGGAGCTGTTTCATAAAAAGGTTAGGTATTACAAGATAGGTATCGGCCTCATTGATTTAGTTGATGGGAGACATGAACAAAAAGATTTGTTCAACTCTGAACCAAATAACGAAAACCTGATGCACGTTTTCGATAAACTCAATGAGAAATATGGCAAGAACACCGTATTTTTAGGCGCCCAAGGCACAGAACAAAAATGGGCAATGCGACGTAAAATGCTCACGCCGCAATATACAACCAAATGGCAGGATATACCGAAGGTAAAGTGCTGAACGCTCTTCGCCAGTCCTGTAAGGAGATAATGATTGAATCTAGATTATCAATACTCACAAGCTTAGCGTTATTGCTATAAAGTAATAATCCTAAGCCCAAATTAGACTGAACCTTGTTAGGACAATTATTCTATTTATATTTCTTCAGATAAGATTTTTTATTGGAAACTTCTAAACAGGTGGTCAAATTCACTCTACTACTTCATATGAACCTCGAAACACCTATTCTTATTTATTATACGATAAATTTATCTTGCCAAAAGTCTGTTTCGCCACAAATATTTTGTACATGGACTTGGCTATACAGAAATAAAGGCTCACTTTTTTTATGCTGACAATTTAACTCTGGTTGAGTTATATATATTAAGTTCGCTTCAAAAGAAGACAGTACGTTATTAGCAAACTCATAAGGTTGAATTAGCTCAATAGGTAAATGTTTACCATCCTTGATAAAAATAACGCTACATTGGTATAGTCTTTTTGTTAGGCCATCATATTTAGGATGATGAAGTAATGATATTGCTTTGTGGCCAGAGATAAACCTGTTGTTAGACGATGACGTTTTACCAATATAAACTAACTTTTCATCTGCTTTATCACCTACGGTTATTATATATATGGGGTAACAAGCAAGAGGCGCATCACCCAGACCATTTTGAGCCACGAATCTAATATTATCATTCCAAGATGTCTCTAAATTCTGAGGCTTTAGGCTAACAGATTTATGTAGTTCATTAGCGGTTTGAATCGCAAGAAAGCAACCTACACCTTCCGTGGGTTGCAATAACTCAACATCATTGAGACCACGATTCAAATAGATTTGACTTGGTGTATTCAATAGCGGTCTAAACGTATGATCAATTGGCACGAAACCTTTCCTTATCGTATAACGCTGCATTAAGGTGTGAGTAACACCACTACCTAATCCATTGCACCATAAAACAAAATCCAACGCTGAGTTGAAAATACCAAGCGTTGGGAATCACTCTCAAATGCTTTGTTATAAGCAAATTAACTCGGAATACTCACTTATTGAATCTATTGATAAAAATATATCTTTAAGCATTGGCGAGCCTCTACTTGGAACAATGACATGTCGATATTCTTGTTGATACTGATATCTGATGTGTTTGTAGATTTCAATTATAGGCTCTCGGCCTTTACCCTTAGGCTTTACTGGATCAACATACTCAACCATTTGATATGCATATTCATCGAACTCAATGTGATTACGTAATTCAGAGATTAATTCATCTGCAAACCGTTGAGAGTCATAAATAAACAAACAGCTATCAGCCTCAAAATTACTAAACATACGAATGTCAAACGTACCACTACTGCAAAACACATAATAGTCACGTTCGGTTTCATAAGTAATATTAACCGTACCAATAGGCTTGATTGCTTCCCCCTTGCTTGTCGTAATTGTCATTTCGTCTGGATTGGCATGAAATATAGCTTTCATTTCATCATCCATCTGTGCAACATTTAAAGATGGCTCCATGAATGAACTAGCTAAAGATACTTTCAAGCTATTTTTACTTAAATACTCTTTTTTCCCAAATTTGATCAGATGTGGTTTCTTAACCGATGCAATTCGATTGATTTCAATTAAGCGTTCTGACGCTTCGACCATTGGGCTTGGAACAGCACAACCATCTAAGAAGTTGTTTGGGGGGGACTCTCCACGAATTTTCAACTCTTCTTGGACATGGGTAAAGCTAATAATCAGCTCTTTCCAAGGATCTATTGATACATTGCCCATACCAATTTTTCCATTCGTCTCAAGAGTACTTAAATTTTCGATAAGATAGCGTAACCTATCAACAAGAAGCTCTCTAGACAGATGCTCCATATATCGATTCTTCCTATAATCGAGAATCCAATACTCATATCGTTTCATGAAGCCTCTATTTGCTTATAACAGTTTACTATGCAGAATCCTGTATAAGGCGAATTCCATTTCAATTTAATAATTATCAACAATATCAAATTTACTATAAATTACAAATAAATACATTAGTAATTCCCAGTGATTGATAAACTAGATGTTATGGCATGTTAAATAATATATTTTTGCTATTTTTGTAAATCCAAATTATGCCTGAATGTAATCACAGTAGTAGTGATTAATCAGCAGGATTATATGTAACAAAATATATGACAAATTAAGGTAAGAATATCGAGTATGGGTTACGACTCTAAGGCAAAATTGGTTTAGAGCGATAATCCTAAGCCATTGATGAACATATCTGTGTTAGGGTTATTGCACCATTCGATAGTAATACCCATTAGGTTTTGCAGGACAAGTGAAGGCTTTAAGCTGAAACTCTCACTCCGGTTAACCATAATATGCGTTATGCGTAGTTGGTGGGAGTTTTTTATTAATATAAATGATAATATAATCAGTGGCCTACTGTTAATTATTGAAAATTGAAAACAGAACTACACAATACTCTATGGATAGAACTGCTGAATCAAGGCTACCATAAAATGCATTTGCCTTTCAGCGGTATAATCAATCAAATTTATACTTGAGGTTAAAAAATGGTAAGTAAGAAATCTTTCGTATTAATGCCTTTTTCTGAGTCATTGAATGATGTGTATGAATTCTTGATCAAAGGTGCATTAACCGAAGCTGGATATCAGGTGAAAAGAGCTGATGATATTAAAAGCCAAAGTAATATATTAGAAGATATTGTAAAAGGGATTATAGAAAGTGATCTTATAATTGCGGATTTAACTGATTCAAACGCCAATGTTTATTATGAACTAGGCATAGCTCATGCACTTCAAAAAAAGGTAGTGCTTATAACTCAAGAAATTGATGAGTTACCATTTGACTTAAAATCTTATCGAGTCATTGGATATTCCACCCACTTTACTCGGATGAATGAAGCGAAAGCGGAATTGTATCAATTAGCTCAAGAAGCCTCTAATGGAAACTTACCTTTTGGTAACCCTGTTAAAGACTTCGGTAACATTCAAAATGCCAGTGAATCTATTTACCCGATAGCAAAAAATAATAACGATAACTCATCGGATTTAGGCTTTTTAGATCATTTAGTGGAAGTGGAAGATAACTTTGCCCGTTTAACAACAATAGTTGAGTTAGTTGGTAATAAAATGGCCAATGAGTTAACCCCCGAGATAAATAGTGCGACTCAAATGCTTACAACAAAAGATTTAAATACTAAGCAAAGGCGGAATATCATTCAAGGGTTAGCTAAACATGTAGATGATTACGCAGTTCTTTTAAAACCCAATAATGATGAATATAGAGAACTGAATAAAAAACTGGAGACAAGTATAGAAATAATTTTAACTTCCAATCAAAAATATGATGATGAATCTGTAGAGGGAATCGAAAGTTTCCTGATTGGTTTTGAATCCCTCGAAAATGGTGCTCAAAATGGTCGGGATGGTTTTATTCTGTTTTTAACTACTATGAAGGGCTCTCCAAGTTTAGAGAAAAGTTTTAATCGTGCTTCTAAAAACGTGCAACGAGAACTACAGATTTTCATAAATAATATTGATCAAACGATTTCAATGGCATCTAGAGCAAAAACATTAGGTAAATCAATGCTTGCAAAAGCCTTAGTTCTAACGACTGAGGACGAAGTGTAGATAAATTGAAGTGTTATAGTAAATTAGGCCTCCTAATAAGAGGTTTTTTTGATCTAGGGGGAAATCGTCACTGTACGGCCTATTGAACACAAGATGCTAATTAGCAGTGTCATTTACTACTCAGGAAAAAAGTCCTATCTAACGCTTATTTCACCCCTTTAAAACCAATTTTAACCCGTAATTTGGGATGGATCATTTTGTATTGTCTTAGTGAATATCATTTTCAAGTCATTTCTAATACTTTTGTAATATGGAATACAAGTCACGATCGGAGGGAGAGCGCCTTTCATAATATCTAATCTAACCAAAGCTGGCTCATAATAAGGTTCGTGTGAGCAGTTATGATATGACAAATTACCCCCATTCCTACATGAGCAAATGTATGGAAAACTGTCATGGATAAAATATGCATGAGTAGTTGCACTAACTTACTGTGGGGCGATTTCGAGTTAGCGCTGGAGTAATAGCATTTGAATCCCAAAGAAGACCCAAAAGTGTCATGTACCATTCAGACCAAGGTTGCCATTATACAAGCAGACAGTGCCTCCAAGGCAAGATATGTTGGTTAAGAGAGCTCAATATCGAGCCTCCTAGTGGTTAACTTTCTATTAATGCTCATCTTGCTGGTCGATTTTATCGATATTAAAATCATTTGAGTTTAAGCGCTTTGTTTAATATGGGTCTACATTAAAAATGGATAAACTTATAAGCTCATCTAACTAATTTACTTGATTTTTGATACAACAAAGGAATGACCATGAAAAATATTAACGATTATACCAATGGTTTCAGCTACGATAATGTAATTCGTATTTATGAGGATAACTCTCCAATAATTAAGTTACAAGAATTAGACATTGTTCATGTTCTAGATGAACTTATCGCAGAGAAAATAGCAGAGTATTCGTTAAAACATTCCTTTGATGTTTTATCACTAATCCAAGATGCTTGTGATGAACGTAAAGCTCACATATATAGGGCACATGAATTAATTTCAAACAATTTTTATAACAGTAAAAGAAGTGAAAAGCATAGGAATTTTTTATTAGCTATAGATTTTAGTGATGAACAAATTGACGCCATTTTACCGATGCCAACCCGACGAACTAAACTATCAAATTTTATTCCCCCAGAAGGAAATAAAATGTGGCTTCAATGCTTAGGATGGGATGAATATGTCAGGTGGATCGCATTAACATGCTTATATCCAATGGCAGAACAGGAACTTAGTATTGGCTATTGGCACTAATTGTAGTAGCTCAAATTTGAGTTTGTATTTTACATGACTAGATCGCAATAGTGACCTACAGCCCAAGGCGTGGTCAAACATTGCTTAGCCACTGGGGTTAGGGATGAGGTAGCTGTTGCTAAAAGTATTCTAAAGCGTATGGATATAACCGATGAAATATACTAATCGGCCCTGTATCGACGTGTAAGAGCCATTAAATTTAGTGGATATATGGTGAGTGAGTAACCGCTATAACCCAGTTTGGGGCAATTTCGTGTTAACTTGACTCGATCTTTTTCATAAAAACTGTCCAGAAATAATTTTTTGTGTCTATTCTTTAAATTTGGTTCCGAAAAACACAAATAGCTAGGTTTAACAACAAGTAAGGCACTGTAATTTAAATGATAATTATTGGTACTGTTATTAGGGTGTTGGTGTTTATTACGTGTTATTTAACCTAGGTAAATCATATCACCTCAACAACTAAGATCTAGAGATCAATATACAAATTTATAATAGGGCTTAATTATCAAAAAAGTCATTACAGTACTGCTGTCTAAAAACTCATTTTACTAACTAATTCAATAAAGTACCGAGCAAGCCCCTCTCTAAATGTTCTCCCTCCACTGGTAGCATTTTTGTATTGATAACCTCGTATATCTAGCTTCATTGCGGGACAATGTTGCCAGTGTTCTGCATCACGAGAATAATTGAGCTGCCCTAACAAATGACCAACTCTTTCTAGTTCTTCAAGACTACATTGATTGCTAATCAAATGATTAATAACCAATCCTAATGCTTGCCATATTTGTGTTGAGTAATGAAATCCGTCGCGATTGTATTTCAATTGATGTTGGCAAGATGACAGCCAAGCTGAAAAAAATGTGATGATAGCTGGTTTGATACTATCTAAACGCGTCTGATCAATCAGGCTCCCGTCCGAAAGTTCGCCCATGACTTTGGTCGACATCCTAAGCTTGTTGCCAGCGACGGCTGCAACGACCATGTGCAGCATTGTCGATTCAGTTGTAATAAACGGATCACTCTTGGTTACTCGGGTAGCTTTTGTTGACATGCCACCAATTTTATCTAGTTTCAACTCTTCTGCTAGTTGATGAATGAAATCTTTAACTAATGACTCACTCGCAATTCTACTTAAGCTGACAGAGTGAAATTGAAGACTTCTCTGATTAAAAGTCTTACACAAATTTAAGATATCTTTTTGGTCTAAATTACCATCGTCATTGAAAACGACCGTTACAATAAGTGGCTGATTTATAATGTTTTTCATAGTTATATTGTCAGCTTTTGTTAGTTCCTGATTAGTAACAAAATGAGGATACTGTAATTTATAACCGAGCAGATTCATGATGGCACAATACGTCAAAATACCATCGACAAGAAAGGCATTCTTACGGCAATAGTTCAGCGAATAAAGCGGCCCCTTTCGTTCACTTGCAGGTAAATCAGCATGACCAACCGCAATGGTGATAGATAAAGGTGGAGCTAGTTGATCGGAATAAGAAAAATCAGCAATCTCTTGTTCTAACTTCTTTATTCGTTTTTGGTTTGTTGAATTAAGTAACTCCGAAAAGACTGCGTCTATCTCTTCAGGAAGCTCTTCGAATGCAGAAAAGTAATTTTTTATTTCAGTTGCTGGAATAAAACACAGTAAAGATGTCCCTATGCCATAACTGTGATCTGCAGATAATCCTAAAACTTGAACATCGGAACTAAGCAACTGTTTTTCCATTATTAACAATTAAATTTAATGACAATTATAAATATATTTCACATTTCTTCTTGATCGGGGCGTCGCCCCGATCAATAATGCGCCGCTATTTTAACGGTTATTGGAGGTTTAGCATGAATGATAAGAATAAAGATTCATTTGAGGATAAGCTTGTAAGTGGGTTAATAAAAAAGTATCAACCCAAGCATAAATCTTACCTCGGAAGTTCTAGGGAGCTAATTGATGCATCTCTAGAGCGCTTATCACGAGCTCAAATGAATGAAATATTTAAGAAAAGATCGGATTATTATCCAAATTTGAAAATAATTCAAACATCTATTAAGCATGAGGTTGTGTATATTTCACCAACTTTAGCAAGGGACATATTGCAGTACTCAAGTCGAGGAGCAATCAATCCTGAGCATAAAAATAGGCGAGTAAGTAAAGCAGAAGTGAAACGCTATACACTGGCGATGGATGATAGTAAATGGTGTCTAACAGGCGAACCAATTGTATTTAGTTCTGATGGCGAAGTACTCAATGGTCACACTCGGATAGAAGCGGCAGCGAACTCATCTAAAGGATTCATTACCGTTATAATTTATGGTGTAACCGATGACCTTTCTTTCGCTCATATCGATGTTGGTAAAATTAGATCTCGGGCCCAAGTGTTGGAAATGGCAGGTGTACAGGTCGATGCAAATATCTTGTCTAGAGTTGCAATGCTAGCAAAAGCTTTCGATCAAACAAAAAACCGTTATGCATTTCGTGGCACACAAGGGACTTCATTCCAACAAGCTGAGATTTTGCATTATGTAGAAGAGCGGGAGGAACTTGCATTGTCCGTAGACTTTATCTCCAAGTTAGCTAAAAAGCATAAGCATGAGATCCAAGCTGCGCCTCATATTTATGCCTTTGCACATTATCTTATTAACGCTGAAACTGCGAACTATGATGGTGAACTAGCTATCACGCCAGAGGCGTACTTATCACGGGTGATATCTGGGATTGGAATTCAAAGTGAAGAAGACATTGAATACCAAGTTCGCAACTACTTACAAACTTTGGTTGGGGAAGCCAGCTCTTATGCTGTAATTTGTCGATTAAGCTGTATTTTTAAAGGTTGGAATCTGCACCATGCTATCGATATTGTCGGTAATAGAATTGCAGTGCGCCGTGTTGCGAGATACAACAAAGATGAAGATGGTAATCGTACTCCAGCTAAAAGTGCCGGGAATATTAATGAGGCCTTTACCTATGCGTTTGCGGGAAAAGGAAAAACACCGTTAAAAATCCTCAAGCAAGCTAATCTGATACTCTCTTAGATATAGGGATGCAGGGTGTAATCGAGAGGCAATAAAACAAGATGTAAGCATACGAATTGCTTCTTCAATTACTCTTTAGGGCGTTACCTAGTAACGCCCTAAAGAGTATATAAGTTCCATACTTCAAAGACTTCAAGGTTTTGCTGTCCACTTCCTTTTACTCATATCTACCATTATGTACATCCTTACCTTTTGGTGTTGGCCTGAATGTCACTTAAGGTTTTTTGGAAAATATCCATCGCGATGGGATTACTCTGAGCGATATTGCTGATTTTATTAATAAACGCTTGTAAATAGCCTACCTCGTCTTCAATTACCGCTAACTTATTTTCTAACTGAATAATTTTCTGTGCCATATCAATGTCGCTTTGCAAATAGGAAAGGAGCTTTATGTTGGACTGAACAACAGGTTTTCCTCTTAAGAGTCTTTTCTTCTCCTTAAACTCATTCTTTATATTTGAATATTGATCAAGTGTTTGTCTTGTTATTGATATGCCAAGCTCTACATTAATCTTGGTAACTAACAAATCCCACGTTAGTCTACCTTCCCAACTACGAATGAGAGTTTGTATTGAGATTTGCTTGTTAGTTCCTAATAACTTTAGAGCCATAAATTAAATCCTTTAAATTGAACTAAGAAAGCCAAGAAAGTTATCTTTTGCATTAAACTCCTCGGATGGTCGTGTCTTTGCCTCTATTGCGGCTTTCAGTGCTTCTTCGGTATTCGGGAGGGAAAGTGTGCGTTGCTCTACAATTTGTGTCTCTAGGTTCGTCACTCGCATTATATTAGAACGTGATAGGATTCGAATGATAGAACCTTCCTTAGTCTTTTCATCAGACATCACGTCAATTAGTTTTTTTAACATACATGTGTTTTTATAATGCGTTACATACCATTCTTGTTTTCCCTTGCTAGAGGTAAAGTCAAGCGCTCCTTGGACCATTTCTAATCGTTTTGTTTGAACATTTAAATCATCCCTCAACTGGCAAATGGCATCCTCATCATGGGCAACGTGGCATGACGAAGAACATAAGGTGCATTGAGATTCAAAATCATTCATGTAGGTACAAGGAGATAGCGTCAAATTTTGAGCGCAAAAACCGACCTCCGTAACAAAAGTTGGGGATAGGTTTTCAATGGCAATATCGTATTGCTCCTTCTTCTGTAGACGATTTTTAATATTATCTTGCACATCGTCATCACTTTCAGAGTCAAACATAATATCGGCAATGACAGAGGCTTTCTGAGCATCTGTAGTATGGATGTATTGCAAAGTCTGCTCTGGACTTTTCCTCCCTGACAGCAATGAAATTAATAAATGAGGTAGTCTTTGTTTCGCCAAGTAATCATTTTGCCAATGCCGGAATTGGTGAGGGTTAATACCAAACTCAGATGAAAAACCATGTTGCTCGAAAATAGTTTTCTTCGTTCCAAATTTCTTTAGGTGGTTCGCAAAATGATTTTCTAGGGAACTTATAGCAACCAATGAAAAAGATGACCCGCAAACTTGGTTATTCATTTGCCTTTCAGTGAATGTAAATAGAGCGTCAGCATAATTTACTTTCTTCGCTTGTCCTTGATTAAGTCCCTTCAGTCTATCTTTGTTAAGTGACACATAATAATTTTGAAAATCAGCAACAGTAAGGGAATTGTCATCGTTAAGTAATGAACTCATATTTCCTTGATATCTTGAACCAATTAATTGCTCAGTTAGTGGGCAACCTGCAATAAGCACCAACTTATCAAAAGGTGATAGGTCTGCTATCGATTTGACGTATTTTAGTTTTCTTCTTCTAGAAGTTTGGAGTGCAATCGCTCCCTCTGTATCTTGTGTAACTCTGACTGTTTTATTCGTACCATCGAAAAAACCCAATAATAAACCAAGGTTTATTAATGAGGTCGGTTTACTCATTGATGAATTGAGTCGAGATAGGTTGTCTTCGCTGGGGGAAAACTCACCCAGCACGCTCTTCAGAGGTAGCTTAGGTTCTTTGTAGAACCTTGCCAATACCCTTGCCGGTTCGGTGACTAACCCCATAAGGTGCAATGCTCTGTCTAAGCTTTCTGCCATTTCTCGATTAAAATGCTTTTGGTTATCTAAGTAACCTTTGGAACCTCGCCAGTTAAGGAAATAAACGGTTTCATCTTTCCCATTAACAACTTCCGTTATTGATTTTAAACGTTGCTTGCTCAAGAGGACTTGCTCTGCTGCTACTCGGTTGGGTGAAGCCATTGCTAGCGCTGACATCGTGCAGGTAAATACACCCCGTTGCTTCAAAGTTGGGTGTGTTAACGAGTCCCAGTTAGTGGTATCAGAACTATCGTCATTTTTATATGCAGGGATAACGTCATGAAAAATAGCACAAAGTGCCAACAAACTCTTCTCATCAGGCAGTTTACTTTTTTCCGCTTTGATTGCGTCATCTCCTGACTTGGTGCGGGTGCTACCCTTGGACGTCTGCGGAATATTAGGATTACACAATGACGGGATCATTTTGTGCTTATTAAGCCACTCGAAAAATGTAGTTAAAAACTGCGTGTTGTTCATTTCCTCAATGACACGTTGAATTTCGACCGTAGACATGAATGCTATATTTTGATTAAGGTGAGCCAAAAACCTTCGCGCGATTGCTTGTTTACCTTTTTTATTGTTAGTCGAAACATTCTCTTTTAACACGTCGAGCGTGTAGCTAAAAAGCAATTGATGAGACTCTTGTGAAAGACGATCATCCTCGGTAAAAGTACTATTGAATTTCGGACTGACCTTATTCAAATTGTTAAAATAGATGTTCTGAGTGATACCACCTGCATTAGTGAAATTGACGGCAATATCATCCCATTGTGCTTGTTCACCTTGTGGATTAGTGAAGCCTATTAGTGGCTGCTGCATCTTCTTTGTGATGTAGTTTTGCTGATTAACAATATAACGATTGATTACAGCCATTATTTACCTCCCAGTTTCAATATTGCTCTTTCATTACACTCAGCGATGGTTGCCTTAATATAAATGATGATTTTCTTGAGCATTTTTGTCGTTGCTGGATGCCCCGATTGAGCGTTTTTTTTCAGTTTATGCAACGCTTTATCGAGGTATTGTTGATGATTTGCTGTTTCAAGTGGTCGGAAATTATTACACGGGTAACATGCCATTGGTGCGCCTCCTTTGGATTCACAGCTAGAACAGTTGGCAGGGGTTAATTTATATCCCATTTCTTCATCAAACTCATTTTTAACGCTAAATCCTGCTTTTTTTTGAAGCTCTGCGACTGAGATGGAATCAAAGAGTTTGATAATATGATTACCTGCATAGGCTTCGTCCACCTTTACTCGCACTTGCACTTTTAGGTCAAGATAAGGTTGGATAGCATTAATAGTAACTCCCGTGATATTACTGATTTGTGCGGGACTAAATCCCAACTTTGCAGCTTGTGTTAACTGTGTATGTCGCCAACGGTTATTGCTTAACATCACCCCCTCCATTGGGTGGCGGTCACTGGCTGGATTGAGTTTTTTAAATAGATACTTGATACTATTTCTTATTGAAGTTGCAGATGAATGGTATGCCTCAGAGGTAATGCTAACCGCATTGAAAAGTTCTTTTTTAGATGTAAAATTAGAGGAAAAAAGAGTTTGGTCTGGGAGTAAAGGGAGGCACATCATAATCTCATTGATTTCATCTTTATTGAGATAAACTCCTTTCTCGTTGAGTTGATGAATGAGAAATTCTTGATACGCCTGAAAATAACGTAAAATTAGATGTGAAAAGTTAGGCTCTAGTCGGTGAGATCGAGGTTCAGCATTATAACGAAACCTCCCATCTTTGCCTTTAAAGGTGCGTATATGTAATTGCTCCACATCGGAAAACATGTGTTGAGTGAGTGGTTCCCAATTACCATTCGTTTCTTTAGGACTTGTAAACGTCGTTCCTACTGGTAATGTATCACACCATTTTATCTGACGAAGTTGAGTGGGGCGTCGGGTTATCGCAGTAATTAATTGCGAGGCAATTACGTTTCGGAATCGAGTGAACTGTTGACTAGCTTTCACAGGTTGAGATAAGCATTCGCTTGTCTCAATGCGAAGTGCCTCTTGTATATTATCCTGTTCAATTTGGCTGTAAGAACCTTTCTTTGAATCAAGAATGGCGCCCCCCCTCATCGAGATTATTTCAGTCGAAAAATCCTTAATGGCATCATATAGAGGTTTAAGCGTTTTCGATGCATACCGAGTGAAAATGGCAGTTAAAGCAGATTTAACCCCTTTTTTCTTTATGTTATTAAGCGTTAGCCACCACGCTTCAAATGCACTTAAATCAAGGTGTTCTGCAATGGACTTCAAGTAATAGCAATGCGCCACCATTGAACCATGGGCGCTACTCTTTGCTGCATGAGCAATAGCAAGTCTTAAATCAAGGAATGTAAACTCATCCAAATCCACCTTATGCATCCATTCCAAATAAAGTGACTTTTTGTAGCCCAACTCCCATGAATCACAGAGAAAATCAAAGGTATAACCATCTTCTTTTGAAGTGAACTCCCTTTGACCTTTGTAGATGTGTTTTAGGTTAGCGAATTGTTTTTTATTCATTATTGCTTCCCAAGTCAGGTACGGTTTTGTTTTGATTGACAGCCGATAGTTCACTCACTTTGACAGCGATCTTAAATTCATTGTAAATCAGTTCCATTTTAGAGTTCTCAACCCAACCCATGCAGTATTTACGCATATCTTCAATTTGATCTTGGTCATAACCCGCAGCTTCAGCTTTATCAGTGAAAATTTCATTCCATTTGTAGCGCAATAAATGTGGATGTAGTTTATGGTTTATCGTGTTGCCGAATTTAACCACTATATTATACGTGCTATCATAAGTAATTGGTTTTCCTTGTGAAACTCCTTTCTCTGAAATGAAAAGGAAGTCATGTTCAATAGACTTTATGTACTGAGTTCTTACGGTGTTGATATAAAGCTTGATGTGTTTCATCAGCTCTGGGGATATGGAAACAGATAGTGCTTTGGTTTTGTTCTTGGCTGGATTGCGTCTTCTGTCCGTCGAATCATTCGGTGTTCTGGTAAGCAAAAAGCGAGGGTTATCCCAGTTGTCAATCAAGTCACTTACTTTCAGCTTCAGCACCGCCCCAATCCGAACACCTGTTTCAATCAAGATTTTCATCAGGAGCTGATTTCTCAACTTACTCGATTTGAATGGATTTCGTTCTGAGGATGTTTTGATTACCTCAAGCAAATCAAAGAAGTTATCGCTGGGCAACACGGACTCGAAAGGGTCTCTTGTTTTAATATTATCTTTGCGGGTGTCAGAAATGTATTTGTTTATATAAAGCTGAAACGCTCTGAATTTGTTATCAATTTTTACAGTTTCATTTGTTGAGGTTTTATCGTAATGATGGCAAACATATAGATATTCAATATAGCTTCTTAGTCGAACAAGCCTCTGCTTACAGGTATGAGAGGAAACGTGAGGAATACTATTACTAGTTGCATGAATCGCTTTCTGAATACGTTTATCTGAAATGTTCACCACTTTCGATATTTCGGCGTTATTATTTGCATCGAAGGGCCGTTTTGAGGCTAGTACAAAGCAATCAATTTCTGAGCTTGAAAGGAAAATCCCACTAGTAACACGCGCCACTAAATTAATATTGTTAGTTGCAAAATGAGAGTACAAAAACTTTAATTCATCGGCGTATTTTTTTAGCGTATTAAAAGCTGGAGCTTGTGTTGATGTGCCCTTTGAAAGTGGGGAGTTGTGATTTCCATTGAGGTATGCGTTTAGATATAGGCACACTGGGAAGATCCCATTGCTGATAACTAATGGGAAGGGTATGCCTGACGTATCTCTGTAAACCTTGACCGTTATATAATTCATTACAAAACCAAATGTAACCTGCACATAAGTTAAACATAGTTGACTTTTTAATTTTGTAAAGGAAAAGGACTCAAAAAGTCCCTTTGTGCTTCTATTTAGCGGCGTTTGTGATTGGTATGATTCTTTACAAATCTAATTTACCAGAGAACTCACATAAATCCTCAATCATACAAGAGCCACAACGCGGTTTACGTGCAATGCAGGTATAGCGACCGTGTAAGATTAGCCAGTGATGTACATCAACTTTAAACTCTGCTGGGATGACTTTAAGTAACTTTTCTTCAACTTGATCTACGTTTTTACCCATCGCCAGTTTAGTTCGATTAGATACGCGGAAAATATGTGTATCAACAGCAATTGTAGGCCAACCAAAGGCGGTGTTTAATACCACATTTGCAGTTTTCCGACCGACGCCCGGCAGCGCCACTAAGTCTTCAAGACTTTCGGGAACCACACTGTTGTGTTTCTCTATTAATATCTGACAAGCTTTGATGACATTATTGGCTTTCGAATTATATAGACCAATGGTTTTAATATAGGTTTTTAGCCCTTCAACACCTAAATCAAAGATAGCCTGAGGTGTGTTAGCGATTGGAAATAGTTTATCCGTGGCCTTATTGACACTTACATCGGTTGCTTGTGCAGACAGTGTTACAGCCACAAGTAACTCAAATGCTGAAGCGAAGTTTAACTCAGTTTCAGGATGGGGGTTGTTGTCACGCAGACGCTCTAAAATGATGCGGCGTTTATCTTTGTTCATGCCTTTATCCTATAAAAAGGCCATGCTGATCGTAAATCAGCATGGCTTAAGTAAGTGGTCTTAATTATTGGTTATGGTATCTGATAGTTAATGAGTTGTTGAATCTGTTTCTGTGACAGGTTTTACGTCATCATTGACTTCAATAATTGGCTGCGCTTTACGGCGTTTATCCAGCTGCTCGTCAATAGCATGTTTGAACGCCATTAAAAAGCCCATGCCGATGAATGCACCGGGTGCTAAAATTGCTAATAAGAAACTGGTATCAGCATGAAAAACTTCAATGCGTAATACACTTGCCCAATCACCTAATAGTAAATCCATGCCATCAAATAAGGTACCTTGACCGAGTACCTCACGAATTGCACCTAATACGATCAATACACTGGCAAAACCCAGTCCCATAAAGAAGCCATCAGCAGCAGAAGGTAATACTTTATTGCGTGATGCGAATGCTTCAGCACGGCCGATGATAATACAGTTGGTTACAATCAGTGGAATAAAGATCCCCAGTGATTGATATAATTCATAAACGTAGGCGTTCATTAATAACTGTACGGTCGTTACAAACGAGGCAATGATCATCACGAAAATAGGAATACGGATCTCTTTCGGTACGTATTCACGTATCAGTGAAATAGTGGTGTTAGAGGCAACAAGTACTAATAAGGTTGCAATACCTAAGCCCATAGCATTGGTAACGGTTGCCGTTACGGCAAGTAGGGGACAAAGTCCTAATACTTGTACTAAACCGGGATTATTTTTCCATAATCCCTGGTAGATAATATCGCGATATTGGCTCATGATTTACTCCAACAAGAAGGCGCGTTGTTTAAGTTAGAAAACTGTTCTGACTGATAAAATGTAAGGATATTTTTCACTGAACCCACAACGGCTCTGGGTGTGATTGTAGCGCCAGTGAAAGAATCAAAGTCACCACCATCTTTCGTCACTGCCCAAGTATGTGCATTTTCTTCGGTTAATGTTTGATCAACAAAATCATCTAGCCAGTTTGATTTTCGGTATTCGACTTTATCACCCAACCCCGGAGTTTCATTGTGTCCTAGAATACGAACACCTGTTACTTTTCCGACAGTATTAATACCGACAACGAGTTTAATATTACCGCTATAACCTTTTGGCGCGATACCTTCTATCGCGTAGCCTATTGGTTTGTTATTTTTAGTTGCAGTGAAGATACGCTGTGGTTCCGAGGAACCTAGCAGTGCTTCATTTGTCATTAATTTACAGCTTTGAAAGATATTATTATCATGGCTGTCTTCTGGTAATAATTGATTAATAATTTTCAACAGCTGAGTTTGTTCTTGCTCGGCAATACGATCTTTCGTCACGGCATTCGTGATCGCAACTACAGAGGTACACGCTAAGGCGAATATGGCCAGGATGCCACCATTTTTTCTCATAGATACTAGCATGGTGATCTCCTATTTATGACCGTATACACGGGGTTGAGTATAATAATCTATTAATGGCACGCACATGTTGGCAAGTAAGACCGCAAACGCCATTGCATCAGGGTAACCGCCCCAAGTTCGAATGATATACACTAATGCACCGATTAATGCGCCGTATATTAGTCGACCTTTTGGTGTTGTTGATGCAGATACTGGATCTGTTGCAATGAAGAACGCGCCCAACATGGTGGCCCCTGAGAACAGGTGGAATATTGGTGAGCCCACTGAATCAGGTTCCCAAAGGTAACCAATGAAGCTAATAGCAAACAAGCCACCTAACAAGCCGGCAGGGATATACCATAGGATCGCGCGCTTGCTCATTAGGTAAACACCGCCAGCAAGGAAAGCTAAGTTGATCCACTCCCAACCTAAACCGGATAACCAGCTAAATTGTTCTTTAGTTTGTATTTCACCGACGGTGTTCCCCATCGCCAGACCTGTTTTTAAAGTATCAAGCGGGGTTGCCATGGTGATGCCATCAATATTTTGCATCAGTTGATGGGCTGTATGTCCGTCGAGGGTGACGCCAGCAAAGATAACGTTGAATACATCCCATAATGATAATTCATAACCTGTAATCTCACTTACTGGTGGCCAAGTGGTCATTTGTAGTGGGAATGAAACCAGCAGCATCACATAAGCGACCATGGCAGGGTTGAAAATATTTTGACCTAAACCACCGTAGAGGTGTTTTGCAATACCAATGGCAAATACAGCACCCATGATACTGATCCACCAAGGGGCGAAACCAGGTATCGAAATACCGATTAATAAACCAGTCAATAAAGCGCTATTATCTTGAACGCGGCTGAGTATGGGTTGCTTGCGTAATTTCAGGATTACTGCTTCAGTGACGATGGCTGCAAAACAAGCCAACACGATATGAATTAGGTTACCGGCACCAAAAAAATACCATTGCGCGGCAATACCTGGGATTGTAGCCAAAATAACGGTACGCATCAGTTTACTGGTGCTGCTACCACTGTGATTATGGGGAGAGCTTGCTAATCTAAATGCCATGTTATTTGTCACCAAGTTGGGCTAGTTTTTTTGCTTTCGCTTTTGCTATCGCTGCGGCAATAGCTGCTTTTTTCTTATCAACAGGTTCGGTCGTTTGAACTGTGTCACTTGAATCATTTTTTTCTACAGATACAGAGTCTTTAGTCGTTGTTGCAGCTGTATTTTCCTGAGCAGCCAGTTTCTTGGCTTTCGCACGGGCGATTGCAGCAGCGACGGCGGCTTTCTTAGCGTCAACAGCGGGGGCTGGTGAATCAGCTTCATCAGTCGTTGGTGTCACTGTATTTGCTTGAGCAGCCAGTTTCTTGGCTTTCGCACGGGCGATTGCAGCAGCGACGGCGGCTTTTTTAGCATCAACAGCAGGTGCAGGTGAATCAGCTTCATCAGTCGTTGGTGTCACTGTATTTTCCTGAGCAGCCAGTTTCTTGGCTTTCGCACGGGCGATTGCAGCTGCAACGGCGGCTTTCTTAGCGTCAACAGCGGCTGGTGATTCAGCTTCATCAATTGTTGGTGGAACTGTATTCTCCTGAGCAGCCAGTTTCTTGGCTTTCGCACGGGCGATTGCAGCAGCGACGGCGGCTTTCTTAGCGTCAACAGCAGGTGCAGGTGATTCAGCTTCATCAGTCGCTGGTGTCACTGTATTTGCTTGAGCAGCCAGTTTCTTGGCTTTCGCACGGGCGATTGCAGCAGCGACGGCGGCTTTCTTAGCGTCAACAGCAGGTGCAGGTGAATCAGCTTCATCAGTCGTTGGTGTCACTGTATTTGCCTGCGCAGCCAGTTTCTTGGCTTTCGCACGCGCAATCGCATCCGCAACAGCCGCTTTTTTAGCCTCAATTGCTGGGCTCGTTGTCACAGCTGCAGGTTGCGAAGATTCAGCTTCACGTTGTGCTCTCGCAGCTGCTTTTCTCGCTTTACGCTCAGCAATGACTGCTGCATTGTCTGGCACAGCTGCAGCGTTGCTTGAAGCTGCGGCTTTCTTGGCTTTCGCACGGGCAATGGCATCTGCAACAGCAGAGCCTTTACTTGCTTGGCCGTCAGCAGCTTGTTCGGCTGCTTTCGCTTTTTGGATGCGTTCCATTGCCGCCTTAACGGGATCTTCACCGGTTGTTGCTTTTGCAGTAGCACGGCGTTTTTCAGCAGCCTCTTTTTGGCGCTGTTCACGTTGGGCTTTTTCCAAAGCTAAGCGTTCATTACGTTTTTCAAATCGCTCTTTAGCAATGGCTGCAGCAGCAAGTTCAGCATCGCTTTCACGTACTTCAACTTTAGCAATACGATATTGGTGTACAAGCGGGATCTGGCTTGGGCAAACATAACTACATGCGCCACATTCGATACAATCCATCAGATTGTAATCTGCTAATTTTTTAACATCTTTCGCCTGGCTATACCAATGTAATTGTTGTGGTAATAGATCAACAGGACAGGCCTCGGCGCATTCACCACAGCGAATACAAGCATCAGGTTCTCTGACTTGCGGAATTTCATCCTTAATTGGCGTTAAAATGCAGTTACCGGTTTTGGTTAAAGAAAATTGAGCGTGGGGCAGGGTGAAGCCCATCATCGGGCCACCATAAATAATGGCCGCTGCTTTGTCTTCATTACATTCAAATTCGTCAAGTAGGGCTTTAATCGGCGTACCAATCAACACTTGCACATTACATGGTTGTGGAAAGGCTTTACCTGTTAACGTCACGATACGGCTTAACAGTGGCTGGCGATCGATAATTGCTTGTTTAACAGCATAAACTGTACCGACGTTTTGCATCACGATACCAGATTGTGCAGGGATCTGCCCTTTGCTGATTTCCTTACCCGTTAACATTTTGATTAGCTGTTTTTCACCGCCATTCGGGTATTTTGTCGGTACTTTATGCACGACAATATCATCGTTTAGCTTAAGCTTATTGATCGCGGTTTCTAGCGCTTGTGCTGCATCAGATTTATTATCTTCAATACCAATAACACAAAGAGCAGGCTTGATCATGTGACGTAATATTTCAATGCCTAGAATAATATCGTCAGCACGCTCACGCATTAATACATCATCAGAGGTGATGTAAGGTTCACACTCAGCGGCATTGATTAATAAGAATTCAATCGGTTGCCTGTCGCTTAATTTAACGGCAGTAGGAAAACCTGCGCCACCCATACCAGCAACACCTGATTGGCTTATATGCTGTTGTAATTCTGCCGTTGATAACTGTTTATAATCTAACGCTTGTTGTGCCGGTATTGCATCATCTAATTGATCGCAAACAAGCTTGATTGCAATTTCGGGCGTAGCTGATGGGTGAGTACTTGGATACTGGGCTATATGTTCGATTACGCCTGATGTAGGGGCATGAACTGGCACCGTCATAAATGAATCTGACGCTGTTAGTGGCTGACCTTTTAGCACGCGATCGCCGATTGCAACGAGGATTTTACCGCCTTGGCCAATATGCTGTTTAACAGGAATAATAAGGTGTTTAGGAATACGTGCAGTGGTAATGGCTAAACTTGTAGACTGCGTTTTGTTTTCTTGTGGGTGTACACCACCAAGATAGCGCCACAGTTTACCATTTTTTATTTGTTCGATTAATGACATCATGTGACCTACTTAATATTGACGACTGGGATAGAATCTAACTGCCATTTCCAGGCAGTTTGTACTGGTTCCATCACGATACAATCGGTCGGACATGGTGCGACGCATAATTTACAACCCGTACAAGCATCAACAATCACTGTGTGCATAGCACGTGTTGCGCCTGCGATGGCATCAACAGGACAGGCTTGGATACATTTAGTGCAACCTATGCAATCTTCTTCAATAATACGAGCGACAAGTTTAACGCTCGCATCATGTTCTTGTTCTGCGATAGGTTTAACTTCAACGCCCATAATATCGGCAAGTTTTTCAACAGTATCAGCGCCACCCGGTACACATAAATTTACTTCTTCACCGTTAGCAACCGCTTCAGCATAGGGTTTACAGCCAGGGTAGCCACATTGGCCACATTGTGTTTGCGGTAACTCTGCATCGATCTGTTCAACGACAGGGTTGCCTTCAATTTTGAAACGAATAGCGGCCCAGCCGAGGCCGAACCCAAACAAAGCGGCGAGAATAACAAGGGTAATAATTGCAATCAGAATAGTAGTCATAGTTATCAATAGTTAAAGTTTAACCAAGCCCGTGAAGCCCATAAACGCAAGTGACATAAGACCTGCTGTGATCATGGCGATTGAAGTACCCTTAAAAGGGGCCGGGACGTTTGCAGCAGCGATACGCTCACGCATAGCAGCAAATAAAATAAGCACTAATGAGAAACCGACTGCAGCACCAAAGCCATATACAGCACTTTCGACAAAGTTATGTTTTTCATTAATGTTTAGTAGTGCAACACCTAGTACTGCACAGTTAGTGGTGATTAGAGGTAAGAAAATACCTAACAAACGATATAACGTCGGACTGGTTTTATGCACTACCATTTCGGTGAATTGCACAACGACGGCGATCACTAGAATGAAACTGAGCGTGCGAAGATACTCTAAGCCGAGCGGCGTTAAAATATAAGTCTCAACGAGGTATGAAGACATTGCTGCGATGGTTAATACAAACGTTGTCGCAAACGACATACCTATTGCACTTTCTAATTTGCTAGACACCCCCATAAATGGGCATAGACCCAAAAATTTAACGAGTACAAAGTTGTTAACAAGCACAGTGCTTACAAGCAGTAAGAGATATTCGGTCATGATGAAGTAATACAGTTACTATGGGAGGCTATATTATCGGGTATCTGTATCCTTGTTACAATAGAAAAGTCGTAAATTGATAACGTAAAAAGGCTAATAATCAGTTAGTCTCCATACGTTATCTGGGGTTTCTAGGCTTTAATTGGCTATTTTGCTAAGTGGGGCTGGTCTTGCAATGAGATAACCCTGGATCCCGTCGATGTGCATAGATTCCAATAATTGTTTTTGTGCTAACTCTTCAACACCTTCAGCGATGACTTGGCAGCTCATGCGGTGGGCGACATCAACAATCATACGTAAAAATTGTTGGCTAGCATTATCGTCAGTAACGGATTTAATTAAGCCACTGTCTATCTTGATATAATTAGGTTTGAGTTCTTTAAATAACTTGAATGAACTAATACCGTGACCAAATTTACTGATCGCAGAGCGACTGCCGACACGACGTAGCATGTCAATAACGCGTTTACTTGAGACAATATTGCGCTCTAATATGATTTCATCTATTTCGAAAACGAGATTGGCGGCAATATTAGGTTCGCGTAACAGCAGGCGCTCCAACCAGACGATGAACGCACTACTTTGTACAGAGTGCGAGGTTAAATTCACCCCCCAGTGACTATTACCATCCATTTGGGTACGGCTATTGCTGATAATATTTTCAATGATGAGCTGATCTAATTTGACGGTATAGTCTAAACGTTGAGCCATAGCGAATAAGGTGTGCGTTGGTAACATCGCATTATTACTGCCAATAAAGCGAGTGTATATCTCTTGATAGTTCTTCATATTGCGATGAATAGGTTGCACAGGTTGGCTCAGTAACATCAGACTACGTTTATTAATGATGTCCTCTATCACGTCTTGCCAATAAGATTGACCTTGATTATCTTGCTGACTATCTTGTTGTTGGAAAGCCCAATAGTTTGGACCTTCAAGTTGCGCTTTTGCTAATGCGGTATCAGCACGAGAAAGTACCTGTTCGGGTTGATGGCCTGAATGAATGGTCGTTATGCCAATGTAAGCGACATTTTCTAATTCATGCAGTGATTGATATTCATCTAAGTTGGCCTTGATCTCTCGCGCTAATTTATGTGCAACTGCAACTGTCATATTTGGAATTATAATAGCAAAATCAGGACCGGAAACACGGTATAGCTGACTATCTGGATAGCGTTTAGTGCATTGCTTCAGCATATTGGATATATCTTTTAAATAACTATCCCCGAGTTGAAAACCACTGTGCTTATTGATATGCCCCAGCGCAGACGCCCGTACGAGAGCCAGGATGGCCGACTGAGATTGTTTTTTCGCGGATAAAATATCCACAAGCTCACCACGAAAGTAAAACCGATTGTATAAACCAGTCAAATTATCCATGTTAATTTGTTTTGATAATGCCTCAATTTGTTCGTGTTGATCTTGCAATTCTTTATGGTGTTCCGCTTTATGCTGAGCAAGAAGGCGGGTTACCGTTGGAAATGCTGAGTGCTTTGGTTTTGTGGTATTACCGATTTCGAGCAAAATATTATTTTCTAAACGTACGAATAATCGTTTAACGGAAGCAAGGCATAATAAATAGGCAATCAAGAGTGAAATAGTAAAAGCACTTAACAGCTGGATCATGACGTTATCTTTTTCACTGAACCTTAACTTAAATTGATAGCTAAATAAGTCTGTCGCGCCTGAAAAGTCTTTAGCTAGCTGGGGAAAGATCAGTTGGATCAAAGTCGGGTAATTAAAATTGGACTTCCAACTTGAAGACATTGATTCTGTTTGAATGAGTAATTGGCTTAACGCGAGGCTATCTGTCAGCAATTTGGTATTATCATCAGTAATTGCATCAATCGTTATCTTTTGGCTTAATGCATCATTAACTGCACTGCCTTGAACGGCCAGTGATGAGTTTAATGAACTGTAACTGAAGCCTAATACACTGAACAACATGCATAAGAAAACAAATGTGATAAAAAGATTGCAGCGAAAATAATCCGTCATTTTCATTATCCCTATAGTATTTTTTACATCCTTGTAGCGGCTAGATTACCTTGTTTAGGTATATAAAAATACGCATAGGTGCAAAAGGATAGAGAATATGAGATAGGGGACACTATTTTATCGTAAATGCAAAAAGACCCAGTTATATACATAACTGGGTCTTCGTTCTTTAATTAAAAAGAATTTGGCTCCCCTTGCTAGACTTGAACTAGCGACATATGGATTAACAGTCCACCGTTCTACCAACTGAACTAAAGGGGAATTATTTGTTTTTATAAACGACTGTTTAATAAGTCATTTAGGTATTCTTAGCTTAAAATTGGCTCCCCTTGCTAGACTTGAACTAGCGACATATGGATTAACAGTCCACCGTTCTACCAACTGAACTAAAGGGGAATTATTTGTTTTTATAAACGACTGTTTAATAAGTCATTTAGGTAATCTTTACTTAAAATTGGCTCCCCTTGCTAGACTTGAACTAGCGACATATGGATTAACAGTCCACCGTTCTACCAACTGAACTAAAGGGGAATTATTCTTTTTAATAAACGACGGTGTAATAAGTCATTTAGGTATTCTTAACTTAAAATTGGCTCCCCTTGCTAGACTTGAACTAGCGACATATGGATTAACAGTCCACCGTTCTACCAACTGAACTAAAGGGGAATTATTCTTTTTAATAAACGACGGTGTAATAAGTCATTTAGGTATTCTTAACTTAAAATTGGCTCCCCTTGCTAGACTTGAACTAGCGACATATGGATTAACAGTCCACCGTTCTACCAACTGAACTAAAGGGGAATTATTCTTTTTAATAAACGACGGTGTAATAAGTCATTTAGGTATTCTTAACTTAAAATTGGCTCCCCTTGCTAGACTTGAACTAGCGACATATGGATTAACAGTCCACCGTTCTACCAACTGAACTAAAGGGGAATTATTCTTTTTAATAAACGACGGTGTAATAAGTCATTTAGGTATTCTTAACTTAAAATTGGCTCCCCTTGCTAGACTTGAACTAGCGACATATGGATTAACAGTCCACCGTTCTACCAACTGAACTAAAGGGGAATTATTCTTTTTAATAAACGACTGTGTAATAAGTCATTTAGGTATTCTTAACTTAAAATTGGCTCCCCTTGCTAGACTTGAACTAGCGACATATGGATTAACAGTCCACCGTTCTACCAACTGAACTAAAGGGGAATTATTCTTTTTAATAAACGACTGTGTAATAAGTCATCTAGGTATTCTTAACTTAAAATTGGCTCCCCTTGCTAGACTTGAACTAGCGACATATGGATTAACAGTCCACCGTTCTACCAACTGAACTAAAGGGGAATTATTTATTTTGCTTCTATTGAAGCCGACTAATAATTTACATTATGTAATAAATCACTCGTCTTACTTTCTCTATTAAGAAAGAAATATGGCTCCCCTTGCTAGACTTGAACTAGCGACATATGGATTAACAGTCCACCGTTCTACCAACTGAACTAAAGGGGAATTATTTGTTGCTTCTATTGAAGCTAATAAGTTGTGTGCTTCTAATGAAGCCTGTCCGTTAATTTATTTTACCTTTAAGTAAAATAAATTAACCAACAGTTTGTCTCTACCTCTATGTAATAAGAGATGAAGAATAATATGGCTCCCCTTGCTAGACTTGAACTAGCGACATATGGATTAACAGTCCACCGTTCTACCAACTGAACTAAAGGGGAATTACTTGTCTTTGTTTCGAAGACGGGGCGAATATTAAGGTTAGATGATTCGAGTGTCAATGATAAAACAGGCAAAAATGCCTTTTGCGCTTTGTTTGTCGAATATCTGAACGATGATGGTTAAGAATTATTGCTAGCGTAGTTTAAGTAAACAATTGATTTATACCTAAAGGATCCAAGCTTGTATGTATTTACGACGTTATTATGGCGTTGATTTTTACTCCGTATGATTAAAAGTGTATTCTCCTATTATAGGTAAGCATACATATTATGAATATGCTAAAAATAGGGTTACGTGTTTTCTTTATGTCAAGAATAGTTGAATATGACCTATTTATTAAGTTATCCACTAAATCTGTGGGTAACTCTGTGGATTAAATTGTTTGGACGTATATATCTGTTATTGTTGTTATTTTAATGCACTTGGTTTAACTGTGTGTAAAGCATCATTTACCTGTTTTTAATCAATTGGTTACGCAGTGTTTGCTGTTGAGTTATACACGGGGTTAATTAAGCTTTAAATTCTTTGTATCAAAAATGACCACAAAAAAAGTATTTTTTTAAACACTGTTGATAAGTGCTTGACATTTCCCTGTTATTGATGAATCTAGAATGATTGTCCTATTTTTATCGCTGCAGGTAATTATAATCGCGATAATAATTTATATGGCGGACTAAGTGTAAATTGGTATTATGGAAATATATACCTTATAAGCTAAGTTGTGGCCTTAAATAATGACGATTCTATTCGATTTATGTTCTGAATATACTCCCAGTGGGGATCAGCCTCAAGCGATTGAAAAACTAGTTGATAGTTTTGAGGCTGGTGTTGCCAGTCAAACCTTACTTGGCGTAACAGGCTCGGGTAAAACCTATACTGTCGCAAATATGATCGCGAAATTAAATCGTCCGACATTATTAATGGCGCCAAACAAAACCCTTGCTGCGCAGCTCTATGGTGAAATGAAAGAATTCTTCCCTAATAACGCGGTAGAGTATTTTGTTTCCTATTATGACTACTATCAACCAGAAGCCTACGTACCTAGCACTGATACCTTCATTGAAAAAGATGCCGCTGTAAACGCACATATCGAACAGATGCGCCTATCAGCGACTAAAGCCTTGTTAGAACGCCGTGATGTCATCCTTATCGCATCTGTCTCTGCTATTTACGGTTTGGGTGATCCTGAGTCTTATCTCAAAATGATGTTGCATGTCTCTGTCGGCGAAATGATTAGCCAACGCAGTATCATTCGTCGTTTAGCTGAATTGCAATATACTCGTAATGATATGGACTTCAAACGTTCTACATTCCGCGTTCGTGGCGAAGTGATTGATGTTTATCCAGCAGAATCTGATAAGCATGCTGTGCGTATCGAGATGTTTGATGATGAAGTTGAACGTATCAGTTATTTTGATCCGTTAACGGGGGCGATAGAGAAAACAGCTGAGCGTGCGACTATTTATCCTAAGACCCACTACGTTACGCCAAGAGAGAAGATCTTAGATGCAATTGAGCATATTAAGGTAGAGTTGTCTGAGCGTAAAAAGCAATTATTATCAGCAAATAAACTAATTGAAGAACAGCGTGTCAGCCAACGAGTGCAGTTTGATATTGAGATGATGCAAGAACTTGGTTATTGCTCGGGCATTGAAAACTACTCACGTTACTTATCTGGTCGCACGCCGGGTGATGCGCCTCCAACCTTACTGGATTACTTGCCTGATGATGGTTTATTAGTTATCGATGAATCCCATGTTACCGTGCCACAAATTGGCGCTATGTATAAAGGTGATCGCTCACGTAAAGAAACCTTGGTTGAATTCGGGTTCCGCTTACCGTCTGCATTAGATAACAGGCCGCTTAAGTTTGAAGAGTTTGAATCTATTTCACCACAGACTTTATATGTTTCAGCAACACCGAGTCAGTATGAGTTAGATCGTTGTGAAGGTGAGGTCGTACAACAGCTAGTACGACCAACGGGATTATTAGACCCGCTTATTGAAGTGCGTCCTGTTGATACGCAAGTGGACGACTTGCTCAGTGAGATCCATATCCGTGTAGCCAAAGGCGAAAGGGTACTGGCGACGACGCTAACGAAGCGTATGTCTGAGGATTTAGCTGAATACTTAGCTGATCATGGTGTGAAGGTGCGTTACCTGCATTCTGACATTGATACAGTAGAACGTGTCGAAATCATCCGTGACTTACGCTTAGGCGTATTTGACGTACTTGTCGGTATTAACTTGTTGCGTGAAGGCTTGGATATGCCAGAAGTTTCACTCGTGGCTATTTTGGATGCTGATAAAGAAGGTTTTTTACGTTCTGAACGTTCGCTTATCCAGACGATTGGTCGTGCCGCGCGTAACTTGGAAGGTAAAGCCATTTTATATGCTAACCGTATTACTAAATCAATGGATAAAGCGATTAGTGAAACGGAGCGTCGCCGTGCATTACAGCATGAGCATAATGTTAAACATGGAATCACCCCAACGGGATTGAAGAAGAAAGTGGGTGATGGCTTCAATATCGGACGAACTCCAGAGCAGCAAATGATGCATATTGCCGAGCAGAAAGCGACGTACGCAATATTTACTCCTGCTGAGCTGAGCAAGGAAATAGTACGTTTAGAAGAGTTGATGTATAAATATGCGCAAGATCTGGAATTTGAAAAAGCCGGTGAAACACGAGATAAAGTGGCTAAACTGCGTGAGCAATTAATACAGTAGATAGCAAAAAGCGAAACCAATGTAAGTTGGTTTCGCTTTTTTGTTCAAATTATTTTAAAGCTAACGAACTCTGGTTCAGTTAGTGCTTAGAATAACGAATCAGATAGATCAAATAGCTCTTGGTTGAACGGACGTTTCATATTGTTAATACAGTCGATGATGTCGTGGTGAACCATTTTTGAGTTCATTAGACCAACGCATCGGCCGCCTTCACCTTCTAGTAATAACTTAACAGCGTATGAACCCATACGACTTGCCATGATGCGGTCGCGTGCAGTTGGTGTACCGCCACGTTGTAAATGACCTAAAACAGTTGCACGTGTTTCACGCGTTGTTACTGATTCTATGTGTTTTGCAAGTTGGTTCACGTCTGTTACATGTTCACACATTGCAATAATGGCATGCTTCTTACCTTTATCAATACCTGCTTGAATTTGTGCTAATAAATCAGCTTCATCATAGCCTTTTTCAGGGATCACAACGAATTCTGCACCACCGGCAACCGCAGCGCCCATGGTTAAATCACCACAGTAACGGCCCATAATTTCAACAATCGAGATACGTTGGTGAGATGTTGATGTGTCACGTAAACGGTCAATCGCATCTACGACGATGTTTAGTGCAGTATCAAAACCAATCGTATAAGTCGTGCCAGGGATATCGTTATCAATCGTGCCTGGAATACCAATACATGGGAAGCCCATTTCAGTTAGCTTCATCGCACCCATGTAAGAGCCGTCACCACCGATAACAACGAGTGCATCGATGTCGTGTTTTTTAAGGTTCTTAATTGCTTCTTCACGAACGCTTTGTTCTTTAAATTCAGGGAAACGTGCAGAGCCTAAGAAAGTACCACCACGATTAATCACATCAGAAACAGATTTACGATCTAGTTTCTCGATGCGATCTGCGTGTAAACCAGCATAGCCATCATAAATACCGTAAACTTCTAAGCCAAGATGTAAGCCTTCACGTACAACTGCTCGGATTGCTGCGTTCATGCCTGGTGCATCACCACCACTTGTTAAAACACCTATTCTTTTAATCATTGAAGCCTCAAATATATCAATCGATGATACTTTATTTATTGGGTTAAAGTCGTGTCCTTGTAGAGGACAAGTACTGCCTTATATAGAAGACATGTACTGGGCAGCAGGTGATGGCACGCTTATTTATGATTTAGCACACCAATGTTATATCTGTCGCTGCTACGTTCTATTTAATGCTAATTTGTTATCGCTAGTCTTGTATGTTCATTATAACTAGCTCTGTTATTATTTTCGTGTCTTTATGACTTATTTTATTACTAAAGTGATATCAATCACGCTTTCATATGAAACTTTCAATCATTAAATAAAAAAATGCCTTAGCGTAATTTTATTTTTAAAAGATAAGTTTATAAGAAAGGAGTGTAGTAATATCTGCTTCTATTACAAGCTGTATTACTACACTTTCATTCCGAATCTAGCGCTGATGTACTGTCTAGTTCAGAACTTAATCGCTATTATGCAGATGCACCAGCGATAACTTTAGAGAATTCTACAGCGTCTAGTGAAGCGCCGCCAACTAGGCCGCCATCAATGTCTGCTTGACCGAATAATTCAGCCGCGTTAGCGCCTTTAACTGAACCACCGTAAAGGATTTGAACTTTGTTTGCTACTGCTGCATCTTGCTCTGCTAACCATGAACGGATGTGAGCATGGATATCTTGTGCAATTTCAGGTGTTGCTGTTTTACCAGTACCGATAGCCCAAACTGGTTCGTATGCAATTACTGCATTGTTTAGAGATTCGATACCAGACTTAGTTACAATCGCTTGAATTTGCGCTTCAACAACTGCTTTCGTTTCGCCAGCTTCGAATTGCTCTAGTGTTTCACCGATACAAAGTACTGGTACTAGACCATTTTCTTGTGCAACAGCATATTTGTCAGCAACAACTTCGTTTGACTCACCGTGGATAACACGACGTTCGCTGTGACCAACTAGTGTGTATTTACAGCCAAATTCTTTTAACATTACTGCTGAGTTTTCACCAGTGAATGCGCCAGCTGTATTAACGTCACAATCTTGTGCGCCGTATGTAATTGCAGTGTCAGCAGTTAATGCTTCAACTTGTGGGATAAAAACAGCAGGAGGGCATACAGCAACTTCAACAGTTGCATTGTCTTTTGCCGCATCAACTAAACCGTTAACTAGCGCTTCTACAGATGCTTTAGTTGCGTTTAATTTCCAGTTACCCATTACTAGTGCTTGTCTCATGTCTATCTCCGATATGGTTTAAAGCTATTTTTCATTAACCTAAGTGCTGACATTATGTCAAAGCGACTTTAATTAAGAACATGAGATGATTATAGAGTCATCTAGCGCTAGGGCAAGTTGTCATAAGACAATTTTTGGTAATAAAACTACATAAAATGCAGTAACTGTGACTTGCCCCACGTTTACTTACACAATTGCTGAGGGATTTTTCGAGTAATTACAGAATGTCGGTTCTATTGGTTATTTTTTAACGACAACCAAGCCAGCCCTAACCACTCATGGATAGCTCTTTCACTCACAGCTAAGTGATTCGCACGGGGAAAATAATAGTGTAATGGTTGTATCCCTGTGCGAGCTTTACTGACATGTGCGGTCGGCGCTGGAATGGGCCTAAGGCCCTGTTGTTGAAAGATGCTCATGGCTCTTGGCATGTGGGTAGCTGAGGTAACTAATACAAGTGCTTTACCCTGTGTAATGTTTTTATTTTCAATGGCTTCCTCGATAGTGTCGCGAGAATATTCTAACAATATAATGGCTGATTTAGGCACCCCTAACGCGATAGCTAAGCGCGCATTCATCATGGCATTACTGTTGATATCGCCATCACTGTAACCGCTGAATATTAACTTGGCCGTCGGGTTCACTTTATAAATTCGCACGCCTTCTGCGGTTCTCGCAAGGGCGGCTGGTGTTAGTTGACTGGTGATTGGTAAGCTATCGACAGTTGTATGACCGTTACCCAATACGTGGATATAATCGACAGCTTGATCTTGATAACTTGGGTACTGAGACTCTAATGTCGCAGCTAAACGGGTGGCAACGGGATCGAGGCTCAATAGCAATAATGTAATAAAACTACTACAAAATAGGATTTGACCACTGCGTTTGTAACGCGTGAGTTTATATAATAGTACCGCTAGGATAAAAAGGGTCAGCAGCAATGGCAGTGGCATTAACCAAGTACCAATTATTTTTTTAAGTGCAAACATGAGGGGGGAGTAGTCCTGTTATTTATAAAGTTGCCAATTAATATTGGCGCTAAGTAGATGCTCTTGCTGCCAACCGAGTTGGTGTTGATTCATGAAGTTGATGTGAGCGTGCCATGCCTGTGGATACGTTGACTGATGTAAGTAAGTCATACCTTGACTCAGCTGCGGGAAGAACTTGTCTTTACCGGCACACTTTTGTAAATCTATGTTAGTGAAAGCTGAGAATTGACTGATATCAGGTAATATGAGACCGTCTACTCGAAAGCTTTTGGCAATTGAAAAACCTTCAGGGTCGAAATCACCGAAGTAATAAAGTGGTAAGTTTGATTTATGCCTATCGATAAAGCGTTTCACTTCATCGGCACGTTTACCCTGTTGACTATCACCACGATAAACAACTAATGCATGTTCGAAGAGTGGGTTATGTTTTAGCTGGTGCAGGTAGTACATCGGGGTGAAGTTTTCGCAAATGATGATAGCGTCATGCTCGATACTGCTGATCATTTTATGGCGCAATTCTAGCCCAGCAGCGTGAATAGAGGGGAATAAAGTACTCACCTCTTGGTTTAGCTTTAATTGACCAGTCGCGTTATTAACTAAAATGATGTCTTGAGACGCGTTAGCACCGATCTTTTCATCATTGTGTTGTGCTGCGTTAACAACGCGATCACCATTACTGTAGACATCGGTTAATACATCAAGGCCTATTTCGGCTTTAATCAGTGCCTGTAGCTTTTTGGCTTCATCGGCGGGCAGAATGAAATTAATTTTTTGTTTTGTTCTGCTGGTACGAGGTATGACTTCCTTGTGGCCTAAACCGAATAACGCCTGTATTTCGGCGTTAATAGCATCATATTTTAGACCTTGTTGATTCGATTCAATCAGCTTTTTACAGCGATTATATAGCGTCCTGCTAATCGTCATCGTTAACCTCGTTGGAGTTGAATATCACTCACACGTAAATTACCTGAGATTAATATCGAACCAGGTAACTCTGTGGTTAGGGCATCAGGGAAATCAATCGCCATGACTTTGCGCACCGCGGGGGCACACTTGTGGTATTCGTTATACAGAATACTAAGCCATAAATGCTGAGGTAAAATATCAGTAAGCTGACTGTCTTGCTGCCAATAGTGCAGGGCAGAGAAGCTATCGCCTTTGTGACTCAATACTTGTTTAAATAACGCTTCACATTGTGACAACACATAATCGGCCTCGAGTTCACGCGCCTTTTGTTGTAAGTCATCAATACGACCGCTACTACGTAAATCAACAGTGTCAGCGTCTGACTTACTTTCTTTACGTAATGCGTTGTAAATATCGGTGAGTTCTTCTTGCTGTACCTGATTACTGATATCAACACTGGCTGATAACGGCAAGGGTGCAACGCGGTTGAAGATACTTGGTATGTGCTCACGCTCATCGTAATCGTCTAGTGCCCAAATTGGATTGTCTTTGAGGTATTTAGACATGGCCTTGAGACGAGCAACTTGTTCGTTTTGTTTACGCAACGTCATTAACAGCTGACGCATACGGTGCACTGCGCCTTCTAACTGACGATTAATACGACGGTAACCATCAATGAAAAAAGTAACTTTACGGCTTAATTCGGCCGGAACATCATCCCAATCTAACCAGGCATATACATCGTTAAGATTGATATCTGCTAATGCGTTTAGTAAGCCTTCGGTATAAGCAATGGCTTTTTCATTCTCATGAATTTTACTTTCTAAACTATCAACAAAACCAAATTTACTGGTAATAGCAGCGAACAAACCGCTAACACTGTCTTCTAGCTCGTAAATAATGCCATATAGTTCTTCATCTACTTGGCTTAAGTAGAAGGCAACTTCATTGTGTTGACCGGTTAATAGCGCGCGCTTGTAGGATTTGATATCGCCGTCGATGTGTTGCATGACTTTGGCAATATCGGTACGTTTACGATAAGACGCATGACGTAATAATAACTTGTCTAATATACGTTTTAAATTGATGGCGAGCATGTAAGTGCCATCTTCTTCACTTGGGCGGATCAGACCGTTTTTGGTGAGCATTTCTAATAATGCCGTGTTCTCACCATCATCGATCACATTGCCATCGAAATACGCTTGCGCCAACATCGTACTGTTTGATTTAGCAAACGAACTACGAATTATCTGAGCAATTTTTTCGACTTCAGAAGCGCTTTGCTGCAGTGACATTAGAACATCTCCGACTGTGAGTCGTCGAAGATATGGTTATCTTGCTTTTCGAGTTTCAACGATTCACTGTCATTAATAAAATCAATTAATTCGTGAATGTAGTTCATCTTAGCGGTGATTTGATAGATGGTACTGCCTGTATCAAGGCGTTGCACGTAACCTGCTTCATCGAGTTTTTTAAGGATGAAGTTAAGCTGTTCAGAAATATCATTACGGCTGGTCTTGAAGATACCTTTATTGGTTAATAGCGCCAGTTGTTGCTTTAACGTTGGTTCGTTTTCAATACCACGTAATAACTCAGACAAGCGAATAGTATCGCCAGCGCGCATCGCACAGTCATGTACTAGGGCTGTCATCGCCAATTCAAGGAAGTTAACCAGTGGGCGGAAAATATCACGTACTTGGCGTAATTGTTGACGGATATCCGCGCGATTTTCTTCTTCAATCGTGCAGTAACAAGCGACAAAAGCAAGGCCATCTTCAATGACTTTCACTTTACGGTTAATCAAACGCAGGTAATCATTTACCTTTTCAAACAAGCTTTGTTCAGATAGATAGCGATAAGCATCAGGTTGACTAACCTGACAAATGGTATGACCCTGTAACAATAATTCAACGGTAGTTTGAAACATGGGTTAAACCTCTTCTTGCATAGTTGTTGCTGACGCTGTTGCTGTGTTTACTGGCATTATTGACGGATCTACAATAAGTGCTTGTTTCGCATCACCATTAAGCAATGCCATTAATGGATCATCATCGACATTCATTTGGATCAGGCGTTTGTTACGGCTATCAATCTCGTATAAGTGGTCGAATAACTGTAATACCGATTTATCGGTTGACGGTGATGCCGTCATGATCTGAATACCGTGTTGGTTTAACATATCTAGCATGGCTTGAATGTTTTCAGAATGCAGCTCGCCTAATTCATCCACAGGCCAAGTGATCACCGTGTTTTCATCTGGGCGTAACATGGTTGTTAAGCCAGTAAAGAAGGTGATTAAGGCTAAGTAAGATAAACCGGTTGATGACACATCTTCTAATTCTTTCGGTGTCGTTGCACGGGTCGTACGGCCATTTTCAACAATGGTAAATTCGATATCGAATAACTCATTGTGCTGCATACTGTTGTTTTTCGGCAACACTGCTGACAGCTCATCTAAACTATCGATCAAGTCTTGGGGAATGCTGCGATCGTGCGTTAATTCAGTATTGGCTTGGTATGCTTCAAATGCATCGTTTACATTTTCCAGCTGCTGCCAATAACCTAGCTTGTCCATCTTGGTGCGGATGGCAATTTTAATATCACCCAAGGCGGTAAAGAACTGCTTACCATTCATGTGGCTCGACAGTTTACGACCAGTACGGGTAATGTTGCGATCAAAGTTACTTAAATGGGTATAGATAGATAAAATATCGTTAGCACGTAGCTCAACTTCATGCGTGGTTGATGTTTGTAACAACTTGGCATTTTTCAGTACGTAGCTAAGTTGTTCACCGCTGTTAATCGCTTCTTCTAATCGGTAATTAACCAGTTCAGCATCACTTTCAATACGGTTTTCTAACCAACCTGTTTGTAGTGTACTTTTCGAATAGCGTTTTAACTCACTGCTAATTTTATTGGCAGTGCTTAATACATTACTTTGTTGTTTACCTAATAGGCTGATCTGGCTATTGGTTAATTTAGAGATATTGTTAACGCTGTATTCTGGTAAATCATCGTTAGCCACAGCAGGGTAGTCAGTTAATTTTACTAGGCTATTGTCTAGGCCTTTAAGCTGTAATACTAAATCGGTTACTTGTTTATCAAGCTGGGTTTTCTCTTGTTCTAACTTATCAGTTGATTGCTGATAGTTTTGCTTTTTATCTTTTAATTGCTGTTGGAAACCGTGTATTGCGGTATCTAAGCGACGTAAGCGTTCACGACCTGGTTCAACTTGTGACCATGACGTTTCTAACCAGCTGTTATATTTGTCCGCTTTTTGTTGGAATATTTTAGCATTCTCTACAGCTTGGGTTGTTTGCTTGATTTTCGCTGCGAGGGCGTTAAAGATATTGGCATTAATACCAGCGTCACTTAATGCGGCTTGCAATGCATCTGCAATACGTTTCATTTCAATTTGTGCATCATCACGCAGGTTATTCAATGATGTTTGGTAGCTATCAATACGTTGATTGAAGTCAGTCTCTAACTGGCAATGTACGCCTAAACGTTCGCTGTTTAGTTCGTTATGACGGCTTTGATAATCAACTTTAGCTTGGCTTAATGCTTGCTGCGCTTGGTCTAGCAGCAAATCATTTTCTGCTAATTCAGTCTGAATACGGGCAATCGCTAAAGTTTTATGTTGTTCTAGCTTGCCGACTAATTCATCTTCTTCATTGACTAAACCAGTTAGTAATTGGTTTTGTTTGAATAATAATTGCTTACTCGACATCAATTGCTTATCAAGCTCTTCGACGTCTTTATTCAATTGTTCCAGGGCTTTTTGCAGTTGTTCAAGTTCTGCTTTTTTAGCGCCGATTTGCGTTGAAATATGCTGTTCTTTTTCAGCTAACGCGCTATCAGTAAATGATGCATTCTCTAGGGCGTTGAGGTTGATCTTGATGCCATAGAAATCTTGTATTTGGGTGAGCGCTGTTTCTGATACGCTATTTTTTTCAGCGTCAGCAAAGGCGGCTAATAACTCTGGTTCAAGGTGCAGGTGTTTGAGTAACTCAGGGTTAATCACACGACCGATATTTGCTTGCCAATTTGGCACGTGCTCAACTAGAAAGGCATGTAAAGACCCTTTCTCAGGGCTTAATAATGCTTGCACGTCACGGTGCTGTTGCGCCAAGTGATTTAATTCAATCTTCAAACGGTCGTTGCTTTGCAAGGCTTGATGCTGTTTTTGGCGTAGGCTTTGTGATTCATTACCAATGCGGTTATAGGCTTCTTGACGCTCGTTAATATTACGGCGACATTGGCTTAAATTCTGCTGCAGTTGCTGAGATTGTAGCGTCAGTGTCGGATCAAGCTGCGGTTGTTCGAGTTGAAAGTTAAGCGAGATCTTAGTGTGCTCTAACGGTGTTTTCTTTGCCGTTAACTGATCAACCAAGGCTTGTGTTTGTGTTTTTAACTGACTTTCTAATGTGGCGTAATGCAGGTTACTTTCGCTTAATGCGTTGGTTAACTGCTGCTGTTGAGAGCTAATTTCGTTAGTCAGTTGTTGTTCACGTTTGTTAAATTCAAGTTCTTGTTGCTGCTGTTGTTCTGTAAACGTGCGGCTTAGATCGGCAGACTTTTCACTTAACTGGGTTTTTTCATTGTTTAGATTGATTAAACGTAAAGTAAAATCAGAAAGCTCAGAGCCACGTTGTTCATAGGTCGCTGCTTCGTCATCTTCAAAATCAATTTTTTCTTGTTCTAATTTATCCAGGTCGTGCTTAATTTCACGGTGTGCTTTTTCTTCATCGTGGCAAGCATCTTCAATCGATAAGACTTGCTGTCTGTGGCTTTCTTTTAATTCAGCAAGCTCAACGAGCACGTCTTTTAAACGGGTGTCGGCGATAACTTGATCTTGATTACACTTGTCTTGATAGATAGCAGCAAGGTGATGTAAATGCTGCAGGTCTGCTTTGATTTCAATTAGCGAATCAATGTCAGTTAATGACGATAAGATCTTATCTTCTAAATTAAGGATCGCTTGTGATGAATGTAGATCAGCTAGCCAGCTATCAATATCGGTTTTATCAATGTTGACCATGTCGGTCACATTGTTGCTGAGCATTTCTGAGCTGATGGCATCTTGCGAGATCTCGATGATCATTTGTTTGATCACGTCGAAATTAGATATTTTGTTGAATACTGACGTCACGACTTTTTCAATGTGCTTAATCGGTGATTGGCTCATTGAAAAACGTTGCTGTAGTGGGCGTAGTGATTTCTTGCCGCCAAGATCGCGGTGATTTTGAATGACTCTTGCATAGTCATCTACACTTAACAGGCTACTGACTTCGCATTTATGCTGGGCTTTATATTGACGCTTAATTTCGTCATCAGCGAAGATGCTGCCGCTATCATCCAGGTACATCTTGATATCAAATGGACTATCAATAAAACGATAAAGTAATTTGTCGCCATCACTTTTAATTAACACATGACACAATTGCGGTGTATCAGTGCCGTTCGGACGCTGATAGTCAAATACGATGTAGCTGGTTTTGCGGGGTAAATAATAAGCAGCAAATGATTTCTTGTTCGCATTACGCTCAACAATACGCCCAGGGCGAGCACCCCAAAACAGCATCGGCAGTTTAAGTAATGTTGTTTTACCCGCACCATTAGTACCCGCAACCTTGATATTACCCGCGTTATTTAATTCGAGTAATTTACCAGGCCAAAAGCTATCAATAAGGTAGGTTTTGCGACATAGATATTGTTGTGAAGAATCAGTCATCATCATTATTATTATGCAAGAAATCGAACCCCATATTTTAACTGAATGATGGCCAAGATGTAAGGAAAAAAGATAAGTTTAATAGGGCTATGCTTCGTTCTGGTCACATTATCGGCAATCTTGGGCTCTTGTCTGGATTTATGCAAATTAAGTGAATATTCTTGCATATATAAAATATTATAATACAATCCGCCAAATCACATTGTATAAACGAACGAAAATAAGGTTTATGTTGGCATATTATGTCGGAGATTAACCTTAATTAGGAATTATTGATGGAAAATAAACTCGGACTTGGCATGTTAGTCGCCTTGGTGTTCAGTACCATGGTCGGCGCTGGTATCTTCGTCTACCGCAAAATGTCGCTGTATCTGCCGCTCCTGGTGCGATCACGTTAGGCTGGTTGATCACGGGTTGTGGCATGCTGGCATTAGTCTCGGTATTACGTAATTTAGTGGTGAGATTTCCACATTTGAACGGTGGTATTTTTTCGTACGCGCAAGCGGGTTTTGGTAATTACATCGGTTTTATGTCAGCTTGGGGTTATTGGATCTGTAACTTACTCGCAAATGTATCTTATGCCGTGGTGTTCTTTAGTGCGATTGGTTATTTTGTCGATACCCCTGAAAATCCAATCATGGGGCAGGGTAATACACCGATTGCAGTATTAGGCGGCTCGTTACTTATCTGGTCTATGCATGCGCTGGTATTACGCGGTGTGACCCGTGCAGCCTTGATTAATGTATTTGTAACCATCGCTAAAATAATTCCTATTTTGACCTTCGTTTGTTTGGTTATCATGGCGTTTAAACTGGATAAATTCACCCTTGATTTTTGGGGTGATAAAACCCCAGAGTTAGGCTCGGTATTAGATCAAGTGAAAGCGACGATGATGGTGACGTTGTGGGTATTTATCGGTATCGAAGGGGCGGTTATTTTATCTAACCGTGCGAAAGATAAACGTGATGTTGCGAAAGCCACTGGTATCGCGCTGTTCTCGGCATTAATCTTGTATATTGCAGTGAGTTTATTCACGTTAGGTGTGATGACTCAGCCTGAAGTGGCAGCATTAAAAAATCCATCAATGGCCCATATTTTAGAAGTGATCGTCGGCCCTTGGGGCGCAATGCTGATCAATGCGGGTTTGATTATTTCGGTATCTGGTGCGTTATTAAGCTGGACAGTGGTGAGTGCCGAAGTGCCTTTTATTGCGGCGAAAGAGGGGCTATTCCCGAAAGCATTTGCGACAGAAAACAGTAAAGGCGCGGCAACGACATCGTTGTGGTTTTCGTCTTGTATGGTGCAGTTGTTTTTAATCTTAACCTTGATACAAGAAAGCTCATATTTAGCCTTGGTAAATATAGCGACGTCAGCGGTATTATTACCGTACTTCCTTGTTGGTGCTTATGGTGTAAAAGTGGCGTTAAGTGGTGAAGGCTACAGTGCGACTGAAAACCGTAAGAAAGACCTGTTTATCGCTATTGTATCATCACTTTATGGTGCTTGGTTGGTGTATGCGGCAGGCGCTGAATACATGTTGCTATGTGCATTATTGTATTTACCAGGTGTCTTGATTTATAAAAAAGCATTAGCGGAAAAACAACAAACATTTAGTAAGCGCGATTATGCTTATTCAGTTTTGTTACTAGCGGGTGCTGGCGGTGCAATTTATCTGTTATCAACCGGCGTATTGTCTCTGTCTTAGTGTTTGGCATTTAAAATATAATCACTGACACTTTCTTAATACAGTTTGATATAGTAAAGCCTTGAATTTAAGTGCATGTTATTTTTGACTTGTATTAGGGATAATCAGTAGAGGTCTGTGTAGATGATTGTGGTTGTATATTTAATGTTAGGTGCGGCAGCTGGATTAATGGCTGGCCTGTTTGGGGTTGGTGGCGGTTTGATTATTGTCCCAGCATTAATTGTATCTTTTACCTTTCAAGACCTTTCGCCTGATGTGCTTACGCAGTTGGCGATAGGCACGTCCCTTGCGACCATTATTTTGACCTCGCTCAGCTCGATTAAAACCCACCACAGCAAAGGTGCCATTGATTGGCCGTTGGTTAAAAAATTAACCGTTGGTATTGTGGTTGGTGCTATTGTCGGTAGTATTTTTGCCGATTATTTACCCGGTGAAACATTACAAATGATCATCGGTATTTATGCGCTAACGGTAGCGGTACAAATGGGTTTTGATCTGAAACCAAAAGCACAGCACGATTTACCTAAAGGTGCAGGCTTGACTGCCGCAGGTGGTGTGATTGGCGCTATCTCTGCTTTGTTTGGTATTGGTGGCGGTTCACTTACGGTACCTTACTTGTCGTGGTGTCGCGTCGAAATGCGTAATGCGGTAGCGACCTCTTCAGCATGTGGTTTACCGATTGCGGTAGCGGGTGTGTGTAGTTATATAGTCACGGGTTGGAATAACCCTGATTTACCAGAATACAGTTTAGGTTATATCTATTTACCTGCGTTTTTTGGCATTATCATTACCAGTACTGTGTTTGCCAAACAAGGCGCAAAACTAGCCCATGCATTACCGAGTCATGTGTTAAAACGTTACTTTGCGTTGTTATTATTAGTTGTTGGTTCGAAGTTTATTTTCTTCTAAAACGAACATTTTATTGATCTAGGCTATAGATAATGTAACTAACTACCCATTAAGTATAGGTTGATGTTCGGTTTTGTTATATCCATGCTAAAATCCCCCCTTAAGTAGTCGTTTATTAAGGGGGCAATTTGTTAAATCTAACGGCCGCGATCACATCATTACAGCAACAGGTTATCCAAGCTCAACCTGAGCAAACTCGGATCTCTGTTAATTTACAGCCCTTAAATTCAACTGAGCTTATCGAATGGCTTGGTGCTCAAGTTTTATTCCCACAATTCTATTGGCAATCCCGAGACGGTGATGAAGAAGTTGTCGCGCTAGGGCAGTGCTGTCATTGTCATGATGTTAGCCTTGCAAAAACATTATTTACCCAGCCACAGCGCATGTGGGGCGGGCAGTCCTTTTCTCGTCAACAATCTCGTCAAAAATCGAGCAGTAAAGATACGATTCACCGTAATTACTATTTCTTACCGCAAATAGAACTAACCCGTCAGCAAGACCATTGGCAATTATCGGTCAATTTACCTGTCGCCAAACAAGCAATGTTAGACTTGGGTTATGATAAAGCGCAGTTACTAGCAAGTTTAGCGAGTTTAATTGCCCCCGCGCCAACACCACTACCACAGTCTTATAAGATTGAATCTCGTCATCATTATCCTGAATTCAAGCAATGGTCGCATTTGGTGACGAAAGCGTTAACCGCAATCGATGACCAATACTTTGCCAAAGTAGTATTAGCAAGAAAAACGGTATTAACGTTAAACCGCCCTTTATCTGCAACGCAGTTTTTACAGCAAAGCCGTCAGGTTAATCAGCAGTGTTTCCATTTTATTTTTGCCATTTACGCTGATGATTATTTTGTGGGGTCAACGCCTGAACGCTTGTTTAGTCGTGATTTTGATAACTTGCATACTGAAGCGCTTGCTGGTACAGCAGCACGTAGTTTAGATGACACAGAAGATAGGGCGTTAGCCAATTGGTTATTGAATGATGAAAAAAATCGTTACGAAAACCGTTTAGTGATAGATGATTTATTATCGCGTTTGCAGTCGCGTTGCCGCACTCTGCAAGTTGAAAGACGTCCAGAGTTAATCCAATTACGTAAAGTACAGCACCTTAAACACAAAATTGACGGGCAATTAGTCGCGGGTATTGATGACGCAGAATTGCTGACGAGTCTGCAACCAACCGCTGCCATTGCTGGGTTACCACGTCGACCTGCCTTAGACTTTATTGCCGATAACGAACCGTTCGATCGTGGTTGGTACAGTGGCGCATTGGGTTATATCGGCCAACAACAAAGTGAATTTTGTGTCGCGATCCGCAGTGCTAGAGTATTAGGACATGAATTACAGCTCTTTGCTGGTGCCGGTATTGTGCCAGGTTCAGATCCACAAAGTGAATGGCAAGAGTTAGAGCGTAAAACAGCGACGTTATTAACCTTGCTCGAACCTGATTCGCATGGCTATCGTGATGATCGTATGTATCCAAATAAAAATAATAAGCATGTGCTAGCCAATCAATTTACTCCGGAGCAACAACGCGCATGATGAGCAATCAAACGTCTGTAGATATGCCGTTGCCAAAGACGTCCTTGGCTGAGGTACAGGCTCCCTTGAATCGGTTATGGGCGGGCTTAATTTTAGAAGAACTCAGCCGCTTGGGTGTACGCCACGTGTGCGTGGCACCGGGGTCGCGATCAACGCCCTTGGTATTAGCGGCAGCAGAGCATCAGGGTTTAACCTTACACAGTCACTTTGATGAACGTGGATTGGGTTTCTTTGCTCTCGGCTTAGCAAAATCAGTACAAGCGCCTGTCGCTGTAATTGTCACATCAGGCACTGCCGTAGCGAACTTATTACCAGCTGTAGTTGAGAGTGGATTAACCAAAGAAAAGTTGGTGTTATTAACCGCCGACCGTCCGTTAGAACAAGTCAATTGTGGCGCCAATCAAGCCATTCAACAAGCGGGTTTATTCTCTAGCCACGTTTGTCATGAATTGTTATTACCGAGCCCAAGTTTGAGTATTACCCCACAGTGGCTGCTCAGTAACATAGATCAAAGCTTGGCAGTGCAGCAACAAGCTGGTGGCGTGGTACACATCAACTGTCCTTATCCAGAACCTATTTATGGTGGCGACGCTGATTTTAGTGATTACCTTGCTGGAGTAAACAATTGGCAAGCGCAACAACAAAGTTACTTATCTATATATTCTGCCGGTATTAATTATTTAACGGCAAGCCCGTCTGTTGCACTGATGTCGGATAAAGCTGACGCCGACCTAGCTATACCAGTAACTGTACCTGTAACTATGCCAGTCATTAATCGTAAAGGTTTAGTGGTGATTGGCGCGATGAATACTGCTGACATGCAAGCGATTAAACAATGGGCAGACGTGATGGGATGGCCTGTGTTGGTTGATCCGCAATCGGGCGGATGCAGTGCTTGGTCGCATTATGATGTGTGGTTACAGAATCAAGCCTGCTGGAATAAGTTAGCTGAAGCTGAGATCTTAGTGCAATTTGGCGCACGTTTGGTATCGAAACGCTTAGGTCAATTTATAGAGCAACATGACTGGCAAGATTATTGGTTGATTGCACCACAAGCTGGGCAATTAGACCCTTATCATCAGCGTTGTAAGCAATTTGTCAGTTCAATACCACACTGGCTGACACAGTTTGCAAGTGGTCAACTGAATGCCGCGTTATCGACAAATAACAGTACGCTTAGCAATATGATTACCGACCTTGGTGTACGACACAGTGATGTTAATGGTTATGAGTGGGCGAGAGTGCTCACCGTTGCAAGTGTAACAGTGCGACAGTTAATAGAAGTTAATCATATCGATGCGTTAACCGAGATTAGTTTCGCTGCGACGTTAGACACGTGTTTATCAACAACCCAGGCGAACAAATCGACGAGTCTATTTATCGGTAATAGCCTCATTGTCAGGTTATTAGATATGTTTACTGCATTACCCAATGTGCCGGTGTTTAGTAACCGTGGCGCTTCGGGTATCGATGGTTTGTTAGCAACGGCTGCAGGTGTGCAACAAGGTCAGCAACAAGGCATGCTTTGTCTGCTAGGGGATACTTCTTTACTCTATGATTTGAATTCACTGGCGCTATTCTCTAAGCCAACACACCCAAGCGTGATAGTAGTGTTGAATAATGACGGCGGGGCGATCTTTGATATGTTAGCTGTATCAGCACAGCAAAAAGAACAGTTATATCGTATGCCGCATGGCTTTAACTTTAACCATGCTGCTGCGATGTTTGATTTAGATTATGTCCAACCTAACAGCTTAGCAGACGCCCTGTCTGTGATTCATCATCGTTTATACCCGATGGCCGACGTGACCGGTGATATGCGTACTTTATTAGTCGAGATAGTGACACCAGCAGGGGCGGCAGCTAAGCAACTGAAGCAATTTTTCAGCGAGGTGAAAGATGCGAAATTTATCTAGCATGATGTTCAAAACACAAACGCAATTACCGCTCTATTCAGAATCGATTGAATCGGCCTGCAACCTCGCTACGGGTGATGCTATTAAACCCACGTTAGTGTTTTTACATGGCTTATTAGGTTCAGCCCAAGACTGGCAGCAAATCGTCACGCATTTGTCCTCGGATTATCAATGTATCTGTATTGATTTACCGGGGCATGCGGGTAGCCAAGCCGTGACAGTTAATGACTTTCAGCATGTGCAACAGCTCATTATTGCGACTTTAACGCAGTATGAATTCGAGCATGTCGTTTTGGTTGGTTATTCGTTAGGAGCGCGTATTGCTATGAGCATTGCTAGCGATCGCGCCGCTAATTGGCCGTACAAAATTGTAGGCATGTTATTAGAAAGCGGTAATCCGGGGTTAACCAATAGCGCCGAACAATTACAGCGTGGCTTACATGATTTAGCGTGGGCGACACGTTTCAGTGAATCACCATTGACGCAGGTATTACCCGATTGGTATCAGCAAGGGGTATTTGCTTCATTAACGACTAAACAAAGAACCGCGCTGATTGCCACGCGCAGTGACATTCAAGCTGACCACAATGGCTTTAATGGCGGTAAGCAGATAAGCAAAATGCTGGCTGCAACATCATTGTCGAAACAGGGATATTTGTTACCGCAATTACAAAACGCGGCATTTCCAGTATCGATGGTATGCGGTGAATTAGACCCTAAATTTGTGCTGTTAACGCAAGCGAGTCAATTGGATCATCATGTTGTCGCTGATGCAGGTCATAACGTCCATGCAGACCAGCCAGTTATATTTTCCGAATTGGTTCGGGGGCTAGTTGGTGATGGTTTGGATCGTTATAGCTTAGACAAGCACGGCTTGACCAGTGAGCAATTGATAAAGAAGCAGTCACAGCTAAGTGCCGCTTAAGATTAACTAATTATATAAAAATATCAGGAATTATTATGAGCAGAACAGTTGGTATTACCGAAGAAGAACTTTACGCACACGTTGAATGGCAAGATTGCACAGGTGAATACCAAGATATTCATTTTCATAAATCATTAGACGGTATTGCAAAAATTACCATCGCCCGTCCACAAGTACGCAATGCGTTCCGTCCACAAACGGTCAACGAAATGATGCAAGCGTTAGCTGATGCGCGTTATGACTCAAAAATAGGCGTTATTATCTTAACGGGCCTCGGCGAACATGCGTTCTGCTCTGGTGGTGACCAAAGTATTCGTGGTGATTACGGCGGCTATAAAGATGATGAAGGTATGCATCACTTAAACGTATTGGACTTCCAACGTCAGATCCGTACCTGTCCAAAACCTGTTATCGCAGCCGTTGCGGGTTATGCTGTTGGTGGCGGCCATGTATTACACATGATGTGTGATTTAACCATTGCAGCTGACAACGCACAGTTTGGTCAAACGGGTCCTAAAGTGGGGTCGTTCGACGGCGGTTGGGGCGCATCATACATGGCGCGTATTGTCGGGCAAAAGAAAGCCCGTGAAATTTGGTTTTTGTGTCGTTTTTATGATGCTAAAGAAGCGGAAGATATGGGCTTAGTGAATACGGTTGTGCCACTGGCTGATTTAGAACGTGAAACAGTACGTTGGTGTCGTGAAGTATTACAGCATAGCCCGATGTCGTTACGCTGTTTAAAAGCGGCATTAAATGCGGATTGTGATGGTCAAGCTGGCTTACAAGAATTAGCCGGCAACGCGACGATGATGTTTTACATGACAGAAGAAGGGCAAGAAGGCCGTAATGCCTTTAATGAAAAACGTCGTCCTGATTTTGATAAGTTCCCGCGTAATCCTTAATCGGCACTTTTTATAAGTACGCTTAATCAGTAGATGGAGCAGCATTCATGGCACGTAAGGCTAAGCTATATCACTATCGGCTACCATTAGACTGCGCCATGATATTGCGTGGCCAGTCTGTCACGGTACGCGAAGGTTGGTTGCTTGAGCTGAGTCGCGAAACTGAAATCATGCAGCGAGGGCGTGGAGAAATAGCTCCTTTACCCGGGTTTAGCACCGAAACCGCAGCACAGGCAAAACAACAACTAGAAAATGTGATTAAAATCTGGTTAGATGATGGCATCGTAGATCTAGACGAGTGTTACCCCTCGGTAGCATTTGGTTTTAGTATGGCGCTGTTGGAGTTAGAAGATGGATCACCGCAAACTATTCATCGCAGCAGTCATGATAATGACGCTAGCAGTGCGTTATTATTGGCTGCTGATATTGGAATAATCACCGCTAAGCATAAGCAGTTGTTGCAGAGCCGGTTATGTAAGTTAAAAATTGCCACAGTAGCGACAGGCGAAGGGGTTATTTACGATAGTACGATTTACGAAAGTGCGCTTAACGACAGTAAAGTTGCACAGTACTTACTACAGACTTATCCCCATTTACATTTACGCTTAGATGCTAACCGACGTTGGTCATTGCCAGTCGCGTTAGCGTTTGCTAAACAGATCTCGGCTGAGTATCGTCAACGCATCGATTTTATTGAAGAGCCTTGTCATACCCCAAGCGACTGTTTACGTTTCTCCGAACAAACCGGGATTGCGATTGCGTGGGATGAAAGCTTACGTGATGCCGGTATTGACCTTATTTCTTCGGTAAGCCGTTCAGCTAATGCAATCGTTAAAGCAGTCATTATAAAACCTATGCTAACGGGCACGGTGGATTATTGCGCTAAGTTAATTGCCCATGCCCATCAACAGGGGTTAATCGCGGTGATCAGTTCAAGTTTGGAATCGAGCTTTGGGTTAGTGCAATTAGCACATATGGCACACACACTGACTCCTGAAATACCCCCTGGTTTAGATACCGTCCATGTGTTTAAACAACAGTTGCTCCAACCTTGGCCAAATTGCAGCTTACCTTTACTCCCACTCTCAGAGCTACCTGTGACTATTTATGAATAACGACACGATGAGTAATAACATGGCCACTAACCATAACGTTAACTTTAGTGACTGGCCTTGGCTACATTGGACTGACCGTCGTCCTGAGCACATCGCTTTGGCCTATGGTGAGCAGCAGTTTACCTGGTTGCAGGTTAATGATCGTGTTAACGCATATGCTAAGCAGTTAACCGAACAAGGAGTACGTGAAAGCGATTTAATAGTCGCAGTGAGCGCTAACAACTTAACGGTGCTGTGGCTGTATTTAGCGAGCTTACGACTTGGGGCTTGCTGCGTGATACTTGATCCCAAGCAAAGTGGTGAGCAGTTAAACGATAAATTAGAAACCTTGGCAGCGAAGTTCATTTGGTTATCTGAAGCAGATCTTAATATATTCGCTGATTTACCGCATGAAGGTGCTCAGCAGTTAGTCTTTACTTACAATGAAAAGTCTTTAATAGCAGAACCTTTTACAGTAATCGTTTGTACGCAGTCAGGTGTTGAATGGCAAGCGAAGCGACTCGCTAGTATCGTCTTTACCTCAGGTTCAAGCGGTAAAGCCAAGGCCGTGGCACATAATGCCGAGAACCACTTGTACTCAGCCGCTGGGTTATTGCAATCCTTTGCTTATACCGCGCAAGATAACTGGTTATTATCCTTACCCTTGTTTCATGTTTCAGGGTTGGCTATTGTCTGGCGCTGGTTATTTGCTGGTGGACAATTGACGTTGCCAGCGACATCCAATGTCATAGAGCAGTTATCAACAGTCACGCATGCGTCCTTAGTGCCTACGCAATTAAAGCGCTATCTTCATGAACGCGATATAAGCACAGATCAACACGCGATTCGCCTAAAACGGATTTTATTAGGCGGCGCTGTTATTCCTGTGGTGTTAACGGATAAAGCCAAATCACTGGGTATTGATTGTTGGTCTGGATACGGCATGACAGAAATGGCCTCTACTGTTACCGCTAAACCTGCAGATAACAGTGCGGGTGTTGGTCTGTTATTAGCTCATCGAGCGTTAGAAATAGACGGTCAAAGTATTAAGGTGCGTGGTGCAAGTTTGGGCATGGGTTATTACTATCGTGGCACATTACGCAGTATGACTGATGATAATGGCTGGTTGGTTACTGGCGATCTTGGTGAGATAAAATGTGCGGAGGCATTAGTTGATACATCAGTTGATAAATCATGGAGTGAATTATTCATTCTTGGGCGCAGTGACAACATGTTTATTTCTGGCGGTGAAAACATTCACCCGGAACACATTGAGCGTATTTTACTGTCGCACCCGTTAATTAATCAGGCGTTGGTATTTCCCCGTGAAGATGCCGAGTTTGGTCACCGTCCTATTGCTGTTATTGATGCGATGTCGCATATATCTGTGTGTGAAATGAATAACTATTTACAATATAAGCTGGCAAAATTTATGTGGCCGCTTAATTATTATACTTTGCCAAATAATATAAATGTGAGCGGTATCAAATTAAATCGGGCATCTGTTCAAATATGGTTCGCAAGTTTGTCCAAATAGTTGAGTTAAATGATAATTGTTATTGCTTGTTATAAATCTAACTTGGTGTTGGCTTTGTTTTCTTGTAGTATACAGAATCTTCCTTATTCATCAGATGAATAGCGACATCGACATCACGTTACTATTTAATTGAGTACGACGTAATTTAGCAGGGTGTCATGTAGTGCGGTGTAATTAACAGAGACGTAATATGCTTAATATTAATACTCAGGTTATTGAGATCCCGGAATCTATGTTCCGTGGTTGGCAACAAACTGTAGAGTTGATCGCTGGCATTATGAATTTACCAGCAGCATTAATTATGCGCGTTCACCATAATGATGTGCGAATATTTTCGTCGAACGACGCTGCCAATGCGGTCTCTCCGTTATTGTCAGAATCAAAGCAATTGAGTTGTTATTGTGCCCAGGTTATTTATAACTGCACTGAACTCGTTATCGAGGACGCAGCGCTCGATTTTTCTTGGGCTTTAGACGAAAATATTAACGCTGACATCATGGCGTATTACGGTTTACCTCTGACTTGGCCAAATGATCAAGCCTTTGGCACACTCTGTGTTTTAGATGCTCAAGCCCGTGAATTTACGCCCCAGTGCAAATTATTGATTACGCGTTTTCAGCAGTCGATGATTGCTGATCTGACTATTCTTTACGAAAAAGCTGAATTGCTCCACGCCAATCGTAAATTACAGGCGCTACTGTCTAAAAAATCAATGGCATTGAGCTTGTCTAATCAAGCATTATTACACGAACAAGATAGCCGTTCAGCGTTAGAATCAACCCTTGTTTATCAGCAAGAATACGACGCACTTACCGGTATTGCAAATCAGCTTTCATTAGTTAATCAGATGGATGACATGCTGGAAAGTGTGGATGATGATAATGAGCTGGCAGTCATTTACCTTGGCATTCGCAATTTCAAATCTATTAACAACAGTTATGGTTATGCGATAGGGGATAAAGTATTACTGGAAGTCAGTCAACGTATTCACCAGCAATTAACGACGGAGTATTTAGTCGCTCGTTGTTGGGGTGATGCATTTGCCATTGTAGTGCGTGATGAAAATGTTGTCGAGCAAGTCATCGATTTAATTGCACGTTTAACCCATGCTTTTGAATCAGTCTTGACGATAGGAGACTTTACTATCACGACGCAGTTGTGTTTCGGTATTGCCTTAGCCGATTCTGCAGCAGACCGAGGGATCTCCTTGGTTGAAAAAGCGGAAGCAGCAATGACGGCGAACAAAGACACTGGCTGTCATTATAATTTTTTTACTGATGAACTGAGCGCTGTTATTGGCGAGCGTCATTATTTAGAATCGCATTTAGCCGAAGCGCTCGATAAACAAGAAATGTCAGTACATTACCAGCCGATGATATGTGTTAAAACGCAGCGGGTATTAGGTGCAGAGGCATTGATTCGCTGGCGTAATCCAATATTAGGGGCTGTCGCACCTGATCGCTTTATTAATCTAGCCGAGCAGAATGGCCAAATCTTAGCATTAGGTAATTTCGTGCTACGTACGGCAATGAAACAAGCGGCGCAGTGGCGTCATAGTTTTGGTGATGATTTCTGTATTGCCGTGAATATTTCACCTGTGCAGCTGCGTGACGACAATTTAGTGTCTCGGGTGGCGCAACTGTTAGCGTATTATCAGTTACCTGGTACTGCGTTAGAGCTTGAGATCACCGAAGGTGTATTGCTGCAAGACGAGAAGAAGGTGACTAAGTCTCTTGCTGGTTTACAAAGGCTGGGTGTGAGTATCTCGTTAGATGATTTTGGTACGGGTTATTCGTCGTTAAGTTATTTGCAGAAGTATTCGTTCGACACCTTAAAGATAGATCGCAGCTTCATTATGAATTCAATGGAATGTGAGCAAGATAAAGAATTAGCACGCGCGATTATCGCAATGGCGAAGAAACTCAATCTTCTCGTCGTGGCTGAAGGTGTAGAAACGTCTGCTCAACATGAGTTTATTGTTGATGAAGGTTGTGATTTTGGTCAGGGCTATCTGTATGGTAAACCAGTACCAGCGACTATGTTTACTTCACAGTACTTAAGTAGGCAAGCTATTTAATTGCGTTGTAATTGATCGACTTGGTTGGATAGTGTGCAAACGATGTTTATAGTGAATAAAACTGCTATAAACGGTTGCAAAGAATCGGTGAATAGTTAATAATTCACTCGTTGTCAAGCACAACACATTTGATGGGTGCCTTATGGGTCCCTCCGCATTGATACTCTGTGAACTCGGCCAGGTCCGGAAGGAAGCAACCGCAGCAGAGAACTCAAGTGCCGGAGTGAGGCTTGTAGGGTATCCTTCAAAAGTGTTGTGCTTTTCGCGTTTCTGGCGTTCTGCTTTTCCAAATCAATATTTAATTAATATCAAATCAATTTCTTATCGAACACCCTTCGTATATTTTCACTCTTCCTTAGTTATAGTTCTGTATTTGTTATTAAGCAAATCTTGCAAGCGCTTGCCAACAAGATACTTAAATCATTGGTGCACTACATTCTTTCGGCTTGTATTTTATCAACTAAGAAATCGATAAAGGCACGTAGCGCAGGCCTAGGATACTTACTACCATGGTAAACCGCATAAATGTCGCCACTTGAACCTTCTTGTAAAGAGGGCTGCCAATCAGGTAAGCATACAACAACCTTACCGTCCTTGATGAGGCTCGTCATCATCCAGCTAGACATTTGCACAATACCACCACCGTATACAGCAGCCTCAAGTAAAGGTGTTCCCCCTTTAGAGCTTAAATTACCTCGCACTGGGATTTTTAAATTCTGTTTATTCTTCTTAAAATACCAGTAAGTTCTTTGCCTGTCGGTATCGAGAAGAAGGCAATTGTGATCGATAAGGTCTTCAGGTTTGTTGGGTGTGCCATTTTTAGCGAGGTAGTCGGGTGAAGCGCAGACTTGAGTGTGATTCTGCAATAGCTTTCTAGCATGTAAACCAGAATCAGCAGGTATGCCAATACGTATGCCTATGTCTACATTCTCACTATTTAAATCAATAAGTTGGTTGTCTAAATTGATTTCAATTTTAACTTTTGGATAACGCTGTAAAAATTCAGGTAGGAGCGGGGATATAAACTGTCTGCCAAAGCTTTCAAATACAGAGATCCTGAGCACACCTTCTGGCTCTACGTTCATCTGGTGCATTGATGCCATTAGTCCGTCAGCTTCAGCTAAAAGCTTTATAGCGCCTTCTAAAAACTGCTGTCCATCCGCAGTCAGTAACAACTGACGTGTGCTACGTTTGAACAGTGTCACGCCAAGTTCACTTTCTAAATTATCAATGTTACGGGCAATGGAAGACGGTGCCATGCTAAGTACTGCGCCAGCTTTAGTAAAACTGCCAGAGTCGACTGTTTGTATAAATACACGGATTAAACCTAACATACCAAGACCTTTGCGCCAAACGCAATACTGATTCACATTGAATGGGTATTCTAAGAAATATTGGTGTTATATACAATGCTGCAACTTATCTAGTGAAGCGATCACTGGCAATAGACTAAGAAATAATTAAGTTGAAAGGGAAGGTTAAGATGTCAAATATACAACTTTATTCGTTGGGTTCGCCTAATGGTATTAAAATTTCAATTGCGCTGGAAGAAATGGGCATGAGTTATGATGCTCACTCTGTTGATATTTTAAAAGGTGAGCAGTTTAGTGAGGACTTTCTCAAGATAAACCCTAACGGTAAGATCCCTGCAATCATTGATACTGATGGGCCGTGTGGGCAAGCTATTCCGATCATGGAGTCGGGTGCCATTTTAATTTACCTTGCTGAGAAATCAGGAAAGCTCATACCACAGAACCCAACAGCAAGGTGCGAAGTGATGCAGTGGCTTTTCTTTCAGGCAAGTGCTGTCGGGCCAATGTTTGGCGCGTTTGGTCATTTCCATACTTACGGTAAAGCCAATTGTGACCATCCTTATCCTGAAGCAAGGTTTGAGACTGAAACCAAACGTCTGTTAACTATTTTAGATGAAAGACTGCAAGACCGTACTTACATTGTTGCTGATGAATACAGTATCGCTGATATCGCTATTTTCCCGTGGGTAATGTGGCTGGATATGTTTTATAAAGCATCGGAACAGCTTGAGCTTGAATCATTTACACATGTTATGTCTTGGGTAAAACGCTGTAGCGCAAGACCCGCAACAATAAGAGGTTTTGATGTATATGGGTTTAATGAGATAGGTAAATAAACCAAGATTTAATAAAATAAATGTTTCAGGCTTACTTAGCTGAAACATTAATGCCCAATTTAGCCCCCTAATAAACCCCTTGCACTCTCTCAACCAAAAAATCAACCGCAGCCTTTATCTTAGGCACTTGATAGCGCTGTTTCTGATACAACAAAAACACGCCTAAATTAGCCTGCTGCGTGATCTTAATGCTTGGCATGATCGTAAGCTCAGTCAGTTCACCCGATTCAATATACGGTTTTAATGCCCAGCGAGGCATCAGCAAAATACCTAATCCCTCGACGGCTTTCTCTACTAGCCATTTACCATTGTTACTGATGAGTACCGGCTCTGCAGAAACATCTTGCCACTGAGTATCGATTTCACAGATCCAAGGGGTAGGGCCGTTTGGGGCTTTAAAATACAAGCCTTTGTGTTGCTTTAAATCCATGGCATTAACGGGTACACCATAGGTTGCTAAATAACTGGGTGCGGCGACGGCGATGAAATTGTTATCCATCAACTTGATAGCCAATACGCGTTCATCGGGTGCATAACCACCACGAATAGCCAGATCTACTTCATCACGCCCTAATGTCGATAAGTCATCACTCAGGCTTATATTCAAAGTGATCTGCGGGTATAACTCTCTGAATTCGTCTAACAGCGGTAATAATATGCGTTCGCCAAACCCCACCATCGAGCTGATATTCAGTACGCCCATTGGTGTTGATTGATAGTTTCTTACTGTCTCATCACTGTGTGCTAGTAAAGACAGTACTTCACTGACTTGCTGATAATAGATTTGACCGATTTCAGTCAAGCTCACCGCTCTGGTGGTACGTTTTAATAGCGTAGCACCGAGGCTTTTCTCTAGGTCTGCGACCCTGCGCGACAGCGATGAAGGCGGAACAGAAAATAACTCAGCGGCTTTACTAAAACTGCCATGTTCTACCACTTTTACAAAATACTTTAATGCTCTTAATTGGTCCATCATTTACTCTCATTGCCATTATTGTCTTTATAACAATAAACATTCGCTAATTAGTATCTATATCTTACCTTAAATTAAGACAATAATGGCTCATAGTTAATTATCTTTCAGACAATGCGACTCATCTTTCAGACAGTATTCTTAACCTTTTAGACATTATCATTCACAGGAAGCAAGCACATGACAACATATACAGCGATCAATCTTATTAAACGTCCAACTGGCGGTCCAATCAATGCAGATCTATTTGAAGTAGTGCAAAAGCCAATGCCGACTGTGGGCGAGGGCGAGTTTTTAGTGAAGCAAAGCCATATGTCACTAGATCCTGCTATGTTTGGCTGGATGAGCCCTGATACCAACAGCTACATTCCACCAGTAGGCTTAGGTGATGTAATGCGTAGTTCTGGCATCGGTGAAATTGTCGAAAGTAACCACCCCGATTTTAACGTGGGCGATCGCATGATGGGCATGATGGGTTGGCAGGAATACTTCCTAAGCAACGGGCAAGGTCTGAATAAAGTAACAGCGCCATTACCTGATGAAGCGATATTATCTGTGTTTGCTTTACCTGGATTAACCGCGACTCAAGGTCTATTTAATGTGGGTAAACCTAAAAAAGGTGAAACCATTATTGTCACAGGCGCAGCTGGTTCAGTTGGCTCTATTGTTGGCCAGTTAGCAAAAGCAGATGGCCTGAAAGTAATTGGTGTTGTTGGCAGTGAAGAAAAGGCCGATTGGATTGTTAACGAATTAGGTTTTGACGCAGCAATCAACTACAAGAGTGACGATTTAGACGCACAACTGGCAGAGCATGCCGCTGATGGTATTGATATGTATTTTGAAAATACCGGTGGTGCGATCCAGAGTTTAATTATTGATCGTATGAATCCACATGGCCGTGTGATGGTATGTGGTTTAATTGCTGATTACGCTAACGAAATACCAACACCGGGTCCAAGCTGGTTAAACGTAATTAAACGTCGTCTGACTATTCAAGGTTTCACTATGCCGGATCATTTCCATGAAGTACCTGCATTACTTGAAAAACTTACGCCTTATGTCATGGCGGGTAAAATCAAACACAGATCGCATGTATTAGCAGGCTTAGAATCATCTATTGGTGGCTTAAACTTATTCTTTACCGGTGAAAACAAAGGTAAGTTAATTGTAAAACTTTAATTACCAATGTAGTGACTGCTTTATGAAGTAAGTGGTTAATCGTCACTTACTTTTTGCTTTCTTAAACGGGATTAAATTTAACATGAGTCAATTTAACATGAGTAAAGTACAAATAGATATTGTGTCAGATGTGATGTGCCCTTGGTGCATCGTTGGATACAAAGGCTTAGAATCGGCGCTGGCACAACTTGCGCCGGGTATTGAAGCGACAATCAACTGGCTACCGTTTGAACTGAATCCGCAGATGCCGAGTGCAGGTCAAGACATGCAAGAACACTTGGTTGAGAAGTACGGCATTAGCGAGCTGCAAAGTGTGCAGAACAGAGAGATGATCAGTCAACGCGGTAAAGATGTTGGTTTTGATTTTAACTTTGCCCCAAATATACGCATGATCAACAGCTTTGATTTACACCGACTATTAGCGTGGGCTAACGAGCAGGGCAAGCAACATGCATTACAAATGGCTTTGTTTAGTGCGCACTTTACTGACAATGTCTCTTTGAGTGATGATGCAACGCTTATCAAGATCGTTGATTCAGTTGGTCTTGATGTTACAGCTGCTAAAGGCATCCTCGATTCTGATGACTATGTAGCACAAGTACGCGCAGAGCAAAAGCTGAGTATGGACAGGGGCATTAGTTCAGTGCCGACGTTTATTATTAATAATCAGTATTCTATTGCTGGTGGCCAAACTGCAGATACATTCAAGCAGGTATTAACGGAAATTAGCCAAGAAATTCAAGATAAGTGATACAAGATAAGTAATACAGTGCGGCTTGGTGTTATTAATAGCGTAATTTATAGCCATTGTTAATCGTGCTATTACGACCAAGCTGCATTGGGATCTAAGTGGGTTTTTGTTATACTCGGCCATCGACAAACATACTGTCACGGCAGTAACTTAAATTCTATTTACTCGGCTTTACAGCCGCATAAATACAAAGGCTTAACTTGGAATTATTAAACATTGACTGCCTTGGCAAATCGCTACGGCTAGAAGGCTCGTTAGCGGGCTGGCAACAAGTATTTTGGGGCGACAAACTCGTTTCAGTCATCAACGCCTCTAGTGATAACGAGGGCAGTAAAACGCACGAATTTGAACTCATGCAACATAGCAATGAGGCTCTAGACTCGCAACCGCCTGCTAACATTATCGTCAAGCTCACCACAGTTCTGCTCTGGCAACCCTTCAAAATCGATTATGCGCTGTATGTGAACGAACAACTTATTAACGAAGGTCAGCGCGACACCAAAGATATTGAACGACAAACCCCGCAACATCCGGTTGCCGTAAAGAAAAAATTTAGCTTAATTGGCTTGGGCTCGTTGGCGCTTAAATTATTAAAAAGTGCCAAGGTTATCAAGGTTGTATTAGCGGGCGCGAGTCTAGCGGCTTATTCATGGTTATTTTCATGGGAATTCGCACTGGCCTTAATCGCTTGTCTCGTGTTCCATGAATACGGCCATGTTAAAGCGATGAAATATTTTGGCATGAAGACCAAAGGCATTTACCTGATCCCGTTTATGGGTGGTTTAGCATTAGGCGATGACAAGATTAATACGCGCTGGCAAGATGTCGTGATCTCGATTATGGGACCGACCTTTGGTTTGCTGATGTCGCTGTTATCACTTATCGCTTACTGGGCAACAGGGGAGATATTTTTTGCTGGACTGGCTAGCTTTAACGCCTTGCTGAATTTGTTTAACTTGTTACCGATTCTACCGCTCGATGGTGGTCACATCCTTAAAAGTATTAGCTTTTCGATGAGCAGTATCGTTGGGTTGGTGGCTTGTATCGCTGGTGCAGTAGCGGGGATATTTATCAGTTATAGCTTAGGACTGGCGTTACTTGGTTTCATGTTATTAATTGGTAGTGTCGAGATCATATTTGAATGGCGTAGCCGTCATCAGAGCCATCTATTGCCGTTGGATAAATACGGACAGCTGTTTTCTGCTATCTGGTATGTAACGACAGTCGGCGCGTTGATTGGTGTGATTTGGTACTTTGCTGGTATGGGGGATGAATTGCTTGCTATGCCACTAATGATATTACAAAGCTAGTTTTGGCGTTGCTACTTATCTTTCGCTTACGTTTGTCTAAATGTGTAGACAAACGTAATCCGAGGGGATGAAAGTGAATAGAGCTTTTTACGGTTCGTGTTTACGGTCCATGCTTATTGCTCTTGTGTGTTACTCTTTCTTGTCTAATTTAGCATCTTTTATATCTACAAGGTTGATGCTCGCTCTACCGCCTGTGGCATGCCAAAAATTTCGACTTGAAAGGTCGCCACCATTGTAAACTTTGTGTTTACCATCGGTTCTGGCAAAGTTAGCAATATTGGTGCTTAGTTTTTCCCTCATTAGGTCATTAAGTGGTTTGTCTTTTTCGGTTAACAAAACCACCAAGGCTCTATATGAGGTTTGCGTCGTCCCTGATGATGGCGCGATGGCCTCAAATTTAGGGTTACTTGCCCACGCGTTATAAACTGTTTCACTTTCTATATCCCAAACACCTTTATCTTGACCTCCTGGATCACTAATTAACCCCATAAGATAGAGCTCGATAGGTGCGAATTCACTCGCGTTGGTTAACGCTCCCTTGACGTTGTCCCAGTGAGAATAATAAGATTGATCAATGAAGTGGTTTAATGAATCTGTACACCTAAATGGGATAGAATACCCTCAACATAAAAACGGTGTACACAATGACAAAAGCGCGAACAACATATTCAGTAGCATTCAAGCATGATGCTGCAAACTTAGTCCTGGATAAAGGCTACTCGATACAAGAAGCCTGTGATGCCGTCGGTGTTGGATACACGGCAATGAGACGATGGGTAGCTCAACTTAAGCAAGAACATGGCGGGATAACACCGACTGCAAAGGCTATGACGCCAGACCAAATACGTATTCAAGAGCTTGAAGCCAAAATTAAGCAAATTGAATGGGAGAAAGACATATTAAAAAAAGCTTCCGCTCTTTTAATGCAGGACAGCATCAAACGATAGATTTGATAGCCGCGTTATCAAGAGATAATCATTCAATAAAGAAGCTATGTGTGTTATTTGAAATACCTCGCAGTAGCTTCCATTATCGACTTAAATACCGCGGTGTAACAAAGCCGGAACGAGCTGTATTACGTCAAAAAGTCATTGCTATACACAGCCGTAGTCGAGGTTCAGCTGGCGCGAGAACCATCTCAGGCCAACTTAATCAAGCAGGGGAAAGTGTCGGTAGATACAAAGCAGCAAGATTGATGGAAGAAGTCGGCATTGTCAGTAAACAGCCGAATAAACATAAGTATAAGATATCTGAGGATGTATCGAAAATCGCACCGAACCGACTAAATAGGCAGTTTGATGTTGAAACAGTCAATCAAGTTTGGTGTGGCGATGTGACCTATGTTTGGGCTGGAAATAAATGGATGTACCTAGCTGTAGTCATGGATTTATTTGCACGTAAAATTGTGGGTTGGGCATGCTCAGATAGCCCAAACACAGATTTAACTTGTGCGGCGCTACGTATGGCTTACGAAAGCCGAGGCCGACCAAAAAATGTGATGTTTCATTCAGACCAAGGTTGTCATTACACGAGCCTTCAATTCAGACAAGCGTTGTGGAAATACCAAATAACGCAAAGTATGAGTCGACGCGGAAATTGTTGGGACAACGCCCCAATGGAACGATTTTTTAGAAGTTTTAAAACAGAGTGGATGCCAAAGGAATGCTATAACACCTTTGCTGAAGCTGAGCGAGATACGCTCAAATATATACTGCAGCATTACAATACAAAACGAGGCCATAGTTATAATAACTATTTGTCGCCAGTGATTATGGAAGCTGCAGCTTAATTTAAACGCCTATCTAGGTGTACAGTTTTACTTGACCACTACACAATGATCCAGTTACCCCAACGATGAAACATCTCATGTAAAGACGCATCAAGGTGTAGCGCCTTCAATACACTTTGTTGATTCATTGAGCCATAAAGTGTGAATATACCTTGAAGTTTGCCTTTTGCGCCAAAGTCTTCACTACTGTCGAACTGATTTAAACCTAACCCTTTGATGTCATTTTTCACAAAAGAAAACTCACCAAACGGCATACCTTGCGGTGGTTTTTCGTTATCCATCACGTACATGATAAAATCAAAGTCATCGTTGAACTGAGAGAGTATTTCTTTCGTGAGTTTTTTGGCATGGTCGGTGCGATTAATACTCTGGCTATTCCAAGTATGATATTCGTCAGTGCTTAATTGAACATTAATAAAATCATCATTTTTATTAATCATGATCCGACTATCTTCAGGTTTAGGCAATTCGACATCATCACCTTGAGACATCAGCTTAACTTCAGTGATGGCAATCGGTTTGACGTTATTAGGAAAGTAGAAACGGTAATAGCTGTAATCGGATTGGCTATCTTCAGGAATATTAAACGTTTTAATCTCCCGAGAAGCAAACTCCATATCTTGTTGTTCATCAAGCGTTATCCACGATTGTCCATCTTGACTCCCCTGTAACTGCCAATTCTCAGGGTACATTTTATTACTTTCCCCTTGAATGGAATATGTTGTCACTATCTCTGGTTTCGCAAGTGTCTGCATTAACCATTCATTAGATTGTTGGCTTGGACGCCAATAGGTATTCAATTCATGAGAATTTGAATTTTCGTGAGCGATATTGTCGAATGCAAACTCAGCCATTTCTGGATATGGGCGATAGCTGTCAGTATATATCCAGGCATAACTACTGGCTGTTGCGGTTTCTTTTCCAGACACCACTGTTAAATTTGAATCTGGCGCTGAAATCGCCATTGGCGATGCAATCAACGCCAATAGTGTCATGGCTAATTTATGTTTTTTTAAATTCCGTTTTTGCATGAGTCCATCCTATCTGTGTAAGAGTTCTTTTATTTTGAACTAAATTATTTATTCAATTCAGTATTGATACTAGAAAACTTTTTATTTTACTTCCACAGAAAGAACGTTTATTTTTCAATGTTTTAATGCCTATATGAAAGTTTCTTTATTATTTAGTTTACCCCGTATAAGCAGGGGTAAACCATGATTCTTCGCCTTATGCTTAAACGGCGTCTGACAATAACCGTACTTCACGTTGTGGGAAGGGAATGGTGATGCCATCTTGTTTCAATGCCTGAAACATCTTTAAGTTCGCTGTGTATTTCACTTCATAATAATTCTTCGTTGGTACCCAAAAACGTACACCCAAATTGATCGAGCTATCACCAAAGGCTTCAATACCAATTTGCGCTGCTGGTTCTGTCGCAATCTCATCGATATTTGCCAGCGCAACAGCCAAAATTTTCACTGCCTGTTCTGGATTATCGTCGTAACTAATGCCGATAGTTGATTCCACTAACATGTATTCGAAAGAGTTATGCAGTACTTCACCAACGATATGTTTGTTCGGAATACTGATCTCGTCACCGTCTTCGTTGGTGAGGATTGTCATGGCCAGTGAAATGACTTTAACCACGCCTATCACACCTTGGATCTTGACCGTATCACCGACCACAAACGGGCGGGTAAGAATAATGGTCACGCCAGCGGCATAGTTAGACAGCATACCTTGCAAGGCTAAACCTGCACCTAACGCCAGAGCACCCACAGCTGCGATAAACGGTGCCACACTGATCCCGAGTTTACCTAAGGCAATCACCGCTACCATCATAATGACGAGCAGGCGCACAACATTGGAAATAAACCCACTTAGGGTAACGTCAACATCATGCTTGATACATAGGGCTGCAATAAAACGCTGCATTTTACCGGCCAACCACAAACCAATGATGAAGATGACTAGAGCACCCAGAATTTGGAAACTGTATTGCACCATAAACTCAGTGATCATGGTGTATATATTCTGTAGCTGTTGTAATTCTTGTTGCAAGTCTTCTTGTAATCCGGTCTCGTCCATCGTTTTGTCCTTAAAATGTGTAAGTGATCGTGTTGCTAATAAAATGAGGTATAGGAGGTTAAAGGAATATTGTGATTATACCTATCTCGTCAGCATTGATTATTTATTTTTACTCGCTTTATCCATTGTTTAGCTTAGCTTATTAATAAGATTAGCTACCTTTCCTGAATTTGGATAATAAGTGACGTGTTTCCAAGAAATCACTAATATACTTTTACTCAGCCCTTAGTTTCTTGCTATATATGTATTTTGCCTAATCGAGTAAAGTGATGCACATTTTAAATTTCGAAGCGTTTTTGATCGCAATAACCATTTTGACTCTGACACCTGGTCTTGATACCGCGTTGGTGATCCGTAATAGTAGCCGTTCAGGATTTGTGGATGGGTGTGTCACCAGTCTAGGTATCTGCTCGGGTTTGTTTGTGCACGCGATGTTCTCGGCGCTCGGCATTTCGGCTATTTTGTTACAATCGGCAGACCTGTTTCAATTAGTTAAATGGGTTGGCGCGGCATACCTTATCTGGTTAGGCCTAGGCAGTCTTTGGGCTATCTATAAAGGCAGCAATAAAGTCGCCATGCTTGCGGAAGATAGTGGCTTATCGAGTTCGAAGCGTTCACTGCGAGAAGGTTTTCTGTCTAATGTACTAAATCCTAAAACAGCTATTTTTTACCTCGCGTTTTTACCGCAATTTATCGATCTTAATCATTCACCGATTTTACAGTCGTTCACTATGGCGAGTATCCATTTTTTAATCGCGATGGTTTGGCAATGTAGCTTAGCGTTTACCATTAATTCAGCCAAAAAACTGTTTAAAAGCAGCGCTATGATGAATTGGATGGAAGGTGTCACAGGCGTCGTGCTGATCGCATTAGGTGCGAAATTATTGTTGTCGGATGATAAGCCTTAGGGTTTTATCATTCGGTTTGTCCGCATTCGATTCCGGTGAGGGGAGACTCTATCACTTGTTTTTCTGATGTCCATAACGCGACGAAATCATTTTTCGTTAAAGGTTTAGATAACAGAAAACCTTGTGCTTGATGGCAACCTAAGTCACGAACATGTGTTAGCTGAGCCTTTGTCTCGATACCTTCTGCGACGACGTTTAGGTTATACAACTTGGCTATTTCAACGATAATATCGACTAACGGTTTATCCTCGCTCTCACCCGAGTCAATGGCGTTGATAAACATACGATCGACTTTCAGGGTATCAAGCGGGTAATCTATCAATTGACTGAATGCAGTGAATCCCGTGCCGAAATCATCCAGTGATAACCTGACGCCGAGATTGTGCAGTTTTGACAACATGGCAATACTGCGATGATCATCAGGGACAAAGCAAGTCTCTGTTATTTCCAGTTCAATGCAGTGAGCTGGGACATCATAGAACGCCAGTAACGAGGCTACTTTGTCGACAAAATCAGGGTTTTTAAGCTCCCAAGACGAAAAGTTAATTGCAAAAACACCGACGAAGTCTAATTGTTTTCTCCAGATAGATAGCTGTTTAATGGCGGATTCGATGACCCAATAGTCAATCCCTTTGATCAACCCAGACTGTTCTGCTACAGGGATGAACTCTTCTGGCCCATAGGCGGCTAAATCCTTCGATGATACCCTAAGTAGCACTTCACATCCGTCAACAAGGCCAGTGCTGCAATCATAAATCGGCATATACACAAGGTAGAACTCATTGCGTCGTAATGCTGTTTTTAAGCTTTCGGTAATTCTGCCTTGGCGTTCAATTTGATAGCTCAATTTAGATGTATAAAACTGGACATAACTCTGGCGAAATCGTTTTGCTGAGTACATGGCGATGTCAGCTTTTTTTAATATAGAAGGCACATCTATCGCATCATTAGGGAAGATAGCTGCTCCGATACTGATGCCGATATCAAATACCATTTCATCTAATTTGAAACCATCATCGAATAACGAAATTAAATTCTTGGTGACGATTTCCACTTCTTTTATATCTGTTATATCCGGTAGTATTATCGTGAACTCGTCGCCAGACATACGTGCAAAGATCACGTTGTTATTTATGTTAAAGCCTTCAGCTCTGTACGCTAGATACTCGTTTACTCTTACGGAAAATGCTTTTAATAGTTCATCACCAATGTAATGACCAAATCGGTCGTTGACGTGTTTAAAATTGTCTAAATCGAAATACAAGACAGCTATTTTTTTATGATGTTCAATACCATCTTTTATTAAGTATTTCAGCGCTTTATTAAATTTATTACGATTAATTAAGCCCGTCAAATGATCGTGTTTGACAAGATCATCAAGCTCCATAATGAGATCAAGATACTTGTTGGAAAGTACTGCTACTTCATCATTAGCTTGAGCTCGTTCAATGTTGATCTTACCGCCAATTTCAGTGCTTTCAACTTGTTTAGTTAATCTGACAACCGGCGTGATAATGCTCTTAACGATTAAGCCTTTAAGAAAGAAAAATGAAAACAATGTTACGCTTAACACAATTGAAAAAAAGAGAATTTGATGGGGTCGATACAAGGTATTTAAATACGAACGGGGTAGCAAAATCATAATCGACCAAAGCTCACTCACTAATTGGTACCCATAGTCAGGCTTAGGCAGCATGGTGAGTTCGGTCTCTCCTTCCATTGTTTGAGAACTACCTGAAGAGAGCAGGGACAGTTTTACGTTATCATCGAACACAGTTTGTAACACTCGCAGATATGCGCCTTTATGCTTGAGGCGTATGGTTATAATTGCCGTATAGATGGTATGCCCTTGAGAAAATGATGTTATGGATATCGGTTGGTCTGGCGAGAAGGTGCGTATCAAAGTGAGTTCATCAAAGCCATCGGCCGTTGTGCGGTGTTCATAAATCACAGGGTTTATTTGCGTTACCCCTTGCGTCTGTATGCTTTTATTTATATAGGATAAATGGGTATTTAATGATTTAGATACTTCGATTGACGAAAAGGGATTGAGTACATCATAAAGGAATAATTCTTGTTTATTCGCATCAATTAACCCAAAACTGGTGATATAACCATGACGTAGTTCGATTTGCCTGATACCGCGCGTTAAATTCTGATTGGCATAATGGTTATTGTTACCAAACCGTATGCTATTTAAGTAAGATTGAGTACTGGGGCTACTTAGAAATATCTTACTGAGTAGATTAAACTCATGAATGGCCTCATTCAGATCTTCTGAAATATATTTTAATTCATATTTGATCTTATCTGATAGTGACGAAAGGATCTGTGCCTTTTGACTATTATAAGAGAAGATACCGCCAATAGAGAAAATGATGAGCATGACTGGCAGCAGTATAAAATTAATCTTAACGGATAGTTTCATCATAACCCCAGGCTATTGATTGGACAGAACATTGATGATATTCGCTCTCACTTTCAAGGCGTTGTAATCTAATCGTTGATAATGATAATATTTACTCGATGTTAACTCAGTGGGAAATAACTCCTTGTCACTGGTGTAATCTTTATGAGCCCACTTTAATGCGTCTTTGTTGGCGGTCGTAAACCAAATGTCTTGTGCATTTTTGGCTGCGTTAACCGGATTATTAATATAACGGAGGAACTCTATTGTCGCGGACTTCATTGGCTTTTTAGTGTGAGAGGATAAGCACTCATGCCATACAAGCGTACCTTCATCGGGGATAATATATTCCCAATCATCCTGCGCTGTGGCAATTGATATTTGTTCTTTTTCACCAGAGTAGAAAACGGCCATGTCCATTTTTGATTCTTTGCCTTTATCTAAGGCGTACCCCAAACCATTTCTGAATACGAGCAAATCACCAATGACACTCTGGAGTAAAGTAAAGGCTTGTTTTAATTCTAATATGTCTTTACTCATGGGGTTATAACCTAGCGCCATGAGTGCAATCGCGACGGTGTCCATATCTTCATCTGGAATAATGACGCGACCCGGATTTTTCTTGGCGTAATCGAATACATCCATCCACGACGAGATGGTTTCTTTTACTTTAGAATTGCGAAAACCAATGCCAATCGTGCCATATGCGTAGGGGATCCCATAATCATGACAGGCTTGCTCTGATTGTTCAGTAAAGAAGGGGAGGTCATCTGACAATGCGTTATCTAATTGGCTAAGTATGCCTTTTTCACCGAGCACACTTAATGTGTAGCCGTCTAAAATGACTAAGTCGTAGGCTGCTGCTTTTCCTGAGTACATGACCTGATCTCGCAGGCTTTCATTCTCAAAGTAAATTTGGTTCACAGTATGATTGGTTTCTGCTTCGAAACGCTTAATGACTTCATCCGAGAAGTATTCTTCCCAGGTGAATAATTGGATTTCATCCGCTTGAGCAGTCCTAAATATGACACTCAGCATCAGTATTATTGGCAGGCAGATTGATTTCATATATCACATCTATTCGCTAAATCTTGTATTGGATTGCACTCGCAATGACCAATCTTCACGGATTTGTTTTTAGGTTATCTAAATATAGGACACATTATTTATTTTGGTGTAAATAACAAAATCAGCGGATTACCGTCATATAATAAGGCTAGAGTGAAGCTAATTAAGTAAAAATACTAGGTCAATAAGGAGGCATATGTCACGATGGTATCTTGTAATGACAAGGAGTTCGTAACATGCAATTAAGTTTTTCAGATTTTTCAGCCAGTCAACGTTATCACTTGATGACGCAAACGATTATTCCACGACCTATCGCTTGGGCGCTTACCGAGTCGGGTGAGGCTAATTACAATCTTGCGCCATTTTCATATTTCACCGCGGTGTCGAGTGAGCCTGCCTTGTTGATGATTTCGGTGGGTAAAAAGCCCAATGGTGACAATAAAGATACCCTGACTAATATCCTTAAAAACAAGAAAATAGTTATTCACATTGCTTCAGCAGATCAAGCCGAGCTAGTGACTCAGACTGCCGCAACATTGGCACATGGTGAATCTGAGCTTGCCAATGCAGGGCTAACCACAGCTGCATTTGAAGATTTCCCATTACCGCGTTTAGCGCAGTGTGATATTGCCTATGGCTGTGAGCTTTATGAGATCAAAGAGTTGGGTGATGTACCGCAAACGCTTATCTTTGTTGAAGTGAAACAGCTTTACCTTGGTGATTCAGTGGTGGTTAAAGATGCTAAAGACCGCATGAAAGTGGATGCCGATAAAGTAAAACCCCTCGCCCGATTAGGCGGCGGGGAGTATGCATCAATTACGGCGCCGTTTAGTCTGCAAAGACCGGACTAATTTGCGTTATCGGTAAGGTGTTAATGCATTTTACCGTTAAAGGCGATAAGTGAGCCACTTAGGTTAGTTTTTGTTGGCTGAGTCAGTTCAATCATTAACTCGGCCATTTCAGCTGGATCAACCCAAGTGCTATGATCTGCATCTGGCATCGCATCACGATTAACCTGAGTATTCACTATCGTTGGCAGTATCGCGTTGATTTTAATATTATGTTCCGCCCCTTCGGCAGCCATACTTTCGACAAGTCCATTTAATGCCAGTTTCGATGCCATGTAAGGCCCAAAACCTGCTGGGATATTACGCACTGTATCGCGAGCTGAAACGAACATGATAGAGCCGCCACCGCTGAGCGCCATGGCATTAAAAATCTCACGACCAAAGACAAATGCAGTCATAAAGTTAGCGCTGAATATGTCTTCGACCTCTTTTACTTCGATGTCTTTCCAGTATCGCCATGTGAAAATACCGGTGCAATGGTAGTGGGCTTCAATGCTGCCTAGAATGCTGACAGCCTTGGCAGTCAGTGCTTTGCTTTCTGTTTCATCTGCAAGATCACCAAGTAGCACAGTTAGCTTGCCTGGGTATTTATCTTCCATTTGTTTAGCACGAACGTCATCACCTTTACGGCCAAATGCGACAACCTTGGTACCTGATTCGATAAGATTATGGATGATTATTTTTGCGGTAACCGAAAAGCATGCTGCGACAGTCGCTGTTTTAATATTATTCATGGTGTTCCTTTAAGTACTTGAAATTATTGCTGTGAGTTATCATATGCTTTGTGAGAAGTGCTGTGAATGATGTAAAAGACAATACATTTTTGCTTAAACCGCAAAGCGTATTCTTCGTTCTAAAAGAAAATAACGAGGCTGGATAGCGTTAATGTCATGATGGCTGGGATCCCGTCTTTCCACGTATCAAAGCGTAAGTGGAAAAAGATGGCACCTAAAGATGTGGCCAATAATGCCGCCGCACCAAGTAAACCTAATACACTGCTTTGAAACCAGATAGTGGTTGCACCAAATAGCTCAACAATACCTACTAGCGCCATTATTTGGCGGTTCAAACCATATGACTGAAAGAATTCTAGCTGCTTAGTAAAGATCATTTTTTGCCAAGCGAATAATTTGATTGAACCTGCGAATAAGAAGAAGGCTGAAAGCAACGCTATAATGACAGTGATGAAGGTATTCATGGTATTTCCTCATTGATTAACTTGTAATAAGTGTAAACCTGAATCATTATGAATAAAAATGATTGCGGCTAATTATAATTATGAATGAAAATAATATTGCTAAGGTAGACTTTAACTTACTGAAATCGTTGCAAGTGTTATTAGCAGAGCAGCACGTAGGGCGTGCGGCCAAGAAAATGAACGTGAGTCAGTCTGCAATGAGTCATACCCTTACTCGTCTTCGAGATACGTTTGATGATCCACTTTTTACTCGTCATGCTAAGGGCTTAGAGCCGACTGCGAGGGCCCTTGAACTCGCCGATAAACTGGATTTTATTCTCAATGAAATTGATGGGTTGTTTGCTCCACCATCGTTAAAACTCGCACAAGTGCATGCTCGTTTTCGTATTCAAACCCATGATTTTATTGTTGCAGCATATCTTGCTAACGCTGTTCGAGCGATTAATGCAGAAGCGCCTCATGTGATTATGGACATACAGATGATGAGTCAGACTGGTGATGATGATCTTGATGCTGGTAAGTTGGATATGATCATCGGCGCAGGCGTAAAAGCTAAGCCTCGCTTTATGCAAAAGCGCCTAACGGACGAAGCGGTAGTTTGCTTACTCGATAAGGATAATCCGGTATTGAATAGCTGGAATACGGAATCAATTTTCGAATGTGCGCACATTAAGTCGAGTTTATTGGATGAGCAGCACGACTCTGTTAGTCAGTTCGGTATCACAGCTGGTATGCCAGCGCGTAAAATCGGCTTGTATGCTGAAACGCTAAATCTACAACTTGCGTTATTAGCGAATACGCAGTTAATTTCCTTTCTACCGCAATCAATGGCAGTACAAGGGCAAGCGTTATATGGACTCACTGTCAAGGCGTGTCCGTTTCCTTTACCTAAGGTGACGATTAAAGGGGTATGGCATGAAAGGCACCAAAACGATTTGTTACATAAGTGGATAAGGGACAAGATCAGTGCTGCATTTGTGAGTGCATGATCACGTGATGTACCAATAGACCTGCTAATTTTATATACAGCAACTATAACCTCTTGTGTTTTCCCTGTGTTTTGTTTGATTTAGGATAGGGAGATTCGACTCTCAATTGGTAATTAGCACTAAATTTGTTACTGTTCAGGGTAATAAAGTGACAGTGGAATTGACGGTATACGCTATTCCATTTAACAAGCTGTGAGAGGCTTAAAGGATAGTCGTGATTACAAAGTTACCGCGCTGGGTTGAATATGGTTCGTTTGTGCTGGCGCTGGTTGCCGGGCTGATTAACTCTATTGGTTTATTAGGCTTTAAACATCAAGCTGTGTCCCATTTATCAGGTACAGCGACATTGCTTGGCACTAGTTTTGTTAACGCTAATTTTTCTGATGTGCTGCATTTAGCGTTCGTTATCCTTAGTTTCCTTGTTGGTTCTGTTATATCGGGTTATTTCCTGCGTAGTGGTGCATTAAAGCTGGGGCGTAACTACAGTGGCCTGCTTGTTTTAGAGGGCATACTTATCTTGGGTTCGATGTATTTCTTAGTTGACGGTGCAGTGCAGGGTAATTATTTGGTTTCAGCAGCTTGCGGCTTACAAAATGCATTGGTCACGACTTACAGTGGTGCGGTGATCCGTACCACACATTTAACCGGTATATTCACTGACTTGGGTATTATGTTGGGAGTAAGATTAAGAGGTGAAGCCTTTGATAAAAGAAAAGCATCTTTGTTTATCCTCATCATTATCGGCTTCATTTCGGGTGGTTCATTAGGTGCATATGCTTTCAGTCTGTTAAGCTTTTATGCCTTATATATTCCCGCTGGTATCTGTTTACTGTTGGCATTTTCTTATTCAATTTACAGTGCGAAAGTTAGACATTGAGCACCCCTAAATAGATACGTTCACTAGTATTGTAGATCGCATTCCGTATAATTAAGCTGATTATGCATTGAATATTAACAATTTTCATATCATATCCTTAAATTATCAGGATCTTCGATGAACAGAGAAAATTTACTGCAATTCTTTAAGCAGTTAAAGCCATTACAACGTGTAGTCATACAGGCACATGATTTCCCCGATCATGATGCTATATCTTCAGCCTACGGTTTGTCATTCATCTTACAATCATTGGGTATGAAAACATTGATTGTGTATAACGGTGAAATAGACCGGATTTCCTTATCGAATATGGTTGAGTGGCTAAACATCCCCGTGGTTCATTGCAGTAAAGCCAATCTAAATGCAAATGATCATATTATTACTGTTGACGGCTGTATTGGTGAAAATAACGTAACTGATTTACCTGGTGATGAAATTGCGGTTATAGATCACCACACAGTTACTGCTCCGAATAGCCTTTGGTTTGCTGATATTCGTCCCAATTATGGTGCTACAGCCACCATTATATTTGAATATTATCAGATGCTTAAAATTGATATGCCGATGAAAGTTGCTACTGCGCTATTAGTCGGACTAAATATAGATACGGCAAATTTAACGCGTGGTTTTTGTAATGCTGATTTGAAAGCTTTTATTACTTTTAATCAAATTGCTGATTTAGATATCGTCAACAAAATATGCCGTAATTCACTGATTCATTATGAATTAACAAACTTTGAAGATACCTGCAAATTGGTCAAGCAATCAGAAGGGATCGCAACTGTTCTGCTAAAAGAACCTTGTGCCAAGAATATGCTAGGGGTGCTTGCTGATTTTTTATTAAGTGTTAATGAGTTTGACGTGGTTATTGTTGCGATAGAGAATAAAGGCGCATTGCAATTGTCTTTACGTTCAGAATGTCCGAAAGTAAACGTTGGCCACTTACTACGTAAAACACTTAATGACACCCGTATGGGTTTTGGTGGCGGGCATAGCCATATGGCTGGCGGTATCGTATTAGCAGATAACACTCAGCATTTTATGGAACATGATAATGCGCACTTTGCCCCTTTTGTGAAAGAGATTAAAGCTTTACGATCATTAGAGGCTGCATTTTAAATTCCAGGACATTAGAATTACTCATTTAACTTAACCCCTAACGTGGGCAATTAGCGCTTTTTATAAGCGGCTCTAGCTAACATCAATTGCAAAAGTTGGCGATACATGCTCTATTTAGCGCATGTATGTTACAGGTGAGTTGACAGCCTAGTGCGCTATTGTTGCTTCGCTCGTTAGTAGAGAGTTGTTAAGGAATTTAATTTGAAAAATAAGCATATTCTGGTTGTTGAAGATGAAGCAATAACCCGTGCTAAGCTTGTTGGTTACTTTCAGCATGAGGGTTACCAAGTGAGTGAGGCTGCGAGTAAGGCCGAAATGAATATCGTACTCAATAATCATCACATCGACCTTGTGATGCTCGATATTAATTTGCCCGATGAAGATGGCTTGATGATCACTCGGACGCTACGTAGTCAATCAAATATCGGTATTATCTTAGTGACTGGACGCACAGATGCGATTGATAGAATTGTCGGTCTAGAAATGGGCGCAGATGACTATGTCACCAAGCCTTTTGAATTTCGTGAGTTGTTAGTGCGAGTAAAGAATTTACTGTGGCGTATTTCGTTAACGACTCAAGCAAACAATGAATTAGCACATGCGATTAAAAGTGACGAAAATGATGAGCTATTTCATTTTGGTGACTGTACTTTTGACATAGCTAAACGCAAGCTGTGCCAACACGGTGAGCAGGTTAAGTTGACCAAAGCCGAATTTGAAATGTTAGTGGCTTTCATTACACATCCCGAACGAGTTTTATCTCGAGATAGATTACTTAATTTAATCAACCATCGGGTTGAAGCCCCGAATGATCGCACGATAGATGTATTAGTACGTCGCTTGCGTAACAAAATAGAAGCGGATCCTAAAAAACCAACCTATTTTGTTACCGTGCATGGCGAAGGTTACTTATTTGCAGCAGACTTGACTAAGGGTTAACTGAATAAATAGGTTTAAAGTTACTCGGTGATAACGATTGTGCTGTCGGAAACTGGGGCAGCAAATCTTGGGTGACTGTGAGTATTTCAGGCCCTTGATGCGATACATAGGGTTTATTTAATAAGTAGTCAACAGCTTGATCTATCGCCATCGCGCCTTGTAATACCATCTGATCAGAATTGGCCATTAGGATCTTGCCACGTTTGATACCTCGATACACACCGTGACTGAGGTAATGACTGACAATTTGCGGACGCTTGTCTTGTTCTAATTCCGCCAATTCGTTGATTGCCATCTCGGCCATTATCGCGTTTCCTGCAAGATAGTCGAGTTCACCGTCTTTAAATTCTGCGAGCGTTTCGTTAATGAGTGAAAACTGGTGCATCTTATTATTAAGGCCGTATTTAATTGAGACGATCTCAACGTCGCTGTCTTTTAATGCATTTCTTAGTCCTAACGTTGCTTGCTCGCTGCCACCACCCGATTTAGGGCCGGGCAGCCAAGCCAGTTTTAACTTGGTATTGTTCGCTGTTTTTGGGTGTTTACGACTCAAGTAATGTCCTAGTTCTTCCCCCATTTTGTACCAAGATATGCCTGTACTAGCGGTGAGGCTCGGTGTGGATATTTCATTGACTAAACCAAACAAAGGCACTGTTTTGTTGAGTGTGGTGAGTTTGGCACTGAGTTGATCATAGTAAACGGCACCGACTAATATCGCATCGGCTTGCCACGTCAGGCATTGTTGAATTTGTGCCCATTGCTCGTGACTATTTTGATAACCACCTGCTTCCAGCACTTTTAATGATATACCTCTTTGTGTTGCACGCTCAGTCATGCCAAAATTGATACTTAGCCAGTATGAGTCTTTAAGGTGGGGATAGACGGCACAAAGTCGCACCTTATCCTGAGCAATACCTTGAGACGGGATCGCATCTAGTGGTTTGTTATCTGTTGCCCACGCGGGTAAGCTGAATCGTAATGTAATGAACAGTAACGTCATGAATAAAAACAAAGGTTTAATAATATATTTCACAATAAATGATACCAGTGGATAAGTTATATTTGCTCGTTGCCGTAGTCTATCACCGACGCTATTTTTGTACTTGTTGTGATTGCGATTTTAATAATACTAAAAATAGTCATAGGAGATTACCGTGCGATTTCGTCAAAGTATTGGGAACAAACTACTGTTTGCGTTTAGCTTTGTTGCCAGCTTATTGGTTATTATCAGCACTGTGTCTTGGTATAGTTTAAGCCTTATTGCGGATACGGGTAAGCAGATCACACAACAAACCTTGCCAAGCTTATCAAGCGCACGTGAGTTAGCAAATATAAGTTTACAAATAACTAACCGCACAACTTTGCTAAAAAACGCCTCGAATGATGCCGAACGCCAACAAATTAATACTGAACTGACTCAGTTAAATAACGCCATTGGTAAAAAGTTTCAGGCCTTTGATATCTCTGAACTCGCCAGCAATAATGTGCGTCACTTAGTCGCCCAAAAAATAAGTATTATTAAAAATATTCGCCAGCTAAATGACAATGCCAAGCTGCAAATTAAGGGTAAACAGCAACGCCAAGAGTCGTTTCAACAGGTAACAGGAGGTGTGCATAATATTTTCCAATTGTCACAATCTCAAGTCGCTAACGCGAGCACCTTTACGCTAGTGAGGCTCGGTGGGCTTTATGACTTAATTGAACAGAACACTGATAAAGCTATTATCTATCAGGACATAGACCTTGTTATTGACGAAGATCTTAATTTATTAGATAAAATGACCGCATTGGAAAGGTACAGCTTACAACTAGGGAAAATTGCGAACTTGATCATCAATACTTCGCAGCCTATTCAACTCATTACATTAACGCAGCAAAAAGATGAACTCTTATACATCATCAATCAGCTGGTGGACTCAATCAAAGACCCTTATCGTTTAGAGTTAGTTCAATCTGCAATGGTAAGCTTGAATTCTTTTAATACACTGATTACTCAGCAACGTGAGTATCTCATATTAGAAGAAAAACAGAATCTGTTACACCTGCATATTTCAACGCAACTCAGTGAACTGAACCAAGGTATCCGCGTCCTTGTTGATGAACAAACGCTGCAAGCACAGCAAACAAGTCAAGAACACCAAAAGTTGGTTGCTTGGTCGCAGCGTATCCTTGTGTTTGTTACCTTGCTGTCATTAATCGTGATCATTGGCGTGATGTGGAAAATTGTATATCAAGGTATTGTATTTAAATTATCGAAGCATACTCAAGTGATTAAAAAGCTGGCAGAGGGCGATCTCGAAATTAATGTCGAACCGTCGGATGATTTTGAGCTAAAGCAAATGGCATTAGCGTTGGATGTCTTTCGTGACAATGCACTAAAAAAGCAAAAGCTTGAACAAGAGCAAATCAAAATTGCAAAAGAGTTACGCTTACATAAAGAAAACCTAGAGCAAATCGTCAAGCAAAGAACAGAACAGTTAATGCAAATTAACAAGAAACTAAATAACGAATCCATTGGTCATGCCGTCGCCAAGAAACAGGCGGAAGATGCCAATAATGCCAAGTCGGTATTTCTCGCCAACATGAGTCACGAAATCCGAACGCCCATGAGTGGTATGTTAGGGACATTAGAGCTGCTCTCTGATACGACTCTGTCGACCAAGCAACAGGCGTATACCCAAACAATTCTGACATCGGGTGAAGACCTGTTAGATATTCTCAATGATATTCTTGATTATTCTAAAATTGAGGCGGGCCATATTGAAGTCTCTAAAGGTGCCGTCAATCTAAATAGCCTAGGTAATAATATCATTGAACTGATGCGTGCTCGGGCGGAAAGCAAAGGCTTGCTGTTAACCTTTGAACTCAGTGTTGAACTCGGTATGGCAAGAGATTCTTGGGTGCTTGCTGACTTAGGTAAACTGCGTCAAATTATTCTTAACCTGGTGAATAATGCGATTAAATTTACTGATTCCGGTAGTGTTGCACTTGTGATTACTGAAGAAGAGCGGCAACTTCGTTTTAGTATTCATGATACGGGATGTGGTATTGCACAAGATAAACAGGAAGAGATATTTGAAGCCTTTACGCAAGTCAAGAACCCAAGTAGCGCTGCTGGGACTGGGTTAGGACTCGCTATTTGTCGACGCTTAGTATCCGCTATTCAAGGGACGTTATCGTTAACCAGTATTGAAGCGCAGGGGAGTTGTTTTTACTTTTCTATGCCATTAGAAGTTGCCCCACAAGGCTTGATTGATGAACAGTTAGCAATTGTGTCAACCGTGGTCGAGACAAAAACACGTTTTCGTATTCTTATTGTTGAAGACAATCAAATTAATCGAGATGTTGCATATGAATTAGTTAAAAAACTAGGTCATGATGTTTATACCGCTTGTAATGGTGCTTCAGCACTTGAGCTATATGAGCATCAGAATGTTGATTTAGCCTTGTTGGATATTAACTTACCGGATATTGATGGCGTAGTACTGGCTGCACAGTTACGAGAGATGGCCGAATGTAAGCAGCGACAATTAAAAACCATTGCGGTATCTGCTCATGTATTTAAAGACGATATTACTAAGTTTATTGATTCAGGCTTTGATGGTTTTATTGCGAAACCAGTCCAAATGAAACGCCTGAGAGGGGCTATTTATAAGGTAATGGCGAATGTCGTGAGCATAGATGAATATGAGCCATCGGCGGCGGTTATTGATGATGAGAGGGTACTAGGTTCTGCATTATTAGACTCTTCATTACTAGACTCTCCATTATTAGATTTTTTATTGCTAGACACGTCAACACTCGAGCAAGACCTGCAATATTTAGGGAAAGATAAGATCGTTGCGCTAGGGCAGCTATTTTGTGGGCAGGCGCTATCGGATTACAGTGATTTTGCTGTTCTGGATGCAGCGCAGCAAGAACAGTTACTGCATAAATTAAAAGGGGCGGCTGTCGGGTTAGGATTGACTGCGTTGTACACACTTTGTCAGCAACTTGAATTATCTTGTAAGACTAAAGCGTTATCTGAGTCAGAATTAATCGCATTAGATTTATTAATTCACGATTCTGTCGGCCAATTACAACATTATATGCAGCAACTTTCTGAGCGGGAATAATGTATAAAACAAGCTGGTACATTTCAACTTGTTGTTTTTAAATTTAAATTTAAGGTTTTTTACGCGCTTCTTGGTAAGTAGAGGCGACGCTTAATTATCTGTTCATATTCCATTCACATTACACGCTAATGTCATTCTTAATATTTCATTAGAATACCAATCAAAGCGTAACAGAGTATTCTAAACAGCTCTCACGTGCAGACTTAAATCCAGAAGAGTAGGCTAATGCTCCTTTGGATGACAATGCAAAAGATGCTAGCTAATATATTAATAGTTAGTGTTAAAAATATGGGGAGCCCTCTCTCCATATAAAGAATATTACAGTGATCCTCACGTCCTGTATTAAGAAAGAGGAAGTTCTTCAGCTTCCTCTTTCTTTACCTTTTTTTCTAGCTCGTTCATTACATCTCCTTAGACAAAATTCGATCACTCATCCTACAGCTATACAGCACGCCTTTATGATTCATGTAATTCGAGTCACTGCGGTTTAGGTCCAAAGGCGCACCATGGTAATCACTGACTGCGCAGAATTCTTCCAAAGATGACGCTGAATATTGAGTCGACAATGCTTGGGTTATCGCTGCGGTAGCACTGAAATCCCACAAGCTGCCACCGCCGAGTTGTGGTTTCGGTAATTTCACATAACAAGCTGGTGGATTTTCGAGTACGCCAATGGCATTCATGACCGCTCCACAGTTTTTGATGACCTGTAATTTCAATCCTTGTTGCGTAGCCTGTGTGGTTAATTGTTCCAGAACCGCAGGGTAACGAGAATCTTGCTGGAAGCTGCGATCTATATACAAGCTTAATACCAAATTATGTTTCTCCGGCTGCCAAGGTAATCCATTCTTCAATATGTTTGATAGCAGTGGCAGGGCATTAATGGCTTGATAGAGGTCATTGGTACTTGGGTTATAAACCACACCAATAATCGGTTTACCTGTCATATCCACCAACGCGATAGACACGGCAAAACCATCGCCACCTTCAATAAAGGGTAGGGTGCCATCGAGTGGGTCTATACACCAGAAATAGTCTTTATGAAAACGGGCGTGAGTGGCGACATCTTCCTCGTTGGCATTTTCTTCAGTTAACAGGGCAATATCATATTGTGCGATAGTCGGTTCTAGTATCGCCAATATAATCGCTTGGCTATCCAAATCTACTTGCGTTACGACTTGCGCGCTTAAACTCGAACCGGCTTGTTTACTCTGTACTTGCAGTGAAGATCTATCAACGCTATTGATGAAGTCACCTGCTTTTAATGCCGCGTCGGTGGCGAGTTGTAATAGATTTTCTAACTGACAAGCGCTTAGTTTCATTGTACTTATTGACCTTGTTCGGCTGAATTTAATTGTGCTAACGCCTGCTGAGTCAGTGCTTCGGTATAGTGATTTATCTTCCAATGTGTTGGACTCCAGCCTTTCATAAAACGTTGAAAATCAGCCCAAGCGACGCAATAAAGTGGTCGCCATGCATCTTCCACTGTTTGCGGATTTATATCTGATTGTAGAACGGTGAGTGCCTGTTGTAATTGTTTGAAGTAGTAATTGAGTAGCTCAGGGACAGCTTCATCGCACTGTTGATGTGGTACGCAACTACTGAGTAATAAGATCACATCTTTCATGCCGCAGCCTTTGCCGACATATTGAAAATCGACAGCCGCCACGTGTTCACCTGTTGCTGTGAAGCAGAAGTTCGCTAACTTAGCATCACCGTGAATGAGGGTTTGAAATTGACATTGCTGTAAGGTGTGGTCTATGAGCTTAGCTGCTTGTTGCAATGGAACATCGGTTAGCTTTACTAATTCGTCTGGACGAGTCGCTAGATGCCAGTAGCTACCGCATTCCCACAGGCCATGGGGTTCAACTGACAGATGTTGGGCATGAAAATAAGCCAACCAAGACAAGCATGCTTCTATTTGTTCATGAGATGCCTGTTTATATAAAGTCTGTTTATATTGAATTGGTTTAGGTTCAAAACTGGTGAATGTCTGTGTAAACCCTAACGTGGCTAGGTCTTCCATGATCAGTAAAATTTCATCATCCTGCTGGTTAACGTACAGGCACTTAGGCACGGAGCATTGCGGTAAACAATCGTTAGCGTAATGCTGATACCAATATAGTTCTACTTGATATGATGTTAACTTTCGCTGATGAGACTGTGATGTATTCCAACCGCGAGGATGCCCCTTAGGTTGGGGTAATTTTATGTGTTTGACTATTACCGACGTATGTAGACTTCCGCTTAATGTGGCACGAAATAGTTCTCCGTATCCACCCCATAACGGTTGGATTAACTCGGTGCTGACAACATGATCTGCAGCTATGGCTTTGGCAACGGCTTGTAAAACGTCTGTAGGTATACTCATCACTGACTCATTAACTTTAATAGATGAATAGTGTACAAAATAGTGCGGTTGATGGGTACCTTTGGTTTTAGAGCTTGGATCGTTATGATGCAAGCTGTAATTTTTATAATGGCTCTCTGTTCTGTTTCAATTCAGTGTAAACGGAAAAACTCTAATCGCGAACGTCCAGCTTTTTGTTCGTAATAATTATAAAACCGACATTCCGCACCCCTAAATAGATATTATTACTGGTGAGTAGATCACAATCAGTATAATTATAATTGTAATTATTGAATATTAAAAAATTTCCATGCCATATTAAATATTGTCTTTCTTCTGAACTATTGATGGGGTGGTACATTGCTTAAATTTAATATTGCATTCTTATGCACATTTAAAAAACCATCATGGGAAACAATCGTATCATTTACGAACGTGTAGGCAACTCCTGGAAAGAGTTGTCAAAAGTGCAGAATGTCGGATGGAACTCTCACTTAAATAATAAATAAGCAAAAGGGACTTACATGAAAAAAGAAACTGCAGTTCAACTGAAGGATGATGCGGGACAGGATACTGCACCAATTAAACATGTCGGCAACGACGTCGTTAGACAAATAAAAAGATCACCTATACCTACCCCCATACCTATTCAATATGCGGATGAAGTCCGCTTTCAAAAACCAGAGCTGCCTACCTATGCAATCTTACCCTCAATTTTTTCTATATTGAGTTTGTTGTTTATGGCAACACTGTCTAGCGTTATGTTTATTCAGCTGTTCAATCCCTCTGTTACGGGCTTGGCTTGGTTGGGTGATTTGTTTACCTTTTTGAAACCACCTCAGGCCGGGGCGAATATGGCCGCATGGACGTGGCTGCCTTTCTTGTTCACTATCATTGGTAGTGTTTTGGGTATGTTGTTTGAATTGGGTTTGTTACTGAGTGGCCATGCCTTTCAGCAAACGCGAACTAAGTTTGGCGTATTCATTTTAAATCTTCGTCTATTAAATTTAGCCCCTGTGGTTACTACCATCTTCTTCTTTATTACTTGTATGGTTGTGACCCATGCAGATATGCGCTTTGCCATGCTCTATCTTGCGGGAGGCGCCTGTTTTGGTTTGGGTTTCGCCTTGTTTTTTGGCGGTGCACAGGCCCTTGTGTCATTAGCGCTGGCGGGTATTCAGGTTGCTCAAATAATCATGGTGCTAACCGGTACAATCCCTGCAGGCGGAGAAATCATTGCGTGGTTGCTAGTGGGGCAGGCTGCATTACAGCTCACGGCATTGTTGATTGGTACTGCTACTCCCTGGAAGAGCACAGCCTTCCATACTATTAGTACTATCTCTGGCATTTTACTGTACAGCGCAATCTTAAAAGTGACGGCTACAGACGTTGGCTTTTCTCAGTCAGTTGCAGTGGTGCTACCAGAGGGCTCTTTGGCTCTATGGGGTTTTGTGGGTGCTTGTATTACAGGTTTGGTATTGACGGCGATTTTATTGCCGAAGACCCTCGGTGGTTTCCTCGTAATGTTGAGCAATACGATTTGGTCGCCGTTGTATTTCTTTTTGGTTAGCGCGGACCGTTTTCCTCATCCATTTAATTTGACGGAAGTTTATGGTGGTAAAAAGCCACCTGCAAAAACCAACTTGAAGCCATACTATCAAGTGCACCCCGAGTTTTTACTGCAGCGTTTGAGTATCCCTGCCGCTGTTAATATCGAGGAATCAGTCACTCTGTTTAAAAAATTGATAAAGACAGCAAGGGCCGCTTTCTCTGTTATGGCGATACTGGATCACTACCTGCCTCAAGCGAATGTTAAAATCCCCTTGACCAATAAAAAGCGTATGGCCATTTGGAGCGACGGTTCTGAATACTGGCCTAGCTTGTTCACGAAGAAAATATTTGGTTTACAGTTACCCGAAGGCGGCAAGATGGACAAAGCGCCTGAGCCTGCGATTGCTGCTTTTAAAGAAGGCCAGTTGTTGGGGTATTTGACCGAGTCTGGTGTGGCATCGCCTTTCTTAAAGCCTGCTCCAGAAATGGGTGAGGGTATGTTGACCATTGATTTCCGCTTCTTAGAAAACTATGAAACCAAGCCTGATTATGAGTCTTATGGCGGTGCGGCTTACTTTAAAGTAAACAGCACAAAGAAGCGTTTGGAATTGATTTCTGTCGTGGCGCCTCACTCCAATGATGTATTGCTAGTCGATCCGCGCAGCCCTAGCTTCCGTCGTGCGGAAAGCTTGGTATTAGCTTCTATGTATTATCAAGTTATAAGCGGTAAGCACTTGGCTGAAATACATATGACTTATAACTTGGTTGAAGTGGCGATGCATGATGCCTTTGAGGCGCAAGGGCAATGGGCGCATCCATTCAGAACATTTATGTATTTGCATTTCTTTGCACATGAGTTGGCGGAAGAAATTACTACCGAACACTTGGTTCAAGAGGGCGCGGTGTTTAGCCAAATTTTTGCGACAACCCATGATAGCTTGGTGCATCACTTAAACGACTGCTACTCCAACTTCGAGTATGGCGCTGATGAAGATTTTGAAACGCGTGCTGCGATGCTTACTATGCAGGGTTCTGCGGGTAAGCCCGGCGAGCTATTGCCGAATGCCTGTATTAAGTGGGAGTTAGATTACGCTAAAATCTGGAATGGCTATACTACGGCATTGATCGACATTATTTATACAAATGATGCTGCGGTACAAGCGGATAAGTACTTACAAGATTTCTATGCTGGTTTGTTACAGGTCATGGTTAAGGGTTTACCTGCTCGTTATGAGGGCTTCCAGACTAAGGCGGGTGTTGCACGCTTTGCTTCGGACACCATTCACCACACGGTTATTCGCCATCAAGTTTATGGCACAACGGGTATACGTGCGGCACTGGACCCTCGCATTAGCAAGGTTCAAGTGCCTATGGATGGCGGCCCTCCTGCTATTAATGAATGGCGCTCTTTGGCATTCGTGGCATTGGCAACCGGCAAGGCTAGATTCACGTTATTACAAGGTGACTTTACTAGTCTGCTCAATGGTGTCGATGCGAAGTATAAGGACGACATGCACAAGGTGTTTGACCAGCTGCAAGAAGATCTTGCTAAGTTAGAGGCTGAGTGGACTGCTACGGAAGAAGATAAGCAGCGCAACTACAATTATTTCCGTTCAGTACCCTCAGTACTGCATACCGGACCTGGTTATTAATTTACGCGGTAATAAGTCCCTCTGTTAAGCATTTGCTTGATGGAGGGATTACCGTGCCTAATCAAAAGGAAATAGATCATGAGTTATTCAAAAAGCCAAACGATGTTGGCCTTTGCTTATATGTCTTACTATGGATTTGATTTAATTGGTCCCGATAAGTGTAATGCTCAAAAAATTGAGAAAGATATTAAGCATGCCTTAACCAGCTGGGCACCTGTTAAAGACGAATGGGAGTTGGTCTGGGGGCCGGGAGTATTTATCTTCGACCTTGCCTTATTTGATGACAACTTAATGTACCTGGTGCGCAATATTAAAGATCCGTCACGTTATGTTATAGGCATACGCGGCACTAACCCTGTGGGGCTGAAAGACTGGTTAATAGAAGATTTTCAAGTGAGTTGCATGGTGCCGTGGCAGTACGGTAAACCTGCAGCTAAGTTGAAACCAAAAATTTCCAAGAGCACTGAAATTGGCATAATCAAGTTACAGGAAATGATTGCTGAACCCGGCGTACCTGGAGAGGGTAAGAGCTTATTAGAATTTTTACAGGGCGACATTGGGGGTAAAAACGCCGTTGATATCTGCGTGACGGGGCACAGTCTAGGTGGTGCTTTAGCGCCGACACTGGCACTGTGGCTGAAGGATATCCAGGGCGACAAATTGCCTGAGAGTGCAAAAATATCGACAGTTGCTTTTGCGGGCCCTTCCGCAGGCAATAAAGACTTCGCCACGTATTCCGATCAGCGCTTTGTAGAAGGCGAGTGTATTCGTGTGGCTAACTCCTTAGATGTGGCCGCTTATGCTTGGAATCAAAAGTCTCTGCGCAAGTTATTCTTGTTATACAGGTCTAATTTCTTGCTGCCTGGGCCGCTTGTGATTGGAATGATCTCGACCATGCTAGCGTTGTCGTGGCGTAAAGGCTATCAACAAATTGAGGCTGACGCTAAGCCTCTAGAAGGTCGATTTAAGCCTTTGTTGTATAATTATTTGGCACAAGGTATATACCAACATGTGGTGGGCTATCCTGAAATCATGGGCATGCTGGATGACAATGACATCCCCGTGTTTGAGTTGTTTGCTGGGCAGTTGTAATACTAGGCTGGTTAACAATGGTAGCTCTACCACCACTAAGTACCACTACTGTCCAGTAGTGGTACTTAGATATTCGTTAAATTTTAATACAGCAAGCAACGACGGTCGTATAGTTTCTATTCGTTCGCCTTTCTCGTTTATAAGGGATTATACGGCATCAGTTCGTATAGCACTCTGTTAGCTTTCCAAAGGAGCAGTAGGTGGTTTGGTACCATGATACTGATGACACGGACTCACAGAAGGTCCTAGAGAGTTGGTCCATCCCATCTACTGGAGTTCACATTCTAGATGCTGAAAGGTTCTAAAAAGTAAGCTGATCGAGGCATTAGTTCTTTTCAGTGGCTGTGCTTCCAATAAGTTAGGTAACTGCGTAACAGAAGTCGATTATCAAATTATTAAATCGGATGGCAGTGCTTATGCTTCAAGCTTATCAGATCTTACTTTTAATCTAATTTTATCTTAGACAAACAGAGGTTAAATGAGTGACGCTTTCCAAATCACAGGAATGAATCCGCATTTCAAGGAAATTAAATCCGTACCAACTCCGTACAACAAGGGTTTTTATGGCAACTGCAAACTTGATATCCGTTTGGATGAAGAAATCAAAGCTAAGGCTGAGAAAACATCAGCTTTACTCGGCTTAAAAAGTTTAACTGAATACGTTGTTCGCTTAATGGACGAAGATTCAACTAAAGTACTTTCTGAGCATGAGAGTATTACCGTTGAAGCGAATATATTCGACCAATTTATGGCTGCTTCTGTGCCGTTACCAAATAAAAAATATCCAATTTGCTCATTTTATAGTATCGCGCCAAGCTCAATTAGCCGCGATACGTTACCACAAGCAATGGCTAAAAAGTTACCACGTTATCCTATTCCTGTTTTTATTTTGGCTCAACTTGCCGTTCATAAAGAGTTTCATGGGAGTGGGTTAGGCAAATTTAGCTTAATTAAAGCGTTAGAGTACCTTTGGGAAATTAACTCTCATATGAGAGCTTGCGCCATCATTGTTGATTGTTTAACTGAAGAAGCTGAGTCATTCTACGCTAAATATGGCTTCGACGTTCTCTGCGAAATAAATGGTCGAGTAAGAATGTTCATACCAATGAAAACAGTCAATCAGTTATTCACTTAGCAGTAAGAGTTAGTATAATAGTTGTATGAATTAAATTTATTATATTTGGTAATCTCAATTTCACTATACTTTATGTAATGTGAATCATATCTTTTAAAGCCTAAGTTCTAAGCCTGTTCCGTCCAAGTATGGGCTCGAACGGCGTCAACTCAAAATTACCACATTACTTGCCTGGGATGCTAATTCGCCGATTTCAACTTACTGAATGATTTTCAGCTAATTCGGGTAATAAAGGTTTGCTCGTCATCGACAAAAGCCACAAAGCCGCCGTGATAGATAAATACCCGACCACGTCCCTCAACTAGGCAGGCAAGCTGTGGGTTCAAATCTTCTTCGTTATCTTGGCTTTGAAAAGTGCCGGTATCGGTGATTACGCCCCTGAGTGTAGGCAAATATCCATAAGTGCGCTTGGCTTGGTCAATCAGGTTCAATTCACTGGTGGTAGAAAAGCACAAGGGGATTGCAGCAGCTTCTTCGATAAATATAGTTTTCAGTTCTTCAAAAGCTGTAATCACCAGCCAGTCGATACCGTTAACATGATGGATATACATAGAATTTCTCGGTTATTTTGGTGCGGGGATTCTATCACTATTAACAGATAATGTAGTAGAAATTTCCTTCCAACTACAATTGTGATGACCAAATAAAGAAAGGAGTTATCATGAACAAGTTCTGTTTTTTGTTCCATATTTAACGAACATATTTCCCTATATACTCTTAATTCCAAGTTAAATAGTGAGAACATAATGGCTAATACAGATAAAGCAGTAAGGTGGGGTATCGCTGGGTTAGGCAATATTGCCAAGCGGTTTGCTACAGCTTTAAACAACAGTAGTAAATATGGCGAATTATATGCAGTAGCCGCCAGAGATTTAGATCGTGCAGAACAATTTAGCGAAGCGTTTAAAAGTAATGTGAGCTATGGTTGCTATGAAGATATGGCAAGGGATCCGAATGTTGATGCCGTATATATTGCGACAATACATCCATATCACTATCCGCTAGTCGAGCTGTTTTTAACCCATAAAAAGCATGTATTTGTTGAAAAACCAGCGTTCACCAACTTACAAGATTGGTTAACAATGAAGGCGCTAGCCACAAGAAATGAGGTCCTGTTACTGGAGGCGATGAAAACTGTTACCTTTCCAGCATACCAAGAATTGAAGCATTACCTGGTCAAAAATAACCTTCAACTGACTTCAATTGAAGCGAGTTTTGGTAATGAACATCAATATGATCCAGAATTATCCATATTCAATCCAAATTTATCGGGTGGAGCAACGCTTGATGTTGGGGTTTACGGACTTTGGTTATACTGTGATTTATGTAAGTCGTTAGGGGCTGATGTCCCTGAACCCGCTGTTGATATGTCAACGTTGGTTACGCAATCATACGTTGATACGGATACTTGCTTTACTTTCACGGGCCAGATTAATGGCAAAATATCAGCGTCAATTGTGAAAAACCTACCACGAGTTGCGATACTGCGTGGTGAGCAATTAGTCATTACGATCCGAGATAAGTGGTGGAACCCCTATATCATTGATGTTGAGTATCAAGGAGAGTTATTCACTATTGAACATCCAGCAACAGGTAATGGTTTTGAATTTGAAATCGATCACTTCTCACTGCTGATACTTGAAAATAAAACTGAGTCTGACACCTTATTGCCAGCAATAACAACTCAAGTTCAATCGATTATGGAATTCGGATTAATCAACGCTGGATATGGTTATCTAACTCAACGAGGAGGCTCTTGTTCTTTGAATGGCAAACTTAAAACGTAAACTTGAAATCTACGAACAGATTTTTCAACATTTTGGTCCCGGCGTATCGGCTTGTCAAATAAGCCAGATAGCTAACTTGCTGCATGTGACTGAACGACATGTTCAAACATTACTAAAGAAATTGGTGAACGCTGGCTGGATTAAATGGCAGGCCAGCTCAGGAAGAAGCAAAAAAGCGATACTCACTTGCCAAGTAGAACCCATTGAGGCTTGTTATGAATTAGCTAAAAGTATAGCTGATGAGGGAAACTTAGATCAGCTGCTTAACATTCTTAGCTTTGGTGGTAGAGACGCAGGAAGGGAGTTTCAATCATATTTAAATGACTGCAGTAATTCAGACCGTCGTGTTGCTTATTTGCCTTTTCATCGAGAGCTAGAAGCCCTGAAACCTCACAAAGTGAGACGACGTACAGAGCGCTTTTTGATCACTCAAATTTGTCAATGCCTGACTGCTGTTGAGCAAGGTAATTTAGTCGGTGATTTAGCCTATCATTGGTTCCCTAACGATAATGCGACCACGTGGCACTTCCAAATTCGCAGAGGTGTACGTTTTCATGACAGCAGCATACTTAACGCACAAGATATTGTTAATTGCCTAAATAGATTAATCCAAAGTGAATATTGGCATTCGACTTATCAGCATATTATTGCAGTGAATTGTTTTTCCGATGATCAGTTGGAGATTAAACTAAATCAGACCGATTGGCATTTACCCAGATTACTTGCTCGGGTTGAATCATCAATTTTTAAAATGACCTCGACGGCCACAAAACTGATGGGTACGGGCGCTTTTTCATTGGCGGTATTCTCTTCTAAAATGCTTAGGTTAAGTCGCAATACTTACTATACACGTGAGCATGCTATTCTCGATTGGGTTGAGCTTTGGGTTTATCCCCAATGGGCAAAAAGTAAAGCTTGTGCGCAAAATCAGATTTGTGTGCAGGTGCCAGACAATACTGTGACGAGCCCAAGTGACAAATGTGCTTCATTTTTAATGATCCAAAATCCAAATGAATCGGTTACGAAGCGCCATATCACTGTTGAAGATACAGCGGAATGTAAGGAGCTATTTAACAGCGTATCTACTGAATATGATCAAGGTATCTCAGTGAGTTATGGGGACTACAGTAAATCTGAACAAGTAACGATCTGCAGTATTATTGAAGAAAATGATCCATTTAGTGCTTGGTTAGTTTTTTTATTACAGTATCCATTTTCAAATCATCAATTGAATACAGGCATACTGAATTTTTTAGGCTCGTCGATTACGTCTATTCGACACGAAAGAGACTTCAATAAAGCCACAGATTCATTAGCGGCTCTGCTATCTTGGTTAGGTGAGGAAAACGTTGTTAAAGAGTTAAAAAATGAACCTTTTTTACTCGAGTTATCTGAAAAAATCAATGGTGCGGAAGTGAATGGCTATGGATGGTGTGAATTAAAGAGACTATGGTTCTTGTTAGATTAAAATAAAATGAACAAGCTAAATCAGCAATGCTAATGATACTCGGCATTGCTGATTTAGCGCAGTACATTGATTATTTTCAATTTAGACGTTATGCCAATATAGAGCTTATACCAATATAGTACTTATAAAAATGTAGTACTTATAAAAATATAGTACTTATAAAAATATAGTACTTATAAAAATATAGTACTTATAAAAATATAGTACTAAGCGCGTCGTTTCGAACTGTCTATCGCGATTAATACTAAGGCAAGCATAATAGCGCCATAGATAGGCCATTGGATTAGCTCAACACGTTCACCCAATAATAGCCCAACACAAAAAACCAAGGTCGGTTCTAAATAGGTCAACAAACCAAATAGACTAAGTGGCAGCATTTGCGACGCATATAAAAACAATAGCATAGGCAGTGTGCCTGTTAGCCCAAGCCCGAGGTAATAAACCCAAGACGAAATTTCGATTTTCTGCCAGTCACTAAAGGGTTGTAAATAGAGCATAGCAAGTAGTGCGAATGGCAGTAAAAAAAGGTTATCTAAGGTGAATACCAGGTCGCTCGCCATTGGGTGACGTCGGCGATTCATAAAGTATAACGGGTAACCTAAAGCAACCACAAATACAATCCAAGAAATACCATCGGCAATGACATAAGCATACACAACGCCACAAGCAGCAATGAAGCAGGCGATAACCTGTGTACGGGTTAATTGCTCACCATAAACAAAATAACCCACGGCGACTAACACCAGCGGCAACGCAAAATAGCCCAATGCCACAGAGAGTATTTCACCCTGTAGCGGAGCCCAAATAAATAGCCAAAACTGCGGTGCAATTAAGCATGCGGAAAGTAAAAATCGAGGCCACAACCGCCATTGTTTTAATTGTTCCCACAACGTTGAGATCCGTCCGACTAGGGTTAACCCCACTAGCATAATGACTGCACTCCACAGAATTCGTTGTCCGGTTAGCCAGTGACCAGCGCCACCGGCAACCGCAGTTTCTGGCCAATCAGGCTGAAACTGTACATACAGAGGCAGTAATGCAAATAAACAAGACGCGATCACTGACGCTATTACGCCCTTCTGTTGTGGTGAAAAGTGAAAGGTTTTACTATTAAGTTTGGATAAAGCCATAGGTTATCAAATTAAATGGGTCATATTGTGGTAATAAGAGCTGTAATGATAACATGGACGCAGGATATTACTGAGAGGGCGCATCAATAATGATAATTTCGGCATCAGATAATACCTTAATCGTGATTTCTTTTTGTTTAGTCACTTCTGCACCATCGCCTTTATGCATCACGACCACTTGCTGATTATCGATAATTTCAAATTCCCCATAAGATGCTAACACATAGGCTTGCTGTGCAATCGCGTGAGTAAATAGCGTGCCTGCTTTGACTTTACCGCCATAGATCCGTGCCGTTTGATTGATAAATAGCGCCTCATCTTGCTCGTCTGGATACCCGGAAACGAGTAGGGGAAGGCTGGCTTTATCTTTATTAGCCGCATGATTAACCATGTCTAAGTTATCTGAAAAAACCTTACTGTCCCATCTTGGTTTGACGTTGTGTTTGTTCGGTTCGATCCAAATTTGATATAGCGTTAATGGCTCTTTGGATAAATTGTATTCCGAGTGGGTGATGCCCTTACCAGCACTCATGACTTGGACTTCACCTGCGACGGTGACGCCTGTATTACCGGCATTGTCTTTATGGGTAACAGCGCCGGAACGCACAAAGGTAATGATCTCCATATTACGATGTGGATGGGCTGGAAAGCCAGTCCCAGCTGCAACCCAATCATCATTCACCACGAGTAACGAGCCAAAACCCATTCTTTTCGGGTTGTAGTAATTGGCAAAACTAAAATGGTGATTGGCTTTCAGCCAGCCATGGTTTGCTTTGCCTATTTGCTGAAAAGGATAATGCTTTATCATGGTGTGTTCCTCTGCTGTTATCTTTAAGCCCTGCTTGCTAAGTTATTTCTATCGTGCGCAGCTGTAAAATTGTGTACTGGGCCAGGGGGTACAATTAAAGTCGGGTTGATCGTGTCATGGCTGGCATAATAATGGATCTTGGTATATTCCAAATCAACTGTGCTGGCGATGCCATTAACCTGAAATAGCTCGCGGACATAGTTACTGATATGGTGAAACTCAGCTAATTTATTGCGGTTACATTTGAAGTGACCGTGATAAACCGCGTCAAAACGGATTAATGTTGTGAACAAGCGCCAATCCGCTTCTGTCAGTTGGCTACCAGCTAAGTAGCGGTGAGTACCAAGGTGTGTTTCCAACCAATCTAAACTACTAAATAGTGCGTCAAATGCTTCATCGTATGCCGTCTGTGTCGTGGCAAACCCAGCGCGATATACACCGTTGTTGATGGTGTGATAAATGCGCTCGTTAATCGCATCAATTTCAGGTCGTAAATCTGCTGGGTAATAGTCATCGTGGTTACCCGTTAAATCATTAAATGCTGTATTGAAAATACGAATGATCTCACTCGATTCATTGTTAACGATGGTTTGCGTTTGTTTGTCCCACAATACTGGCACAGTAACGCGGCCTTCATAATCAGGCGCTGCTTTCAGGTAAAGCTGGTACACATAATCACTTTGATACAGTGAATCGGTATAGCCGCTATTAGTATTACCATCGGCATCATTAGTCGTAGCAAACTCCCAACCATTGCTGCGCATTTCCGGTTTTACTACGCTGACAGTAATGATGTCTTCCAGCTGTTTTAGTTGTCTAAAAATCAATGCGCGATGTGCCCAAGGGCAGGCTAACGATACATACAAATGATAACGGCCTGCTTCGGCTGGATAGCGGCTACCTTCAGCATTAGATATCGTATTTCTGAAACGACTTTCCTGACGTTCAAATTGACCTTTGCTACTTTTGGTTTCGTACCATTGATCATGCCATTTACCGTTGACGATTAATCCCATGAGAATACTCCTGTCAGATGTTGTGCTATTTTTGGAGGCTGCTTTTGCATATGTAGCTATTGTATGTGCTTAAAGGAATTGGAATAACCGCTGAATTTTGTTTAGTATATTCAAAATAATTGAACAATTCATAGCGGCGCTATTCTCACGACCAGTTTCATAACAAGTCTCACGGCCAGCTTAATGATAAGAGAGGCATAATGTATAAATCTCCAATTACCATAGAAGCATTACAAGTGCTCGATACCATCGACCGCCGTGGTAGTTTCGCCGCAGCGGCTGAACAGTTAAAGAAGGTTCCCTCGGCACTGTCTTATATAGTGCAAAAATTAGAAGAACAGATGGCAGTGACTTTGTTTGTAAGGCAGGGTAGACGCTCAGTATTAACGCCAGCGGGTCGGCATTTACTGGAGGAAGGGCGTAAGGTGCTTGGCACAGTGAGCAAACTGACTGAACAAACACAAACCATCTCACATGGCTGGGAACCGAAAATTAATATTACCTTCGATTCTATTTTTGATATGCAGCTATTGCTTGCGCCACTCGCGCAGTTCTTACAGGAACACCCAAACATTGAAATAGATTTAAATGAAGAAGTCATGAATGGTTCGTGGGAAGCCTTAATTGAAGACCGCACTGATTTACTTATCGCAGCGCCAGAACCAGTACCAAACCAACAAGGGATCAGTGTTATTGCCTTAGACAATCCAAAGCAGGTTTTTGTCGTACCGAAAGGGCATGAGCTAGCCAGCTTTCAATCGCCGGTAAATAAATCAGAAATTGATAACTACCGCACTGTGATTGTCCATGATTCAGCCAAAAATGCGATACCTTGGTCAAGTAATATTATTGAGCAAAGCCGACACTTTTATGTCAGTGCTGTTGAACACAAGATCCAAGCCATCGTTGCAGGTATTGGTGTGGGTTATCTGCCGAAGTCTCGTATTCAATCACAATTAGCGTCTGGGGCACTGGTCGAAGTCGAGTTAAACGAAGCTGAAAAAATATCGGGTATTTATCTTGCTTGGAAAACAGTGAACAAGGGTAAAGGACTTAAGCGATTGAAAGAAATTATGCAGCAGCACCTCGACTCAGCAAGCTCTACATTGTAATCTGTATTTAAGCTATTATTAACGACTATGCTAGTACAAGTAATTGTGTAAATACAAATATTTATAGATATAGAAATAGAACGACAAAAAAAGATAAGGGAAAAGGATGTTTCTAATTACAAATAAGGTTGAATTAAGATCGTTAGATATTAATGATAGCGCTGAATTTTATGCGTGGTCATGCGATCGTGAAGTGACGCAATTCAGCTTATCTTCTTATGCATACCCGCAATCAAAAACAGATATTTCCACTTGGTTATCCAGCATTAACGGTAATGCTAAATGTGTGTCATTTGGTGTGTGCTGTACTGAAACAGGAAAATTAATAGGCTATGCAGGTATCGCGTCTATCAGTACGTTAAATCGTTGTGGCGAATACTTTATTCTTATTGGCGATAAGAGCTATTGGGGTAAAGGCATAGGCACTGAAGTCACGAAAGTGATCACCGATTATGGCTTCAATACCTTAGGCTTACAGCGTATCGAATTAACCGCTTATGCTAGTAATCCATCTGCTATCCGAGCTTATGAAAATGCCGGTTATATGCATGAGGGAGTTAAAAGACAGTCTGGTTTCCGTAACGGTGAGTTTGTCGATAAAGTGATGATGGCTGTGCTGGCAGCAGACTGGAACCGTAATTTAACTAATCAATAAAATGCTCATTTAATCCCCAAATTCAGCGATTAAGAAGTCAATGAAACAGCGTGATTTCTTAGGTTGATAGCGACGATGAGGGTAGATGGCAAACATGCCAAATGTCAGCGTACTATAGCCAGGTAAGACTTCCTCTAATGCGCCAGATTCAAGCGCATCTTTGATAATGAAATGCGGGATTAAAGCGATGCCGCCACCAGAAATTGCCATGGCTTTGACGGCGCGAGGACTGTTTACGGCCACGTTAGACTTCACTGCAATAATTTCTGTTTTACCATCGGGTGCCACGATAGGCCACTGTTTGCCAATCCTAAAGTTACTATCAATAATGCAGTTGTGTTGGTTAATATCCAGTGGCTTTCGCGGATGACCATGCGTGGCTAAATACTGGGGGGAAGCACATAAGGTTAGCGGAAAGTCTGCGATCTTCCTGGCGATAAGGCTAGAGTCATCGACACTGCCAATGCGTATCACCACGTCAACAGCTTCTTCTAACATATCTATCATGCGATCTGTTAGTTGAAGATCTACTTTAATATCGGGGAAAAGTGCTAAAAATGCAGGCAAATTCGGTGATAACATGGTATCGCCAAACGTCACCGAGGTACTTATACGCAAGTTACCGCGCGGTGAGGTTTGCTCACCCGTCACATTGTCGACCAGTTCTGAAAACTCCCCTAATAAGGGCAGGGCACTATCGTAATAACGCTGACCTGCTTCTGTTAAGGCTAATCTGCGGGTCGACCGATTGAACAAGCGTACACCTAATTGCGCTTCAACCTCAGCGACGTATTTACTGACCAACGCCTTAGACATTGCTAAGCGCTCGCTTGCTGCTGTAAAAGAACCGGTTTCAACAACCGCGATCACCGTTTTAATGCCGTCTAGAGTATCCATAAATTATCTATCCATGTAATAAGTACAAGCCCTTATTGTTTTAACAATACGGTTCTAATTGCAATAGCCCTCTAATTCTAATACCACTCTGATCTTACAATGCAGCTTGGATTATCAATGCAGTGTAGACAATCATTCAATAGTACACCTGTTTATCAATAATTCAACTTAATCGATACTTACTCCATCAACAACGCAGCAATGCAATTTGGATTAACATACATTTAAGGAAGTTACTTATGTCAGCAATTAAATTATACCGTCACCCATTATCAGGTCATTCATATCGTGTTGAGGTGTTCCTTTCTCTATTAGGTTTAGACAGTGACATCATTGATGTTGACTTGATGAAAGGTGCGCACAAACAGCCTGAATTTTTACAAAAAAATAGCTTTGGTCAAGTGCCTGTTATCGAAGATGGTGATATCACGTTATCCGATTCCAATGCCATTTTGGTTTACCTTGCGAGTAAATATGATTCTTATCGCACTTGGCTACCTGAAGATTTTGCACAGGCGGCACAAGTTCAGTGCTTTCTGTCTGTGGCGGCAGGTAAAGTTGCATTTGGCCCAGCTGCAGCACGTTTAGTGAATGTGTTTGGCGCTGGTCTTGATCATCAAAATGCCAAGAATATTTCACATGCATTACTCGGTGAAATCAATGCTCATCTTGCTGACAATACTTGGTTAGTAGGAAAGCTTCCAACGATTGCTGATGTCGCAAACTATGCTTATATTGCTCATGCCCCAGAAGGCGATGTGTCATTAGCTGACTACCCACATGTACGTCGTTGGTTAACCAGTTTTGAAGCATTAAAAGGGTTTGTGCCTATGCAAAAAACGATTGTCGCTCTTGCGGTTTAATCGACTGATTGCACTTATGTAAATTTGTCATGTGTAAACATGGTGATTTGTGTAAGTGTACACTTAATAAAACCTATTTATTAACACTAATGGCATAGGATGCATACCATGGATATTAAGCCAAGCCCGAATTTGAAGTTAGCCGCCTCTCCATTTCACCGTGGTGAACAAGCCATACAGGCAAAATTAGGGGTAAGGGAGCAGATGGAACGTTTTGGTAGCCGTGTTATTCGCGACCATATGCCACAACAGCATCGTGACTTTTATCAGCAATTACCGTTTATATTTGTGGGACATGGCGATAAGGATGGTTGGCCGTGGGCGTCTATTTTATTTAACAAACCGGGCTTTATTCAATCTCCAGATGAGCAAAGTTTACACCTTAATTCGCAACCTGTAGTTGGTGATCCACTGCTTAAGGCTATGGATAGCAATACCAAACTTGGATTGTTGGGCATTGAGTTGGAAACGCGTCGCCGTAATCGCTTAGCTGCGCATATCACGGGCTCAACAGATACACAGATCCAGCTTTCGATTGATCAATCTTTTGGTAATTGCCCGCAATATATTCAAAATCGGGAATATGAATTCATTGATCCTAACAGTATGCCAAAAAGTAGTGTTGAGTCCCTGACTGAATTGGACTTGAGTGCTCAGCAGTTAATTACCAATACTGATACTTTCTTTGTAGCCAGCTTTGTTAATAATGACATTAACAGTGATAACAGTAACGCTGATAGCAGTGATGCGAGTATCGGTGCTGATGTGTCACACCGTGGCGGCAAACCTGGCTTCATTCGCGTAGACAATAATAAAAGTCTCACGATCCCGGATTATCTCGGTAACAATCATTTCAATACCCTGGGTAATTTTGTTGAAAACCCAAAAGCGGGATTGCTTTTTATCGATTTTGATAAGGGTCATATACTAACACTGACTGGGCGAGTTGAGATCTTGTGGCAGTCGGAAGATAGCCAGTATTTTTCTGGTGCAGAACGTTTATGGACGTTTCATCTTGAGCAAGGCTATCGCTTAAATCACAGTTTGCCTTTACGTTGGAAGCTCAATGAATTCTCGCCTAACACGTTAATGACAGGAACTTGGGCTGAAGCCGCACAGCAGAGGGAACAACAGCATCAAATCGAGTCACATCAAGCGCAATGGCAAGACTATCAAGTGGTCAACATAGTGGATGAAAGTAGCCTGATTAAATCTTTTTATTTACAGCCAGCTGGTGGATTAAAAGCGCAATCCAAATTTAGTTTTACCGCAGGGCAGTTTTTAACGGTTAAGCTGCCAACTACCTTGAGAAACACCGTCAATGGCAAGGATGTTATTCGAACTTACACTATCTCCAGTGCGCCTGCCGATCCCTTGCTACGCATTAGTGTTAAACGAGAAACATCAGCTGACAGTGCACACAGGGATTAGTTTCTCACTATCTGCATGACAATATTAAGCTGGGTCATATAGTGCAGTTAAAAGCCCCGAAAGGTGATTTTGTTTTTAATGCAGCGGAACTCATACCTACGAAAATAAGACCCGCGGTATTACTTGCTGGTGGCGTTGGTATTACACCTATGATTGCGATGGCTAGGCATGCCATGTTTGAAGCGGTTCGCACACGTTCGCTAAGATCAATTACGGTTATTGCCGCGGCGAAAAATGCACAGCAACGGGCGTTCTTTGATGAATTTAACCAATTAAGTGAACAAACCCAAGGTGGCATCCGCACTTTTTGGGCGTTAAGTCAGCCTGAATTAGACCTAAAACTGGACCAAGATTACCATCACCATGGACGTATTAATAAAGACTTGCTGCAAGCGCTATTACCGATTGATGATTACGATTTTTATTTGTGTGGGCCCAGTGAGTTTATGCAAAGTATGTATGATTTACTGCGTGAATTAGGCATCAGTAACGAGCGAATTAAAGCCGAAGAATTTGGTCCTGCTTCATTAACACGCCAACATGATGCGAGTTCTGTGGCGTTTACCGCTATGCCTAATGTGAGAGAGAAGGCGAGCGCCGCTGTGGTTGAATTTAGTCAAACTAAGGTCGAGCAAGCCTGGACTGCAGAAGAGGGTACATTACTGGAGTTTGCTGAAAATCATGGACTCACCCCCGAATTCGGTTGTCGCAGTGGCCAGTGTGGCGCTTGTAAAACTAAACTGCTGGCGGGTAAAGTCAGTTATCAAACCGAAGTGTCAGCTGATTTACGTGATGATGAAGTATTGCTGTGTTGTGCGGTTCCTGCTGCCATTGATAGGGAAGAGGTCGTTCGTATTAAGCTGGAGTTGTAAGGGGACGCTCGATCATTATATTTAGAGATATTTTTATATTCATAAACTGATCACGTTTTCCATAAAAATAGTTTTGCTTTCCTTGTGGCTGATTATAAACGTCAATATACTCAAATAGATACAGTTTACTATTTGAATAGGGGGACTGTGAAATTAGTATTTTATTATGATTTTATTTCAATTATTAACACTATGACTTAGTCTCCCTATATTCGTTTTCATATTCACATATGTGCAGTTTAGAAAGTTGAAGTGTTATTAGATCAAATTCTAGTATCGACCAAACAAGAAATGCCACCATAAAACTTAAATATTAAAGGATTAAGAATGAATAATGAATTTGCTGGGAGCACAGTTTTTAGCACTGCAACTGATTTTTCTGAGTCTGAAATATCTACGGGTGCATTAAATGATTTATTACGGCAACAATTGAATCCAACAAAACCGTTTGAGTTGTCTGTTACTCAGAATAATGAAACTGAACAAAACCATCAAGGATTGGCGTTATGCGTTGTAAACACAGTGAAGGAAATACTGGGTGATGAAAAGCCAGATGTGGTTTCACTAGAGCAGAACTTAACTGCATTATTTGAAAATCTTCAACAAACTTATCAACAAGCAAATATAGACCCGGCATTACGCAAAAGGCAGTTTATTGCTCGCCATGGTTTAGTGATGTCGCCGGACTATTGTATCACTACGCAAAAAGATACCTTAAGAGTCAGTGCTTTTATTCGTGGCGCGCACCAAGCGATTGAAACATTAAAAACTAAGTCTAATGAATGTTTACATCTTGTCTACCCTGCTTGTGGTCCGTTTGCACCGTTATTATTGCCCTTGATAACGTATTATAAAGAAACGGGTTTATATGACGAAAACGATCTTCGTATTACCCTGATTGATATGCAGCAAGGGGCTATCGATAGCTTAAAAGTGATAATCCACGAAATGGGTATAGCGGGATATATCAATGATATATGTTGTCAGGATGCCTGCGAATACCAACCAATATCACCCATTCATATGGTGATATTGGAAGCTATGCAGCATGGATTTAGTCGAGAAGGGCACCTGCCTATCGCCCGACATTTTGCGGCGTTGATGGAGGAAAACGGGATTTTTTTACCTCAAGAAATAAGCTTGCGAGCTGTATTAACCGCTGGGCAACAAGAATTTGTTGAGCAGTGGCAAGATGAAAATGGCCATGTTTGTGCAGCAGATATGCAACAGCAGACCATCAATGCAAGGGTTCAACTCGGTGAGATACTAAATTTAACCTCAACATCATTACTCACATTACCCGAGCGAGTGCTAGATGAGAATATCAGCCTGATAGAGTGTGGTGAAGTATTGTTACCTGAGCTTGAAGATAAAATGGGTAAACCACTGTTGGTTATTTGCACTCAGATCAAAGTCTATGGTGATGAGTATATCGGCGAGTATGATTCTGGTATCACTCATCCGCTACCGGATATGCATGTGTGTGTAAACTTTGTGCCGCATGATGCTAAGCCGGGTGACTTGTTGGTAAAAAGTGGCGATAAATTGAAATTCTTTTATCGTTTGAATGGATTGCCAGGTTTTTTGGCGACGGTACCAGCTTAAGTATTAATAGTAATAACAATTAGCAATAGTATTTTTAGAACGCAAAGGAAGAAGCGTAAATGACAAATGAAGCAGTAAAATTGGTACTTTTTGCATCTAGTAGCGTCGTGATCCCCACAATAAATAAGCTGTTGCAGGCGGGACAACTGGTTGGGGTGGTATTAACGGCACGTACAGATGCGGATGCCATGCAATTGAAACAGCAGCTTGATCAGGGCAATATTCCTAATATTTATTATCAGGCAGAATATCCAGAGCAAACTGCACATCAAATTGAATCCTGGCAAGCCAATACTGGTTTGATATTTACCTTTTCTCATAAGCTCCCGGTAAGTATTATTGATGCGTGCCGCAAAGGTTTTTATAATTTGCATGCCTCAGCCTTACCGCAATATCGCGGTGCTATGCCTCTGTATTGGCAGATCCGCAATCGTGAAAATCAGAGTTATTTGAGTATGATTAAGGTGGAGGAAGCGTTTGATAGTGGTGATATTATGCTGCAACAAGCTATGCCATTACATACTTTAGATACCTTAAATAGTTTAGGGCACTTGATGGCGGAACTGTCTGCTGATTTTGTACAACATTTTATCGCTAAGCTACAAGATAGTACGCTAATAGCCAAACCACAGCTGATCGATCTTGATTTACCTTTAATCGCAGCGCCAATGCCGAGTCAGCAGGATTTGATGATTAATTGGCAAACTATGAATAGTGAAGATATTGCAGCTTTGGCAAGAGCTGGTAACCCTTTGTTTAGTGGCGCCATGTTGGTCTGGAATCAATCCTTCATTGGTTTGTTACAGGCCACACCGGTTAAACATGCAAATTACGGTGTACCCGCTGGTACTGTATTACATATCGGAGAGCCGGAAGGGTTAATAGTAGCCACTCTGGATGGCGCTTTACGTTTAGATATATTAACTATCACTGAAGGTGTTTTCAGTGGACTTTCTTTCGCTGAAAGGTTTGGGCTGGATGCAGGTGTGCCATTTGATAGCATCTAACAATAAACTGTAACCCCCCTGGTAATCAACTAAGGGGCTATCAGAGCTAGCTTCTGGATGGGAAAGTACCCTGGGTACAAATAAGATAACGCATGCCAAGCGAAGGTTGTATATTATTCAGTTTTTGACTGCCTCCCGTTGAACCAACTCCAACCGTGCCGCCTGTGATGCCACCAGTGCTACCGCTTAGTGCAACAGTTACGGCATCTGCTGCCATTGTGGTATCTGTTGTAGATGAGAAACTACTCGCCGCCTTCGCAACGCCAGCTGCTGCCGTTGCCCAGTAGTTGCCTCCTGCATCATTCTCATCCCCTTTTCCATTACTGGCATTTACCGTTGCCGTTGCTGTCAAAGAGCCTGTACCACCGCCACTTGGGCTAAATTGAGCTGTATGGGTATGAGCTGGCATTTGTGCAATCGTCATCTGCGTTGTCTCAGTACCAACCATACGGCCTAAGTTTATTTGTGAAAGTCCGGGGCCACGTCCTATTCCAACGGGAGCTCTGCTTCTTAGATCTGGCAAGGCAAATGTGGTCCGCCCATCCCCACCCCAGGTGGTACCAAGAATGGCAAATAATGCCTGATTTTGACTTATTGCCAGTAGCTGCCCTTCGCATGAGGCCCAACTTTTTGGTGCAAAGTTGCCGCCGAACATGATGATGCCGCCGAGGATAAATTCCATAGTCACTCCTTATTTATTATTGTTTTAACAAAGTTGAGAATTAATTCATAACAACAGAGATAGTTTATTAAACATGAATATATTACTTTATGCTTCATTTGGCATAAACAATTGATAATTAAACTGCGATCAAAGTCTAAAGTGTAACTAGGCACATATGATCCATGTCCATATTTTATAGCTGTTATTATGTTACCTATTGCCATTGAATGTACATGGGCTGTAATAGACTGTAATGCTCTGTAATGCTCTGTAATAGGTTGTAATAGTTACTGTGGGATTGTTGGTGCTATTTTGACTTTATATCACTGCCGCTCAGCTGCATCATTGACTCTGATCTGTTAAAAAGGAATTTGGATCATGAAAAAATACCTCTTAGCACTTTTATTTATGCTGCTTTCTGGGCCTGCATGGTCTGCGCCCCTAGGGCTAAAATTTATTGGTAATGGTGCTAACAATAGTGATTGGGATATGGTCGAATTGCCTCAGTCTGCAGCCAATTTATTGAAAGGCCAAACAACTTTTACCATTGAATTTTCGATTTATCTGGAGACTTACGATAACAGTAAGCCAGTCATCTTGTTTTGTATGGAGGATGGTGGGGCAATTTGTAATGATGCATGGTACCTGCATGAAGACAAGCTCAAGGTTGATTTGGAGGTAAGCCCTGGATTTCATCCAAGCTCAAGCAATCCCCTTTCATTATCAACGAGCACCTGGTATCACCTGACATATGTATTTAATAATGGTACCTGGTCATTTTTCCTTGATGGGGTGGCGGTGGGTACTGCCGTGGATACTTCTAATAGTGGTGCAAAATATACAACTACCCCCACTTCTCAGCGTGCTAATATCTATCTGGGAAACTATGATGCCAGCCAATTAGGCGGAGCTTTCGCAGCCAATTTTAGAGTTGATGAATTTCGTATCTGGAGCGATGTCCGCTCTGCCGCTGAGCTGATTGCGAACAAAGACTCTGAAATTGCATCAGATGCTGCTGGATTAGTCGGGTATTGGAAGCTCAATGAAATTGATGCCAGCGATGGCGCCTCGGTGGTCGATAGTCAGACCAATACGACTCAATCTAATGGCCGGATGGGAATATCTATTGCGGGTGGCTTCGATCCTACCTCAGCGGTAGGGATAGTGACTGCGGCTGTAAGCAATACTGCTCCTATTATCACTTTACCTTCAAGCCCAATCGTTAACGAAGATGACATCAATGTAGCTATAGCAAATGATATCAATATTGCCGATGCAGATACTGACAACCAAACCGTTACTTTAACTATCACAGGGGGAACGGTATCGATAGGAACAGCCAATCTGAGCTTTACTACGGGCGATGGTACTGATGATAACTCTATGATATTTAGTGGCACTTTGGCGAACATTAATACCGCTTTAGATGCAATGATTTTTACTCCATCACTTAACTTAAATGGCACTAATGCTGGATCTATCCAAATCGCGACGACTGATGGTTATGGTGGTAGTGATGACGATACCTTGCAGTTTGATATTAGTGCGGTGAATGACGCGCCAGTTAATACCTTACCGAGTTCACCGACAGTAAATGAAGATGATTTAAATGTAGCTATATCAGATGCTATTAATATTGCCGATATAGAAAGTGATAACCAAACCGTAACACTGACGATTACGGGGGGAACTGTATCTATAGGAACGTCAGGACTGAGCTTTACTACAGGTGACGGCGCAGATGATAGTTCTATGGTATTTAGTGGCACTTTAGCTAATATTAATACCGCTCTTGATGCTATGACATTTACCCCAACACCCAACCTAAACGGCAACAATGCTGGTTCGGTCCAAATCGCTACTAATGATGGTAATAGTGGTGCTGATAACGATACTTTACAGTTTGATATTACCTCGGTAAATGATGCCCCTACAGTTATAAATCCAATCGCAGACCAATCTGCTAAAGTCGGAAATGTGTTTAGTTTTTTACCGCCTACTGATGTGTTTACCGATGCAGATAACGATACATTAACTATCTCCATTACAGGGTTACCAACTTGGTTGATGTTTACTGGTACTGAATACTCTGGTACGCCAAGTTCAGCAGATGTTGGCACAAGTGCGATTACAGTAACCGCCAATGATAATAACGGTGGTACAGTTAATGATATATTAACACTGACGGTAGCGCCGAATAATGCTCCTGTGATTACGGGTACTCCAATAACCACAGTCGCAGAAGACGCGACTTATAGCTTTACGCCGACAGTGACAGATGCAGATAGTGGTGACACTAAAACGTTTAGTATTAGCAATAAGCCAACGTGGGCCGAGTTTGATACTGTAACGGGTTTACTTTCAGGAACACCAACCAATAGTCACGTAGGAACAACCAGTAATATTATCATTACAGTGACAGATAAGATCGGTGCACAAGCTAGTTTAGCGGCGTTTAGCCTTACTGTGACCAATGAAAATGACGCACCAGTTATTACTGGTTCGCCAGCGACAACGATAGCTGAAGACGTTGCGTATAGCTTCACGCCTACGGTGACAGATGTGGACAGTGATGATACAAAAACATTCAGTATCAGTAGCAAACCAAGTTGGGCAACATTCAGTACGGCGACAGGTCTACTCTCAGGTACGCCAACGAATGATAATATTGGTACAACCAGTAATATCATTATTACGGTGACCGATGGCAGCGCTGCGACAGCCAGCCTGAGTGGTTTCAGTCTTACGGTGACGAATGAGAATGACGCACCAGTTATCAGCGGCACTCCAGCAACCACTGTCGCAGAAGACGCAACTTATAGCTTCACGCCTACGGTGACTGATGTGGACAGTGATGATACAAAAACATTCAGTATCAGTAGCAAACCAAGTTGGGCAACATTCAGCACGGCGACAGGTCTACTCTCAGGTACGCCAACGAATGATAATATTGGTACAACCAGTAATATCATTATTACGGTGACCGATGGCAGCGCTGCGACAGCCAGCCTGAGTGGTTTCAATCTTACGGTGACGAATGAAAATGACGCACCAGTTATTACTGGTTCGCCAGCGACAACGATAGCTGAAGACGTTGCGTATAGCTTCACGCCTACGGTTACAGATGTGGACAGTGATGATACAAAAACATTCAGTATCAGTAGCAAACCAAGTTGGGCAACGTTCAGCACAATAACGGGTGTGTTATCTGGTACACCAACGAATGATGATGTAGGCGTCACAAGTGGCATTGTCATTACAGTGAAAGACAGCAGTAATGCGACAGCCAGTCTGAGTGGTTTCAATCTTACGGTGACGAATGAGAATGACGCACCAGTTATCAGCGGCACACCAGCAACCACAGTCGCAGAAGACGCTGCTTATAGCTTCACGCCTACGGTTACAGATGTGGACAGTGGTGATACTAAAACATTCAGCATTAATAACAAACCAAGTTGGGCAGCATTCAGCACGGCGACAGGTCTACTCTCTGGTACGCCAACGAATGATAATATTGGTACAACCAGTAATATCATTATTACGGTGACCGATGGCAGCGCTGCGACAGCCAGCCTGAGTGGTTTCAATCTTACGGTGACGAATGAAAATGACGCACCAGTTATTACTGGTTCGCCAGCGACAACGATAGCTGAAGACGTTGCGTATAGCTTCACGCCTACGGTTACAGATGTGGACAGTGGTGATACAAAAACATTCAGCATTAATAACAAACCAAGTTGGGCAGCATTCAGCACGGCGACAGGTCTACTCTCAGGTACGCCAACGAATGATAATATTGGTACAACCAGTAATATCATTATTACGGTGACCGATGGCAGCGCTGCGACAGCCAGCCTGAGTGGTTTCAATCTTACGGTGACGAATGAAAATGACGCACCAGTTATTACTGGTTCGCCAGCGACAACGATAGCTGAAGACGTTGCGTATAGCTTCACGCCTACGGTGACAGATGTGGACAGTGGTGATACAAAAACATTCAGCATTAATAACAAACCAAGTTGGGTCACATTCAGTACAACAACCGGTGCACTTTCGGGTACACCAACTAATGATGATGTAGGCGTCACAAGTGGCATTGTCATTACAGTGAAAGACAGCAGTAATGCGACAGCCAGTCTGAGTGGTTTCAATCTTACGGTGACGAATGAGAATGACGCACCAGTTATCAGCGGCACACCAGCAACCACAGTCGCAGAAGACGCTGCTTATAGCTTCACGCCTACGGTTACAGATGTGGACAGTGATGATACAAAAACATTCAGTATCAGTAGCAAACCAAGTTGGGCAACATTCAGCACGGCGACAGGTCTACTCTCTGGTACGCCAACGAATGATAATATTGGTACAACCAGTAATATCATTATTACGGTGACCGATGGCAGCGCTGCGACAGCCAGCCTGAGTGGTTTCAATCTTACGGTGACGAATGAAAATGACGCACCAGTTATTACTGGTTCGCCAGCGACAACGATAGCTGAAGACGTTGCGTATAGCTTCACGCCTACGGTTACAGATGTGGACAGTGGTGATACAAAAACATTCAGCATTAATAACAAACCAAGTTGGGCAGCATTCAGCACGGCGACAGGTCTACTCTCAGGTACGCCAACGAATGATAATATTGGTACAACCAGTAATATCATTATTACGGTGACCGATGGCAGCGCTGCGACAGCCAGCCTGAGTGGTTTCAATCTTACGGTGACGAATGAAAATGACGCACCAGTTATTACTGGTTCGCCAGCGACAACGATAGCTGAAGACGTTGCGTATAGCTTCACGCCTACGGTGACAGATGTGGACAGTGGTGATACAAAAGCATTCAGCATTAATAACAAACCAAGTTGGGTCACATTCAGTACAACAACCGGTGCACTTTCGGGTACACCAACTAATGATGATGTAGGCGTCACAAGTGGCATTGTCATTACAGTGAAAGACAGCAGTAATGCGACAGCCAGCCTGAGTGGTTTCAATCTTACGGTGACGAATGAAAATGACGCACCAGTTATTACTGGTTCGCCAGCGACAACGATAGCTGAAGACGTTGCGTATAGCTTCACGCCTACGGTGACAGATGTGGACAGTGGTGATACAAAAACATTCAGCATTAATAACAAACCAAGTTGGGCAGCATTCAGCACGGCGACAGGTCTACTCTCTGGTACGCCAACGAATGATAATATTGGTACAACCAGTAATATCATTATTACGGTGACCGATGGCAGCGCTGTGACAGCCAGCCTGAGTGGTTTCAATCTTACGGTGACGAATGAGAATGACGCACCAGTTATCAGTGGCACACCAGCGACAACGATAGCTGAAGATGCGGTTTACAGCTTTACGCCGACAGTGATAGATGTGGACAGTGGTGATACCAAAGTGTTCACTATCACTAATAAACCAAGTTGGGCGACGTTCAATACCATAACTGGGGAATTGTCGGGCACCCCGACTAATACGCATGTTGGTACGACATCCAGTATTGTTATTACGGTAAAAGACGGCTCGAATGTCACCGATGATTTAGCCGCGTTTAGTATTGAAGTCACCAACGTGAATGATGCGCCCGTAATATCAGCATCACCAATAACACTCGCTGTCGCAGGTGTTGCTTATGGCTTTACGGCAAGTGCAACTGATGTGGATAATACGCCAGCCGAACTCACTTATAGCCTAAGTAATCAACCAAGCTGGTTAACGATTAACGCAATAAGTGGTGTGGTCAGTGGTACGCCTACGGCAGCAGAAGTCGATGTGACCACCAGTAATATTACAGTGAGTGTATCAGACGGCAGCGCCAGCGATTCACTCTCCTTTAGCATTGCAGTGGATGGCGATCTGGATGGCGATCAAATCGGTGATGATGTTGATAGCGATATCGATGGCGATGGCATGAGCAATGAGTTTGAACTTGCAAATGGCTTAGAACCGCTGGATGCTAGCGATGCTAGTTTGGATTTAGATGGCGATGGCGTCACTAATTTAGATGAATATTTAGCTGGAACTGATCCGACTCGAGATGATTACGCCCCTGTGTTTACCGCGCCGGAAGATTTAATCGGAGACTTAGCCGTAAATGCCACGGGGTTATTTACTAAAGTCAGTTTGGTTGTCCCAACTGTCGAAGATGGTAAAGATGGAATCTTGCTTGCTCAATATGATCTGTTCGCCTGTGTTAGCGAAGATGATGCGGTTGGCAAATCAGCGCAAACCCATTTTTCGCCTGGTTGCTATAACATCCTCTGGTCAGCAGTAGATTCAGCTGGTAACAACGCCAATCTAACCCAAAAACTACATGTTATTCCGTTGGTGGAGTTCAGTAAAAACCAAGATACTGCAGAAGAGGGCGAGGTGTCCTTTGATATTATCCTTAATGGACAGGCTGCAATATATCCAGTGACTATTCCATTTACTATATCGGGAACAGCGGTTAACCCTGAAGATCATAACCTTACAGATAGAAGTGTTAGCTTGCAAAAAATAACAGGTGCAGTCAAAGGTGAAACAACAGCAACCGTGACCTTTGACGTAAGGGACGATGGCGTAGGTGAGGGGACTGAAAACATTACGGTTACCATGAACCAACCAACTAATGCGGTTATAGGTGCTAAAGATAGTCACACGATCACGATTTATGAAGAAAATGTTGCCCCCACGGTACGGTTTAGTGCTACAGCAACGGTTACGGAAAATAGTGTGATTAAACGAATTATCCATAATGATGATGACGAGTTTACTATTCACGCTGTGGTTGCCGATCCAAATACGGGTGATAACCACAGTTATGATTGGTCATCCAGTGATGGTGCTTTAGGTGATATTGATAGTACGAATAGTCTATTCACGATTAACCCAGCGGACTTGGCTACAGGTAGTTATAAGTTAGTGGTGCAGATAAGTGATGGTGAAAAAACCGCTATGGTAGAAACATCCCTACGAGTGATAAAAGATGTGATAGCGCTTGGTAGTAGCGATAGCGATGGTGATGGTATTAGCGATGAAAGCGAGGGCTTAACAGATAGTGATCTTGATGGGATCCCTGATTACCTTGACCATATTGCACTGGCCAGTAATGTTATTCAGGAAATACGCAGTGAGTCTGCTGGCGAAGTGATTAACAGTCAGGCGTTCTTAATGGAAACTGAGGCCGGATTGTCACTGAGATTAGGGCATGTGGCATTTAATTCCGGAAGCACTAGTCAAACCGGTAATGAAGCGGGTTCTAGCGTCTCAGCTGAGAATATTGCCGAATTTCATGAAGTGGGCAGCGGCGTTGCTGAGGAGCTAACCCGTTATAATTTTGATAATGGTATTTTCAATTTCATTGTCGATGATCTACCTGTAGCAGGGCAAAGCGTTAATATTGTGGTGGCGCAGTTTAAAGCAATCCCCGCCGATGCTATTTATCGAAAACTGATGCCAACGGGTTGGGTCGATTTTACCGAAAATGCCAATAATCAGCTGAGCTCGGCACCCGGCGAAAAAGGCTATTGCCCACCTCCGGGCAATGTTGCTTACGTGGCGGGATTAAGGCTGGATCATTGGTGTGTACAGCTCACTATTGAAGATGGCGGACCGAATGATGCCGATGGTGAAATCAATGGTGCCGTGAATGATCCCGGCGGTGTCGCTACGGCACTCTTTGAACCCATTGAAGTGACAACGAAGGGTAAAGGTGGCGCGGGGTCAATGTCTGAAAGTTTAGTGATATTACTTGGATTATTGGCGTTAGCAAGGGGCGTAATGCAATCAAAAACAGGCACCACTTACTGGCGGGTATTACAGTATAGTTTGATTGCTATGGCTATTATGTTGAAGTCAGCTCAGGCCGCCGACAGCACGTTGGCGGAAAATACACTAGTAAGTACGACTGCAACTGTGGTAACCGCGACTCCCATTGATCAAGAGCATCAGGGGGTGACGACGCCGACAACAACAATGGCATTGGAAAAAACCACACAGAAACGTTTTTACATCGGCATGAGCGTACTGGCGGTCAAAAGTGAAGAGCGTAACGATGATTTTGAGCGTGAGCTAACTCAGCTAGGTTTAGATGCTCAGGTTAGCCAAAGTGATTTGTCTCGACCGGGTTTCCGGGGTTATATCGGACTACAAACTACCCCCTGGTTAGCATTTGAATTAGGTTATGTTAATTTAGGGCTGGTTGAAACAACGCTAACTGGGCAGGCGATTGATGCCAACGGCTATTTAGATAGTGCTCAGCAGGTTTATCCGGTCACTGCAGATGCTGGCGTGCTTGATATGATCTTTAATTTGGCTTTGACTGATCATATCAGCGGAGTATTGCAAGTGGGTAAAATGCGTTGGGCCAGTAAGTATGAGTTATCCTCGGGAGCGATTACCCGTGAGTTTGATGACAGTGGTTGGGGCACCCATTATGGAGCTGGGGTTGAAGTCGATTTTGTAACCGCATTGCCTGTATATTTTGGCTGGAACCGTTATGATTTTGCCAACAACCATGTTGATGCATGGGAGTTTGGGATCAAATACCGTTTCTAACCCCTAACGGTGGGATGCATGGTATTAAAACTTAACACTGGCTTAGCAGTTCTAAGTTTGTGCTGTAAAAAGTAAAATATTAAAAAAGGCCTAATTTCAGGCCTTTTTTATGGATAAATTAAAGCCTGTCTAACCCGCTGCGGATTGGTGTGCTACCAATTGATGGCGATGACTTTGTTGTGCTGTACCTGCTGTAATCTATGCGAAGAGGTTGTTCGTATTAATCTGGCTCTATAAAGAACCTGTGATTTTGGTCTTAAGGGTAGGCTTATTTTTAATAATCAATAAATATACCTCTTATTTTCTGCGTTTTAATCGGTATTGACCACTTTATTTTATCGTTTGCATGATTTTTGTCATTGTTATCAGTGTTAATTTATTGTTATGTGTTTTAGTTCAATGTTATTTGATTCAGGCTAGTGCATAGTTGTCCTATATTTTTAATTATCATTATATTTAGGTCTAATTAGCTGCTTTATTGATTATAGATAGAGTGGAACACTGGTTATCCGTGTTTTTAGATATGAATATGTAAGCGTTAATCTCGCTTGGATATGCTCAAAGTAATGGTAATTGTGAATAAACACCGACTAATGGATTAATTTGTTCGAAAATATAACAAGGAATTAATATGAAAAAGAATAAAATCAGCAAAATTATCGCTTTGAGTACAATGATCTTCTGTTCTGCAAGCGCTAATGCCGGTGCTGTATTAGATGGCATTGCTGAATCGGGTGAGCTACGTGCCTGTTTTGATGCTGGCTATATGCCGTTTGAGATGAAATCAAAGAATAACAGTTACATCGGTTTTGATGTCGACTTAGGTAAAATGATGGCAAAGCAGATGGGTGTTAAATATGTGCCAGTCAATACAGCATGGGACGGTATTATTCCTGCACTTATCACAGGGAAATGTGACGTGATCATGGCTGGTATGACGGTGACCGCGAAGCGTAACTTAAAGGTAAACTTTGCTGACCCTTATATTGTTGTCGGCCAATCTATCATTATTAACCCGAAACTGAAGGGTGAAATTACCAGCTATAAAGACCTCAATGATCCGCAATACACAGTGGCGGGTAAACTTGGCACAACAGGTGAAGTTGTGATCAAAAGAATGCTTAAAAAAGCCAAATATAATGCATTTGAAACAGAAACAGACGCGGCTTTAGAAGTCATCAACGGCAAAGCGGATGCAATGGTTTACGATATGCCATTTATCTCTATTTATGCTGCGCAAAATAGCGATAAAGTGGAGTCGATTCTTGAACCTTTCACTTACGAACCACTGGGTTGGGCAGTGAAACAAGGTGATCACGATATGCTTAACTTCCTGAATAATTTCTTGCGTCAAATCAAAGGTGACGGTACCTACGATCGAATCTATGACAAATGGTTCAAGAGTGATGCTTGGTTAAAGCAAGTTAAATAAGCGGATGGGCCAGTAGCCTTTTGCTACTGGCTTTTTAGCTCTTTATTTGGGATTAATATGCACGATAAAAAACATAATTGGATGTGGCACTTACTGTCTCTGTTAGCGCTAGTTGCAGTCGGATTTTCAATCTATTCAGCATCACAAAAAATTGATTATAATTGGCAATGGAATCGCGTGGTTCCTTACATTATAGATACTTCACCAATAGACACTTATGCAGAATATGATGGTACGATTGTCATGAATGGCAGCGGTCTTATTACTGTTGAATTTGATAATGGTGAACCAACTCAGGTAGTCGCAAAAGCTGACGATGTATTTGTTAGTGATGGCGATTTGGTTTTTGAGGGAGATACTGTCTCAAGTATAGATCAACAGAGCATGGGGGTGTTGTTACAAGGCTTGTTGATGACGATTAAATTGTCACTTATCTCGTTATTCTTTGCCATCATCATTGGTTTAGTCGCGGCATTAATGCGTATATCCATTAACCCTTTAAGCCGTAATTTTGCCTTTTTATATGTCGAGGTCATCCGTGGCACCCCGTTACTTGTGCAGATATTTATTGTCTACTTCTTCTTAGGGACTATTTTTGATTTAGATCGCTTTACCGCCGGTATTGCCGCCTTATCTGTGTTCACAGGCGCTTACATTGCTGAGATCATACGTTCAGGTATTCAATCTATTTCACCTGGTCAAATGGAAGCGGCACGCTCGTTGGGCATGAGTTATCCAAAAGCGATGATTTACGTCGTGTTACCACAGGCATTTAAACGTACTTTGCCACCTATGGCTGGTCAGTTTATTAACTTAATCAAAGATTCATCTCTGGTATCAGTGATTTCAATTACAGATTTAACTAAGGCTGGCAGAGAAGTAGTTGCGGGCAGTTTTGCTACCTTTGAAGTTTGGTTTACAGTAGCAGCGCTTTATCTTGTCCTTACTGCAACGTTATCTTTTGGCGTTCAGCGCATAGAAAAGAGGTTATCAACCAGTGACTAGAGCAAATTATAACGGCGAAGACATGGTGATCGCCACAGATGTCGATAAAATATATGCCAACAATTGTCATGCACTTAAAAAAGTATCCGTGACCGTTAAGCGGGGCGAAGTGGTGGTTATTATTGGTCCATCAGGATCGGGTAAATCTACCTTCTTACGCACGCTAAATCAGTTAGAAACAGTGACTGAAGGAGAGATCATGATTGATGGTATCAATATGTATGATTCCTCGACTAATATTAATACCTTACGTGAAAACGTCGGTATGGTATTTCAATCATTTAATCTTTTCCCGCATTTATCGGTTAAAGAAAATGTGAAGCTGGCGCCATTAAAGGTATCTAATTTGGGGAAAGAGCAAGTTGAAAAAGATGCTATAAGCTTGCTTACTCGAGTTGGACTGGCCGAAAAAGTGAATGTATACCCAAGTCAGTTATCCGGCGGGCAACAGCAACGAGTGGCGATTGCCAGAGCGTTAGCCATGAAACCTGACCTGATGTTATTTGATGAACCAACCTCAGCACTCGATCCTGAGATGGTGGGGGAGGTGCTTGAAGTGATGAAATCATTAGCAGAAGAAGGCATGACCATGGTGGTGGTGACTCACGAAATGGGCTTTGCTAGCGAAGTTGCCGACCGGGTATTGTTTATGGAAGATGGACAACTACTTGTAGACGATGTGCCGGCCAACTTTTTTGAAAACCCTTCTCACCCAAGATTACAGAAATTTTTATCGAGTATTTTGTAATACGACTGCTTAGCTTTAGCTGATGAGAGCATTATTTTCACGTTAATTTAAGAATAGCCACTGAGGTAAGTATCAGTGGTTATTCTTACTCTCAGAATTCCTTATCCCTTGAGTAATCTAAACTTTCCCTATAGTATTTTATGACAGTACAGTCGGTTCATGTATGGGTGAACGGGTTTATCTTACCTTACCTCATCCAAATAAATAACATTGAGAGCACATTATGAAAAATGAATACACACCACCTAAAGTTTGGGTTCATAACACAGATGGCGGTAATAAGTGGGCTAACATTAACCGTCCAGTATCTGGCGCAACCCACGAACAAGCACTACCTGTAGGCGAACATGCACTGCAACTTTACTCTCTGGGTACGCCAAATGGGCAGAAAGTCACGATCCTGCTTGAAGAATTATTAGCACTAGGTATTAAAGAAGCGGAGTACGATGCTTATTTAATTAACATTGGTGAAGCGGAACAATTTTCATCGGGTTTTGTGGGCGTTAATCCCAACTCCAAAATTCCTGCGTTAGTTGATAAGTCGGGCGATGACGACGTTAATGTATTTGAGTCTGCTTCGATTCTGGTACATTTAGCTGAGAAGTTTGGTCAGTTTTTACCAAAAGAAGGCGCAGGTCGAACGCAAACGTTTAACTGGCTGTTCTGGGCACAAGGTTCAGCCCCATTTCTAGGTGGCGGTTTTGGCCATTTTTACGCTTATGCAGATGAAAAATTTGAATACCCGATTAATCGCTTCGCCATGGAAGCGAAGCGTCAGTTAGACGTGTTAGATAAACAACTAGCTCAACATACCTATGTTGCAGGCGAAGAGTACAGTATTGCTGATATGGCTATTTGGCCTTGGTATGGCAATTTAGTATTAGGCAAACTGTATGATGCAGGGGAGTTCTTACAAGTCGAAAGTTACACCCACATTATGCGTTGGGCGACAATGATAGCAGAGCGAGAAGGTGTGCAACGTGGTCGCCTTGTTAATCGTTCATTTGGCGAAGAGTGGGAACAAGTGCCTGAGCGTCATAGCGCCGCAGATATTGATGCTGTGTTAAAGTTAAAGCCTTGAGTTGATAAAACATGTTTAGATAAATCGTTTATAAAATAAAGTGCCGCTCATTAGCCAATGTTATGCTTGATGAGCGGCATTTTTGTTACTAGTTAAGCCCTTTAATTGGTCACTTAACCCACTTTAAATTGACCAACCAAGACTTGTTGCTGTGATGATAGCTGCGCAATATCCTGACCGACTTTTTCGGCTGCAGTGGATTGGTCTAAGATAGATTGGCTTAAATCACGAATGTTAGCGACGTTACCGTTTACTTCTGTTGAGACTGTTTTTTGCTCGCTGGCCGCGTTAACAATTTCACTGTTCATGACCTGAATATCAGCGACGAAGGATGAAATATCAGCCAAGCTATCGACTGCTTTTTGAACCTGCGTTGCGGTTTCAAGAGCAAGGTGATTACCCTCGGATATCGCGGTTGTCACACTGCGAGTACCTGCTTGTAAATCTTGGATCACCACGCGTATTTGATCCACTGAATCGTGCGTACGGCTTGCCAATTGTCTCACTTCATCGGCAACCACGGCGAAACCACGACCTTGTTCACCGGCTCTTGCGGCTTCAATCGCGGCATTTAGCGCGAGTAGGTTGGTCTGTTCTGAAATTCCCTCAATCACTGATAATATGGTATTAATATTACCGCCATTGATTTCGAGTTCGTTGGCAATGGGTACTGCTAACGCCATTCTTTCGACTAATTCTTGCATTGTGTCAGCAGACTGCTGCACGACAGCTTGCCCACTTTGCGCTGATTGCTCTGCTTGGCGGGCCATTTCAGCGGCTCTGTCGGCATTCTCTAAGACCAATGCGGATGTTTGTGTCATTTCTTCTGAGGCGGTAGCAACCATATCCACTTCTCTAAATTGTGATTCGCTGCCTTGGCGTGATTGTTGTGCGATTGCTTCAGCTTGTTTTGAAGTATCACTCATGGTATTGGCTGTGGCTACCACGTCTTTGATGGTGCCTTGGATCTTATCTAAAAAGCGGTTAAACCAAGTCGCTAATTCACCCATTTCATCGCTCGATTTGACTTCTAGTCGTTGGGTTAAGTCGCCTTCGCCAGAGGCGATATCTTGTAATCGAGTCGCTACAGCTTTAATCGGAGCGACTAATTTAACGGCTGCAAACCAAATAATCAGTAAACCGAATAGGGTAACAATGACACCGGTGACAATTTGTGTGCTCAGTGTTTCGCTTGCTTGTTCTTCGATTAGCTTGTTCAACGCTAATGCATCAGCCAGGACGGTTTCCCTTGGCATCGTGATCACAATCCCCCAATTAATGGCGTTAAGCTTGATAGGCATAAATACCGTTAAAGACTGCTGATCGCGACTCCATTGAGATTGGGTTACCCCTTTAGCTAACCATTGTGTTAGCTGTGGGTCTGAGATTTGTTGGCCTATTTGTGCATTTTTAGCATCAGAGGCGACAAGCTGGCCGTAATTACTCACAATTTTCACAGTACCTGCACCAGTGAACAAGGCTTGATCAGCTCGCTGAGCAAAGTCTTGTAGTACGCCTATTTTCAAGTCGATACCGGTTACACCAATGATTTCTCCCTGCTTTCGTACTGGTACAGTGATCGTACTGACTAAATGAGATATGCCATTCTCTTTGTATAGGTAAGGTTCAATGACACACATACGCTTATTCGTAATGCTGCAGGTGTACCAAAAGTTGTTTGCTTGGCCGTTGGCAGCTTTTGCTGTGTCATTGATCTGCTGTTCAGTTTTGATTATTAATTTAGGGTCATTTTCGTTGTTCTTATACCAATAAGCAGAAAAGCGACCTTGATCATTGGAACTGACATAGTCGGCATCGGTATAATTAGCATCTTCACCATCGAGCATATTAGGTTTGAAAGTGGTAAAAGCGGCGTGCATATTATCGAAATTTTGTACTGAACGTTTCAATAACTCCGAGACTGAATCCCGTAGTTCATCACTACTGGTAAAGTTATCTTCGGCATTATACTGCACGAAGGCAATGCTTTCAGCGAGCATCTCTGCACGATATGTTGCTTCATCTAAGTATTTTTGGACGATTGAAGCCTGCGTACTCGCTCCGCTGATGAGTAGCTGTTCGGACTTTTCACCGACAGAATTACTGGTTTGAACCTGAATGATTTTTTGATTAGTGGTTGATGATGAAAGTGTAAAGCTGATTAGTGATATCGCCACGACTAAAATACAACAGCCAGAAAGCAATGTGATTTTCCATTGCACTGATAACGAACGCATATTAATTCCCTTTAAAATTCTAATATAACTACAGTAGTTAGGCTTAAATTTTAAATTACCACCTAACTAAGTATATTAACTATGTTTATACCAAGTTACGGAAGATTAATAAAGTGTTACAAATAAATTAAATTTTAGTTGGGGTAAGTTGAAGTAAATTGAAATAAGTTGCAGCACTCAATAGTACTAAAGTATGTGTTAGTTAATCATTCTTTATAGTGTGCGTGAAAAAGTAAAGCACAGTGAGCTTGCCATTATTTTGTGGTTGAAAACGGCGTCTGTCTCACACAATATGCTTAAATCGTGGTTTATTGATGCTTATTGCTAGTGACAGTGGGCTTTCTAATAAGTGCTGCCTAGACTTAGGAAGACTGAGGTTAGTGGTAGGTTTTAACAGCACACCCATAGCCTTTAATTACAATGAGGGAGTTTATTGATGAAAATGGTAAAAGCATTAAGCACTATTTTATTGTCTGCACTAATTTTAGTGGGTTGTTCGGGAACATCAATGCAAACGCAAAATATTGATGAAACCAAATATACCGTCATTGGCCCTGGTACTGCGACTGCAACTGGTATCATGTTATTTCAGTTTATTCCGATCCAACAAAATGACCGTTTTGTACGCGCCCAAAACGCGGCGATTGAATCGAGAGGCGGTGATGCTCTTATCAATGTAGAAGTGCAAGAAGATTGGTTCTGGGCTTGGATATTGAATGGTTATCAGACCACAGTATCGGGTGATGTTGTGAAGTTGAAATAAACTTTTGAATAAATTAGTGTATGGTCTTATTTGTTTTTATATCATACAACTAGACCATATAATTGTTACTCACGATGCGTCAGAGAACATTGAACAAATTCAAATTTTAAGCATTTAATTATGCCGATTATTCACCCAGCTTGAGCTTGTTTTGCGCGCAAGATCAAGCTTGGGCAACTGTAACTGTTATCTTCGCTAATCTCCGCTTGATTCTGACTCTTCTATACGGTTATCTTTAGTCATCTTAGGTTTAAACTTATGTGACAAAGGAATGAATATGTCAGAGCAAAAATATAGATTAGTAACGCGCAGTGATTTTGATGGTTTAGTGTGTGCAGTACTTTTAAAACAGCAAAATCTTATCAGTGACATTAAATTTGTTCATCCTAAAGATATGCAAGACGGGAAAATTGATATTACCCCGAATGATATCGTCACAAACCTGCCTTATGTTAAAAGCGCTTACCTGACTTTTGATCACCATCTTTCAGAAACAATTCGTAATACTGGTGAACGTGATAATCACATTATCGATCCTGATGCGCCTTCTGCTGCACGTGTGGTGTGGGATTATTATGGTGGTTTAGATACATTCCCTGCGCAGTGGGTTGAAATGATGGAAGCCGTGGATAAAGGTGATTCTGCCCAGTTTAATCGCGATGAAGTATTGAATTCGCAAGGTTGGAACTTAATGAACTTTCTGATGGATGCGCGTACCGGGTTAGGGCGTTTCCGCGAATTCCGTATTTCTAATTATGCCTTGATGATGGATCTGATTGATTATTGTAAAGATCACACTATTGACGATATCCTCGCATTACCAGATGTAAAAGAACGCATTGATTTATATCGTGAACACGAGACGATGTTTAAACAACAAGTTGAACGTTGTGCAACAGTGCATGATAACTTAGTGTTACTTGATTTAACGGATGAAGAGACTATTTTCGCCGGTAATCGTTTCATGATTTATGCGTTATTCCCACAGTGCAATATCTCTATTCATAAGATGTGGGGTTTCCAAAAGCAGAACATTGTGTTTGCAACAGGTAAGTCTATCTTTGATCGTGACTCGAAAACCAATGTCGGTGAGTTAATGCTTAAATACGGTGGCGGTGGTCATATTGCTGCTGGTACATGTCAGATCGATACTGATAAAGCAGAAACTGTACAACAAGAATTGATTACTAAGATCACTGCTGACGGTTAGTCTGAAGTAGCCTAAGTCATATATAATTAGCAAAAAGCCTCCAGACGGAGGCTTTTTAGTATGTGTTAATCAAGCCTAAGCTTATTTACCACAACATTTCTTAAATTTCTTGCCACTGTTGCATGAGCAAGGATCGTTACGACCTACTTTAGCGCCTTCGCGTACGATAGGTGCTTGAGCATGGTGGTGGCTACAACCTGGACCGTGTACGTGACCTTCTTCGCCGTGTGCGTGTTGGTTTGTCATTGTGTATTCCTTAATGTTATTTGCGTGCTGCATTTTCAGTGCTGAAATTGTATAACAAAGCGTCTTGGTGCCGTTAACGTTATTATTAGTGTTGCTGTTATATTAATCAGCTGGGTTCAGTGCTTCTTTGATTTGGTCTGAATCAAAACCTTTACCAGATAGATAAGCGTAGGCTTTCGATTTTCCTGCACCGTTCTTAATATCAAGGCGTTTTTTGGCTAAGACATCGATACAAGTTTGATAAAAATCGATATCGCCTACCTCTTCAAGCTGGTCAATTAGGTTATCAAACTCTTCAACATCAATGAGCTTTTTACGTAATTCATTCAGTATGACTCGTTTTCCTTTACCTTTACGGTATAGCTTCATGATTTCTTTGCTTAGGTCTGCTTTTTCTGCTTTAACTTCGAGCTTGCTTCTTAATGTGTCTTTTTCAGGGTGCATCGACAGAGCATGGTCAATTTCGGCGCGTGAAAAGCCTTTGGTGGTGAACTGAGAATAGACTTTTTCTTTGGTGGTGTTGTGGAAATTTTGAAATGTATTGCTTAAGCGTGACTCGGCGAGGGCGAATTGATCGATCTCTTCATCATACATAACCTGTTCGATAGCTTCTGCTATTTCTTTTTGACCTACACCGCGAGCACGTAACTTACGAGTGATCGCTGATTTACCTTGCTCATTATGAAACGCAGACTCAGCAAAACCCATTGCAAAGTCAAAATCGCTTTTGATGTAACCTTTCTCTATGAGATCGGCTAGTACCGTTTCTACCCAGTCTTGATTTTCTGTTTTTCGCTCAAGCTTGGCGCGTACTTCTGCAAGCGTGTAATCTTTTTGCGCTAAATGCCAATATGCCGAGTTATACACATTCTCAATTGCTTTTGCTTGTCTGAGTTCTTTTTGCAGCATGTTTTTAGCCTACCTTAAGCATATTGTTTTTGAGTGATCTTATATTATACGCTTTATCTAGATTATTGATGCGGTTAATTCTAACTGGGTTTGAAGAGGTTATTGTTCTATCTGGTCGTTATACTCGGGAACAATGACAACGAAGCCTTCTGTGACATTATTTCTCAACTTAGATAACTCTCTACTTTCTTCTGAATCATAGAAAGCCTGTGCCTTTCCCTTACTGGCAAGTTTATATACAACCTAACCGTACAATGTCTGGGTGATAATTTTCATGCCTTGCGTGACTTCGTTTTCATCCATGGATGCAAAACCGATTCGAATAAAACGATATTGTGAGTCGTCTTGCTCTGTTAATAAATTAAATTCAATCTCGGTCTGTAAATATACATTTTTGGTTTGTAATTTTTGCTTGAGTCCGACAATAGATACGCCCATATCAACCCACAGTGCCATCCCGCCAGCAGGGCAATTAAAGTTGATTGGTAGGCCTTGTCGTTGATAATCCCGCAATAGGCTGACTAAGAAGTCGCGGCGTTTATGGTAACAGCGAGTCATTCGTCTTAAATGACTTTCAAACCCACCTTGTTGCATCCATTTTGCCACCGCTTGTTGGATCAACACATTATTCTTATGGTTCATCAAGGCTTTGTAAGCACTGAGCTGGGTTATCAATTCATTATTGGCCACCACATAGCCAACTCGAACACCCCCGAACATTAGTTTTGAGAAGGTCGAAATGTAGATCACTAAGCCTAGAGGATCATCGGCAGCCATTGGTGCTAGCGGTTGTGAGTCGTAATGAAATTCATGGTCATAATCATCTTCGATAATCGCCACACCATACTGCGCGGCCAATTGATATATTTGCAAACGGCGACTGACGGCTAAAGTCACTGTTGTCGGGTATTGGTGTAAGGGCGTTAGATAGATAAGTTTAATGTCACCCTTGATAAGCTGAGTCGCTAACTGCGCGGGGATTATGCCTTTATCATCTTGTTCGATAATAACGAGTTCAGCCCCTGAACTTTTAAATGCAGCCCAAGCTGGTGGATAACCGAATTGTTCCACCGCAACTTTATCACCGGCTTGCAGCAACAGTTTAGAGACCATATACAAACCTTCTTGCGAGCCATTACAAATCATTATTTCTTTGTCTGTAATAGACCTAACACGGCGTAAGTAGGTGGCAATCTGTTCTGTTAATTCAGCTTCACCAGCACTTGCGCCGTAACCTAATTTATCAAATTTTGGTCTTTGGCAGAGCTGTGAAAAACAGTGTTTAAATTCAGAAAATGGAAACAGGCGGTTATCAGGCTGACCCCCTGCAAAGTTATATTGGTAGGCACTGGGGCTTTTAGTATCGCTGATTGTTGCTGTATTTTTATAGCGAAACTGCCAGTTAAAGGACGGTGTAATGACGGCGTCATTCTTCAGTGCGCTGTTGTTTTTTGAGGTGCTGTTTTGTGAGGTGCTGTTAATGGTGTTTGACGCAGTGCTTATTAACGACTGGCTAGTTTGGATCGGTAACTGTTTAACAACGCGATAACCGGAACGTTCTTTGGCCTCAACCCAGCCTTGAGCAACAAGTTCTGCGACTGCCGCCATGATTGTATGGCGGTTAACATTTAACTGTGCGGCTAGTTGGCGTGCCGAGGGTAGTGCTTCGCTTGGCGCGACTTGTCCCTGTTTAATCGCTTGCCTTAAAGCATCGGCAATTAATAAGTATTTTGCCCGCGATTTACTGTGTTCACTGGTGGTCAGTATCAGATTAAGTGCTTTCAAACTGGTATACCATTTATCTTTATTCTGGTTGTAGTAGTTATACCAAATGACGGCATAATTGAGCAATGCTTAGATTCAAATAATAACGTCAGTAACTCAGAATAAGGACATTAACTTATGCTTAAAGCCATTACCCTTACCAGTGAATTGATTAAACTCGAACCGATGACCATAGCGCATTTACCCGCGTTTTGCAGCGCCGGAAACTTTGCTGAAGTCTGGCAGCATATGCCAATTAATCGTTGCGAAAATGCAGAAACTGCGCGGGCTTGGATACAAGAGGCGATCAATGAGATGGCTACTGGCAAGCAAGTTGCGTTTATCATTATCGACAAACAAAACAATCAAGTCGTTGGCTCGACGCGATTATTTCGGCTCAACCAACAAGATCGTTGTGTTGAAATTGGGCACACATTTATTTCACCAGCCTGGCAACGTAGTCATGTTAATACCCATGCTAAATACTTGCTGCTTGAATATGTGTTCGAAACGTTAGGTTTTACACGTGTTGAGATTGCTACCCACGAAAACAACCTGCAATCACGGCATGCTATTGCGCGTATCGGTGGTCAGTTTGAAGGTATTTTAAGAAAAAACCGTCGCGCAGAAAATGGCAGTTATCGAAACACCGCGTTGTTTAGCATTATTGATGATGAATGGCCGCAAGTTAAAGCCAATTTATTAACGCGCTATTAACGACCGACATTAATCAAAAGGAATTTTATTATGTATCCAGCTAAACATTTTCAGTCTCGTGACCAAGACCTTGACCTGTTATTTTGTGTCATCTCGCAAGACCCATTAGCCACCTTAGTATTTATAGATACAGAGCAGATGCCACATATCAGTCATATACCTTGTCATTTTGCGGTCAACAATGACGTCATCGTGGCACATGTCAGTAACGACCATCCACTGGCAGCAAAGCTAAACGCGGCATCGACATCTAACGACGGCGTTGATATTAGCTTAATTTTTCATGGTGAGAGTGGTTATGTCTCTCCTAACTTCGTGCCAATCGATGAGCGTGAAGGGCAGATGGTGCCGAGCTGGAATTACATTAAGGTTCATGTGACTGGATGCGCTACTGCAATCACTGCACCGGCCGATAAGTATCAACAAATGGCGTTAACCAGTGCGCACTTCGAACAATATCAAGCACAGCCTTGGACATTAGATTCTGCGTCCAGTACCGCTATTAATCATATGCTCAAGGCGATCACTGTATTCTCAGTGTCGATAGTTGGGTTAGAAGGCCGATTTAAATTAAGCCAAAATAAATCGGCTAACATGAGATCGCACATTGCAGAGCAGTTGTCATTACAGGGTAAGAAGCTGTTAGCCCAACAAATGCGTAGTGTTTAACGACAGGTCGCTGCAAGCCTATTGCCATCGTAGAGACAAGGGCTACAACTTGAGCCAAGTGTATGTCTTAGCTATGTGGTGATTGCGTTATACATTACCAAATATACTGATTATAAGTATATTTGGTAATTTTTATTTATATACCCCTCTCTTTATAATATCCAACTAAAAACATAAATAAAATCAATGTGGACCTGATTCAATATTAAAAATGTGAGCTTCTTCAAGTAGTTATTGTTTTTGATCGTTTACTCTAGTGCTCTACACGGATAGTAATAATAATTGAGGGACTGATGAATTTATTTCCACGAGACTTCTTATGGGGCGGCGCTATTGCTGCCAATCAAACCGAAGGCGCATTTCAGCAAGACGGTAAAGGCTTGTCAACAGCAGACTTATTACCTAACGGTATATTGAGCCAACATCAAGAAAGTGCCGATAAAACCCCGGGGATTAAAGATCTTGCCATCGATTTTTACAATCGCTATCCACAAGACATTCAATTATTTAAAGAGATGGGCTTTACTTGCCTGAGATTGTCTATTGCCTGGACGCGTATTTTCCCAAATGGCGATGAAGACCAGCCGAATGAAGCGGGTTTAGCTTATTATGATGCTATCTTTGATGAATTAGCCAAGCATGACATGAAACCTTTTGTCACTTTATCGCATTATGAAATGCCAGTGGGATTAGTCGAAGGTTATGGCGGCTGGGCAGACCGAAAACTGATTGGTTTTTTTGAGCGTTATGCGACAACGGTATTTGAACGTTATAAACATAAAGTAAAGCTGTGGCTGACCTTTAATGAAATCAACATGTCGTTACATGCACCGTATACGGGTGTTGGTTTACCTGAAGCGGCAGATGAACAAGCTATTTATCAAGCGATACACCATCAACTGGTTGCCAGTGCGAAAGCGGTAACGCTGTGTAAGCACATTATTCCTGATGCGAAAATTGGCAATATGTTGCTGGGCGCACTTAATTACCCTTATACCTGTAACCCTGATGATGTGATGGCTGCCGTGCATGAGAATAACAAGTGGTTATTCTTTGGTGATGTGCAAACCCGTGGTCGCTATCCAGGTTATATGTTGCGTTATTTCCGCGACAACAATATCGAAGTGGTGATGGAAGAGGGCGATTTAGAGACGTTAGCGAATGCCAGCGTTGATTTTATCTCGTTTAGTTATTATGCCAGTGGTTGTGCAAGTGCCGATCCTAAACAAAAAGAAGTCGGTAATATTGTCGATAGTGTACCGAATCCGTATTTAGAAAAGAGTCAGTGGGGCTGGTTAATCGATCCTAAAGGTTTGCGTATATTGCTGAACTTCTTGCATGACAGATATCAAAAACCACTGTTTATCGTTGAGAATGGCTTAGGCGCTCGTGATGAAGTGAATGAAGATGGCGAGATTGTTGATGATTATCGCATCCAATATTTGAATGATCACCTTGTGCAGGCCAGAGAGGCGATTTTAGACGGTGTTGAGTTGATGGGGTTCACGAGTTGGGGGCCGATTGATTTAGTGGCTAATTCGACCGCAGAGATGGATAAGCGTTATGGCTTCATTTATGTTGACCGTCGTGACGATGGTAGTGGTACGCTAGAACGCACTCGTAAAGAAAGCTTTTTTTGGTATCGCGATGTAATTCAAACACGTGGTGGTTCGCTTAAGGCTAGTATTTAATAGCAGTAGCCTGTGAGCGGTGTGAATTTAACACCTGTCATATCTAAGTGTTGCCACACCTTACTTGCGCTCATGGAGAATGGGCGTATATTTTATATTCATTAGCTATAAATAGTCAGTTATAAATAATTAGCTATCAACGCGCAATTACATATTTCTATAAAAGTGAGGTGTTTATGCCTGTGATCCCAACAGATTTTGTAAATTATAAATCAACCCCTGTTTTTACCTCTGATAATATTCCGAAGATGTTCCTGCATTTACATAATACCCGTGCGGGTGTTTACGGTCAGATCAATGTGCTTAGCGGTGAGCTTAAGTTTTATGGTTTTGCCGAAAGACGTGGTGCTATTGAGCAAGAAATTATTATCAAGCAAGGCGAACTTGCAGTGTCTCCGCCTGAGTATTGGCACAAAGTTGAATTTATGACTGACGATACCAGCTTTCGTGTTGATTTCTACGCACAGCAAGATTCTGATATTGTTGCTGAAAATCACTCTGAACGTAACGATTAAAGGATCCATTTAATGTCGTCAGTAAAACCTAAATTATATTATGTCTATGATCCTATGTGCTCTTGGTGTTGGGGCTACAAGCCTGTATGGCAGAAAGTTAAGCAAGCCCTGACTGATGATGTTGAGGTTGTCTATGTGCTGGGTGGATTAGCACCCGATACAGATGAACCAATGCCGGAAATGATGCAGGCACAAATAGCCTCTTACTGGAAGAAAATTGAAAACTTCCTTGGCACGCAATTTAACTATGAATTTTGGACTGAAAATACGCCACGACGCGCGACTTACCCAGCTTGTCGCGCCATACTTGCTGCTCGTGAGCAAGGTGCAGGTGAAACCATGTTAGATGCTATTCAAGTCGCTTATTATACGCAGGCTAAAAATCCCAGTGTTCATGTTGTATTAATGGCATTAGCAAAAGATATTGGTTTAGATATCGTTAAATTTGAAACAGATTTCTTGGCACTTAAAACCCATCAAGCGTTATTAACCGAAATTAGGTTTGCGCGTTCAATCGGTGGCAACAGTTTTCCTTCGCTGTTTTTAGTCAAAGACGATAAGTCAGTTGAAATACCTGTAGATTATAAAGATGCAGACGTGACGATAGCATTGATAAAAATGCGAGTTAACACTGATAAGACAGGAATTTCGGTAAGATAAAAGCTTAAAAAAATAGACAGAATAAAAGAATAAAAGAATTTTAGGCTATAAAAAAGCTCAGCCTGACAATATTAGCAAATGTGCTTATAAAGTCAGGCTGAGCTGTTTTCGAGCAATAGCCTATTACGCTAGTGCTTTTTCAGCAGCAAGTGCTTCTTGTGCATGCGTCATTTTGATTGCAGCCATAGGCCCTGTTACCAGAGTAATCGCAATCAGGAATGATACTGGCACAGCTGTGATGACAATGAATGATTGCAATGCATTCAAACCACCGTCACCTGCAAGCAATAATACCGCCGCAACACAGCCCATGATCACAGCCCAGAATACGCGATGTTTACGATCTGGTTCATTATCACCTGATACCACCATAGCAATTGAATATGCCATAGAGTCACCCGTTGTCACGACAAACGTGGTTGTTAGTACCAAGAATGCAGGTAACAAGATAAAGCTTAATGGTAGTTGCTGTAATGTTGCTAGCAATACCGCAGGCAAGCCTGCTTCAGCTAATGGACCAGAAATAATCCCAGGCGTTTGTAGCTCAAAGAAGATACCTGTGCCACCTAATGCCGCGAACCAGAAGTTTGTAGCAATTGGTGCGCCAACGGCAACAGCCAATACCAACTCACGAATCGTACGACCTTCAGAGATACGGGCAATGAAAATAGCCATCATAGGTGCAAAACCAATGAACCAACCCCAGAAGAACCAAGTCCACCAAACATTCCAACCTGGATTGTCGTTAGTGATACTCATGGTTGGCATGTCTTGCAAGTAAACTGCAAAGGCACGACCAAATTGTTCAAAGATGAATTGTGTTGGACCCAAGACTAAGATTGCGATTAGCAATGCAAATGCACCGATAACGTTTAAGCGGCTAAGCCACTGCAAACCTTTATCCATGCCTGATGCAGCTGATGCAGCGCAAATCAACACTACCACAGCTAAAATCATCAGCTGAGAGTTCATGTCGTTTTTAAGGCCTGTTAGCACTTCAAGGCTGTAGCCCATTTGTGATGCTAAGAAGCCGATAGGACCAATAGTACCAGCAGCTACGGCGATAATTGAACAAGCGTCAATTACAGCACCAAACCAATGGTTTTCTAAACGGTTACCAACGATAGGGAAAAGTAACGCACGTGGGCGTAGCTTAATACCATGGTGGTGATGCGCATACATCAACACAATCGTTGCGAGTGTGCCCAGTACAGACCAGGCGAGAAAGCCCCAATGCAAAAAGCTTTGGCTTAAAGCCGGCACAATTGCTTCAACAGTCGAGCCTGTAATGTCAGGATAGCTTGCTGATGGAGTAATGAAATGGTAAATCGGTTCGGCTGCAGACCAGAAAACACCACCACCTGCTAAAAGCGTACACATGATCATTGCTAACCAGCGGAAGGTGCCTATTTCGGGTTTGGTTTTCATGCCCATACGTGTTTTACCGTAACGGGTCGCTGCGATGCATAATGCAACTGCAAAGTTTGCTACCATTAGCCATTGCCAAAAGTAACCAAATTGTCCAGCAGCGGCTGAAAATAAGTCTTGAATTAAAGTTGTGAAACGAGGGAGGTCAATGATCGCAGCTAATAAGAACAGGCTAATAAAACCTATCGTTAATGCTGGAACCAATTTGTCGCTTTTGCGACGTTCTGAGGTATTCGTGTTTACGGGTACTTCTTCGCCAATCTGGCATGCATTTATTTGCATAAAATTCTCACTTAGGGTGTGAGGGGCGAGATAATACCGATATTTACGTGATTATCCAGTGTTATCTGGGGTGTTAGATTGACGATCTAGTTTTTAAAGTTGTATGTTTATATTCAAGTGTTATTTAAATTTTATTTATAATCAAGTGCTTATGATTTCAATTACCTCTCAAGTAATAACGTGATATTGATCACGGTTATTTTATCGCCTATTTTTACAGTTGTTCGTTTATTGACCAGTACTGGTTAATACCTGATAGGCACAAAATAGGATCCTATCGGGGTTATTAGCATTCAAATTGTTAAAATAACTCACATCAATATATAAACGATTACCTTAAACCCAGCCTTTTATTTGAGATTCAAAAAAGAAACTTCTTGGATCGCTAATACTCAGGTCGACGCTATCAAGTTTACTGCTCAGAGCTGCTATATTGGTGAGATAAATACAGCTGCGTCCTAATTCCACCATGCTATCTTTTTCGAGCTGTTTGATTGCTTCATTAACGCGTTGACGTGCAATACCGGTGATGCGGCTTATCTGTTGCTGCGAGATCATGATCTTAGGTATTTCGCCTTGTAGCTTAGGTCTATTATTTGCGACTTCAAGTAGTAGGTAAATAACACGGGATAAGGTATTCGCACTCATGATTATTTGTGCTTGCAGCCATTTAGCTTTTACATCAAATGACATACCGTGGAACCACTTGTATATCTCGACATTATTGCTGGCGATACGTTCTAATTGGCTGTTTTTGAAATGGACAATAGAGACGGGATCGATCTGACTTATAAAGAAGGGTTTATAGTCAGATACATTATCACTTTCCTCAAATCCACCAAACCAACAACCTTTACCGACCACGACACTATTCACTGTTTTTAGATTTGGTGTTTGTAAGCAGACGGCAACGGTGCCTTTAAGAATAAAACTGATACCTTGATGGGCTATATCTGATCCTTCCAACTCACTGGTGGTTAGATTGTGTTTTACCTGTGCGATTGATACCAGCTCTTCCATGAGTTTTGGAGAAAGGCTTGTGGTCCAGTTTATGGTTTGTGCTAGCGCTGAATCAATCAAAAACTGGTCCTTAATAATGTTTTATAAGTAAAGTAGGTGTTTTCATAAAATAATTTGGCGCCAATATACAACAAATGTCCCATATCGGACAGTGTAATCATCTTGATGCATATATATTGCAGATATTCAAAAGCTGACTCATCTCTCGCAGACATATCTGTGCAATTATTACGCTTCAGAATGCTGAGAGTAGAGTTAATAATTCAGTTAATACAGAGGTAGATGAGAGTGAGTAATTATAGAGCTAAGTTCACGGTTGTTGTTAATACTATTATAGTCGTTTCAGTAGCTAGTGCTTTTAGTAGTACTGCTAGTGCTGGGTTTGATGAGAAAATTGCAGCATCCTTTGCAGCAAAATACCAAGTATGTGCATTGAAGCTAAAAGATACACCTGGGTATCGTTTGAAAGCACTGGGCCTAAAAGCTAAATCGGATGAGATTGGTCGAGATAAAATTGGTGGCGGTGACTATATCGAAAGCTTCATCAAAGAGAAAAAGAAAGCGTGGACGTTATCATTGAAGAAGTGTAAAAAATTCGCAGACAATGTTTAACTTTTTATAGTTGATCTAAACAGTTAACGTCTATTTATCTGCGAATGTATGTTCTTTATGTTTATAAACTTGGCAGCATATCACTAGCGATAAGTTTATTGTGGCTAGCTTCGAGTAATAGCTGATTCGCATTGGCTATATCAGGGGCAAAGTAACGATCTTTATCGTAAAAATCGACGCGTTCGCGTAACTCTGCTTTCGCTTGTTCAACCAATGGCGATGATGTTAGTGGTGCTCTAAAATCAAGTCCTTGTGCTGCTGCCAACAGTTCAACCGCCAAGATACCTCGGGTATTTTCAGCCATGTCTTTTAAGCGACGACCGGCAAAGGTAGCCATAGACACATGATCTTCTTGATTCGCAGAAGTCGGTAAACTATCAACACAAGCTGGATGTGCTAATGATTTGTTCTCACTGGCTAATGCCGCTGCGGTGACTTGTGCGATCATGAAACCAGAGTTAACGCCGCCATTATCAACCAAGAATGGCGGTAATTTACTTAAGCTGCTATCAATTAATAGCGCCATACGACGTTCTGACAAACTGCCAATCTCTGCAATTGCGAGTGCAAGGTTATCACTGGCCATGGCGATAGGTTCGGCATGGAAGTTACCAGCTGAAATAATGTCACCATCATCGGCAAATACTAATGGGTTATCAGATACCGAGTTTGCTTCTACTACAAATATCTCGGCAGCATTGCGGATCTGTTGTAAACACGCGCCCATGACTTGTGGTTGGCAGCGCAGTGAATAAGGGTCTTGGACTTTTTCACAGGCGGTATGTGAGTTACCGAGCTCGCTGCTAAAACCGAGAATATGACGATACATAGTGGCAGAGTCCATTTGCGCGCGATGACCACGCACGCGGTGCACACGCGGATCGAATGGACGGCGACTACCGAGTGCGGCTTCAACTGTCATTGCGCCACATAAAGTTGCCGATGCAAATAAGTCTTCAGCAGCAAACAGACCTTCAAGACCAAATGTAGTAGAAGCTTGCGTACCGTTTAACAGCGCTAAACCTTCTTTTGGTGCTAGGGTTATTTTCTGCATACCGGCAATCGCTAATGCTTCTTCGCCAGAAATGACTTTACCTTGATGGCGCGCTTCACCTTCGCCAAGCAAAACTGTACTCATGTGGGCAAGGGGAGCGAGATCGCCCGATGCACCGACAGAGCCTTTTTTCGGTACACAAGGATATACTTCCGCATTCACTAATTGCATTAATGCTTCAATAACCAATAAGCGGATACCAGAGAAACCACGCGCTAGGCTGTTAATTTTAAGCACCATCATCATACGTACAGTTTCGTCGTTCATGAACTCGCCGATGCCAGCTGCATGGGACAATACAATACTGCGTTGCAGGGTTTCTAGATCTTCAGGGGCAATGCGGGTATTTGCCAATAAACCGAAACCGGTATTGATACCGTAAGCCACTCGGTTTTCAGCTATGACATTATTGACTATCTGTGTACTGGCATGAATATCTTCATGACAACTAGGGTCGAGTGATACTTGTACTGGTGAACGGCTGATTTGACGAAGTTGTGCCAGTGTTAATAACCCTGGTTTAATTGTTAGTTGGTACATTTTTATTCTCCAAGATTATCTATTTATTATGATTATTAGCTGTATCAAGCATCGGTAGGTCTAAGTTCTGTTCTTTCGCGCACGTTTTTGCAAGATCATAACCTGCATCAGCATGGCGCATAACGCCTGTCGCAGGGTCATTACGCAGCACACGGCTAATACGTTGATGTGCATCTTCAGTACCGTCACAAAGTACCACCATACCGGAGTGTTGAGAAAATCCCATGCCAACGCCGCCGCCATGATGCAGTGAAACCCACGTCGCGCCACTGGCAGTATTAAGCAGGGCGTTTAACAGTGGCCAATCCGATACAGCATCAGAACCATCCATCATGCCTTCGGTTTCACGGTTAGGGCTGGCAACGGAACCTGAATCTAGATGGTCACGGCCAATCACAATCGGTGCTTTCAGTTCGCCATTTTTAACCATCTCATTAAAGGCTAGGCCCAGACGTTGACGGTCTTTTAAACCAACCCAACAAATACGTGCAGGTAAACCTTGGAACTGAATACGTTCGCGCGCCATGTCTAGCCAGTTATGCAGTTGTGGATTATCTGGGATCAGCTCTTTTACTTTTTGATCGGTTTTGTAGATATCTTCTGGATCGCCAGACAATGCCACCCAACGGAAAGGACCAATGCCTTCACAAAATAAAGGACGTATATAAGCAGGAACGAAACCTGGGAAATCAAACGCATTTTCTACGCCTTCTTCCATCGCCATTTGGCGAATGTTATTACCGTAATCAACCGTTGCTGAACCTGCTTTTTGTAGGTCTAACATGGCTTGAACTTGGATTGCCATTGACTGTTTAGCAGCTTTAACAACGGCAGCTTCATCTTCTTTACGCATTGCTGCAGCGTGCGCCATGGTCCAACCTCGTGGCAAATAGCCATTTAGTGGATCGTGAGCAGATGTTTGGTCGGTAGTACAATCGGGCACAACGCCACGCTTGACTAATTCTGGGAAGATATCTGCGGCATTACCTAATAAGCCAATCGAGGTTGGTTTGCCTGCTTTGATTGCATCATCAAGTAGCGCGAGTGCTTCATCCAATGTGGTGGCTTTCTTATCAACATAACCTGTGCGTAAACGGTAGTCGATACGTGATTCATCACATTCAACGGCGATCATAGAAAAACCAGCCATGGTAGCTGCAAGTGGTTGTGCGCCGCCCATGCCGCCTAAACCACCAGTTAATACCCAACGGCCTTGTGCTTGACCATCAAAATGTTGTTTTGCCATAGCAACGAATGTTTCGTAAGTGCCTTGGACAATGCCTTGCGAACCGATGTAGATCCAAGAACCGGCTGTCATTTGTCCGTACATCATCAAGCCTGCTTTATCTAGCTTGTTGAAGTGTTCCCAGTTAGCCCAATGTGGTACTAGATTTGAATTAGCAATTAATACGCGCGGTGCGTTGCTGTGGGTTTGAAATACGCCAACCGGTTTACCTGATTGTACTAATAAGGTTTCGTCATCTTCTAAACGTTTAAGTACTTCGACTATTTTGTCGTAACATTCCCAATCACGCGCCGCTCGACCTATGCCACCGTAAACCACCAATGAATGGGGGTGTTCGGCAACATCAGGATGTAGGTTGTTCATTAACATGCGTAATGGCGCTTCGGTTTGCCACGACTTGGTATTGAGCTTGGTGCCGTGCGGGGCTATGATAGTGCGAGATGTATCTAAACGTTTATCAGTCATTAGGATTTCCTTTTCAGTTAAACTGTTATGTATTCGTTAATTTGAGAGCATAGCGCGGGAGATGTCCCACGTGAGTCGCGCTGCAAGCCTTGCAGTTTGATTGTCTATATCGAAATTGGGGTTATATTCGGCCAGATCTGCCACTAATAACTTGGCTTTTCCTACGTCGTTTTTAGCGTTAAAGATGGGTTGTAATAAAGCTTCAACACTTTCAAGGGATATGCCTCGGGCTGCGGGTGCACTGACACCGGGCGCAGTGCATGCCGAGAACACATCAATGTCGATGGTTAAATAGAGATAATCGACCTTATCTATAAATGTGGTTAACTCTACGATACGTTCAGCAAGCAGATAAGAGGCCAGCTGGTGGTCTTCGCGATAATGAACGCCGAGTTCATCAGCTAATGTAAACAGCGCTTGGGTATTGCTGGCGCGGCTGACACCAAGGCAAGCGTAGTTAAATTCCCAGCCTAGTTGTTGGCAGTGTTTAGCTATTTGATTAAAGGGCGTGCCAGAGCTGGTCGGGAATGCTTTATCGTCTGTTGAATAGGTACGCAAATCAAAATGGGCATCGAAGTTGATGATACCGATCTTAGGCTTGTTTGCGTCTGAACTTATATTAGAGCGTTGAAAGTGCTGTGCCAAGCCTTGGAATGTGCCCCAAGCTATCTCGTGTCCGCCGCCTAATACGATCACCTTGCTTTGGTTGTTGAGTGCGACTTCGACATGACTAGCCAGTTCTTGTTGGCTACGGGCTAGATCAGTATCGTTGCAATAGATATTGCCGCCATCAATAAAGGTTGATGTGTTAGTGCTTTCATTAGTATTTTCATTAGTAGTCATGGCAGCAGGATTGCCATGATGCCACGCCATATTGGCTAACGCTTTACGGATCACATCTGGTGCTTGTACTGCGCCAACACGGCCTTTATTACGTTTAACGCCTTCGTCACAGGCGAAACCGAGTAGCACAACGCCAGCTTGGTTTGTTAATTGCTCATGCAGCGGGTTTTCGTTATTGATTCGTTTTACTTTTTGATGAAAACGCATGCCTGCTTCACCGTCTTCGGCGTCAATTCGACCTTGCCAAATATCAGCGCTTGTCGGTGCGTGGCTATTCGGCTCATGGCTGTTCGCGGCAGGATTAGCCACTGTCGTTTGTGTTTGTGGATTAACAGCTTTAGTCATGACAAAGCGCTCCATTTAAGATGCGTGCGTGTAGTCTTGGTGTGCCGATTTCATAGGCTAACTGTGCAGGGTGGTCGATATCCCAGATTGCTAAATCAGCATCGTATCCGACTTTAATTTGGCCGCGAGCGTCTTGTAACCCTAATGCACGGGCGGCATGACAAGTCACGCCACGCAGTGCTTCTTCGGGTGTTAATCTGAATAAAGTACAGCCCATATTCATCATCATAGTTAATGATGCGATAGGCGAGGTGCCCGGATTGAAATCGGTTGCTAATGCCATTGGCACGTTATGTTGACGCAACAATTTAATTGGTGGTAACTGGGTTTCTCTTAAAAAGTAAAATGCGCCAGGTAGCAGGGTCGCGACTGTGCCATGTTCAGCCAGTGCTTTCACGCCTTGTTCGTCAAGGTATTCGATATGATCAACCGAGGTCGCGCCCATTTTGGCAGCCAGTTCACTCCCGCCTAAATTGCTTAATTGTTCGGTGTGACCTTTGATGTTGAGTCCATACGATAAGGCCGTTTCAAATACTGATTTGGTTTGCGCTAAGTTAAAGCCAATACCTTCACAAAATACATCAACAGCATCGACTAACTTGGCGTCAACAGCGGCGGGTATGATTTCGTCACACACGTAACGGATGTAACTATCGGCATCGCCTTTATATTCTGGCGGTACGGCATGTGCTGCGAGCAGTGTGGTTGATACTTTGATATTGGCGTGCTGCTCTAATTGTTTGGCAGCACGTAGCATTTTCAATTCATCTTCAAGGGTTAGCCCATAACCTGATTTGATTTCAATCGTTGTAACACCATCTGCGGTCAGTGCTGATAGGCGCTTAAGTGCGAGTTCGACTAACTCTGCTTCAGTTGCTGCACGAGTGGCGTTAACAGTAGAAAGAATGCCGCCACCTTGTTTAGCGATGGTTTCATACGGCACGCCTGTTAAGCGTTGCTCAAATTCTTTCGCGCGGTTGCCAGCAAATACCAGATGGGTGTGGCTGTCGATAAGACCCGGCGTGATAAGACGGTTTTGGCAATCGATAACGTCAGTGAAAGCGGTTGTTGGGCATTGTTGCATTGCACCAATTTCGACGATCTTACCGTGCGCCATTGCAATGTAACAATGAGGTTGGGTTTGGTAATCGGAATCACTTTGATCCATGGTTACAATTGTTGTATTGGTTAGCAATAAACTCATCAGTCACTCACGTTGTTAGATTAAAGTATAAGTACATTATAAACCTTTATTAAAAGTGTAGGTTTAAATGTATATACAATTAAATAGACAATTTAAGGATGCAGCGCAAGTTACAAATGAAATTGTTGTGATCTGGTTGTGGTTTTGTTAATTGTTTGAGGTGTTTTTTATGATGTGTGTCGATATTAAATCGACACGTTTTGCCGTAATCATTTAGCGTAAGAGAAGGTAATAGTTTAGCGGTATAAGTTGATTTGGCGTTGAATCGGCAGTGCTATATTTCAGCTTTCAGGCTTAGTTTGTATTTATCTGCTGGGTGATAAAGTAGGGCAACACTGATCAAGTCTTGCTTGCTCCAGGTGCGACGATTGAGTAATAAACAAGGTTGCAGCGCTGTTAAGTTCAAGTTTTGTTGGATAGAAGTTGTTGGCATAACCGCTTCAACCGTATGTTCAATCGAACTTAATGGGCAGTTTTTAGTTAAGTATTCATTGGGTGTCGCTAGGCTGAAGTCCTGCGTAATGTACTCTGGCGCGAACAGTGGGTTGACCCAGCGCACTTCTAACTGTAATGCAGTATCGTCTTCGTAATGTATGATTTCACTAAAGAAAATTGGCGTATCTATTCTAACACCCAAGCGTATCGCGATTTCATCATCTGCAGGTATCGTCACCTGACGCAGTATTTTATTACTGTAGGTTTTACCGCGCTGGCGGATCTCATCGGCAATATTACGAATATCACTCAGGGATGACTCGACCTTTTTCTGGCATACAAAGGTACCTAGGCGCGGCGTTCTTTCTAACAGACCTTGATTGACTAGATCGCGTATGGCTTTATTCACTGTCATCCGGCTGACATTAAATTGCTTGGTTAACTCTAGCTCTGTTGGGATCTTGTTACCAGGCAGCCAAACATGGGTATTGATTTTTTCAAGGATGAAGTCTTGGATCTGAATATAGCGCGGCGAACTGTTCATAGTGTCTAACCTTGATAACGTCTAATTTTAATAGTTGTGTAGTGAAGTAATCGATTAAGCTTAATTGACTATACAAATGATCTATTAGTTGGTGAGGAAATGCAAGTTATTATGTGTTGGTGGGGGTTAAGGACTGAGGGCTAAGAGGGAGTTTTCTTTTAAATACAGGATAAGAACTCCTCATAAACCTTCGGTAAACCACTTTGGCACCACACGTTTAGTCCACTTTGCAAATTTGGATTTATCCCCGATATAGAAATTTCTGTAGGCACTGACGGCATCGTTATCAACTTTATAGTTGTCTGGCATCGCTTGAGGAAACGCGGTTAAACCAATGGCCGGAAATGAATAGTGACTAATTTCATTTAGTGCTGCTATTGATTTGTGATCTACTTCTTTATTGTATCGATATTTATATTCTTTATTGAGTGCCAACGTTAATTGTTTAAGCCACAAAAAATTGTCATAAGATTCCTCCACCCATAATACAGAAGGGTGATTTGAATGGGTCGACTTGTAAGGAGTTATGAAGCCTTTTTTATTTAATGCAGTACAGAGTAGTTGTACACTTTCTAAGATCATTTTCACCACATGTTGATCACAGTGGTATTGTGCACACTTTTGAATGTCAGTATCTAAAATGAAAATATTCATTAACGCCTCATCTTTTAGCAATGGGTTTATCGACAGAAAATTTGTAAGTAACCAACAGGTATAACCATCGACGTCTGCCATACAGTGATATCTAAGTACGTTGGTTTTTGCTACCTACTCACAATTCTTAATGAATCTATACGAATGAATGTCGAAAAAGGATCAATGTAACTTTGAGGAAGGGGAGAGTGGTAATAAAAGTCTTACTCTGGGTTGGGGTTGATTACTTGATACATCTAAGTGAATCACTCACTTAAACTCACCACTTTTAGTAAATTTAACTGCTTCCAGTAATGCCTTATTCGGCGCTTTAGCCTCGTCACAAGTAATCATGAATTGGTCAAATACATTAGCTTCAATCGTGATGGTTTCATGCTCAGCAATCACCTGAGTAGAATCTTCGTCCATTAGACGAACAACATATTCAGTTAAACTTTTTAAACCAAGTAAAGCAGATGCTTTCTCAGCCTTAGCTTTGATTTCTTCATCCAAACGGATATCAAGTCTTGTAGTAGCCATAAAGCCTCCTGTTGTACGAAGTTATTCTGTAATTGATTTTAGTATGAGTTTTAAACGACTGAAGTGCAACTTGTACGGGGCTAATATGGATTTGATTTTTTAAAGGATGAAGATCTTGGATCTGAATATAGCGCAGCTAACTGTTCGTAGTGTCTAATCTTGGTCATGTCTAACTTTAATCGCAGTGTAATGAAGTAATCAATTAAGCTTAATTGAATATACAAACGATCTATTAGTTGGTGAGGAAATGCAGTTATTATGTGTTGGTGGGATTTGGTGAGGATTGTTATCTATATGATAGTAAAACCATATTTATACCCCTTAAGTTTAGGGTACAATGTTATTTTACATAACGAGGGCATAAAATTTTGAGCATACTGGATAAAGCAAAATACGAAGATTGGAAAATAACCCATAACTTTGAAAACTGTAAGCTTGATCGTAAAGAATACGGAGAATTTTTAAGTAGCTATCTAGTCGGTGAAAAAAATGGATTTGTTCTCAATCTAAATGGTTCATGGGGTGCTGGTAAAACGGAGTTTCTCAAACGTATGTACACACACCTATTACAGGAAAAGCACCCTGTTATTTATATTGATGCGTGGGAAAGCGATTTTTCGAAAGAACCTTTAACGGTAATCACCAGTGAACTATTGACACAAATTGAATTATTTAACAATGGAATCGGCAGCCAAGAAAATACCAAGCGTTTAAAGCAGTTTTTAGGCAAAGCTATTAAAGCAACTGCTGTTGGTGTTGCAGGTTATGCTTCTAAGAAGTACTTAGAAGACTCAACCATTGGTTCCAACGCGATGATGAAACTTTTTGATGAAAGTCCAACAGATTTTATGACGCAACTGTCTTCAGAATATTCACAGCAAATTGAAGCAATTAGCAAAATTAGAGAGTGTTTATCGCAACTAGCTGAAGTTCTGAAATCTAATTATGGTGCAGAAATCCCAGTTGTAGTACTCGTCGATGAGCTAGATCGTTGTCGTCCAACCTACGCAATTGAAATGCTTGAAGTAATAAAGCACTTCTTTAAAACTGACAATTTCGTCTTTCTTGTCGCTACAGATACAGAACAATTGTCTCATTCGATAAATGCTGTATACGGCAATAATTTTGATTCAAAGCAATACCTCAAGAAGTTCTTTGATCGAAAGGCAACACTACCTTTACCAGACATTGAAGCCTACCTAAATGCGACTGGAATAAGCTATAGCCAGTACAATCGATTGCAATTATTTCCTACAATATTCAACGGTACGACAGATCAATCAATTAATAAAATAGTTAGCGTACTATCTACAGCGTACGATTTACATATAAGAGACATTGATCAGCTAATGAACAAGTTTCAATCTTGTCTACGAGCAGCAATGAATACGCTTGAAAAAACAGGAAATGCACAATACATAAACATCCCAGCTCTTCTAATTGGTTTGATTGAACATGATAAATCTCAAGACGTATATGAGAAAAGGACAAGGTATTATTCACCAGAACCTGAACTATCTAAGCCTAATTATGCTATTTCAGATGATTTCTTATCGATTGATTTCATCAAACAGTCAATGAATAACATTACTTATTCAAAACATATTAGTAAAGATCGCTGGGGTGAATCCGAAACAAATTACTTATTGCCAAAAAGTGCTGCATTTAGAACTGAAATGCAATCAAGTACTACTCAGGAATATCAAAATTTCCTGGGTCAATCTATGAGTAATATGCAATTTGATAGCCGCAGCGGGTGTAAATATTGGAATTGGGATGACATGAAAAAAGTAATAGAACTAGCTGGAACTCTAGAATAAAAATGTAACTTACATTTAATTCCGTAGCTTAACGGTCTTTTGACAGCCGTTAGGCTGCTAATGGAATAAACTAGAATTAGAAGGTTAAATTAAAAGAAACCAAGCGGGTTAACGTCATAGCTAACCAGTAAGTTTTTAGTCTATTGGTAATGCTCTAGTGCCACTTTATGGGTTTCACGACCAACACCGGATTTCTTATAACCACCAAATGCTGCGTGGGCAGGGTACATGTGGTAACAGTTTGTCCATACGCGACCAGCTTGGATCTTACGACCCATACGGTACGCTTAATCAACTTAGACGATGCGCCTCAACCTAACCCTATTTTGCTGCTGTGTTACTAGGCTTCTTAATACAGATAACGAGTGTTATGTTTAACCTAAAAAATATTCAGTCGATTTACTGATTTTATCACTGCCAAGAATTCCTGCTGTCACCATATCGTCTTGTTATAGCTCAGCTATGTGCGTGAGAGTTTCTGGATGACGTTGTACTAATTTCAAAAGAGTAACTGCTTGCCCATTTGGAGCACTGCGTCCTTGTTCCCAGTTTTCTAAAGTACGAGATGATGTATGAAGTAAGCTAGCAAAAACACCACGTGACATATTAAACTTTTCTCTAATATGTACAATTTCATTAGGTGAGATATTAAGTTCACTTACATCATTAACTTGATGTGTTTTAAGGGTAAGTTTCCCCTCGGAATGCTCTTTTGCTTCAACAAGAGCTGAGCTTAATTCTGTAAACAAATCACGATTGCTCATTGCGCCATACCTCCATAAAAGACTTTAACTGTTTCTTTTGATCTGCGGTTAAATCCGACATTTCACTTTTTCCATAAATAGTAAGTAAATAGAAACGTCGTTTTTCATCAAGGAAGTAATAAATAACACGTGAGCCACCACGTTTTCCTTTACCCTTACTTGCAACTCTAACCTTTCGCAAACCACCTGTACCTTGAATCACATCACCCTGCTTCGGGTTTGACATCAGCTCAGCTTGAAAGAGTCTAAACTCTTCATCACTGAGATGCTCATCTCGGTATTTCTCAAATATTTTTGATTCTACAAATATACATTTCATAAATAAAGTGTACGTAAATAGCGTACAGAAAGCAAGTTGGGATACGAATGAGCCATATCATCAAGTTTTTGCTTAACCGTATAGGGCAACTCTGGTGGCAATGGTTTATCTTCTAATGGTGTTAGATCTATCCCCAAACTCAGCTTAACGATAATGAGATAACCGTTAAGCTGCTAATTGAATAAACTAGAATAGAATATTAATTAAAATAGAAGCCTAATTAAAAGAAACCAAGTGGGTTAACGTCATCGCTAACCAGTAATTTTTTAGTTTGTTGATAATGCTCTAGCGCCACTTTATGGGTTTCACGACCAACACCAGATTTCTTATAATCGCCAAATACAGCGTGGGCAGGGTACATGTGGTAACAGTTTGTCCATACGCGACCGGCTTGGATCTTACGGTAAGCTACGTTCATCTGCACGTTCAACAATCGTTGCGGCAGATCCTGCCGCCGCACTTAAAGGAGCAATTAGCGCTGGATGTATTCCTTCTGGCAATTGCACTTCCACCTTGCGTTTAGCAAATTCAATATTATTTTCAGCAAATATTTCCTGCACCCGCAGATAGACTTGCTTTCTAATCATAAATTGACAGCCTGGCTTGCATGTAAACTTGCCTCGAATCAACATGCCAACTTCATCTACTGATTGTACTCCTTGGCTTTTGAATGGTTCAATAAAATCTTTACCTAGCTCAGGGTGCGCTAAAAGTTCTTTACCTAGTACTTTGAATAATTTTTTAACTTTATTTATGTCAGTATGGTGTGGAACAAGAAAAGGTAATTTCATAATAATCCAATCACGGCTGTGGTTGGTTAAACTTGGAATTTCCCCGTAAGGTACAGTGTGCAGTGCGCCAAGGTGATGCCTTAATCTCAATGAGCGTAATGCGATTTTTTCAACCGTGCCCTTGGTACTGCCAATCACCACATATTCCCCCATTCTAAAAGCATCATCAATCAGGAAAAATACCCCTGACACTATATCCTTTACTAACGTCTGCGCTCCAAAACCGATGGCTAAACCTAACACACCGACACTTGCTAGCAGTGCGGTCGTGTTAACTCCTAGCGTAGAGAGTGCGCTAAATACAGATAAAACAAAAATGAAAAATGCCAAGGTGTTTTTAATCAGAGGAAGTAATGTTGCTGTTCGAGATAACCCCTGACCACCCTCTGAATCCATAGTTTCTTCGTTTCCATCTGGCAGTTCTTGCGCTAATTTACGCTGAATATAGATATTAACGATTTCCCAACAAATTAAGCCAAACAGTAATAAGGTCGACGCTTCTATTACTTTAATGATCGCTGTCGCGATAAGTCCCTGCGAACTGATACTTAAATAATTTACCCCCCATAGCAAAGATAATATAAGCACAACAGTCATAAAAGTAACGATTCTTGCTATGCGTAATATACTGACCTTTAAAGATAAATTGAGTTTATCTTGGGTATTTGATTGGTCACTATTAATTGGATAGCGGCTGTCCACGATGGTAATAAGTACAATATCAAAAAAAGGCACAGATATGATAGCGAGCATAGTGAAAGTCGCCGCGTAGACGATATCATCATCAAAACCAACATTGGCCATCACTATTTCTAAAGTGAACCAAACTAATACAATGCAAGTGATCACTAACGCTGGCCATATATTCGCAAATAAACTCCGTCGTTTACTATTGTTAATATCATGGTGCAATAGCATGTGCTTAATGCCTTCTCTGCTGAGATAAACGGCAATAATCATAGCAAGGTAAGACACTATGTTTGTCCAAAAACCTAATTTATAGATCTCTTGCGCTATCCCTAAATCGTTGAATAATTCGATGAATACACCTAATGCAGAAAGTAAGCTAACCATAACTAATCGATTAAGTAAATTTCGAGCTAAGGTATCATTTAGGTTAAACAAGCGTAAATTAGGATGCTGAGGAGCGAAGAAAAATGCACAGCCAATGTAGGTTAAGCGCGCAATCATGATGTAGTCTAATAGTGCGCCTGCGGTTAAATACATACTCTGTTGAGTAAATAAATAAGGCAGGACTAATCGACAAGTAGCATAAAAAACGGTGATGCCAACTAATCTATTAACTGTTATTTTTCCTAATGATAATAATCGATTGGCTTTTAATGAATGATCATTAGGTTTAGTTTTTGCTTTGTATTGTGTGAAAATCTTTAGGCATATAATTTCGATGGTAAAAGCAATGCATAATAATATGATGAGTTGTAAGAAAGCATAGAGTAGTTGCTGAGGCTGTGTGAAATCTTGCATAAATACTGTTGTTAAATCATCAATGGCTTTGTCTATATTGACGATTTTGCTTTGGGCATCTTCAAAAGCAAAAAGCGTATTGCCCATACTTACATTGATAACACTCAGTGCGGCCGTGTAACTTGACTCATTTTTCTTCTCAAGCTGATTATTCAACTCTTCGCGTAACCGTGATCTAACTTCCGTGTCGGACAACATTGACATTTGTTGCTCTACAGACTTATTAATCACGACCTGTTTAGTCGTCGCAGGTTCATTAATTACTTCAGCGGACAGTAATGTCGAGCAAAATGCAAAAAATAAAACAATGCAGTACCTAATGGAATTGGAATAGCTAAGCGCGAAAAACGATCGTTTCATAATACATTACCAGTTTTTAATATAATTTAAGACGCGAGTTATGCACTTAATATTTGAATCTAAGAAATTAATAATTAAGATACGGCGGATATAATGCTATGCATTGTAACTGCTTATATTCGGACAAGCCATCCGAGTACGCTTGTTGGTAAGCTATAAAAGGCAAGTTTAGGGATTCTGTCACAAAGATTGTTTGCACGTGTTGGCGAGTTAGATTTCAGATGTGATTAATCTGGGGTAAAGTCACTATAGGGGACATAGGTCTAAATTAGCAACTTAACGATAATGAGATAACCGTTAAGCTGCTAATTGAAGAGTTTAAAATAGAAACTTAACTAAAAGAAACCAAGTGGGTTAACGTCATAGCTAACCAGTAAGTTTTTAGTCTGCTGATAATGCTCTAGTGCCACTTTATGGGTTTCACGACCAACACCGGATTTCTTATAACCCCCAAATGCGGCGTGGGCAGGGTACATGTGGTAACAGTTTGTCCATACGCGACCAGCTTGGATCTTACGACCCATACGGTAAGCCACGTTCATGTCGCGACTCCAAACTCCAGCACCTAAACCAAATTCAGAATCATTGGCTATCTCTAATGCTTCAGCTTCGGTTTTGAATGTTGTTACTGCGATCACAGGGCCAAAAATTTCTTCTTGGAAGATACGCATTTTATTGGTGCCTTTAAACAAGGTAGGCTGGATATAGAAACCGTCTTCATGATCGGTATGTACTTCTTCAATCTCGCCACCAATAAGCAGTTCAGCGCCTTCTTCTTTACCAATCTCGATGTATTTTAAGATCTTCTCAAATTGTTCTTTCGATGCTTGTGCGCCAACCATGGTTTCGGTATCCAATGGATTACCACGTTTGATCTGTTGAGTGCGCTCGATGATCTTAGCCATAAACTGCTCATAGATATCTTCATGTACTAACAAGCGTGATGGACAAGTACAGACTTCGCCCTGATTGAAATAGGCTAATACCACGCCCTCGATACATTTACTCAGGTAAGCATCTTCATGGCTCATAATATCGGGGAAGAAGATGTTTGGTGATTTCCCACCGAGTTCGACGGTTGATGGAATGATGTTTTCAGCCGCGCATTTTAGAATGTGCGAACCAACAGGTGTTGAACCCGTAAACGCGATCTTAGCAATACGTGTGCTGCTAGCCAGTGCTTGACCCGCTTCAGCGCCGTAACCGTTGACGATATTCAGTACACCTGCAGGTAATAGGTCTTCAATTAACTCCATCAATACCAAGATAGATGCGGGTGTTTGCTCGGCAGGTTTTAAGATCACGCAGTTACCAGCAGCTAATGCAGGTGCTAGTTTCCATGCAGCCATTAAAATAGGGAAGTTCCACGGAATGATTTGGCCAACAACACCGAGTGGTTCATGAAAATGATATGAGACTGTATTCTCATCGAGATCACCAATACTGCCTTCTTGAGCACGTAAGCAACCTGCGAAGTAACGGAAATGATCAACCGCTAAAGGAATATCGGCGGCTAGTGTTTCACGAATGGCTTTACCGTTATCCCAGGTTTCAGCGATGGCTAATTTGGTGATATTTGCTTCTAAACGATCAGCGATTTTAAGTAGGGTATTAGAGCGAACAGTGACTGACGCTGAGCCCCATGCATCTTTGGCTTTATGTGCTGCGTCCAGTGCTAGTTCGATATCTAGGTAGTTGGAACGTGGAATCTGACAGATGACTTCGCCATTGATTGGGCTGATGTTGTCAAAGTAGCAGCCGTTTTGCGGCTCTACCCATTGACCGCCAATGAAGTTTTGGTAGCGCGGCTTAAAATTTATAAGTGCATCTTTGGTTCCAGGTGCTGCATAGATCATAACTCTTTCCTTTAGTTATTGTTTTTTGCGAGAGAGTGAAGTTATCATGACGCTGTGTCATAAACTGCGCTGGGAGTTCGCAAAAATTGACTCTCAGTCCATAACAAGGAAGTGTGTGATGCAGATATTGTCTAATCAAAAACCTAATAGAGGATCTAACCTCGATCCCGAATTTCAGCCAGAAGTGATGGTAGAAAACCAAACCAGCTATGACGGCCCCGAGTCTCAGTTAAGTATTTATGATACTTTTCAACAAGCTAAGCGGGTGGAGTTAAAGTCAGAAAACCCGTTATTTTGCGCCATGATCAGCGGTAAAAAGGTCATGCATAGTCAGGATGCCAGTTATGACAGTGACTTTGTCCCCCATGAATCCTTTGTATTAGCGCCAAGCCAAAGCGTTGAAATTGATTTCCCGGTTGCCAGTTTAGCAGCGCCAACCCGTTGTCTGGCGATTGAAATATCCACCGACCGCATCGCGAAAATAGCTGATAACCTTAATGCTCAAGCTGAAAAGCACAGTGAATTTGGCCCTGTGCAATATCAACAACAATTACTACATACCCATCACAACGCCCAGACGCAGGCACTATTACAGCGCATGACTGAGTTATACGTGGATGACGATCCTGATCGTAGTTACATGATTAATTTAGCGGTATCAGAATTGACGGTACGTTTGTTACGTCAGCAAAGTCGTGACTTTATGATGTCATTTTGTCAACAGCAACCCGATCGCAGTGGGTTAACTATGGCGGTTGAGTTTATTCAACAACACTTAAACGAAAGCATTGAGATAGACCAGTTGTGCCGTATTGCGTGTATGTGCAGAACGAAGTTTTTCAATCAGTTTAAAGCGCAATTTGGTTGTACGCCTTTGGCTTTCCAGCAGCAACAACGCCTAAAGAAAGCGGCGGAATTGATTAAGACGGGAATGCAGATAACCCAAGTTAGTTTTGAACTCGGGTTTGTCAGTAGCAGTCATTTCAGTCGTATCTTCAAACGTTTTTATGGTCTTAGTCCTAAGTCGTATCAACACCGTCATAAGATGGTGTTGAATTAGACTTAACTAAAAGCGGCATGATAAGTGACTTCACCCACAGGTATTGCTTTGTCTACGCTCGCTTTGTCTACGCTCGCCTTGTCTGTCGTCGTGCAGTCATCATCACATAATGATTTAATCATAAAGTATTCAGGCGGCACGCCTGCAAGTGTTAAATTTGTATGAGCCTCAAAACCAAAGCGACCGTAATACTCAGGTTCACCCAGTAAAACGACACCAGCTGCATGTTGGGACTTTATTGTTGCTAAACTAGCTTCGATAAGTTGGCGACCAATGCCTTCACCTTGGCGCTCTGGGGCAACGGCTACTGGTCCAAGTCCATACCAATTAGTCGTAACACCATTAATCGCGACAGGAGAGAGGGCGATATGGCCAATAATGCCCGTGTCATCTTCAGCCACTAAAGAGACAGTTAATACGCCAGCATCACGTAACTTATTAATAATAAGATGCTCGGTCGGTTTTGCACCGGGAGCATGGTGTGGGTGATTCTCAAAGGCACGATAAGTTAAGGTTTCTATCGCGTTATGATCTGCTGTCGTTTCTGTTCTGATTGTCATATTAATTCTCATTTTCACTTTAATTTCTAAGTTTAAGTACAAACATTTGATAGCCATATTGGCCTAAGTACTTACTGTGGATTGTTAACTCTTTTTGTAAATCTGCTAAAGCAGGAGATACAAAAACATGGTCTGCTAACTGATTCGCTTTTTGCTGCAAAGGCAGCAGGTAGTTGTCCCAAGATGCTTGGTTCAAGGTATAACTATCAATCACCTGATAACTCGCGTCTTCTATCATTTGTTGTCGACTGGCAACGGTGGCCATTTCAGGATAAGCGTCTAACCAGAATTGCTGAACCTCATCATCGGGTGAATCAGTTAACCAGACTAAATCGCTAACCACTAAATAGCCTTCTGGTTTAATAAAACGTTTCCAGCTTTCTAATGCCTGCTTTATCCCCATGATATAGGCGCTGCCTTCAGACCAGATAACGTCAAATTGTTGCTCTGAAAAAGGCATATCTGTCATGCTGGCACAAATCAGTTCTATTTGTGGTAATGAGTGATCTAGTGGCGGTAGCTGCTGCGCTAAATGTTCTTTTAAGCAACTTAAATTATATTCATCATTATCTAACCCAGTAATAGCAAATTGGGTATGTTCAGCGAGGGCGATTGTAGTAACCCCTTTACCACAACCAATTTCTAATAGCTCACCCGTTTTAACTGCGATGCTACTCAATGCCTTTATTGAATCATCTGTAGAGCTGGGACCTAGTCTGTCTAATCCATCAAAGATGAACTCAAATTCACGCATATATTGCTCATGATTATTCATATCTTTTGATAACCATTTTAACCTCAACGCTTGTGTTTCACTGAATCCCTGTGTCATTAACCAATCTAAGTGGGCTGATGGCGCGTGTTTATCCGTCGTCTGGTGCCAATCTCGCATTGAACTCATGCCTAACATGGACGAAAGCAGCTCTCTCGACTTCTGCTTTTGGGCTATGTCTTCATCCAACGTCTGTAGTCGCTGCAGTAATTGTGCTCGATTAATTTTAGCTTCAAGGCATGCTTGGCATTCTTTAAGCGACAATCCACCTGCCTGTAATTGTTGTAAGAGTTTAACGCGCTGGAGATCGAACTCGGAATAGCTTCGATAGCCATTCGCTTGCCGTTTAGATGAAATTAGCCCAAGCTTTTCGTAATAAAGCAAAGTGGTACGACTTAAGTTAACTTTTTGTGCTAATTCAGAAATTTTATACATTCGATTCCCCCTCATTAATAGCTAGACTATAAACTATGAAGCCTTAGACAGGTCAAGGGGCATTTTTAAATAATCAGAAATTAATAGAAAAGAGCAACGGCGGGGGGGAGGAGTTAGCCTTCAACTATCGCCGTTGAAGGTCTGAATTAAGTTGAGGCATTATTTTTAAAGATAAACAATTAATAGATCGGTATCGACAGCGTTAGCAATTTTTCGTATTGAAGATATTAACCGGCTCCATAAATCATGGTGGTGTCCACACACTAATAGATCAGCTTCTAATTGATGGATAGCTGTGGTTAATTCTACGTCTAACTCGCCCATTAAAACTAACCTATTTTCAACGGGGTAATCAAGCTGTTCAGCTAATGCGTTGAGATCTGTTTGGTAGTGCTCCTGTTCTTTTTCGTCTGGGTCTGTATCTTCGATGTCATGCGACGCTAACCATGGAATCCCCCCAGGAGCAGACACTTTCAAATGATGCGAACTAACATAAATAAGTGAAAGCTTAGCATTAGTCTCTCTTGCTAATGCGGTCGCTTTACCCATCACTATTTCACTGGGGTTAGTTAAATCGACAGCGACTAATATATGTTTATAATTCATTGAGTTTATCCTCTACTATGTCTCTTATTAAGCGTAGCAGAGTTAATCTAGTTGACTAGATTGAGGAATAGATCAGAGAATAAATTGAGGAATAAATTGAGGAATAAATTGAGGAATAAATGGGGAAATAACTCTGCACATAAAATCGAGCTATCGATAAAGTCAGCCACTTCACGATAACTCGATACTTACCTTGTATTATTTCACTCACTTGCTTGATTAGCTGAGTGCTACAGTGATATCCCCCTCAACTGTACTTGAACAGGCTAATACAAACCCTTGTTCAATTTCTGCCGCTGTAAGCGTTTCACTGCTGGTGGACTTCACTTCACCGCTAGTGACTTTACACTTACACGAGCCGCAAACACCTGCGCGACAAGCGCCGATAATTGGCACACCATTGTTTTCTAATAACTCTAATAGTGATGCACCTTGTACCACCTTTTTCTCTACAGCAAAGTCGGGCACGTACAACATAACACTGGCTGTTGATGCACCTGATGCGTCTAGTGAAAGGTTATCTTGCTGTTTGTTATCTGCAGCTGGTGTAAAGCTTTCTTGGAAGAAGTTTGCCATATCAAAGTCACTTTCTTGGGCAATATTTTCTACTGCTTTCATAAAGCCGACAGGACCACACAAGAAGATAGTACGATCTTGTAAATCTGGATATAACTGCTGAATAACGTCTTTACTCACCATGCCTGTTTGATGTGCTAGCGCGTTACTGTTGTTTTCACGACTGAAAGTAGCAAAACCATCACTGTTTTCCAGTAATAATTGCACTTTGAAATTGCTGTGTTGAGCGGTTAACGTCTGCATTTCAGCATGGAAGATAACGTTGTCTTTGTCTCGGGCGCAATGTAAGAACTCAATGTCTGCATCGCTATCTTGCGCTAATAATGTTTTGGCAATCGACATGACTGGGGTGATACCACAACCTGCGCTAACCAAAAGTAGTTTTGCTTTGTGTTGGCAATCGCTGCTATTGAATTGGCCGGCAATGTTTAATGCCGATAAGTTATCGCCGATAGCTAAGTTATCCGCTAACCAGTTCGAAACTAAGCCGTCAGGTACACGCTTAATGGTTAAACGTAATTGTTTTTGCTGTGGCACAGAGCTAATTGAATAGGCGCGATAATGGGTTTTACCGTCGATTTCTACCGCTAATGTCACGAATTGACCCGGTTTAAAATCAAATAAAGTTTGGTCTGCTGCCGCAAAAGTAAAGCTCATTGAGTCATGCGTTTCTAATTCACGCTTAACCAATACTAATGACGTTGTAGTCGGTGACCATGTCGTCGACTTTATGCTTGGTTTAGCTACCGTTTCACCAAGTGAAAAACTCAGCTTTGGTGTTGCCAGTTTTGAAGAACCCGACGACTTACTACCACCAAGAGCAAAGTTAAGCTTAGGTGGCGTTAACTTGGAAGTTGCTGGTTTAGCTGTGCTTTTTGAATTGTTGTTATCAGAACCACCAAGAGAGAAATTTAACTTGGGAGCTTGTAATTTACTGCTTACAGGCGCAGGTTTTTCTTTGCTCGTCGTTGATTGACCTAATCCAGCACTGTTTAGTTTTAGAGGCTTAAGCGCTGGTGGCGAAATGGTTGAAGACGGCGTATTTGAAGAAGACATTATTGCACCTATCGCAGTGATAATTTAGGAATGATTGTTATTAAAAACATGTTTATTAAAGATAGCGGCTAGAATGAAATATTTGAACTTGTAGCGGCTGTCTTTTTAATTCGAATGCAGATCTAAACCCCTAAGCATTGATTAAAGTAAGTCGACTGTTGTTGGCATGGATGCCAACCTCAAGCCCCCATGGATGGGTTTATGGCGTGTCGAACGTCTTTAATCAATGCGGTTTATCGCCGCATTGATCTGCGAGTGTTATTTACTCGCTAACATTACTTACCAGTCAATACTATTGACCTGAAAGCATAGTCACTAAGTCAGTTTCAGCATCGCCAACACTGCGCATATCAAAGTTATCTTGTAGCGCTTTAATCAAGTTGTCAGTTAAGAACGCAGGAGCAGTAGGACCGGTATAAATACCTTTAATACCTAAAGCGAATAAGGTTAATAACACCACAATTGCTTTTTGCTCGAACCAAGATAAAACAATGCTTAGCGGTAATTCATTCACACCACAATCAAACTCTTCAGCCAGTGCTAACACTAATTGAATTGCAGAATAAGTATCGTTACATTGGCCAACATCTAATAGACGCGGGATACCATTGATATCGCCAAACTCTTTCTTATTGAAACGGTATTTACCACAAGCCAGCGTTAGTACTACTGAATCTTTAGGTGTATTCACAGCGATGTCAGTGAAGTAGCTACGCTCTTCTTTATCACCGTCACAACCACCGATTAGGAAGAAGTGCTTGATGTTACCCGCTTTAACTTCTTTGATAACTGCTGGAGCAGCTTCCATTAGCGCGTTACGACCAAAACCAACAGTGATCATGTGCTCGATTTCTGTGTGCGCGATACCGTCTTGTGCTAATGCACATTCGATAACTTGCGAGAAATCATCGCCTTCAATATGCACAACACCAGGCCAACCCACGATGCTACGTGTGAATAGACGGTCTGCGTATTGACCTACGTTTGGATTGATTAGACAGTTAGATGTCATCACAATTGCGCCAGGGAAGTTAGCAAATTCTTTTTGCTGATTCTGCCAAGCGCTACCGAAGTTACCAACTAAGTGTGGGTATTTGTTTAGTTCAGGGTAACCGTGAGCTGGTAACATTTCACCATTGGTGTAAACGTTGATGCCTTTGCCTTCGGTTTGTTGCAGTATTTTTTCTAAATCATGTAAATCATGACCAGAAACAAGAATACATTTACCCGCAACTGGTTTCACGTTTACTTGTGTTGGTTGTGGGTGACCAAAGGTATTCGTTTCACCACGGTCTAGAATTTCCATGATGCGGTAGTTTAATAAACCAATTTGCATTGATGTTTCAAGTAGCGCATTAGCATCAACAGGTTCAGTACCTAAGAATGCCATGATTTGGTGGTATTCAGCGCAGATAGACTCTTCACTTTGACCAAGAACATGGGCATGTTCCATGTATGCTGCTGCGCCTTTAAGGCCGTACAAGCATAATAAACGTAGACCAATAATGTCTTCGTGTAATTCTTCATGACCACGGTTAACCGCTGCTTCAGGTGCAAAGTTCATGATTTCTTCAGCAGTGCTTGGTAATACAAACTGCGCTGCTGGAGATAATGCAGGTAATGTGTCGCCGGCTGCTGCAGCGGCTGCCATAACTTGAGTGCTTAATTGGATCTTGTAACGCTCAGCAATTTCAGTGTATTCAGTAATACGTTCTGGAACAAAGTTAACGTTAGTTAATGTAGAGAAGAATGCGCGTGGCGCCCAAGCATCGATATCAGCATCGATGATGTCGTATTTACGTGCTAGTTCGGCCCAGAAAGACACACCTTGGAGATTAAATACTAATATGTCTTGTAGGTCTGAAACATCAGCCGTTTTACCACACATACCTTGAGTATAAGAACAGCCTTTCGCTGTAGGTGTTTGAACCGTTTGCTCACATTGAATACAGAACATTTGAAACTCCATTATAATTATATGATTGATATCGAATTAACGATGATCTCATAAGCTATATTGCAGCTAACGTGCCAACTTTTATGTTATTGATATATAAGGTTATTGTATTTTTGTATATTATATTTGATGTAATAACTACAACCTTCATGATGTCATTATCACATCAAAAATGCGTTGATGTTGTTTAAATTAACTCTGTAGCACGTAATGTTTTAGGTTCAATACCAAGTTTTTTGCCCATTTTGTATAAATTACCCCGATCCATCTGTAAAAACTCAGCCGCTTGCGCCCACACGAAGTTAGATTGTTGCAGGGCATGGGAAATCAGCTTGGTTTGATAGCTTTCTACTGCACCACGTAGCTCAAATGATGTCGTGGGTAAATCATCGGCTGTTGTCTTTGTATCTGTATCTCTATCGCTTGCTGCTGAATAGGCGTAAGTGTGACTGACTTCATCGGATAAGTGTTGCTGTAAGATCAGGCTTTGCTGTGCTTGAATTGCACGCAGTCCCGCACGCATTAAAGTATGTTCTAATTCACGGACGTTACCAGGCCAGCTGTAATGATTAAGTGCTGTTAATGCCTTTGGGTGTAATTGCAATTTAGCCACGTTAAATTGGCTGCGTACACGATCGAGTATGTGCCCTGATAATACCGCAATATCACCTTGGCGATGGCGTAGTGGTGGGACCTTAATTGGAAACACATTTAACCTATGGTACAGATCACTTCGAAAGCGTCCCGCAGCGACTTCTTCGGTTAATTCACGGTTAGTTGCCGCGATAATACGGACATTGATCATTAAGTTCTTATCTGCGCCAACACGCTGTACTTCGCCTTGTTGGATCACGCGCAGTAGTTTAGCTTGCATTAACAGCGGTAACTCACCGATTTCATCTAAGAAAATAGTACCACCATCGGCTAGCTCAAATTTACCTGCGCGGTTACTGGTAGCGCCGGTAAATGCGCCTTTGATGTGACCAAACAATTCACTCTCAGCAAGGCTTTCTGGCAAAGCAGCACAGTTGACGTAAATCATTGGCTTGGTTGCGCGTGAGGATTGTGAATGTACCGCATGGGCAACTAACTCTTTACCTGTACCGGTTTCACCACTGATTAACACGGCGTAATCGGAATAAGCCACCATGTTGATATTGTTGCGCAGGGTTTGTATTTCAGGACTAATACCAACCAATTCACCGCCTTTATTGCGGGCCTCTTGGATCAGTACTTGATTCATATTCTGTTGTTGCTGGTGGCTTTTGTGCAATGCTTCAACTTGATTAACGTTTCTTATTGTTGCCGCCGCTAATGCAGCAAAGGTTGCCACCGTAATATCATCAATACGCTTGAAAGCCCCGACCGGCATAGCATCAAGGGTAATAAGGCCGACTAAATGGTCTTCTACATATAAGCTGCAACCCATGCAGTCATGCACATCAATCGAGCGGTTTGGATCATCTTTCAATAATCCATCAAATGGGTCTGGCAAGGTCGAACTCGCTGGGAATCGAACGGGTTCACGGCTGGCTAGGATCGCACGTAGGCGAGGGTGCTGCATTGGATCAAATTTTTGTCCCAATACTTCATCAGTCAAGCCATTTACGGCAGCGGCAGACAACAGACCTGAATCATCAAGAATAAACAAGGCACTTGCATCGCAAGGTAACACAGACTGTAGCGACTGCATTAAACGTTGGTAATGATGCCCTGACGGCAGGTTTAAATTGAGATCGAGTGCAATTTGTAACATCGCTTGGTCGAGAGTTGTTTGCATGCATAAGCCTTAATATCGAGAGTGATGTGATTTTTACATCGTAGGCTAAGGCTGTAAATGACTGTCTGTTGAAACGCCGGTATAACGAGGAGTTTGTTGATCTGGATTAATTTCTATACCTCAAGATACTTTCTTAGACACCACGATATTTTTTCGCCGCGCGATTAAACAGTTCTCTAAACCACTTGTGCATCGCATCATTGGTGCGTGATGAATGCCAGTAAATGGCTACTTTGACGGGTTCTTGTAAGAAATCAGCGTCGAGCTGTTTGAGGTTGTGGATGTGAATATATTTATCCACTAGTTTTTGTGGCAACAAAGCAATGTAATCACAACGCTCAATCACAGGTAGCATTTCCATGATACTGCTGGCTTGCCAAGCGACACGACGTTTACCGAGTATGCCTTCATCTTTAAGACCGCGCCCTAATAAATAACCGCCTTTTTTCTCAAGCTGAGAATGGGTGACGTGACTTTCGAATAAAAACTCTTCAGGTGTGATCGCGTTACCCGTCAGTCTTGGGTGATCTTCTCGACACATCACACTCAAAGTATCTTCCATTATCACTTTAGATCGTAACTGCGAGCTTTGGTTTGAGTAGGCTTCGATAATCAAGTCACACTGTTGTGAACGCAGTATATTGCTGTGGTCGTGACTGTATAAAGGTTCAACTTTGACACTCGCTAGCGGGGCTTCTTGACTCATCAGTGCTGATAGTTCTGGCAATATAGTGAAGCCAAATACGCTGAGCGAAGAGACCACAAATTCTTTATCGCACTTCAATGGATCAAATTTTTTGAATTCCGGCAGCATATACGCGATATTTTCGACAGAACTTGCCAGCGTAGGGTATATGTCTAATGCAAACTGTGTGGGTTCAACGCCACGGCTACCGCGGATAAACAAAGGGTCCTTAAACACTTCTTTTAATCTCGTAACACCTTGGCTCACTGCCGATTGGCTGATGCCCAAGCGTTTTGCTGCTTCGGTATAACTTTTCTCTTCAAAAATCGCGACAAATGTGGGGATTAAACTGTAATCTGAATGCTTCATATCTTACCCTGTAAGGAAATAACCCAGCTGATATAAGTTAACTTATATCACATATCACTTAACTTCTGCGTTTTTTAGTTACTCTAGCTTCATTAAATATGTTTAAACATTTAACGAGGCTTAATATGAAACGCTCTATTATTACTTTATCTGTACTTCTCGCGACTTCTCTCTCAAGCACCGTATCAGCTGGTGACAATCATCAGCATCGTTTTGACGGTGTTAATGTTGATATCCCTACATTGTCTCACGATTACTACTTAGGTCAGAATTCTGGCGCAACGCATTTTTGGCATGGCGATACTAAAGACATGACTTTTACCCGCACTGGCGGTAATGATGCTTTTGATGCGAAATCTGACAAGGTTCACCCACAGTTAACCGCGCATTCACAAAAAATGGATAAAGGTATTTTTACTTATAAAAATAAATTCTTCCAAGTTTATGGTTATGGTTTAACGTCACCGATGATTGTTGATGGTGATAATGGTTTATTAATCCTAGATCCGGTTGAGTCAGTCGACAAAATGCAATTAGTCATGGCTGATTTTCGTAAAGTAACAGGTAATAACAAGCCTGTTACAGCTGTTATGTACTCACATTGGCATCCAGATCATTACGCCGGTGTACGTGGTATTGAAGGCGCTGAAAACGCTAAAATTATTGCTCATGAAACCTTTATGGAAAACGTTGTTAAAGGGTCAATGGGCGGTACTGGTCCAGCACTTGGTTTCCGTGTTGATTACTCGTTAGGTACTTTACTTAATGTTGAAGAAGATGGTCGTGTTAACGGTGGTTTAGGGCCTGATTTTGAAATAAAAGAGCACAGTCTAATTAAACCAAATACCTTAGTTACAGGTAAGTTTGGCAAGCTAGACATGGAAATCGAAGGTATAAAAGTAGAGTTCCAGCACGTACCTTCTGAAGCATCTGATGAGATCACTGCTTACTTCCCTGAATTTGACATGTTATTTGGCTCTGAAGTTATTCAAGGCGAAAGCTTCCCGAATCTGCATACTATTCGTGGCACACAATATCGCGACCCAAGTATCTGGTTCCCTGGTGTTGATATGCTACGTGAATATAACGCTAATACGATGATGGTGTCACATGGTCGCCCGGTAAACGGTGCTAAACATGTTGATGACACATTAACGTCATACCGTGATGCGATCCAATTCACTTATGATCAATCAATCAAAGCGATTAATGATGGTGCGACGCAAGAAGATTTAATCCGTCAAATAAAATTACCAGCACACCTAGTTAACCACCCGTGGTTAGGTGATTTCTATGGTTCGATTCGTCATGCTGCAAAACAAATATTTGTTGGTGAAATGGGCTGGTTTGATGGTGACCCAACAACATTAAACCCAACTTATTCGGTAGAAGCATCAACACGCTACGTCAATATGGTTGGCGGTAAAGAGAAGATGATGGAGTTTGCAATTGACGCCTGTGATAACGGTGATTATCAGTGGTGTGCAGAATTGGCAACACACGCAATTCGTATTGATTTAGACGATATGGCGCCACGTCAATTAAAAGCAACAGCACTGCGTGAACTGGCTTACCGTGAAACCAATAACAATTGGCGTAATTGGTTCTTAACTTCGGCCCAAGAGCTTGATGGCACTATCGATTACTCTAAAAAAATCAACCTGCAAGCACCTGATTTGATGGCTGAGTTTGAACCTGCACAATTGGTTAGCGCGATGCGTTTTGGTTTGAATGCAGAGCGTAGTCAAGATAAGCACTTCACTGTAGCGTTTGAATTTGGTGATACTAACGAGATCCATGCACTTGAAATTCGCCGTAGTGTTGCGCAATTCCATCAAGATTTTGCAGGCCAACCTAAAGCAACCGTTAAGCTAACTAAAAATGTATTCCTAGGATTACTGGTTGGCAAAGTCGATTTTGTTGAAGCCGTTAAGCAAGGTTACATCAAGGTCGAAGGCGATGCTAAAGCGGTGCCAGAGTTCTTCAGCTTATTTGATAAGCCTGCGGAGTCTCCAAAAATCACGCTTCGTTAATTAGTTCTAGAAATGAATAACCCGAGTATGCCATCACTCTACATCCGCTGGCATACTCAAGTTTAGGAACGAGACGATGAAAAAAAGAGTAGTTAGTACATTATCAGTGATGTTTTTCAGTTGTAATCTCGTGGCATTTAACGCGTTCGCCTGCGGTGGTGATGTCGACATGACAGTGCCGCATATTCATGATGAAAATGGTTTACTTATTGCGATAGAAAAGGCTAATAGCAGCCCATCAAACCAGCATGCACTGAAACAAATCGATATCTATCAGATTTTCTCCGGTGAACTGGCAAGTAATAAAGATGCTCATCAGCATGGTAAAACGCATTAACCTCGCAACGTACTTATAACTAAAATATGAGAACTAAATAGGAAATAATATGAACATCTTAAAAAGTATTTTCCGAGTGATCACGATAATTTGTACAGTTTTATTTAAATTTACCTGCTTCATGTCCTTGATGCTTTGCGGTGCATACCTACTGGCGCCACTGGGTAAAATCAATTCTAAAGGTATTGACTTAAGTACCTTCACGAACACGCCTAATGACACCATGATGATTGTGTTTAATTCGGAGTATTTTAGTGGTTACCTATTTTCCGTTACCCTCGCGGTGGTTATTTTTGTTGTCTACCTACTCTGGCAGCTGCACGAAGTGGCTGTACATAAAGCGCAGGAACAAAATAGTACCCATATCCAATTGGTATTTGCGTTGTCACTGTGTGGCTTGTTTATACACAAAGCTTGGTGGGTGCTGGCCATTATCATTGCGTTTGCTAACTGGAAACATATCGGCGCTTCACTCACCGATATTATCAAAAATAGCTTAGCGACAAGGCATAGTCGTGCAGAAATTGATGAGGTAAATAAGGTGATGAATGAAGAGGCGAAATCACATTAATTAACATGTCTATTTACAACCAGAATAAAAGGGTAAGACAATGAAAGAAATAATAATTCCGTATATCCTACTGATGTGGGTATTAGTTTCTACCGGCGCGATAAAGTGGTCTTTAAAAAGTGCGGTGTGGATAGTATTTGGTGGTGTGTTTATTTTAGTTATATTAGGCATAATGTCACGCTTGTGGGCGCCTGTAGATTTAACCTATTCATCAACAGTTAAAGCACCTCATGCAGTGCTGTCACCGTTATTTGGTGAAGAGATTGACCAAGTTTTTGTAGAACACAATCAGGTGGTTAAAAAAGGCGCCATTATTTATACCCTAGTAGACACCAATTCTGCTGCGGATATAGAGAAAATTAAAGCCTCTATTGTTAAACAAGAAGAGTCTATTTCGCAAATGCAGCGCGATTTGACACGAGCGAAAAAATCACCAGAGATATTTAAATTTAGAGACGTTGAAAAATTTAAATCTGATTTGAAAGTCGCTAATGCTTCGTTGCTTTCGTTGCAAGCTGATTTAGATAAAACGTTATTCGTGCAACAAAGAAAAACGGTTAGAGCGCCTTTTGACGGACAAATTGCGGTGGTTAATATCGCCGATGGCAGCCGTATTGGTAATATGCATATTTATGATACGTCGAAGAAATTTGTAGAAATGCGTATTTCTGATCAAACTTACCGTTATGTAGAACCGGGACAATTTTCAGAGTTTTATGTCGATGCTTATCCGGGTGAAATATTCCGTGCTAAGGTACATAGCTTTACCGCTGGTACAGGTGAATCATCGATCTCTCCGATACAAGGACCACAGAGTGTAAGGCAGCACGTAGGCGCAAATACCAGTGCCCATGGTCGTACTGTGATACTTGAAATAATTGAACCCGAAGGAAAAATAATTCCAATCGGCGCGACAGGTTCTGCTTGGATAGCAGCTAGAAAACCCCATGCATTCTTTGGTTTTATTGATGTGATTGGCGCCGCGACGGTTCGTTTACATTCGTACAAGTCATATTTAAACGCAATTTAATTTATTTTTAGGCTAGTGCCCTGTTTATACTGACAGGGTGTAGCCATTAATCCTGAAATACTAATAAATTTTGGCGTAAATATCTCCAAAATAAATACTTAGTCTATAGTTATGCTACAGGCGAGTTAGTACAAATAACATGGCATTAAATATAAGTGACGGCCTGTGTACATCATAATAAATAAGCCCGCCTAGACTCTGTTTGATACCTATATTTTTTAATATTTAATCACTCAATATAATTATTATTAGGTGATTAAAGGCGTTTATTTAAATATTCGTAGAGAGGTAATAAATGAAAGTATTAACATTAATCGGTGATGATTTTGTACAGAAGTGTGACAATTTAGCGAGTTTAGCATTGCGGGATTTCCGCCCTGATGTCGTTGTCGGTGTGGCGACTGGTGGGAAGTATGTCGTCGAAGCTAAAAGTTCATTCACAAACTTTAATCAGTTAATTGTCAAACGACAAAGACCAGCAACAAAGAAAAAAGAAAAATTGAAAATTCTCAATATGTTAAAATATTTACCTAAGTTTTCTTTAAACTCATTAAGAAGTCTTGAAGTTTATTATCAAGAAAAGAAATTTAAAAATAACGCAGTGAAGAGGTGCGCTTCGGATGTGAAACTTATTTCTGGTGATGTTTCTTGTTTAAAAAAACCGGGTTGTAAAGTGCTCATTGTAGATGACGCTGTGGATAGCGGAAATACGATGTTAGACGTGTTTGATTTCATCTCAGGTATTAATGATAGCTGTGATGTGAAGACAGCTGTATTGACGACAACCTTTACCAATCCTATTCATAACGCGGATTTTACGCTTTATTCCAAAATATTATTAAGATGTCCATGGGCTTTGGATGCAAGATAAATGGTATCAATTTATGACCTAGACCTAACATTAATAAGAGTTAATTCTTTTAAACATTGGGTTATATTTACGCTTATTTTGTTACCTTTTAATTTGTTTACGTTCCTGCCTATTTTAATATTGTATTGCCATCGATGCAGTGGACTTGTAGGTAGGTTCGAATTTAAAAAAAGGTTAACAACCATTCAATCAGAAAGTAAATATTGGAGCATCGCTGGATTTATCTTTTCCAGGTATTTATGCTTATTTACCAATAAAGGTGTATTAAAGCATTTAGATCAGCCTGGGATAAATATTATTGCGTCTGCAGCACCTGACATTTATGGGAAGTGCTTACCCTTTCTTGATAAATTTGATCATGTTTTATTCTCTAATTTATCTGATGGATATTATATAGAACTTCTCGGTGATGCTAAAAAGGTCGCTGTGATTAATGATATGAAAAAAAATAACATTACACTCAGTTGGTTACGATTTTATACTGACAGTTTAGAGGACTTACCTTTGGCTAGAATTGTGAATGAATTATATGTTGTCTATACCAAGGAAGCTGTGTTCGAATCGTTCAAAAATGAATTAGCTGATATCAAAGTCAGTCTATTAAAATAACAAGTAGAGTAGGGTCACTAGTACGTGATCCTGCCGCTATGTATAATACGCCTCTTTTTAATAATATATAGGTGTATTGGGTGATGACAAACAAAGGACTTGGTTGTGCTGAATTTACATTGGCAGTGTATTTGGCAAATACGCCGAACATGTTGGAATACCAAGGCATAAGCAGCGTTAATTCACTTGTCAGTGGTGAAGTTAATGCGATTGGTCAAGCCTGTGGTAATGGCTGGCGTAAAGTATTTAATGTGTATGCTAAATTGTTGTATGCGTTAAATGCCGATCATTTTGATTTTGCGAAAAAAGCCCCGAATTGGCAGCAATATCGTGATGGTTATTTGCTACAAGCAGGTAGTGCAACTGCCTTGTTATTTAGTCCGCCAAAACTCGATGATAATCCCCACACTCTTCATATTATATGCGGTCGTACTTATGCTAAAGACCTATTGGCATCAGGTCAATTACAGGCTAACTTAATTTGGTTAGATGATGAATTTGCGATTGATGTAAAGAATCGTTTAATTGTCTGCCCTTATTTTGATTACCGACAGTTATCCAATATCAAAATTGAACGCCTGTCGGTGATGTTAAGTGGGATCGTTAATTAACCACTGTCAGTTTAGGTTATAGCGTTTTAGATAAGCTAATGCGTTGGCCGCGATATTCCCCCGTTATAATCACTTCTTTAACGCTTGCGACATTACTGGCATTTGTAGGTCGCCATTGCAGGTCAATATCGCTAAATTGTTGGCTAATAGCACCTTCTTCGCCAATATCCCGTAGTAGCTCTGCAAGTGTCATATCGGTTAATGAAGCGCCGGACTTTTTTGACCAGTTTGTTAGCAAGTCTTTCGATAACATCTGCTTAGCTATTTTGATTGGTGAGCCAGCCAAATTATCAAATTGAATGTAATCAATCGCCCCTAAACGACTAATAATAATACGATTACTGAGCATGCTCATTCCGTAGGCATTGCCTTGTGTATAAGCTTGCGAGTAGATAATAGATTTTGTTTCATTATCAATAAGGTATATATTTTTATTCGTTAACGCAGCACTCTGTTTACCCGTTGGGTCGGAAGCGAGCTTAAGCACATTTTCAGCTAAGACTATTGTTGCTATTGATGAACCTTGCGCAATATCAATCCACCTGAGGGTATTGGTTTTATCGCTGACGATGAGTTGTTTATCATTATTGACGAAGGCGGCGTTATCTATGTCACTTTTTATTATTTCACTTTGTAAGTTCAAGGTTTGAGCGTTAATCACAACCGCTGGTGTACCAGCATCTTGTTGCACTAATAATGATCTTTGTTGCTTGCTTAATACGAGTATTGGCTGAGCTGAAGATAGGTCGTAACTGTTTCCAGTTGGCTTTAAAGTATCACTAGATAATTGTTTTAATTCAGCGCCTTGCCCATAACCTTTGCTAAATACAGCTGCGACTGTGTCATGGTTCAAAGACACAATTAACTCACTGATATGGTTGTTTTTACAACTTGCGGATGAAACCGGTAATACGGGTACGACGACAGGGGGTTTAGAGCCGCCAGATGCACGACTATAAGTACTAATTTTCGGTGCTGAAGCCAAAGGAGATGCTTGACTGTTTTTACCTAGTTTAGTTAAGAAAATACCGTTGTTACCCGTGCTATTACAGGTGTAACTCATGCTGTTATCACCATACATAGTTGGCTGATAAATCAAATAAGCATTTTTATTATGGTCGCCTTGAGCGGCTGATAAAATTTTTGATGCTGGCTGAGTAGTCCCACCGTCATTACAGTCATCGCCGAAAAGGGAACCGTAATCATCATCACAGTCTCCTCCATGGTGATCATCGTCGTCATCATCATCATCATCATCATCGTCATAATGGTCGTCGTATGTACTCATCGTTGGCGCTGTTTGCGTTGTCGTAGCGGGAGTAAACGTGTGGCTTAATCCTGTGGCTGTATCGATTTGTAGTAGTTTATTATCATAGGTAAGTGCCAGTAGCATACCGGTATTTTCATTTATCGTGATGGCACTGCTAGTGGATAGCGTACGCATCGGGTAAGAACCAGGAATAAGATAGCGCTTATTTAAGTTTACATAGCTATTATCTAAATCCGTTTGCTTCAAACTTTTAGTGATATCAAAGCTACCATTACTGACCATTTTATCAACCGCCGCTGATATTTTTAACGCTCTGGAATCGCCTTTCAATGACAGTGCGTGGGTAAAAGAAGCGAGTAACAAGTTTGTTGCTTCTTTTGGCCCATGCTCGGTATTTAGTTTATTAAAATCAAGATTATATTGATCCCCAAATAGTTGCTGTAAATACGTTTGTGCTTGGGCTTGTACTTGTGCAACGCTACCTGAAAATTGTGGATTAAATAAAATTTCATTTTGAATCAATGTCGTAAACGGACTGACAACATCTGCACTTGCTGGCGCGGTAAGTACATAGTCCCTATTTTCGATAAGAAAGGGCGCAGTGTTATCGCTCGCCACACTCCATAGCGTCGGTACCTTTTTCTCACCAGCTGTGCAAGTGTAATTACGATCTGTATCTACGCAAATTGATTGCTTACTGTAGTCATAGAGATCGGATTTCGTTGTACTGTTTTCTTCGCTGCCACAGCTCACTACGAGACTACATCCCGCTATGAAAACCGCTATTTTAGATAGTTTAAATTTTCCATTCATATAGATAACACTTTGTTGTTTGAAGTTTTATACCGGATACCTTCTGTAAGCCAGTCGTTTAAATGTAAATAAAGATGATTAATAAAATATATGATCAAATACAATTGATAATCACTCTCATTATCGTTAGTATATGCGAAATATTATGTTTGACTATAGTTTTCATAAAGTTATTTATATTTAAATAAAAGGGATAGGTAAATGTTGTTAGGAGTAAACAAATCACTGCTCGCGTTAACGGTGATTTCAGGTACGTTGTTAACGGGTTGTAATGAAGCAAGCCCAGATCAAAAGTCAACCAATTCGACGCAAGCCACTATTAAACCGGATGCTCCTGCTGGACCTATCGTGAATGATGATCTTGATCAGTTTGGCTGGTCTTGGAGTCGTAATTTTAGTGATAAACAATTTTATGAAATCAAAATCCCCAATCAACCATGGTCGACCGTTAATGGAAATCCTCACCAATTGGTGATTGATGGTATTTATGCTGCGGGTGATATTCAAGTTCGCGTCAAAGCAGATTCAAGTAGTAACCGAGCTGCAAGTGATGTACTGGTTAATCCCGTCATTTATACAGCTAATGTATCGGTTAATCGTCCCAAATCACCGACTAATCCTGTGCAAAATGACAGCTTGAATACCTTTGATTGGGATCTTGTTAGTGGTTTTAGTAACGAAAACGAATACGAGTACTCGTTAACTGGTGGGGTTAATTGGACGACTGTAACAAGCAAACCTCTGCTTGTTGGCGATGTTGATATTGATGTTGGCCATGTACAAGTGCGTGTTAAAGAAAATGCTGCTAGTGGCACTGTTGCTGGCGCTATATTAATTAGTACGCAAGCCTTTACATCTGGTGTACCAATCGTGATCTCAGCTCCTACTGCGCCTGTTATTTTTAACAAAAATATTGGTAATACAGGTTATCCGCAAGAAGTTAAAACCAATGGTTTTAGCTGGGACTGGGTAAAGAACGACAATACCGGCGCTGATTATGATGAGCCAGAGTATTATGAATTTACCAATGATGGGGGCATGACTTGGTTACCTGTCACGAGTCGACCGCAACATATTGGCGCAAAAGCGTATGCTAAAAACAAGGTCGGTGTGCGTGTTAAGAAAAACGCGATTGTAAATCAGGTTAATCCCGCTGGTCAGACACTTTATGCTACAGCTGCAACGAGTGATTTTTATGTAACACGTATCGTGCCAATGGTTACCTGGAAACAAGCAAATGCTCTTACATACAATGGTAATTGGGTAAGAGCTTCTAATACGGGGTGCTACATTGAATATGATGATCAGGGTGAAGACCCACAGTTTTGGAGTTATGCTGGCGATGCTTCTAGCGCAGATAAAGTGCCTAAATTATTAAACAAAGAATTTTGTGACATGCCAAACTGGCAGTTATTAGGTTCGACAGAAATGAAAGCTAAAACCTTAGTTGATTCGAGCTATATCGCAGGAACTTTCAAGAGTTATTTAGTGACTAGCGATAGCTATTATAAACATTGGGCATCTGAAACCGTTAATGATATTGAAGCACTGAAAGCAATTAGTGCAGGTCAAGAGGTTAGCGCTTCATATAGTACGAGAGTGATTCTAAAATGGGAATTACCAGATACAGCGAAAATATTAACAGAGACTACATCTACGAATAGCGCACTGAAAGCGCTAGTGTCATCGCAGAATAGTAATTGGCAAGCAATATCAACTGATTTAATTTCTGTTATCAGCAATATAGACTCGTTAGCTGGTCAACCTTTGACGCCATTATTATCTAATGTTACAACCGCTGAAACAGAAGCTAAAAAAGCATTTGATTCCCTCGTGTTGGCGTTAACGGAATACCAGGAGAAAATTAACTCATTGACACTTTACTCAACTATGCTCGAAAGCGATAGCAGTGTTGATAAAGTACTTAAAACGACGATCAATAACAATATAGCTGCGATTAAAGTTGATTTTATTAACCTAACCTCGCTACATACTTCATTCAAATCTGCATTAACAGTGACCCCCGCGTTAACTGCGCTGATTAAGTTAACTGATCAAAATGCCACAGCAAATAGCGCTAAAGATACGTTATCAAACGCAACCGTGGGCGCTGATATTCATGCCAAAAGTTTAGATTTATTTGCTGCCGCGGCTGCAATAACTGATTTTATTAATGCAAATATTAAGCTCACCACCGACCTAAACACGGCCATTAGTGAATTGCAGACAGTCAATAATAGAGCATTAATATCAGCGCTAGACAAGTTGTTAATTATGTTTAGTAATTTACCAACCACTGCAGATGTGGACGTCCTTACTGAACATGCTGTTAAAGGATTAAAGCGAGCCTCAACCGAAGGCTATAAAGTCGCGGCTGCGGATGCTGTCATTGCTACTCATTTTATCAAGTTAGACATCAATGGTGATTATTTACCAAGTGCTACAACTTACGCGCAAGGCTGGCGCTGTGTTATGGATAATCGCGATCTTGCTCGTCAACGCATTTGGACATTACTTAAAGATGGGCTGCCAAATGGTGCTGATGATTTAGCCTTTGATGCTTCAAGTTCCGGTATTGCAAGTGTGATGGGGGCTGGTGGTCTTATTGAGCTGAAAAATAATGCAGAGTTTTGTGGCCGTAGTGATTGGTCATTACCAAGAACAAATCAGTTAACGTCATTAGAAACAGGTGTGATTAATAGTAGTAAGACTATCGATGTTGATGTTTTCCTACATCATCTTGCGTTTAAACCTGAATATGACATTGCTTATTACACTGGTGGCGGAACCGTATTTTGGTATTGGACTGCTGACGATGTTAATAAAAATGCAAAAATTTACCACTATAAAACCAAAAATAAGTCTGCGATGAGTAGCTCTGCATCAAAACAAGGCGATGAAGATAAAGTCATATTAAGCCGTTTAGTCAGTGAAATTAAAATTACATATCAATTGCTGGATAGTGCTGGAGACATTACCACCGATGTTGATGAGGCTGTATGTGCTTATCAACCAGAGTCGAAGCAAGCATGGCAATTATTTGATAGCGCTGATGCAGTCGTTCGCATTAAAGATCATGGGAGCTCAAGTTCCGAGGCTGATACGGTATTAGCTGAAGTGGAACGAATTAATAATGAAAGTTTGTGTAATAAGAATAATTGGCGAGTACCAAATTTGGCTGAACTGCAGGGCTTAAGTCCTATTGATAGTAGTGTGTTCCGTTTTAACAACGTGGAAAAATCGGGTTCAACACTTTGCTATGTTAGTGCTGATGACGCTCAATTTGGTCGCCAGAAATGCTACAACATGGAAACTGACGGTATTAGTGATGTTTATAAAGCTATAAATAGTTGGAGTTCAAAATATGTCTATCGTTTAACGGCTTCTGAATAATCGATGGGTACTTTTATTTGGCAGTTTGTGATTCATCAGACTGCCAAGCGATAAATTAAAAAATTAATTAAAAACAACATAATAAAAAAAGAGAGATGAAAAAATGAAAAACAACAAACAAAAACAACGTGGTGCAGCAGCAATTGAATACGCAATTTTAGCGGCTGCTATGTCACTTATTATGCTGCAATTTTTTGGTTCTGACGGCAAGCTTTCGGATGCAATTGAGCAGACTTATGAGTCTGTTATTGAAAGATTAGATACAGTTAAAGCTGATAAATAATAAACATTAACTCAGAGAATATACGGTTTCGGCCGTATTAATAGAAGCAACAATTATGCATGCAAAACGTTTAGTTTATCTGTCTGTTTGTACGTCTTTACTTGGATTGATTTGGCTATTTTTCAGCTTGTCAGCACCAGTGAAAAGCACGTCTAGACAGGATGTCGTTAAGACTTATGAAGTACTTGTGACCACGCAGGATATCACTATTGGTCGTCCTTATAGCGCCTCGTTATTTGCCTGGAAAACGGTAAATGAACAGGATCTTAGTGCCCGCATCGATTTTATTGATAAAGCCACCTTTTTAATGTCGACATTAAAAAATACCGTAGCTGCGGATGATTTTGTCGCAGGACAAATATTAAGCCCATCAGATTTCTTGAAACCTGAACAAGGTGGCTTTTTGTCGGTGATGTTACGCCCCAGTTATCGCGCAGTTTCAGTACCTGTTGATCAAGTAACTGCTAACTCTGGCTTAATTGGTCCTGGTGATCATGTTGATGTATTACTGCTGGCATCAAAAGAGCAAGAACTGCGCTCTCGTGGTAATGAAACCCAAAGTTTATACGTAAAAACTATCGCACAAAATGTCCGAGTGTTGGCATTTAACGACGCCTTACAACTTACGCGTTATATGGAAAAGCAAAAAAACAATAAAGGCGTATTGCCAGATAACAGTACCGTGACGTTAGAAGTGTCACCGACACAAGCCAATCAAATCACCTTAGCCAATCAACTGGGTACATTGTCGATGGTCTTACGTAGTAAAAACAACTTAGATACAGATAATGTGGCAATCGCAGCTATCAATGTCGATGATATTTTACCTGCAATTAAACAAGTCCAACCGGATATTGGTTTAGTTGAATTTCGCGCTAAAGAAAAACGAGTGATGAGTAATGCAGGAACCGAAAATGATTAAACAATTAGTGAGCGCATTGTCGTTATTACTACTGAGCACAGTATTACAAGCGCAGACTTTGGATGTGGTATTAAACAAAGCACGATTAGTGGTACTGCCAAGTACTGCAAAGTCTATTTTCATAGCGAGTAGTGGTATTGCCGATTACCAAACTTTAACCAATACCAAGATCATGGTGTTCGGTAAGAAAACAGGGAGTACGTCTTTGTATGTACTGGATGCTAAAGAAAACGTTATTTATTCAGCGACTGTGAAGGTTAATCATAATGTCACTGAGCTTAACGATCTCATTCATGATGAATTTCCTGATGCATTATTTAACGCAGAATCAACCGCCGGTAAGTTGTTTTTAAAAGGGCAAGTTCCGACAGCCAGCATGGCGGAAAAGATAGTTCGCTTATCTGAGGGTTATGTCTCTGCGTTAGCAACAGCAAGCGATGTATCACAAGGTGCTGGTTCAGAAGGTGGCGCAACTGCTGCCGCGCCAGTTGCAAAAACAGATGACGATGAATTGATCAATCAATTACAAGTCACCATGCCAAATCAAGTTAATTTACGTATTCGTATTGCCGAGGTATCTCGTAAAGTGTCGAACAAATTGGGCATCAAATGGGGTTCACAAGGTTTTGGTACTGGTACATTTGCGTTTTTAGATAATTACGGCGGCAAACTGGGTGGTGTAAACCCTGCTGGTTGGGCTGATCTATCGGTAATCGTTGATGCATTGGCAACTAACGGCATGATGTCGGTGCTCGCAGAACCTAATTTAACCGCGATGAGTGGTGAAGAAGCGTCGTTTCTTGTCGGTGGTGAGATCCCGTTACCTTTGGTTTATAACGATACCGCGTCTGTGGAGTATAAACAGTTTGGTGTGAAGCTTGATTTTAAACCGACGGTATTAAGTGCGAATCAAATTAGCCTGCAAGTATTTTCTGAAGTCAGCACGGTATCTTCGGAAACAAGTGTGCAAATTGGCGGACAGGAGGGCAGTTCTTCATTCCCGACGTTTGTGACGCGCCGCGCTGCGACAACAGTAGAACTGGCTAGTGGTCAAAGCTTTGCATTGGGTGGGTTATTGCAGTCAAAAGATATTGAGCAGTTACAAAAAATGCCATTGTTGGGTGATATTCCAGTACTTGGTGCGCTATTCCGCTCAACCGAATTTCAACGTGAAGAAACGGAACTCATTATTATTGCGACGGCTTATTTAGTGCAACCGACTCGTTCTGACACATTCGCGTTGCCAACAGATGGTTTGATCCCGATGAGTGATGTTGAACGCTTATTAGCCTGGCCAATAGACAAACAAACAGCAAGTTCAACAACCAATGAAGATCGTACTGACAATCGCCAACCGCGACTGCTTGGCGATAACGGATTTTATTACTGAGGTAGTTATGCGGATATTTTCGATATTAATAATGTGTGGTTTGTTGAGTGCCTGTGCAATTGATTCTGTACAGCGTCAACCAGAAGTTCAAGTAGAAGCGGTTACGCACAAAATAGCGTTACAACTGGATCAAAAGGGATTATCAAAAAGTGATCAGGCCGCGTTGAATGAATTTATTTATCAAAGAGGTGATTCGTCAGCATTGCGGATAAAGATAGCCACTTATAGCAGCAAAGGCGCGAGTGCAGTACCTGCATTAACGGCATTGTTAAAACAGGCCGGTGTGTATCCATCTCAGGTAACAAGCGAAGTAGCTGAAACATCAACGGTAGCTGATGTCGCCTTATTCGTTGAATCTTATCGTAGCCTTGTACCTAATTGTGTTGCAGGGAAGCTGGATCACAGTATGTTAAATGAATTTAAATCGAGCCCTAACTTTGGTTGCGCCAATGCGAGTACTTTAGCGCAAATGGTTGCAACACCAAGAGATCTTGCTATTGGACGTACGCTCGATGCAACAGAGGGTCGTAAAGCTGTATCAAGAGTGGATACTTATTATCAGCCAACGACCAGCAATAGCGATCAAGCAGATAAAAATAACAGCAGTAGTATTTCGTCTAGCTTAGGAGGGCAGTAATAATGCAAGCGTCTAATCCAATCGCCAATGGTCACGTAAAACGTCATAAGATCGCAGTTGTGAGTGCCAAAGGTGGCGCTGGTACAACCTCGTTAATCGCCAATATTGCTTGGGGTTTATCTCAATTGAGTCAGACCAGTGTCGCTTGTGCTGACCTTGATTTTTTGACCGGTGATTTAGACTTACAATTCAGTGTACAAGCGAATAACGCATTGCTAGAAATGCTGCAATTTCCAGACCGTTTAGAGCCTGTTATCTATCAACGTAGCGGGGTTAAGGTTAATGATGATTTATACCTATTTACCGGTTATGCGTCTGGTTTTGAACTGCACTTTTGGCCTGATGTTGCAAGTATGGATAAAGTGTCTGACTTTTGCCTAGAACAAGCGAACCATGTTATTTGGGATATTCCTGCATTCTGTTTACGCGATAAAGTGGGCTTTGAAACATTAAATCGCAGTGATATCCGTGTGGTGATTGTTGAACCGACATTAGCATCTATCCGCAGTAGCAATCAATTATTGACGAAGTTAGCCTCTACAGGCTCATTAGACACTCGCACGATAGTGGTGCTTAATCACACGAAACCCGCAGCACAATCCTTAATTACGGCTAATGATGTCGCGGCGACTTTGGACCGTAAATTGGATGTTGAAATTCCGTATTCTCCAGAAGATATGCGGACCGGTAATGCGCTCGGTTTATTGGCTATTAATCAAAAAAGTCGCAGTGCAAAGGCATTGAAAAAACTGGTTGCTGTTATTAGTGGTGAATCTAAAGTATCAAAGCCTAGTGTGTTTCGCTGGCGTAAGGGGGCGTAATGTTTGGAACTAATACAGTCACACCGACGCCAATGGAGTCGTTACTGACATTATCCGTATCCACAGATGTTGCGGACGTCACATCGAATGATAATGTTGAAGAGCAGCGTTTTCATGTTATCCAGCAAGAGATAATGGCGATCATAGCCCCTGCTGTCGTTGTGACGCTGACGCCTGAAGAACTTGAGGTACGTACGTTTGAAGCCGTCGGTGATATTGCTGCTCGTCAGCAATTTCCAATTGGGGGTACTGAGCAACGTAATATCAGTCAGCGCCTTGTTGATGAAATGCTGGGGTTGGGTCCTTTACAAGTGTTAATGGATGACCCTGAGATAACAGACATCATGGTTAATGGTCATACCGAGGTATTTGTTGAATATCGCGGAAAGGTCAAGCGTGCCGATGTTCGTTTTCGTGATGAAGAACATGTATTGAATTTAGCGCGTCGAATAGTAAGTCGTATCGGTCGTCGTGTCGATGAAACAACGCCGATGGTTGATGCGCGTTTACCCAACGGCAGTCGTGTGAATGTGCTTATCCCACCATTGGCATTAAATGGTACGTGTATTTCTATCCGTAAATTTAATGAGCAAAAACATAGCTTGCAGCAACTTGCAGCGTTCGGTGCTATGTCGTCTGATATGGCGGATGTGCTAAATATTATTGCGCGATCCCGAGTTAATGTGCTGATTTCGGGTGGTACCGGCGCCGGTAAAACGACATTGCTGAATGCGTTGTCGTTTGGTATTTCACCTGACGAGCGTATCATTACGATTGAAGATGCAGCGGAATTAAAATTACAGCAACCACACGTGGTGAGTATTGAAACAAGGCCTGCTAATATCGAAGGCGCTGCAGCCATCGGTCAGCGTGAGTTGCTACGTAATGCATTGCGGATGCGTCCTGACCGAATTATTTTAGGTGAAGTCCGTGGCGCTGAAGCGTTTGATATGATGCAGGCGATGAATACTGGTCATGATGGTTCAATGTCCACATTGCATGCCAATACGCCGCACGATGCGTTAATCCGTTTAGAAAACATGCTGTTAATGGCAGAGGTTAATTTACCTGTGTCTGCATTACGTCGCCAGATAGCCAGTACTGTGGATGTTGTTGTGCAAGTGGAGCGTATGCGAGACGGTAAACGTCGAGTAATTAATATTACCGAAGTTGTCGGCCTTGAAGGCGATCAATACCTTACTCATGATCTGTTCTATTTTGATTATCAGCAAATGGATGTTAATGGCGATCTTGTTGGGGAGTTTCTATCCACGAAAATCTTGCCGCGATTTAGTGAGAAGGCGCGTTACTATCAACTTGAATCTCAGTTGAAACAAGCCATGGGAGTGCGATGATGTCAGTCATGGTGATAGGCCTGCTGTTATTGATTATGTTTGTGTTTAGTAGTTATAAAGCCTTACAGCATCAGCGCCAGCGACAGGCATTAAAGCGTCGGTTAATTTCGATATCTGTAGTGAATAGTGCAGATAGTAAAGCGACGTCAACTTTATTTCATTGGGCGCAAAAAACGAGCCCTTTATTACAATATGGTTACGATCTGAAAGCACGTGTCGACGCCTTATTTGACCGTAAAGCTAAGCGTGTTCTACAACTATTGTTAGCAATTTTGGCTGTTGTAGTCTGGTTTACGTTACCTTTTTTTACATCCTTAATGAGAATGATGATTATTGCGATTGTTATTTTTATGGTTTTGGCTGTGAGCTATTGGATCATGACTGTGCGTCAACATAGTGAATTTAATGCTGGTTTTACACAAGTGTTAGGGCAAATGTCGCGGGCGGTGTCGGCAGGTATTTCAGTGCCGCAAGCTATTGCTCAAATAGCAGATTATCAACAAGGGATATTGGGACGAGAGTTTGGGTTGATCCGCGATAAATTAGAAATTGGTATTGGCCTAAAGCAAGCGCTAAACCAGGCCCGTATTCGTTTGCCTTATGTGAGTTTTCATTTCTTTAGCGTGGCATTAATTTTAAACGAAGAGAATGGTGGTCAGCTGCGTGAGGTACTACATAGCTTGAGCCGAACAGTGCATGACAACGCAGCTATTAAAATGAAAATCAGAAGCTTAACTGCCGAACCGCGCATGACTGCCGCTATTTTAGCTAGCTTACCAGTGGTACTTATCTCGGTAATGTTCTTTAAAAACCCCAGTGCATTTGTGACGTTAACTCAAAACCCTAGCGGGCATTTAGTCTTAGGTTATGTGTTTACCAGTATGGTTCTTGGTTTCGCTATTATTCATTTGTTAACGAAGGTGAGAGCTTAATGTCTTTATCTTTATGGATTGCCGTTACTTTGCTTATTACTGGCGCGATGATGGCATTGTTATTTAGTACACCAGCACAGCGCCGTGAGCAACTGTTAAAACGACTGGTGTTGGTATCAGCATCGGAATCGGCACCGCAGAAATACCGCCCCCTTGGCCAAACTAAATCATCGGCACCAATTGGCTGGTTACGCCTAACAGTCGCGCCTGATATTAGCGCACTATTGGTTAAAGCTGGATTTCATGGCCCAAGAGCAAGCGCTATATTTTTATTGTGCAAAGTAAGCTTAATGCTGTTGAGTGCGATTGCATGGCAATGGTATGTCGATTTTGATACCGATAAATTCGTTATCGCTAAGACTTTAATCTTTGCTATTTCTGGCGGACTTGTTGCTGAGCAGTGGCTGAAATGGCGTGCCCGCACGGTTAATTACCGTATTGCGCTAGCGCTGCCTGATGCGCTCGATTTAATGGTTATTTGTGTCGAATCAGGTTTGACCTTGGAAGCGGTATTTCAACGTGTTGGACGTGAAATGACGTCTGTTACTCCCGAATTATCACGTGAATGGTTAATCACTGAAGCGGAGTTACGCTTATTGGACTCTCGTATTACGGCATTAAATAACTTGGCAGAGCGAACCGGTTTAGTGGAAGTTGAAAACATGGTTATCGCCTTATCTCAAGCTGAAAAATATGGCAGTAAGATAGCACCCACGATGCGTTTAATTGCCAGTGATAGCCGTCAATATCAATATTTACGCCTAGAAGAGAGAGTCGGTAAGATCCCCGCGAAAATGTCATTACCTGTGGTGGTATTAATTATGCTTCCTGTGGTCGTACTGATTGTTGCACCAACGATCATCGCATTATTAGATAGCCTCGGAGGTATGTGATGAAAACGTCACTGGCGAAAGTGTTGATAATGTTTGGTTTTCTGATGTTATCTGGCTGTAGCGCTAATCAACTAAGCCAAACCGAAGAAATGCACTCAGATCGTGAGCTGGCACAGTTGGCACTTGATAGTGGTAGACCAGACAGTGCGATCTCTATTTATCGTAAGCAACTCGATTTGCAACCAAACGATACCGAGCTGTTGTTAGCGATAGGAACTGCTTACAACCAAATGTCTGAATTTGATTTAGCATTGCATTATCTTAATCAAGTACATGCGTTGATGCTAAGTGAAACCAATAAGTCATCGCTGATGTTTGGCCAAATATTACGTGAAAGGGGCAATGCACAGCAAGGTTTAGGTAACTTAGAGGAGGCTATTTTAGATTTACAAAAAGCGGCTAAATTATTACCTAAAGATGCTAAAGCATTAAACAGTTTAGGTATTAATTACGCCTTGTTTAAGGACTACCCTCAAGCAAGAATCGCGTTTACGAGCGCGCTTGCTCATGCACCTGATAATTTAGAGTATCGTAATAATTTAGCGCTTGCTTGGATCTTAGATGGGCAACCACAGCAGGGTATCGATGTGCTTTACTCACACTATTTACGTGGTAGTTCAACGTCTAAAAGCCGTCAGAATTTAGCCTTGGCCTTTGCGCTGAAGGGCGATGTTGACGCGGCAGAAACCATTGCAAAACAAGATCTGACTAAGGCTGAATTAGAAAATAACCTTACTTATTATCAACAGCTTTATCAAGGTCAGTTACAGCAAGAACTGTTATCGACAGAGCAGGTTAAACAATGATCTTGTCAAATAGGATAAATCGTCAACAAGGTGGCGTTAGTATTGAATTTGCAGTGACAATATTACCATTTTTTGTATTGCTGTTGGGGTTGATCGAAATTAGCCGTTTTATGATGGTGAGTAGTATGGTTGATGTGGCCTTATCTTCTGCAGCACGAGGATTAGTTGTTGATAATTCGCGTGAAGATTTAACCGCCAAATTACAATTAACCCTGTCAGAGCAAGAGTTACCATTATTGAATGGTAGCGATATCACTGTTCAAGGTCATTATTTTACCAGTTTGGATGCCTTAAAAAATGATGATTTTGTCGCCAGTTTTGACGGGCAAGACTTCGCTGAGTTTACCTTGTTTTATCCGTATAAATCGCTATTTGTTGCAGGTTTTTCTGATAGTTTTGCGCGTTTATCAAACTTTAAACGTACGACGTTAGTGACTGTAGAGCGGAGTGCTAATTATGCGAACTAAACCCAGATTGTATGCTGCTCAGCGTGGCAGTAGTGTGATCGAATTCCCGATCATTACATTAGTCATGGTTATTCTTGTTTTATTTGTCATCAAGATCAACCAAGGGATCAATCACAAGAACCAACTTAATGCGTTAGCTTATTCACTGACATCAATTGTGGCTTGTGCTGAATGTGATAATGGCATAAATAATCCAGCTTCAAGCTCTGCTACTTCAAATGTAATTTCGGATGACGTCGCTGATTCATTATTACAAGTTGCGCAGTGGCATTTCCACGATTTAATTGTTGAATCGTCAGCTGATATTGGACTCCAAGTTGAACAACTGATCTTTGATCCTTTAACCAAAAAATCAAAACACTACCCTTTAAATAGAGGGGTGGAGTGTGACGCTGCTACGTCATTATCATCATTAACGGAATTATCCCCCCGAGGTATAACCCCTGGCATAAATGCTGGACAGCGGGCTGAATTATTTCAAGTCACCCTGTGTATTAAGGGGGTAGAGAGCTTTGGTTATGGTATTACGCCTCTATTTATACGTAGCTTCAGTGATCGTTATTATCAAAGTTCGGCGTTATTAATAGGGCGTAAAATATGATGTCCATATCGCGTCAACGTGGCGCTATAACTCTCACATTCACGTTTATGTTACCTGCGATTATGAGCTTATTAGCCATGACGGTGTTTTTTGCGATGTACAGCCAAGTAGTGATGAGAACAGGTCAAGCCGCTGAAGCTGCAGGACTTGCCTGCACGTATCAACAACGTGATGAGCCAACTGTTATTGACAGTATTTTAAATTATTACCGTCCTAATTTTGTGCTGCCTGTATTTGATAATAGTGTCCGCTTAACGAGGAGTGATGGTTGTCAAATATCAGTGCAATATCGTTTTGAACCGGCAATGAATAAATTACTGCCAGTTGAAGTTAACAGTTCAAGCTTAGTTACATCAAACAGCGGTTCTAGCGCTAAATTAGTGGCGAATGTGATTCAAAATCCAACTGATTTTTCACTCGTTTTGGATATTTCAGGTTCGATGAGATCGGATTTACCTGAATTAAAAAGAATTATTACCGATGTGATAAGCGACATTGACCCAAGTAATAATCAAGTTCGCTTTGCTATTGTGCCTTTTCAAACGGGTGTTGGTGTGACTGCAGCACCTTGGCTACCCAGCTCTAAAGCAAGTCCTAAATGCGTTGATGGTTTGGCCTATCGCGGTAGTAATTTTGATGCTGATAAAACTGTGAGGTCGTTAAATTCGTCACCCAGGAGCCTAGATTTCAAAGAGGTTACACCGGGACCTTGGTTAGACCGTTGCAGTCAGACGGCATTTATTTTACCACTTACAAACGATCTCAATAACGTGATTAAGTATGTTAACAGCTTAAGTACTAGTGGGACTACTGCCTCTTACCAAGGCTTTATTTGGGGCGCTAGAACACTGACTGAAAAATGGCAGCAGGAATGGAAGATTACGCCTGTGACATCGTCCTTACTGACACAGCGGTTAATTTTATTTACTGACGGAGATGACAATAGCGGTGGGCATTTTGATGACTTAATGAACGCGGGGTTATGTAACGAGATCCAGCAGAATCTGAATATTGAAGTGAGCTTCATTGGTTTTGGTGTTTCTGCTCGCCGTATTCAGCAATTTCAACAATGCGCAGGCCGTTCTGATGCGGTGTTTGATGCTAACAATAGCGCAGAACTAGCGGCTTATTTTAAGAATGCGCTTAAGGTTGAATCTAATCCTAAGCTCGTATTGGGTCAGTAGCATTTTAGTTTTTAAGCTTTTAGTTTTAAGAAATGTTTTATTTATTATATTAGAGGTAGTTATGTTTAAAAAGTGGTTTGTGGTGTTCACATTATTATTGTCTAGCCAAGCACATGCGTATCAAGAAGGTGAGATGTTATCTGCATCTGCACAGGCGCAACTAGGGTTAGATCCAAATCGAGTATCACTGATTGATTTTTTTGCCGAGTGGTGTGTTTCTTGTCGTGCGGAATTACCGGAAGTGAATGGGTTAGCCCCTGAATTAAGCGTACTAGGTGTTGATGTGGTCGGTGTGGATGTTGATGAGGACATTGCTGTCGGCATTGCGTTCCAGCAATCTCTTGGGCTCAACTTTAGAATTGTAAATGATGATAAACAGACACTTGTTGATGATTTTCAGCCGATTGGTATGCCTGCATTGTATTACGTTTATCAGGGGCAAGTACTTAAGGTGCGTTATGGTGCGATTAACCACATAGGTGACGTCGTTATGAGTGATTTAAAAGCGATGGGACTAAGAAAATGAAGTCAATGAAACATTATTCACCTTTAACCTTGTTATCTTCGTCGTTATTTATAGCTAGTTTTAGTCTGCAAGCTGAAGTTGTTCAAATCGAAGAGTCGGTTTCTCGCGTTGTTCATCAAGGCCAGCAATCAGTCTCCATCGTCGAATCATCTGTGGTTCCTGTGAAGGTTAAGCCTTTCGAAAATGAACCTAAAGCCGTCCTGATAGCGCCTGTGGAGGTGTCACATATTACCGTATTGCAACCTGAATTGATGATCTCGGAGCCGGCTGCAGCAGCAGTTCGAGTTCCAGTTCTTATAGCACCACCGATTATGCCAACAACGGTACCGGAGAATCCCATTTTAAACACCCGCGCATTAGCCCGCCAAGAAGCGAGTGAAGAGCTGGAAGATGCGTCATTATTCTCTGCAATAAGTGACTGGTTTAGTGTGAAACCAGTTAAGCCATGGCAAAAAGGCACATTGGCGAAAAAGGCCATGAAACCTGGAGGTGAGGTGCCTGAATTTGATGTTTTTTCTGAGAAAGTATTTGCCTATAAACAGGGTTCTATTGGTGGTAATGGCGTTGGCGGCGGTGGTTGTGGCTGTAACTAGGTGTCCACATCGAAGGCTGTAAATTGAATTTGTTGTAGTAACTGTTTTAACTAATTAAAGATGAATAAAATAATGAATATAAAATTACCATTAACCCTACTTGGCCTTGTTGCTGGATCCGTTTCTGCTGCAGACCATATCTCGATCCACCATATGAACTTTGAAGAGTATGGCGATAAAGTGAAAGCCGGAGACAACATTTTATCATTGGAAAAAAATATCGGTTTAGATTGGACTATCACGGCTGAATTCGGTTACGACACCGTCTCTGGCGCATCTCCAGCTTGGGTTGCGACGACACCTTCATCAGGCTCGCATGATCAGATTACACAAGATGCACAGGATATGACCTCGGAAGTTATTCGCGCTGGTTATGATCCTTACCGAGGCAATTATGAAATACGCCCTGTTGAATTAGAGGATACGCGTTATTCAGCGTCAACCAATGTGACTTACCGTGATAAAGACCGTGATGAATGGACTGCAGGCGTAAACTACTCGCAAGAGGAAGATTACAAAAGCATGGGCGCGAATGCAAAAGCGCTGTTTTATACCGACAGTACTAAAAACCGCTCGTTTAGTGTTGGTGGTTCGATACTGACTGATCAGACTCTCGCATTCCAAGCATATCAAAATGGGGGCAATGCCCAAGCATGGGAAGATATTTTCACTTCGAGTATGGAAGTGGGGATGTCACAAGTATTCACGCCTAATCTATATGCCATTTTCACGGCTTATGGTGGCTATAAAACGGGTTATTTAAGTAATCATTATTTAACGGTATTGCGTGAAGTAGATGTTGATGGTGATGGTTCCATTGGGGATGATGAGGTATTTTTAGGGCAAGATTCACGTCCAGACTCCCGTATTTCTGGTGGTGTAAACTTGCAAACATTCTATAGCATTAACGACAGCGTTGTTGTTCGTCCTCGTTATAAATTCTTTACTGATGATTGGGGCGTTATGTCGCATCAAGTTGGCGGTAAAATGAGTGTCAAAGTCACTGACTGGTTAACGTTTGCGCCAGGTTATTTTTGGTACACCCAGCAAGGGGCTAATTTCTTTATTGATCCTAAGGCGGCTGATCCAACATTTGCGTCAACAGGGTATGCAACGTCAGATATTCGCCTAGGTGATTTTAATGCGAATACCTATGAACTCGGGGCAAGTATTAAGTTGTCGTCTAAATGGCGCATGAATGCATTGGCTGCTTATTACGAGCAGAGTAATGGTTATGCCAGTAATTGGTGGGCAGTGGGAGTGACTTATGACTATTAACCAAGCCTATACGCATCATTTTATGGCGATGACAGTGCCTTGTGAAGTGACTTTAATTACGATTGATGCTGCGACTAATACTGCGAAAATAGCCCGTGATATAGAAGTAAATACCAAACGATTGGAAGACAAGTTTAACTTCTATTCAGCCACGTCAATGTTAACGACGTTGATTAATCAGCGAGAGGGTAAGCGGGTAATGCTCGATACTGAAACGCGAGATATTTTAACCAAGGTGCATGATTATAGTGCATTAACACAGGGTATTTTTGATATTACTGTTGGTACAGTAAAAGCGTTATTACCACGTAGTTCGTTATCACGAGAGCAAATATACCAAGATGCAGCGCCTTATATGGGGCTAAGTGCATGGGAAATTGAGGATGACTGTTTACTCTTACATTTTCCGCTTACCCAGTTAGATCTTGGTGGTGTGATTAAAGAGGTCGCTGTTGATCAAGCGCTGGCGATAGCATCAGCATCAAGCAGTGGCGTGCTCATTAACTTTGGTGGTGATATTCGTGTTGCAGGTCAGAAAGCGGATGGTGACGATTTTATTGTTGGTGTGATTAATCCCCATGATCAAGCGCAGGCGTTGTTCGCTTTGCCTTTGCGTAATCAAGCGCTGACTACGTCGGCTCACTATGCAAGACGACAACAGTTTGCTGATCATGAAAGTTCGCACATTCTTGCGTCGCAGGATACCCACAAGCAGGTTATCTCCGTCACCGTTGTCGCGGACACGGCTTTACAAGCTGGGATCATGAGTACGGCATTAACAATTAACCCTCGTTTAACTGTTCCTGAAGAGATCGGTTTTGCACTCGTTGATGAACAATTAAATGTTCACCAAAATACGGATTTTTTATTACTATGAAGTCATTTTTAAACATATCGAAACAGATAAGCAAGGTTGTTGCGCAGTGCAGTATTTTCCTGATGTTACTCATGAGTGTCAGTGTTCCGGCTTTGGCGCAAACGAGCAGTAATGCACCGACCGAATTTTTAACCGTGCACGAGGCATTCCCATTCACCTCTCACATATCACGCTCGACTGATGGCGAAAAATTGGTACTTAACTTTGCGACTCAAGCGGGCTATTACCTTTATCATAAACGCTTTTCGTTTACTGCTATTGCTGATGATCTCGATGGCAGTATCAGTTTAGCTGAACCGCAGTTTTCGGTGGTTGCAGAGCAGAAACAAGATCCTAACTTTGGTTCGGTGAAAGTTTACCATCAAGCATTAACTGTCACGTTACCTTTTACTGGCAGCGGTAATGTGAAGGTCAGTTATCAAGGGTGTGCCGATAGTGGCTTATGTTATTTACCACAACGTAAAACCATTAATGTGAGTGCGGTTGAGACCTCTTCCATACCCACACAAAATAGCGCGTTGGTCGCGGCTGTTAATGATACTGCGAATGACAGTCAAGGTTTGGCTAGCATGCTCGCTGGCACAGGGGGTTCTCAAGCTCTGTTCTTATTCTTCGTGCTCGGTTTAGGCCTTGCATTCACGCCTTGTGTATTACCGATGATCCCGATTTTATCGAGTATTATTGGTGGTCAAGGTGATGGCATGACGGGGTGGAAAGGTTTTTATATTTCGTTAGCGTATGTGCTCGGCATGGCATCGAGTTATGCGATGATCGGCGTGTTGATGGCGACTGTGGGACAAGGTATAAATATCCAAGCCGCGATGCAACAGACCTGGTTGTTGGTTATTTTCGCGGGACTGTTTGTGTTACTTGCTTTAGCCATGTTTGGGGTTTATGAACTGCAATTACCGTCTCGATTACAGGTGGCGTTAAATAATCAATCACAGCGATTATCTGGCGGGAAGGTATTTACCGTGTTCATGATGGGCGCGATTTCGGCTCTGGTTGTTTCACCTTGTGTATCAGCCCCTTTGGCGGGTGCATTATTATATGTATCGACTACGCAGGACTGGTTATTCGGTGGTGGTGTATTATTTGTAATGGCGTTAGGCATGGGTGTTCCGTTAGTTATTATTGGTACATCAGGCGGGAAACTCTTACCGCGCAGTGGCCCTTGGATGATCCGGGTTAAACAAGGTTTTGGCGTGATGTTATTGGCGATTGCTATTTTACTTATTAGCCGTTTTGCAGCACCGTCGGTGGCACTCGGATTATGGGCGCTGTTGATTATTAGCTGTGCGATGTATATCCATAATATGACGGATATACAAGTCAGTCGATTGTGGTTACGTCACGTAGTGGTGTTCGTGTCCTTGGTTTATGGGGCGATGCTTATGATTGGCGTGGTGACAGGGGCTGATGATTTAGCTGACCCACTGCAGCATATCACCCAACGTGATGTGATGAACAAGGGCGCAGGGCAAGGTTCACAACCGTTATTTATGAAAACGGCGTCGGTAACTCAAATTGAAACTGCGATTAATAACTTACCAACGCCTAAAACGGTGACTATGGTGGATCTGTACGCCGACTGGTGTACATCATGTAAAGTGATGGATAAGCAGGTATTTTCGCATGCAGATGTGGTCGCTAAAATGACAGACATTAATGCAATGAAGTTTGATATTACCGACAATACGACTGCGCAATCAGAGTGGATGGCACAAACGCAATTATTTGGTCCACCAAGTATGTTGTTCTTTGATACAAATGGTCAGGAGTTGCAACAATTACGGGTTGTCGGAGAAATGGATAAACAACAGTTCTTGGCGCACCTTGAATTGGTCGCAGCTGCTGTGCCTGTCAGTTAATCAGATACTCATCTTATGATCTCGTGTCGTCGATATGGTTATTAATTCATATCGACGACTTACTTTACCTGGCTTAGATCATGTTTTTAAACAGGCTTTTACCGCCGTTGAAGACGCGCTTAAATTGTGCCGATGCGCTAGTATTACCACTTTCTAAGCGTTGTCGATTACGTTGCACATTAATACTGTCATCGACATTATTGGCAATCAGTTGCTCTAAGCTTTCTTGTCCCCATTGTTGTGATTCTGCTGAAAATGATGTCGGAATAATGTTATCGAAGTTCAGTAATTTTTTGTTGTATTCGATGGCTTTATTGATGGTATCCACTTTGACTGAATCAGACTGACTTAAATCATACGGCGGCGACCACTGCGCTAATGGTTTTAACTTATCAACTTGATTTAAGATCCCAGTAAACACAGGCTTCTTACGATGTAAGTTATCCTTGTGTGCGTAAAACTCTTCTAAGCTGAGCATAAATTGGCGATCAAGTTGGCGTGATGATTGGTTGGCTTTTAACACCCACAGCACCATGTCTGCATTGGTGACATGTTTGAGTACTGTTTTATTGGTATTTTCATTACCATCAAGGCCGGGTAAATCAACCAGATTCAGCACTTCGATATCACCCACTGCGCAGCTATAGACATTCACTGAATTAGTTGAGGGGAGTGCGCTTACTTCAGCGTCAAGCGCGCCTTTAATTGTGTTGATTAGCGATGATTTACCCGCGCTAATTTGACCGATAACGGCAATGCGTAGAGGCTCTAGTGGCTTAGGGTGACTTTGTTCATCTTCCACGGCGATAGCACTTTTTTTGATGTCTTGGTCGTCAATTGCAAAGCGCCCACTGTATAAATCAATAGAGACGGCAGCCACTTCTTGCAAAAATGCCCGCTTCATATTGAGTTGTAAATTATCCCCAACATCGCCAGCTATATCACCGAGTAACTTATTGCGGACTTCTTTTGTGACAGCTGCAACGGGGTTAATAAATTGATAGACGCGATAGGCTTTACTGATTAAGTCCGCTGCTTGTTTACCGGTTTCAATTTTGTCTTGATGGTCAAAAATAAATTTAAGGTGTGAGACTTTGATGCTTTCAACAAAAGGCACATTCTCTTTGAGGGTTTGACGATAGCGTCGGCTTACTTCTTCTAGTAGTTTCAAACCGTCGGTGACGGAGAATTGTAGATCACCGCGCGAGAATGCTTGCGCTGTTATGTTGGCGATAACTAAGCCGTGGCTTTTTAACGATCCCCATGCATCATCTTCGGCTAATTGTGTTTCAATGTTTGCATTCAAACGTTGCCAAATGGCATTTTCAGCATCGGACCAATCAACAGAGGCTTTTACTAGGCTGTCTGCGTTTATCGCTACTGTCGCAACTTGGGTGTTGGCTTTTCGGCGCAGCAATAGCAAAGGTATATAGAAAAGGAAAAAACTAGCGACCAGTGCAATGGCAAAATGCAGAGTGTAACCATATTGAATAATGGCGTATAAACCAAAACCACACAGTACTAGTACGGGTAATAATATGGCGAGTGTCAGTACGGCAGTGACGCCATTTGATAATTTGTCTAACTGATTTAGACTGTTTTTAACGCGTCTCACTTTTTGCGACCTCTTTAATATTTGTTAATGCGTCTTTGTAAACGGCCTGCATGTCTTGATTCGATACCGTTTCGCCTTTGCTTTTATGGTACATGTATTTACATGCAGCGCGGCCAATAGCATACGTGGAGGCAAAACTAATCACGGCGGCAGAGGCACTGCCTATGGTTTGCCCGTAAGCTGGAATCAATTTTACTAATTGGCGAATACCGAGCTTGGATGCATATTGCAAGGCAAAGCCTGATCCTAAGGTTCCGATAAACTCCGCAAATGCTTGTTTATTCCAATCTACACCGTACTGATTTGCCAAACTGTGCAGCATTTTTGCTTGAATGCTTGGCACTGCGACTAAACCAACGGCGGGTATTGCATCAGCCGCGCCAGCGGAACCTGCGTACCAGAGTATTTCAGTTTTTAATTTTTGAAAGTTAGCGACTTCGGTATCAGCATGTTGCTGCTGTTGATTAAAAGATTGAATAATCGGTAATAGCTCAGTTAATTTATCTTTTAATGCTGGGAGTCCAAAGGTATCGCCGTTGGCCAATTCAAAATCGACTTCAAGGTAAGTGAGCTGCTCGCCCCATACTTTTTCGAATTGTTGCTGGTTATATTGCACGGTTTTAGCTTGCTCATCGGCACTCACTTGCTTGACGGCAGTGTGAATGATGACGATTTTCTTGATGGAGTTCTGTTTCTTAATTTTCTGCAATGCCTTTATTACATCGCTTTGTTCTGGTTCTTCTGCTTTTGCGATGACAAGTAACGCATGGCCCTGTTTGGCGCTGATCTCTATATCATCAGTTGGATCGTAATCCGCTTCTGATAAGCCTCGGGTATCAAGAAAACGTAATAACGGCGTTGCTTTAGGGTAATTATATGCGTGTGATGTCATGGTACAAGGTTCGAAACCATTACCGACTTCAATATCGCTATCGCCAGTAATAGCTTGGATTAATGATGATTTACCAGCACCTGTTTTACCCAGCAGCCATAAGGTTGGCAAATGTGTATTTTGATATTCGAATGCTTTAGATATATCAGGGTTTTTACTTGGGTTGATGAACTCTTTAATGGCATCAAACATATTATTTTTATTGCCTCATAAACGATAAGTATAGAAATCATAATGTATTTTGTTATTCATTCATATTTCGTTTTGAATAAGTCTTCACAATATGACATAAAAACAGTAACCGTTAAGTTACCCCGCAAGCCTTGCTTCGTGTTAGAATGCACGCCAATATAAAACTGTTATTAATTCCAACCTTAGCAGTTTATCTATTTAAGTTTATTTTACCTATTTATCAAATACCTGAGATTAAAAATGCCATTTTCTAAGTTTGGATTAAACAAATTAATTACACAAGCAGTTGCCGAACAAGGCTACACGCAACCAACGCCAATTCAACAAAAAGCAATACCGGCTATTTTATCGGGTAAAAACCTGATCGCGGCTGCGCAAACTGGCACAGGTAAAACAGCAAGTTTTGTATTACCACTACTACAAATGTTCAGCCACAAGCATACATTACGTGCTAAACGTATTCGTGCGCTAATCTTAACGCCTACACGTGAATTAGCGGTTCAGGTAGCTGAAAATGTTGAGCAGTACGGTCGTCATTTACACCTTACATCAATGGCGATGTACGGTGGTGTAGAGATGGAACCACAGAAACAACGTCTAATCGAAGGTGTTGATATTCTTGTTGCGACGCCGGGTCGTTTATTAGATATGATCCATCAACGAGCTCTGCATTTCGATGAACTAGAAGTATTAGTTATCGATGAAGCGGACAGAATGTTAGACATGGGTTTTGTTAACGACATCAACAAAATCATCGAGCGTTTACCGCAAGAACGTCAAAACTTATTGTTCTCGGCAACGTTATCGAACAAAGTACGTTTCTTAGCAAAAACTGCTATTAACTACGCACTGGAAATTTCGATTGAACCAGAAAACACAACTGCACCAGAAATTGACCAGTGGTTAACAGTGGTTGATAAAGATGTGAAATCGGCATTGCTTAGCCATATGATTGTTGAAAATGACTGGAAGCAAGCGTTAATCTTTATTGAGACTAAACGTGGTGCGGCTAAATTAGTTTCTCAGCTTGAAAAACGCGGTATCAAAGCGGAATCATTCCACAGTGGCCGTAGTCAAGCGATGCGTGAGCAGTTGCTTGCAGAATTTAAAGCCGGTGATCTAGGCTTACTTATTGCGACTGGTGTTGCTTCTCGTGGTATTGATATCGATGATTTAGATCGTGTAGTTAACTACGATCTACCTGAAGAAGCAGCGGACTATGTTCACCGTATTGGTCGTACTGGCCGTGCTGGTGCTGCGGGTGAAGCTATTTCACTGGTATCTCGTGATGATTTCCGTAGCTTATGTGCTATCGAACAATTGCTAGAACATGTTATCGAACGTAAAGAAGTGGAAGGTTTTGAAGCGAAAGTAGGCATCCCTGATTCTATCTTAGGTTATGTACCAAAACGTTCACAGCCACCACGTCGTCGCCGTCCAGTGAAAAAATAATAACGGTTCTTTAAGCTTGGCTTATTAACAATGGCCAGTGCTAAGAATAAATCATAGCGACTCACTTGAGTCGCTTTTTTTTAGCCTTTTTCTTGTGATTTTTATCTTATCATCAGTCATAGATTTATCAATTCTTACAAACACCACTATTCTTAAATTAGCAGCTCGGTATGAGCATTATTTTCATCGCTATCACGTTGAAAGGAATGAGTGTGTCATTAATCATCGAATCCCTTAATCACCAAATATCTGACGGCCATAATCAGCGAAAACTACTGTCAGATCTAAGCTTAGCTGTAGGCCAAGGTGAATGCATTGGCCTGATGGGGGACAGTGGCAGCGGTAAAACCACCTTACTTAATCTTATTGCTGGGCTAGAGCCAATACAGCAAGGACAGATCACGCTTGCTGGGGTTGAACTGGCACATGCGAGTGAGCAGCAGCTTAGTGAGTTGAGAAAAAAACAGTTAGGGATAATATTTCAACAGTATAATTTATTGTCTAGTTTGTCGGTTCAGGACAATATTGCTTTTAGTGCCCGTTTGGCTGGGCGCTACGATGCTTCTCTGTGTCGGGAATTGGCTCGACAGTTAGATATCCAATCTTTATTAACGCAATATCCTTTGACTCTTTCTGGTGGCGAATTACAGCGCGTGGCGATTGCGAGGGCTCTGAGCGCTCAACCTAAATTACTGCTTGCTGATGAGCCGACCGGTAATCTTGATGACAATAATAGTGCCGGTGTGGTGGCGCTGTTGGTTAAGTTAGTTAAATCTCACGATACTGCACTCGTGCTGGTTACGCATAGCCACCATGTGGCGGGCAAAATGGATAAGACTTATCAATTAGCCGATGGTCAGCTAACCATAATTAGCAAGGTAGTTTGAAAGAGATGATCAATCGACATGCTTGGCAAGAGCTGCGGCTGGTATTACAAACTCAAATTGCAGAATATAACCATCATCGCTTATTACATTTGGGCTTTATTTTTAGTTTAGCCATTGCGACCAGTACCTTGTTATCCATTCTGGTATTAAATCATGCGAGTAAACAGCAATATAACCAAGCCAATGCGCAATTAACCAGTCCGGTCGGTTTTTATATTGTCGCCGAGCAAGGTGCTAGAGTGAGTAAAATTGACTTTGCTGACTTGCGCAGGCAGGGTTTTACGCAAATAACCCCGATATTAACTTTTCGAAAACACCTGATTAATGGTAAACGGCTGAAGTTCCTTGCTATCGATATGCTGGCGCTGAGTATTGCCAATCCTAGTAAATATAATCATCAAGCTGTGTTGTTAACTAAAGCGCATCTGGCGTCACTCGTCGCTGATATCGACATAACACTAGGTGTTAATAGTGAACTGATATTGGCTGATAAGACAGTTATCCCCATTCGTTTAACCACTAGCGAGCAGTGGGGTAGGGTGGCGCTAATTGATATCGCGTTAGCTTGGCTGTTATTTCCGCAGCAGATTGATTTTACCTCGCTAATGGTCGCACCATTGACGGCCCCGCAGAAGCAAGTATTAGCCGCGGCATTACCCGCGCATCTATCGCTCAACGAACCTTGGTCATATCAACAGCGTAGTGGTTTTGCGGATGCGTTACATCTTAACCTAATGGCATTGGCGGTATTAGGATTTATTGTCAGTCTGTTTATTGCGTTTCAGGCGGGTGAGCAGGCTTGGCATAAACGTGCAGAATTAGCCATGCAGTTACGTTTATTGGGAGTGGCGCTAAATACCATTAAACTAGCGATGCTGATTGAAGCTTTATTGTTGGTGCTGGTTGCCAGTATTGTCGGGGTGTTGATTGCTGTTGCCTTGGTGTCTGTGTTGCTACCGTTAATGGGGTTGACGTTTAGTCAGCTTTATTCACTTAATATGACGGGGCATTTTGCTTGGCAATGGCAATACGGGTTATGGGCGCTGCTTATCTCATCGGTCGCGGTATTGTTGGCATTAGCAAAGCAATTTAAGCGCATCAGTACGGCTTATGTGACGCTATCTGCAAGTGTATCAACAGCGCACTTTCCGCGATGGTTAACTTTTGTGGTCGGCGTTAGCTTATTACTGTTATTTAGCGTGTGGCCTAGTCATGACTGGTATCAGATCATGCTGAAGTACGGCTGGTTATTGTTCGCGAGTGTGGCGCTGTTACCGCATTTTTTACAAGGCATGTTATTGCTCATCGGGCTTATTTTAAGGTCTATTTTTAGACTTGGTTTTAGGTTGGGTTTTAAGCTTTTACGAGGCAATTATTATAGGGGCGACGATTTTCAAGGTCATGCTTTTCGGATTGACTATCTCTTTAAAGATGCCAGTAACCAGATTGGCCGGCGTTATTTACCTTTGACGGCGTTCTATTTAGCACTCACTGCCAGCATTTCTGCCGCCCTAATGATACACAGTTTCGAGGGCGCATTTGTGCGTTTTCTCGATCAGCAATTAAGTGCCGATTTGTTTATGCGTTATCACCATGGTCAAAAGTCGCAGGTAGAACTCGGATTGCAAAATAACACAGATGTTGATAGCTATATTCTGCATCAACATACTTGGGCGAGGATGGATAAGGAAGCCATTAAAGTATCCAGTTTTCAATCATCTCGGCAGCTGGATTCGCTATTATTAAAGTCCTCATCAAGCAAGACCAAACCGGGGTGTTTTATCAATGAACAGCTCGCGCTTAATCAGCAATTGGCCGTTGATCAATTAATTACCTTTCGCCAAGGGAAGTCACAATATAGTTGCTATATTCAAGGTATCTATTATGAGTACGGCTACCCAGGGTTTTCGCTGACGTTAGATACACCGCAAGTAAATACGTTATTTACGGGTTGGGTTTATAGTGGTTTCGGGGTGTATTTTTATCCTGATCGCGTTATCGATAAGCAAGCTGTGGCGATGCAGTTAGGGTTGGCAGATGAACAAGTATATGCACCCGCACAAGTAAAAAAATTAGCGCTGGAAATCTTTGCCCAGACCTTTTTACTGACGCAGCTGATTGCGGTTATATTACTGGTGATTGCTTGCTTTGGGCTGTTTTTATCAGCTAATGGCTTAGAACTGGCACGTAAAGCGGATTTATATATCCTCTGCAGTCTGGGTTACAGCAAGGTTGAGCTGTTTGTGCATATGCTGATGCAATGGTGCTTACTTGCCGTGGGTTGTGTGATCTTAAGTTGGCCAATTGCCACGATACTGGCAGATGCATTGGTGAGCCAAGCATTACCGGCATCTTTTGGTTGGTCAATGCCACTGCTGTTCAATGTCGGCTCCTTTGCCATAAGCAGTATATTAGGCTTGTTATTTTTGTTACCAGCGCTAAGCATCCCACTGTTTAACTTGAGTCTAAGGAGTCGCAGATGAAGTCACGTGATGTTTTTAAATTAAGCGTGTCTTTAGTTTTGCTAGGAGTCTTGCTAACACTTTTGTTAGGGCTCTTGTTATTGCCTTATGGCAAGCAAAGCGAAACACCTTCTTTCTTGAATAGAAACCCGCTTAAAGTCAGAGAAGGTGAAGCGCTGCAATATACGCAAGCGTCTCCACAAAATAAGCTTAGTTTTCCGCAAGATCATTTACCACATAAAGATTATCGCCATGAATGGTGGTACTTAACGGCTAACCTACAGAGTGACACGGGAATGCGTTTTGCTACGCAGTGGACGTTATTCCGTACGGCAGACAATCAAGCGCAGTGGTATTTTGCGCATGGCGCGCTAGCGGATACTAAGGTGCATCTTGCTAGCTTCCGGCAAGGTCGGGAAGAGTTGGCTAATGTTACGCTTACCGAGCAACCTTTTAGTGCTGTCATTGATGATTGGTTATGGCAGTCGACGGCGGCATTATTACCAGAGAAACGATTATCTTCAGAGCGATTACCAGCACAGTTATTACCAGCGACACTTAGCTATGGTGCTGCACGGTCGGACGATGAAGGGTGGCAGGTAAAATTATCGCTGGCGACGGCGAGTCCATTTTTTCTGCAAGGCGAGCAGGGCTATAGTAAAAAACATCAAAATGAAGCCATCGCTAGCCATTATTATTCTCAACCCTTTATTGACGTAAAAGGTGAAATATTATGGCAGGGGCAATGGTTGAATGTAACTGGTTCGGCTTGGTTTGACCGCGAATGGGGATCGGCAATGCTAGCGCAAGATCAACAGGGCTGGGATTGGTTTTCTCTGCGTTTATCGACAGATAAGGCGTTGATGATTTACCGTATTCGTTCTTCTGAACAGGATTTTGTTTATGGCAGTTTGATGTATCGTGATGGCCGTATTGAAATTCTTGATGCGAACGATATTAAGTTGGTTAGTCATGTCAGCGATACGGTGGATTATCCCTATGCTTTTGACTTGCAGGTGGAAAAAAAAAGTATTGGTTTGAATGTTGATGTACGTGTCGCGGTTGTTAATCAGCAGCAGATCATGCGCTTTGGTATTGAATATTTTGAAGGCATGGTCACTTTTAAAGGTTCCCATGCCGGCGAGGGTTTTGTAGAAATGACCGGTTATGTAAATTAAATATTGAGACGTTTAAAGTGTGTAATCAAGAACCACAGAAATAGCGACTCATTGAAGGTGTTGATATTCTTTTTGATTATTCTACTCGGCATTATTTAGTGAGGCTAGTTAGCCATTGTAGAAAGCCCCTGTAAAATCTCCTCATCTAAAATACCTTCTTTAGTGACATTTAATGGAATAAAGCCTTGCGGATCTATGGTTGTTTTAAGCTGATACTTGATCCCTTCACCTGACTGTTGATTTAAGGATGTGAGGACTTTGAATATATAAAACAAATTGACGTTGGCTTGTACTTCGATAGGTGTTTCACTATAGGCCTTTAGCGTCGGTAGCTGATTTGATACACCTGATAGGACTTTTTTATCTGCGACATTAAGTTGTAAACTGAGCCCCTCAATATCTAAATCTTGTGCATTGGGGTTTGAGACTAACAAGTGCACGTTAAAACGAGGCGATAATCCAGATGACGGTATCGATTCGATCTTAACTAAACTCACATCCAGATCGCGTAAATTTTGTATGTTAGTACACCCGCTCAGTACCAAAACACATACCATCACCAGACTCTTCCATACTGACATACAACTTACCTTGTTAAATTTGATAAAGCATAATAATAGCAAAAAATGATCACAAAATCGTCCTTCGATGCATTACTTACCCAGCTCAATATTGAGTTTATCTGTTATCAACATGCTGTATTGGCAGCAAGCCGCTGTTTGTAACGGCTGTGGGTGAGGACTAACGCAATGGATGACCCGGTGATTAAATAAAACAGGCCGAGACTCTGTTGACTATCGATAAAGTGCTTAATCAAGAACCCACCGACTAGCCCTGCTAAACACATTTGCACAGACCCTGATAACGCTGATACTGCGCCAACTTGCTTACTGTGCGGCGCAAGCAACATGCTGATTGACAGTGGAAAGCTGATACCTTGTGCGATGGTTAACAAGGTGAAACCAAATATGATATTTACTAACGACATTTCGTTAAAGACCAACCAACAGCCCGCCATCATCATGATACTCGATGCTAAGTACATCAATTGATTGGTGGTAAAACGTTTATTCAATTTATTGAGTGTCAAACTACCGATTAACAGACCTGCAGAAGGGATGATCATCACTTCACCATACTCTGCCGCACTGAGCTCTAAGCCTTCTTGCAATAAAAATGGCAACAGTGATACGGATACCAGCGTTGATAAATAACCAATCCAATTATAGCTGGCTGATGAGATAACTTGATAGTTTCGAGATAAATGCCAATAGCCTCGTATTGTGTCTTTAATCTTAAATTTGGTGACTGCATGGGGCAGGGTTTCTGGTAATACAAAATAACCCAACGTCAAAATAGCCGATAGATATAAGAGAACAAAGCTGAACACTGATTGCCAGCCAAAATGCCATGCCGCCCAGCCACCGACAACAGGGGCTACAATCGGCAATATTGATGCAGTGATCGACATATAAGACAGCGCTTGTGTTAATTGACTACCGCTGTAACTATCGCGGAGCACACTGCGGCCCAGTACCGATGCACTACCTGCACCTAAACCTTGTAATAATCGACCTATAATAAGCGCGGTAAAGCTATCTGGTAACAGCACACAGATGAGCGTTCCGACTAAGTAGATGCCTTGTCCCAGTAAGAATACTGGACGACGACCAATCGCATCAGAGAGCGGGCCGTAGAACAGTTGTGATAATCCAAACCCCAATAAAAATAGAGTGACGAGTTGCTGTACGTCGGCTTGAGACACGCCAAGATCACGGCTTATTGATGGCAGTGAAGGCAGGTAAATGCTGACACCAACTTGTCCTGTAGCAATAATCATCATGGCTAAGGCAAGTGGGATTTTGTTAAATGGGGCTGTTTTTATATTCATGAACACAGTTTATATTAAGACTGTATCAATGATAATTCTCTATATTGGATGCTCATTAAGTCCAGTTGGGACTTGATTGGCAGTTTTTCTATGATGTCGATACATTTGTTGAAAAACAGAATCGCGATAACATTGGCGCTATTAAGCATATGCCAGGGAGTGAACCTGTCCACGCTAATCGTTATAGCTGGGATGGTGGTAGTTATGCCGACTATGCTGAGCAATTTAATCATGCCATGGTGCTGAATGATGGTGGCTTTAGCTTTAACGTCAAAGCCGAGGGCATCGGTCGTTATAAACTTGATCTTTATACGCACAACTGGCTGTCTTCGTCGGATGTAACGGCTTGTATTAAACAGCACTGCGTGACCATTAAAAATGACATTACAACGCACATGACAGGGGTTCAAAACAGTATTGTATTTAACACTACCTCGATTGATGATGAATTAACTGTGACTTATAAACGTGTTGCTCGTCAGTGGGATTTCTCGCAGTCAGAAGGTTATCACAGCTTAGAAGCAATCAATTTAAGTGAGGTTAAATAATGAAAAAGTTACTTATTGCTACAGCTGTTCTAGCGTCTATTTCGATGACGGCGAATGCCGGGCTTGCGCGTTATGACCGCTCAGTATCTCAACATAAGACTTTTGCATTACAGAGCAAGTTTGATTTTGCATGTCATATGAATGCGGGTTCTGCGACGCTAATCGATCCGTTCTGGGTGGTCACTGCAAATCACGTATCCGGTTCTAAATCACAATCATATCGTAATACGGTGACCTGTACTTCGTTTGAAAAAGATGAAAATGGCGAATACACCACGGTTAAGTCCGTTTCTGCATCAACCGATCCTAACGGTGAGTACGGGGAATATGAGTTTAAAGACGACATATATGATTTCGCACTTGTTCGTTTGGATACCCCAATTCGTGGCATTAAACCGGCTAAGCTAGCAACGGAAGCAATGTTTCCAAAAGATAAGCGT